>DATKEV010000126.1:0-39672 GCA_035511855.1 Candidatus Udaeobacter sp.
GATGAGGTAGCGGCAGCGAATCAATTAGCAAAATTCATCAGCAGTGATAAGGGTGTAGCCCTTCTGGCGTCGGGATATCGTGCGTCAGTCAATAGCCTGCAGAGTGGTCGGTCATGGGACTCCACAGCGAAGCAGGAACCCCTCGAAGAGGCAGCACTATGTGCTTAACCTCACCTCAGTAGGGAATCCCCTCCGTTTCACGGAGGGGAGGATGTCAAAAGAGACTGCCCTTGTTCGGAAAGATTCCTAGATCACGATTTGCTACTTCGGCTCGAGCACCAGCGGCAGCCCGTTCTTGGGGTTCCCGATAATCACAACCTTGGCATTCGCGCTCGTGGCCAGCTTCTCCGTGGCCTCGATGCCCTTCCATTCGAGCAACTGCGGACTGATGCCTGTTGCCACGATCTTTTGAAAGTCCGCGATGCCCTGCGCCTCGATGCGCTTCCGCTCGGCTTCCTGCTTTTCTTTCTGTAGGATGAAGCTCATGCGCAGCGCGTCCTGCTCGGCCTGCTGCTTGGCCTCGATCGAGCCTTTGAGCATGGCCGGCAATTGCACATCGCGCAGCAGCACGTTTTCCACGATCACCCCGCGCGGCGCAAGTTGCGCTGTCAATTCGTCCTGAATCTGTTGCTGGACCAGCTCGCGTGCGTTCGTATACAGGGCGTTGGCGGTATGCGCGGAGGTGGACGCGCGAATCGCCGCCCGCAGCGTCGGCTCCACGATCTTCTCCGCGTAATTATCGCCCACGGTCTGGTAAACAAACGCCGCCTTGTTTTTGTCCAGCCGGAAGAGCAGTGACGTGTCCAGCGCCAGGATCAGCCCCTCATTCGACGGCACATTGGCACTCTCTTTAACTGATTGTGTCTGAATGGAGAGTTTTTGCACCGCCTTCAGTGGATTAATCAGGTGAATTCCCTCGGGCAGCACATCTCCTGTCACTCGCCCGAACAGCGTCAGCACGCCCACATTTCCTGTCGGAATCGATGTCGTGCTGGCCATCAGCAGAATGATCACCAGCACTGGAATTGCGAGCTGCAATATTCTTTTTCCCGCGCCACTCAAGTTGATGCTCGGGAATCCTTCACCGCCCAGTTCAAACCTTGTTGGATTTGGCATTTCTCTCCTCCGTCTTGCGGCTCCTTCGCTCGCGCCTCAAGCCGCATCATTTTCACTTCTTCCTACGCAAAAATCTCCACGCCCCAGTAACCCCGCGGATTCCTCGAGCTGCGCCGCAGACTGATCCGTGGCGCTTCAGGCCAGTCACTCCAGACGAGTCGCCCGGTCGTGTTTTCACATTCGGAACCTTACCACAACATCTTGTAGTCTTTCCTCTTGACACCACAGCCCTCTTGCTGCAAAATCCGCGCCATCACTGGCTCTGTTCCCGCGCGTCTCCAACTTATTTTGTGACTGCGGTCAGCAGACCGTGGACTGCCGTTGGCTGGAGCGCCGGGCTTGGCCGCCAGGGGGCCCGGTTATTTTCAAGTGCGACCGCTGAACGATCGCACAGGATATCGACCCGGGCTGGGCGGCCTCGGGGGGAGAATCCATGCACTATTTGCCCGGCTTCACGGTGCAGTGTATCAATCCGATTTGCGAAGCCCGCGGGCACTGGCTCCGCGCCGATGCCATGGATCCCATCAGCAGCGATGGCCGTTGCCCCGGCTGCGGCGATTTCCTCCGCAACGTTCCCCCGCCGATCAGCCCGCGCTTTCGCATGCGTCCCCGCCCGCTCACCGCGCGTCCGCCCCTTCGTCCCCGTCCCCGCTAGACGTCTCATCGTTGCCGCTTTCACGTTTGGTGACACCAAAAAGTAGGAAGGGTATGATGCCCCAAATTCTGGGGGCAGAGTTATCCGTAGGACTTGTCTTTTTTGCCAGCGGCTGGCCGATCCACTCAAGATCTCCACTGCAGCGTCACGGGCCCACTCATCGGATGCACCATCGGCGCGCCCGTCCGCCGCGACTCGATCAGGCTGGCCTTGAGCGCGAAATACCATTTCGCCGGCCGGTCTGCATCATCAATAAGCATCAACCGCGGGTTGTGCTTCAATCCTTCCGCCTGCCGGATCATCGTCTCCTGGTCCTGACGCAGAAAAATCTTGCCGAAGATCCGGAAAATCGAAACCGGCAGGAAGAACAGATTCCATGCCGCCACGAAATCGATCCGGCACAAATCCCGCCGCTCCGGTGTCACCGTCGCGCGGCTCGAGAACCACAGCTTTCCGCTGCGATCCTCTTCCGAGCGGAGATTCGGCAGCACAAAATCGATGGTGGTCGTTACCGGCTCGCCGGTGATTTTCTTAAGCAACTGGTAGGGCGCACTGTTCGTGCTCGGCGAGTGCGCGCTCATCCGGAAGCCATTCGGAATCGGCTCGAATTGCTTGGCTTTCTCGTGGATGCTTCCCCGTTTCCGCCAGAACCACGATTGATGCACGAACGGCCCGTGCGCCGGGTCCATCAATCCGATAATTCCATGATCGATGTGCGAAGGCAGCTCGCAGGAAAGATGCGTGATCTTGTATTTCTCGCTGAATACGGTAAGCGCCGGCGCCGCCGGAATTGTCTCCGGCACCTTCGTCCCCGGCGAATTCATATAAACCCAAACGTAGCCGTCCCGCTCTTCGCAAGGAAAATGTCCAGCAAAGATGCGCCCTACTTTCAACTTGTCCTGGCGGGACAACGAAGGAATCTCGAGGCACTGTCCGCTGCATGTATCGAACCGCCATCCGTGGTAGCAGCACTCCACCACTTTTCCGTCGAGCCGCCCGTACGACAGCGGCATGCCCCGGTGCGGGCAAGAATCCCGCATCACAAACACTTTTCCTTCGGAGGTTCTGCCCAGCACCAGCGGAACTTCCAGCAGCATCGCCGTTACCAGCTTCTGTCCGCGAATCTCCGTGCTCCGCACCGCCGGATACCAGAAATCCCACAAGAAGCCGGGATCCGCCTGCGCCGCAGTCTCCTGCGCTGCCTCCGCGTCCATTCGCATCATCGTTCGTACCGCTTCACTCATAGCCGTAGGCGCATCGTAGTATACCGCTTCGCGCCGGAGCAATAGCGCCACCGACACAGCGCCACCGACCAGTTTGCAAGAATTTGACATCGGCGGTATGCTTGGTAAAGAGCAATTCGATGTACGCCGCCTTCTATTAGCTGACCCTTAGGCTCCCCCCACGGAGCGCCGCTCCTGATTTTCACCAGTCACGAGTCACCAATCACCAGTCACGATTGTTTTACGAGGAAATGCAATGGCCGTTCTTACACTCACTGAAAAATTGAATCAGCTTGGCACGCGCTACGACGAGCTGACGCAGCAGCTCTCGACTTCCGAAGTGGCCTCCGATTCCGCGCGCTACCAGAAAGTCGCGAAGCAGCACGCCGAGCTCGAAGAGATCGTTGAAAAGCACCGCGAGTACAAGCAGATCGAAAAAGATCTGGCAGGCGCGCACCAGATGTTCGTCGAGGCGGAGGACGCCGAGATGAAGCAGATGGCTCACGAAGAAGAAAAAGAACTGACTGCGCGCAAGGAAACCGTCGAGCGTGCGCTGAAACTCCTGCTTCTCCCGAAAGATCCCCTCGACGAAAAGAGCGTAATCGTCGAAATTCGCGCCGGCACGGGAGGCGACGAAGCCGCTCTTTTTGCGGCGGAGCTTTTCCGCATGTATTCGCGATACGCCGAAACGCAAGGCTGGAAAGTCGAAGTTCTCGAAAGCTCTCCGTCTTCGCTCGGCGGCCTGAAAGAAGTCGTCGCCGCCATCCAGGGAAACAAGGTCTACTCCAAGCTGAAATACGAAAGCGGCGTGCACCGCGTGCAACGCGTTCCCGCCACCGAAACACAGGGCCGCATCCACACTTCGGCGGCCACGGTCGCCGTTCTTCCCGAAGCCGACGAAATCGACATCAAAATCGAAGCGAAGGATTTGCGCATCGACACGTTTTGCTCCTCCGGCCCAGGCGGTCAGTCCGTCAACACTACGTATTCCGCCGTGCGCATCACGCACATTCCCAGCGGGCTCGTCGTTTCGCAACAGGACGAAAAATCACAAATCAAGAATCGCGCCAAGGCCATGCGTGTTCTTCGCGCGCGCCTCTACGAACTCGAGCAGGAAAAACAGCAGGCCGCGCTGTCCGCCGAACGCCGCGGGCTAATCAAAACCGGTGACCGCTCGGAAAAAATCCGCACGTACAATTTCCCGCAGAACCGCGTCACCGATCATCGCATCGGCTTGACGCTTCACCAGCTCACCGAGGTGATGGATGGCAGGCTCGCGCCGCTCGTCGATGGCCTGGTCTCGCACTATGAGTCCGAGCGTCTCCAGCAGGAACTCGCCGGAGCGTAAGTTATGCGGTTCGCGAAACCGGTTACGGCATTGGATCTCCGGACGGCGCTCAAGAACGGAATCGCCAAACTGCGTGAGGCGGGCGTTCCCTCGTTCACGCTCGCCGCGGAGTTATTGCTTCTTCACGTTTTGGTCCGCGATCGAACTTGGATCTATTCGCACCCGGAGGAGGAAGTCTCTGTGCAGGACGCAGAACGTTATTTTGCGCTGATCGCGCGGCGCGCCGGAGGCGAGCCGACGCAGCACCTAACCGGCAAACAGGAATTCTGGGGACTCGAATTTGAAGTCACTCCCGACGTTTTGATTCCCCGTCCCGAAACCGAACACGTCATCGAAGTCGCACTCGACCGTCTCGCCGGCCGCGAACTCCGCGCCGGCCGCCCGCAAAAAAGCGATGGCACGGGCTTGCGAATCGCGGACATCGGCACTGGCTGCGGCTGCATGGCCATCGCCCTCGCCAAGGAACTCCCCGCCGCAACGATCTACGCAACGGACATTTCTTTCCCTGCAATTAAAGTCGCAGGCCGTAATGCCATCCGCCACGGTTGTGGCGACCGTTTTCATCTTATGCTAAGCAATCTGCTGGAGGGGTTTACAGGCGACGCTCGCAGATTACCGCCTGTTGATTTGCCGTTCATCCCGACCCGCTCGTCAGGTCTCCTCGATCTCATCGTCAGCAACCCACCCTACATCGGCCGCCGCGAAGCCGCGACCCTCATGCGCGAAGTCCGCGACTACGAACCGGAAATCGCTCTCTACGGCGGCGAAGAAGGCTACGAAATCTACGCCGATCTCATCACCGAATCCGCCGCGCTTCTCAAATCTGGCGGCGTTCTCGTCCTCGAACTCGGCCACAACAGCCTCCCCGCCGTGCAACCGCTCCTCGACGCACCAACCTGGACAAATGTTGGCGTCACCAACGATCTCGCCGGCGTCCCCCGCGTCCTCTCCGCCGATCGGTTGTAGCGAATACTCAACCGGAAGGGTTGAGGCTAGCGATTGTCGAGCGTAGGCTAGGGAACATGCCGGACTTCGCCCGATTCCGAGCCAAACACGGCCCTCTCGAAGAGCAATCGGCGCTCGTGCAGTCGTCCATTTTGCATGTGGACATGGACGCGTTTTTTGTTTCAGTGGAATTGTTGGGGCGGCCGGAACTCCGCGGCAAACCGGTGGTGGTGGGCGGGCGTCCCGATCAACGCGGCGTCGTTTCCGCTGCCAGCTACGAAGCGCGGAAGTATGGGATTCATTCGGCGATGCCGCTGCGCACGGCGGGGCGGTTGTGCCCGCACGCGATTTTCTTGGATGGGCATCACGATAAATATTCGGAGTGGAGCGACCGCGTCGCCACAATCCTCGCGCAATTTTCTCCGATCGTGGAAATGGTTTCTATCGACGAGGCGTATCTCGATCTCGCGGGCACGGAACGCTTGCACGGGCCGCCGCTGGCGGCCGCGGACAAGCTGCTTCGCATGATTACGCGCACCACGGATTTGCCTTGTTCCGGTGGGCTGGCAACGACGAGGCTTGTCGCGAAAGTGGCCTCCGATCAGGCGAAGCCGCGCGGGCTCGTATGGGTCCCGGCCGGCTGTGAACAGCGATTTCTCGCGAAGCTGCCCGTAAGAAAAATTCCAGGCATTGGCGAAGTGACGGAGCGGGCGCTGCGCGCTCTGGGAATCGAAACGGTGGAACAGATTGCGGCGGTACCGCAGGACAAACTGGAACAGATTTTCGGGCAATGGGGAACGGCGCTTTACCGGAAAGCGCGGGGCGGCGACTCCTATGAATTCGTGATTGATGCGGAGCCGAAATCCATTTCGCACAATCACACGTTCGGCGAGGACACCGACGATGCGAACGCGCTTTCCGCGATGCTGAGCCACCTTTCTCAGAAAACCTGCAAGCGGCTGCGCGAAGCGGGCCTGGCGGCGCGAACGCTCACGCTGACGATCCGGTACGCGGGATTCGAAACGCACACGCGTTCGAAAACGCTCGCGGAACCGATGCATCTGGATTCCGATATTTTTGCGGTGTTTCAGCAGCTCTTTCGAACACATCGGGACTTGAAGAGAAAAGTGCGGCTGCTCGGCGTGTGCCTCGGCGGCCTGACGCACGGCGGCGAACAACTCGATCTGCTCGAAGCGGGGCGGCGCGCGAAACAGGAAAAACTCACCACCGCAGCGGACCGCCTCCGCGACCGCTTCGGTTTTGGGAAAGTGCAATTCGGCGGGTCGCTCCAACGCGATCAGCCGGGCCACGATCAGGAAGATTCCTGACCGAGAGCAGAGCCCGCTCAGATGCCCTATACTCTAGCTCCCTAGAAAGAAATGATATGAGCACGCCTACCACCCCCGGTGTCTCTTCTTCCCGTCCCGCTGAAAGCCTGCTGGATCGCGTCCGGCATTTCTGGCAGCGCATCAGCGAAGGCCGCCAGATTGATGAGTTGTGGTCGCAATTCACCGCCGATGCCCGCGCGAGCTATGGCTTCTACATGAAGGAGGCGGACGGGGAAGAGCTGGGAAGCTACCGCGGCTTGAATCGCTGGTTCCGGATTGCCAAGACGCTGTTCTGGTCGATGGCGATGAAGTTGACGCCGGCGCGGCGTGTCCTGCTGCTCATCGCTTTCGTCCTGATCGCGATATCTGCCATCAACCCGCAGGCGGACTTCACAGGGATTGCCCTGCTGATCTTCCTGCTGCTGCTTGCTCTGGAACTGGCGGACAAAGTCACGATGAAGCGCGACCTGGAGATCGCCCGGGAAATTCAAACGTGGCTTGTGCCGTCGCACCCACCGGACGTAGCGCGAGCGGACCTGGCTTTCGCGACGCGCCCGCAAAATTCTGTTGCGGGAGATTACTACGATGCGTTTTATCCGAATCCCGACGAACGCGAAAGGCTGATCGTTGTGATTGCCGATGTGGCAGGCAAGAGCGTTCCGGCGGCGCTGCTCATGGCCACGTTGCAGGCGAGCCTTCGCACCATAGCCGGAGATGACGCGCCGCTCGCTGATCTGGTGAAACGCCTGAACCGGTACGCCTCAGCGCACAGCTTGGACGGGCGGCGTTTCACGACCGCGGTTCTGGGCGAATACAATCCAGTGTCGCGGCGGTTGACCTATGTCAATGCGGGGCACAACCACCCAGTTCTCCGCCGCGCCAACGGCGACACCGAAACACTTCAAGTGGGGGGACTTCCTCTCGGCATCGATGCCAATGCAAGTTACGAGACGGCCTCGATTGAACTGAGAACGGGCGACGCGCTGATACTTTTCACGGATGGCGTGGTCGAGGCCTTCAACGAATCCGGAGAAGAGTTTGGCAACGAGCGCTGGCTCGGCGCCATTCGAAACCTACCGGACTGGAACGCTCAGGAAACGCTGCAGTACCTGATGAAACGCGTGGACGAATTTGTGGGCGCTACGCGTCAGTCTGATGACATCACCTGTTTCGTTTTCCGCAGCAGATAATTCACCGCCGCGGGTCTCTCCAGCTACTGCTTGGAAAAAGCCCACCCCTAAAGTAGTGAGCTACCGAACAAACTGTCGCATAATCTCTGCGTGACGCCGCGAGAACTTGCTAATTCGATCTGCGAAGTGCTTCGCCGCAACGGATACCAGGCGCTGCTCGTGGGCGGGTGTGTGCGCGATTTGCTTTTGGGTCGCGAGCCGGCGGACTACGACGTGACGACGAACGCGACGCCGGAAGAGGTGATGAAGCTGTTTCCGGAAAGCGTGGCGGTGGGCGCGCAGTTCGGAGTGATGCTGATTCCACGCGATGGCTGGAAAGTGGAAGTGGCGGCATTTCGCTCGGATGTCGGTTACAGCGACGGGCGGCACCCGGACCGCGTGGTGTACTCGAAGACGCCGGAAGAAGACGTGCAGCGGCGGGACTTCACCATCAATGGATTGTTGATGCGGCATGATACCGGTGAAGTGCTTGACTTTGTGGGCGGGCAGGCCGACCTGAAAGCGGAAATCATCCGGGCGATTGGCGAGCCCAGCCGGCGATTCACGGAAGACAAGCTGCGAATGATGCGGGCGGTGCGATTCGCGGCGCGGTTCGGATTCGAAATTGAAGCGACGACGTTTCGTGCAATCCGGCGTCATGCGGGAGAGATTCACCAGGTTTCACCGGAGCGCCTGCGCGACGAATTGACGAAGCTCTTGACGGAAGGAGCCGCACGGCAGGGATTCGAGCTGCTCGACGAAACCTGGCTGCTCGAACAGGTGTTGCCGGAAATTGCCTCAATGAAAGGCGTCGAGCAGCCTCCGCAATATCATCCGGAAGGAGACGTGTGGATGCATACGCGAATGATGCTGGAGGGGCTTCCAGCTGGATCTTCACCAACGTTGGCGTGGGGCGTGCTTCTTCACGATGTGGGAAAGCCGCCGACGTTTCGGCCAGCGTCCGAAACCGGGGACCGGATCCGGTTCGATGGGCACGTCGAAGTGGGCGTTCGAATGGCGGAGGAGATTTGCCGGAGGCTGCGGTTTTCGAATGAGGAGACCGAACAAATCCTGGCGCTGGTGGCGAATCACATGCGGTTCAAGGATGTGGAGTCCATGCGGATCTCCACGCTGAAGAAATTTGTGCGGCAGCCGCATTTCGATGAGCATTTGGCATTGCACCGTCTGGACTCCCTTTCCAGCAACCGGCATCTGGAAGCGTACGAGTTCGTCCAGCGTTTTATAGCCGAGACGCCGCCGGAACAGGTCCGGCCGGAAAGGTTATTGACGGGAGATGACCTGCAAGGTATGGGTTTCCGACCCGGGCCACTCTTCAGCGAGATCCTTGGAGCGTTGGAGGAGGTTCAGTTGGAGGGGGAGATCAAGAGTCGGGAAGAGGCGGAAGAATACGTGCAAAAGAGATTTGGAGCAAGGGGACGGCGCGCCTGAAGGATGAATGGTTTGTGCCGATAGAAAAGACGAGGAGTTGATTGACGGGGATGGCATTTTCTTTAACATACTGAAAACTAATGTCTTACAATTCGACTCGAGAAGGGAATGGGCAACCGTTGGTATATGAGTGTTGAATGCTAAGATTTTGTGCTAGCAACATACATACTTTTTTACACCCTTTTTTACCGAACTGCATCTAAGATGGAATGGCGCGGCTATTCTTGCCGCGCCGGACTTTAGGGGACCTTATGGCTGAGAAAAAGTTTGTCGTGCCAGAGATTCTGCCGATCCTGCCAGTTCGCGATACCGTGCTGTTTCCGGGCGCGGTGCTGCCACTGACGGTAGGACGCGAGAGTTCACTGGCGCTGGTGAACGCCTTACAAGGCGAAGAAAAGATGTTGGGAGTGGTGGCGCAACTGGATCCGCGCATCGAAGATCCGGCCGCCGCGGACCTGCACAAAGTGGGCACCCTGGCGCGCGTGCACAAGACCGTCAAGATGCCGAACGGCAACGTGGTGATCTTTCTCGAAGGCTTGCAGCGCGTGCAGGTGGTGGATTTGATCGGGCTGCGGCCTTATCTGCGGGCCAAAGTGGAAGCGCAGCCGGACATCCTCGGGGAAGCAGACACCGAACTGGAAGCACTGCAACGGAATGCGCAAGACCTTTTCCGGGACGTGGTGAGCCACTCGCCGCAACTTTCGGACGATTTGCAATCGGTGGCCATGAGTATTGACGATCCGGGCCGGCTGGCGGATTTCATCGCGGGTACGCTTCCGTCGCTTTCCACACTCCTGCGGCAGGAATTGATCGAAACCTCCAGCGTGCGCAAGCGGCTGGACGCGCTGATCCGCGAGCTCTCGAAGGAACTGGAAGTCCTGGAACTGCGCTCGAAGATTCACGAACAGGTGCAAGAGCAGGTGAGCCAGAACCAGCGCGAATACCTGCTGCGCGAGCAGATGAAGGCGATTCAAAAAGAGCTCGGCGAGTCCGATGACTCGATGCAGGAGATCGACGAGCTGCGCAAGAAAGTCGAAGAAGCGGCGATGCCTGCCGAAGCGAAGAAGGAATGCGACCGCGAATTGAAGCGTCTGGCGAAGATGACTCCGGCTTCTGCGGAGTACATGGTTTCGCGGACGTATCTCGAATGGATGACTTCGCTGCCGTGGAGCAAATCTTCCGGTAGCACGGAGATCGACATCCCCAAAGCGCACGAAATCCTGGATGAAGACCACTACGATCTCCAGAAGGTGAAGGAGCGCATCCTTGATTACCTGGCGGTGAAGAAACTCCAGCCGGGCATGAAGGGACCGATCCTCTGCTTCGTGGGACCTCCGGGCGTGGGAAAGACGTCCCTCGGCAAATCGATCGCGCGTTCGCTGGGGCGGAAATTTGTGCGCATCGCTCTGGGCGGTATGCACGATGAGGCTGAAATCCGCGGGCACCGGCGCACTTACATCGGCGCTTTGCCGGGACAGGTCATTCAGGGCCTGAAGCGCGGGGAAACCAACGACCCGGTCATGATGCTCGACGAGGTCGACAAGCTCGGGCGCGATTTCCGCGGCGATCCGTCATCGGCGCTGATGGAAGTTTTGGACCCGGAACAAAACAACTCCTTCCGCGACCATTATCTGGACGTGCCGTTCGATCTATCGAAGGTGTTGTTCATCGCCACGGCAAACTGGATGGATCCGATTCCCGAGCCGCTGCGCGACCGCATGGAGATTATCGAATTGCCCGGGTATACGGGCGAAGAGAAGCTGCACATCGCGCACAAGTACTTGATCCCGAAGCAGACCGCCGAGAACGGCATAAAAGCGGGGGAGCAGATCGATTTCACCGACGAGGGGCTGCGCGAAATCATCCACAGCTTCACGCGGGAAGCGGGGGTACGCAACCTGGAGCGCGAGATCGCGACGATCACGCGCAAGCAGGCGCGGCGCATCGCGGAAGGCAAAACGGAAAAGATGACCGTGACTCCCGAAGTGGTGCGCGAATTTCTCGGCGTGCCGAAGTTCCGGACGGAGAAGGAAGTCGAGGAACGCGTCAAGAGGCCGGGCGTGGCGGTGGGACTGGTGTGGACTCCGGTGGGAGGCGACATCATTTTCATCGAGGCCACGCGGATGCGCGGTGGAAAGCAGTTCACCATGACCGGGCATCTCGGCGAAGTGATGCAGGAATCGATGACTGCGGCGCTGACGTGGACGCGCGCGAATGGCGAGCGCTACGGAATCGATCCGGATTTCTTCCGCAAGCAGGACATCCACATTCACGTGCCATCGGGAGCGGTGCCGAAAGATGGGCCGTCGGCAGGCGCGGCGATGGTGACGGCGCTGGTCAGCCTGCTTAGCGGCCGGCCGGTGAAGGACCACCTGGCGATGACCGGAGAGATGACGCTTTCGGGCGTTGTGCTGCCCATCGGAGGCGTGAAGGAAAAAGTGCTCGGCGCGAAGCGAGCGGGCATCAAGGAAGTGCTGCTCCCGGCAGACAACGAGCCGAACGCGGTGGCCGATCTTCCTCCGGATATTCTGGGGGACATGAAGATCACCTACGTGCGGTCGCTCGACGAAGTGCTCGAGCATGCTTTGCAGAAAGAACCGGTGGCACCGCCGATCGTGCCGCAGCCGGAACCGAAGCAGAAGCGCGTCGGGCCGGACGGCCCGAGGGCGATTCACTGAGGAAGCGTGACTGGTAACTTGTAAATCGTGGGAAAGCCCGGCAGAAATTGCCGGGCTTTTTATTTTTCGGTGTACGCCGGGCTGGCCGGGAAGAGAGTCCTGTTACCATGGTTCGCGAGAGATGGGGCGCGAAAAGCAAAACTTGACCGACGAGCCTGGGGAGCTTGCGAAGAAGATTTCCCTGGCGCTGGTGCGGGAGCGGATTGTGCCGCGGTTTGTCGATTCGTACGTGATCGAAAACGGGCGGCAGGCGTTGCAGGTTCATGCTTCGCTGTACCGCGATCTGCTCGCGCTGTTAGAACGCGAGGCGCTGATTGCCTTGGCGGTGCGAGCGCTGGAGATTACGTGCAACGAGCCGCAGCCGGCGCGCAAATCGCAGCCGCGCCCGATGGTGCGGCGCGAGGCGACGCTATTTCGAAGGAAGTTCTTAAGCGCGCTGACGAAACACCAGGGCTGGACAGCGGGCGAGGCGCTGGATTTTCAGCGGGACTTGCAACTGTATGAGGAGCTGCTGGCGCGCGCGGGTGCGACGCGCCGGAGCCGCAAGCCTTTCGAAGCGGCAAATCATCCGTTCGTGGACCGCTGCGCCTTCGTCCTGGATTCCTCGTTCATGGAAAAAGCACGGCTGGCAGCGAGCCAGACGCTGACGAGCCTCGAGGAATTGGCGGCGGCAGTGACGGAGCAAGCGCGAGGCGGGCGAGTCCGCTGAGAGCAGCGACGGGATTCGGACTATTCGAAGAGGTCTTCCTTCCACAGGCGCTGGCCGCCGAGAGAAGTATAAAAACCCCAGGCGGCGATGATCACAAAGCTGAGCAGCACGCCGAGGGAGCGCGCGGCATACCAATTGGAAAAATCAAGAGTGAGGGGCACATTGAGGAGAGCATCGACGGTGAGAACGCCCAGCGCGAGAACAATCAATCCGAAACGGACCATGGCGATGGCCGCGACGCCGTAAATGACGAGCCATACAGGTATTTCCATCAGAGGATGATTGCTGCCCAGGACTTTCGGCACGGTAAAAAGCAGGACGAATATCGAGGCGGCCAGCCAACGGTTCCTGACCAGCACCCGCAAAAGAACAATTAGAAAAAAAAAGATGAAAGTGGTCTGGATGGAGCTGACGATGCTGCTCAGGCAAACCGCCACAGTCTCGCGAGTACCTTGGAGAAATTCCGTACTCCCGAGAAAGGGCCGGGCGCCCGCGTGGAGCCGAAAAAGGTAGCCAAGCTCGAAGACAAAAGCCCAAGAGATGCCGAGGATGACGCCAAAGAGAAGGTCGCGGCCGACCAGTGGATCGCGGAAGTGTCCGCTCAGAAAGCGGGTCCAGGAGATGATGGTTTGCGGCCAATTGCGGCGAACGTAGGGCTCCAAAGCAATGTACAGCATCCAGATGAATGCAGAAACAAACAGGCCGGTGCTGATCGCAAAGATGAGCAGGCCAACGGTGTCCAGAGTAAGAACAAAGTGCGAGCGAAACAGGCAAATAGAGAGCTCAAGAGCAAGAACGAGAGAAGCGAGGCGCAGGGCGCCCTGGCGGTCGCTCCTGCCGCGCGAATGGTTGCGATAGGCGAGGAGCAAGCCTCCCGCGAAGATGATGAGTGCGATCGAGAGGCCAATGATTTGGCTGAGCTTGTCTGCGCGAGCCTGCTCGGCTTGCTTCATGCGCGCTGGTTTTGTCCAAGGACCCGTCAGGGCGAAAAAAACGAGCTTACCGCGGCGAGCGCCGGCTTCGAGGTGCAGAGGACGAGAGCTGCCAGGCCAAACGCCGTCCCAGGCGGCGCGCGCGTCTGCTGAGGCCAGCGAATCCCAGACGGATTCCACGGAGTGAAATTGAGCGGGGTCGAGTCCCGCGGCGGTGAATAGGGGAAGCCAATCGGCGGGTCGGGAGGGTTGCGGGTTCTCTTCTTTTTCTGGAGGGATAGCCTGGAAATAGAGCAGGCGGCCGTCAGGATCGAGTTCAAGGTTGATCATCCCGGAGAGCGTCGTGGGCGGATCGGAGAAGGTGACAACATTGGGCGTGAAGGAATTGGACCAATAGCCAACGGGACTCATTTCGCGGGGACTTTGCCGAAACCAATAGCGAAGGACGGGAGGCTGCTCGGAGAGCACGCGGTCCCATTGGGGACGCTGCGAATGATTCTTCTCGAGGTAGGAAAGAAAATCGTTGTCGTAATCGAAGCCATCGGCTTTGTCAGCGGGCAGGCCGGTATAGCCGAGGCTCGAAATGATTTCGCGAGATTTTTTGGCGAGAACCTCGGGCGGATTTTCAGGGTGTAAGCGTTCGAGGCCATTTTCCTTGCGGCCCACAGCGACAAAGAAAACAAATCCCAGGATTACCGCGCCGAGACACGTGAACGCGACGCGCGGCGCGAGCCCGGTTTTTTCGCCGGCGGCAGCGACCATTTGGGGAGAAGGAGTTTCGCCCGCAGCGAGGGCGGCCGCGAGAGGATCGCCGCCGGGGAGCGCGGCGGCCACCCGGAGAGCGGATGCCGGGCGAAGTGCTGGATCCTTGTCGAGACAACGGAGGACGACGCGCTCGATGAGTGGATCGAGATCGCGCACGAGAGTGGAGGGATTTGTGATGGTGCCTGCTTCGCGGAGTTTCATCAACTCGGGGAGAGTGTCGGCTTCGAAAGCGCGCTTGCCGGTGAGAATTTCGTACAGGATGAGGCCGAGGGAATAGATGTCGCTCTTAGCGGTGACTTCGCGGCCGGCGAGCTGTTCGGGGGCCATGTAGGCGGGAGTGCCGGCGCGAACGTCGGCTCCCTGGATGCTGGCTGCAACGCTGGCAAGGCCGAAATCGGTGATCCGGATTTTGCCGGCGCCGTCGAGCATCACGTTGGCGGGCTTGAGGTCGCGATGAACGACGCCGCGTTCGTGTGCCGCGGAGAGGCCCGCGCAGATTTGGCGCGCGATTTCCGTGGCCTTGTCAGGCGAAAGCCTTCCAACGCGGCGGACAACGGAAGCGAGATCTTCGCCGTCGACGTATTCCATGGAGATAAATGGGATTCCATCGACATCGCCGATGTCGAAGACACGGCAAACGTTGGGATGAGAGACTTGGCGCGCGACGCGGACTTCGGAATGAAAGCGCGCGAGGGCCGGAGCGTCCTCGGAAAGAGTCTGGGGCAGAAACTTGACGGCAACGGCCTGGCTTAGTTTCAGGTCTTCCGCCCGGTAGACTTCGCCCATGCCGCCACGGCCTGCCAGAGCGACAATGCGATAACGATCCGCGACGATTTGGCCCGGAGTAAAGCGACCTCCGCCGATGGGGTCGGAGCTGGTGAGCGGGTTACGGCCCGATGCTGAACGTTGAGTACGGGGCCAAGGAGATGACGGCGTTTTTTGGGGTGGCCTCGGCGGCGCGATGGTTTCTTCCGCGGAGCTGATATGATCGCTATCGAGCGTGGTTCCGGTGTCAGTACCGGAGGGATGGCCGCACGAGGAACAATATCTTGCGTGGGGAGAAACCTGTGCGCCACAGGACGAGCAGAACATGGGAGGGCGAGATTCTACCACTGGAGGAACGCTCGCCGCGACTTCTTACCGAATTTATTCAGTATATCTTAGGAGATGCGCTCGACCAGCACGGCAGTGCCATAGGCGAGCACCTCGGTGACGCCTTGCATGACTTCGGTGGCGTCATAGCGCATCCCGATCACGGCGTTAGCACCGTGGTCGCCAGCGTGCTGGAGCAGCAGTTCGAACGCATCCTCGCGTGTCTTCTCGCAAAGATCCGTAAGAATCGTGATGTTCCCGCCAACGATGGTTTGCAGTGCGGCGCCGAGATTGCCGATCACGCTGCGTGATCTAACAACAATCCCCCGCACAATTCCAAAATTCCTGGCGATCCGGTAACCCGGCAGCTCGACAGCCGACGTCACCATTCCCGCGTCCACTCGTGGCATTGTGTGTGCTCCTTGAAAGAGACGTTTACCGCTGCGATTCTAACTGCTTCAACAGCAAGCTGCGAGCAAACTTCCTCTGCTAATCTCAAAGGTGGTGGAAACACTCTTCTACCTGCTGGCGCTCTTGCAGGTCCTGATGGGGGCGTACCTCATCTGGGATGGTATGCAGTGGCTCGGCTACGTGCGGCGGCGCTTGCATACCGATCCGGGCTTTTATGCGCCGCGTATAGCAGTGCTCTGTCCATGCAAAGGGATGGAACCGGGGCTCGAGCGCAATCTCGTCGCGCTTACAGAATTCGACCGGCAGAACTACGAAATTTTCTTCATCCTCGCTTCCGCCTCCGATCCCGCAGCCATCATCGTGAAACGAGTCGTCGCGAATACCCGGGTGAAGGCCCATGTGGTGATCGCGGGAAGCCCCGCGGGCTGTAGCGAAAAAGTGAACAATTTGCGCGCGGCGATTGGGCAATTGCCGGAGGAATTTGAAGTCTTGGTGTTCGCCGATTCCGATGGGCGGCCGGGAAGGGCCTGGCTGCATCACCTGGTGGCTCCCCTGGGCGATTCGCGAATCGGAGCGACGACGACCATGCGCTGGATGATTCCGAATCGCATCAACCTGCCGACGGCGCTGCTTGCCGCGTGGAACGCTCCCGTCGTGACCATGCTGGGCGAGAAGAAAAGGAATTTCTGCTGGGGCGGCGGCACCGCCATTCGCCGGAGCGTTTTCGAACAAGCCAACGTCATGGACGAATGGAAGAATTCGGCCAGCGATGATTATTCCCTGACGCGGGCGCTCGAGCGCACAGCGCGTTCCATTGTCTTTATTCCGGAGTGCCTGACGCTGTCGTATGTGGAGACGGATTTCGAAGGGTTGCTGGAATTCACGAATCGGCAGATCTTGATCACGCGAGTCTACGCGGAAAAAGTCTGGACGGCCGCGGCGGGCACGCATCTCCTTTATTGCTTGACGATGTTGATTGGCGCTGCACTCATTTTGGGCGACCTCCTGGAACAACGGCCTGCCTTTCACCTGATCACGCTGACGTTTCTTCCGGCGCTGCTCTCCTCGATTCGAGGATCGATTCGCCTCCTCGGCGTAACCGAAGCCGTCCCAGGCGGGCGCTTGCTGATCATGGGACAAGCCTGGATTTATGTTCTGCTCGGAGCGTTTATTTCCTTTCTGTACTTCGTAAACTTTCTGAATTCTCTGATCACCCGAAAAATTCGCTGGCGGGGGAAGGGGTACGAACTGGTTAGTCCCGAGCAAACGCGGATTGTTCCGCTGTAAAACGGCGGTTTGAAAACCGCAAACCGAGAGGTTCCCCTCGGAGCTTTTCCACAGGGCGGGAAGCGACGGTTCCGTTAAAGAACTCTCAGTACCCAATCCCGGACGCCACGCTCAAGTGGAAAATTTTCTTCCGTCGTGCAATTCCTACCGTCGATTGCAGCCGGTTACTCCCTCAATCACCTATAAGTCCTCAGTTTTTGAATGATTTGTGTGACCCTCCAGTCGGAAGGTCATTTGCATGGTGAAAGAGGTTCAGCAAGCAAGACCCAGGTTCGCGTTAAGGCGGTCCCCACTCACGCTGGGCCTTTGCTGGACTATGGGTATCAGTCGCCAAGCCATAAGGCTTCTTTCCCGGCTTCCTCTAAGACTGCTGCCCAGTCGGGGAACACCCCTCGTCGAGGGGCGAACGAAAAGAAAATCTAGCTGCTTCGGCTCGGTCCCGGGCCTGCATTCTGAGGGGGTGCATGTGAAGCTGATCCGCAGAACTGAAAATCCGCAGCAATTAGCGAATTCTCAAACTGCTTTTCCGCGTGAAGTCTTCTTCTTTTACGAAAAAAACACTGGGGTAGCACATTTTCAGGTCGAAGCGGGGCCGGATGGAAGGTTCCCGGTGGATCAAGCTGCAGGCCTGCTGGCGATGCACTGCATGGTACGGGGGCAGTCGCCAAGCGATTATGTGGTGATGGTCCAAGCCGAAGAAGATAGCTTGGAAGGCCTGAAAGAGAAGGCTGAAAAACTGCTTCAGGCGGGAAAATCTGTCCGCAGCCAAATACAGTTAACGCGGCGGGAAGAGGAAGTTCTCTCCGGTCTGATGAAGAGCCTGGCGAACAAAGAGATCGCTTCGGACCTAAACCTTTCCGAGCGCACGGTTAAATTCCACGTGTCCTCGCTGCTGGCAAAGTTCCGCGTGCGTGGACGCATGGAACTGGTTCGCGAGGCCACTCGGCATTCGGGGGGAGCCATGTTGATGCCCCTCCCGGTGGCGACTCGTGAGCAAAGTCCCCCCGTGACCGTGACGAGAGATTTCGTGCCGCCCAGGCGAACGGCAGCCGTGCTTCCACTGGCAAAGCGGCAATTGATGGCTTGATTCGCAGGCAATTCAGAATCTGCGAGAAGGGAAATGGCCCCCGGCTGGTTCGGGGGCCATTCGCTTTCTGCCCGCAAGGGTGGGCTTACTTCTTTGCCGCATCGAAGAGTTCGGATGCTTTGTCCCAATTAACGACGTTCCACCATGCCTTGATGTAGTCCCCGCGCACGTTCTGATATTTCAAATAGTACGCGTGCTCCCACACATCCAGACCCAGCACGGCCTTGCCGCCGCCGGCAAGCAAATACGGCGTGTCCTGATTCGGCGTCGAGTCGATCGCAAGTTTTCCATCGCGGAGTACCAGCCAGGCCCATCCGGAACCAAAGCGGCCCAGGCCCGCGGCGCCAAATTTATCCTGGAATCCTGCGAAGGATCCAAAGGCGGAGGTGATCGCCGCCGAGAGATTCCCCTTGGGCTCGCCACCGCCGCCCTTCTTCATGAGCGTCCAGAACACCGTGTGATTCCAGTGGCCGCCGGCGTTGTTTCGGACAGCGGCACGGATATTCTCCGGAATGGAATCGAGACCTTTGAGAAGATCGTCGAGCGATTTGGCCTGGAGATCGGCATGACCATCCAGCGCTTTATTCAGATTGGTGACATAGGCGCCATGATGTTTGTCGTGATGGATCTCCATCGTCTTGGCGTCAATATATGGTTCCAAAGCGTCAAACGAATACGGCAACGGGGGCACGGTAAATGCCACGGGTTTATCCTCCGGTGTGAGATTTGAATCCGGGTTGGAAACAGTTGTGGCGCGCAAGAGATCAGGAGCTGCCTTACCTGCTCCGAGCCATCCTGCGCCGACGATACCGGTATTAACCAAGAACTTTCGGCGATTCATAGGAACTCCTGCAATGCGGAGGGCCAGTTGAGCTGCGGGCCGAATTATACCGCTAGTCTGAACAGGATGGTAATCGAGCTTCAGAAAAACATGCTCGCGCCCGGCGCGTCTCGGAATTTTACATCGGGCACGATCCCCCTCCGCGACGCCATACTTCATGCGCGCTCATTGGATGCGCGAAAGCGCCCAACGGGCAGATTCCGCAATCACGGAGTCTGGCGAAGCGGCGAGACGCGCGAGCAAGGCGGTGAGTCGAGTGTGGATTGTAGTGCCACGATGTAGATTGGAATTGCCCAGCGCATTGCAAGCGTTGCGGATTAAGCCGCGCCACTTGGTGCGCTTGATGGGGCTGCTCCGAAAGGCGTTGCGAAATCCAGTTTCATCCAGGCTGGCAAGCAACTCCAGCCGAGGCAGAAAAAGAGAATCGTCATCGTGCAAATCAGCTGCGTCAGGTTGATCATCAACTAGTGAGGAGAGAATTCGCGGCTGGAATCCCTGAATTGTGGAGATGGGAGCGCGCCGGTTCCACGGGCACACATCCTGGCAAATGTCGCAACCGAAAACATGATTGCCCATGGGTTCGCGGAGCGTCTCGGGAATGCTGCCCCGCAATTCGATGGTGAGGTAGGAGATGCACTTTCGCGCGTCCAGCACGTAGGGCTCGACAAAAGCCTGGGTGGGGCAGGCGTCGAGACACTGCCGGCAATTGCCGCACAAGTCCGGCGGAGGCAGTTCATTGGGCCCGAGCGTCGGTTCCAAATCAAGGGTAGTAAGGACAACTCCGAGAAAAAAGAAGGAACCGAGCAGGTGGTTCAAGAGCAGTGTGTTTTTCCCAAGCCATCCCAAACCGGCATATTTCGCAAGCACGCGCTCGTGAAGGGGGCCGGTGTCCACGTAGGCTCGAGCCTCAAAGGGTTGCGGATACCGCTTGCGTAGGAATTCGACAAGCGCGTCTAGGCCCTCTCGCAGGACCTCGTGGTAATCGTCTCCCCAGGCATAGCGGGAGATCCACCCGCAAGGTTCCTGGTCATCGCTTTGGAGCACAGCATCAGTGGAAAGTGCATGCCCGGTGTTGTAGTTCAGCAGGCAAACGATGACACTGTGAGTTCCCGGCAGAACCGCTTGCAAATCGGATCGCCGAGGATCGGCGAGGTAATTCATTTCGCCGGCGTAGCCCCGCGCAAGCCATTCCGCGGACTGCTCGATTTCGGGAAATCCGTCGGCGCGTGCCACGCCGCACAAGTCGAAACCCAGGGATTTCGCTTGATCAACAATCCATACGGTATCGGCCTGATGCATCACAAAGATTTTGCCGCAGGCCGGCGTTGGGCGCTAGGCGGCGAACAAAACTTGCAACGGCTTCGAGAAGTGCGCGTCAGACAAAACTGCGCAGTGCGGTGGGTTCGTCTGTAAATACGTCAAACACCGTGTAAAGCTTTGTGATTTGCAGGAGATCGCGGACCTTCTTCGTCAAATGCAGCAGTTTCAGGTCTCCGCTTCGATTTTTTACTGCTGTATATCCGCTGACGAGCTCGCCGATTCCCGAGCTGTCGATGTAATCCACGTCCGCCAGATTCAGCAAAATCCTTGTCCGTTGGTCGTCGAGCAGGCCGCGAATCGTTTTCCTCAACAGGGCGCTGCCGTCACCGAGCGTGATGCGGCCGCTTAGGTCCACGACAGTCACTGGTCCGGCATCACGATGGGTCGCGTGTAGTGACATTTTCTTCCTTACGCTTCCTTCTTGGGCTTCGCATCTTGCCCGCTCTGGCCGTTCGGGGATAAACTCCCCGCCGCCGGGAACTTCTTCGACATCACGATTTCCGCGCCCCCGGTGCGGCCAGGCAGCACATCGAATTCGTCCATGAACGCGCGCATCAGGAAGATTCCACGTCCGGAAGTGCTCAGCAGATTCTCTTCCAAGAGCGGGTCGGGTACATCCGAAAGTTTGAACCCTGCGCCTTCATCGATCACGTGAATAATCATCTTCTCCGCGGTCAAATCGACCGCAAGATGAATCTTCTTTTCCGGGCGCTCCTGATTACCGTAGTGAAAGGCGTTGATCACTCCTTCGCGTACGCTCATGCCGATGCGGTAGCAGTCATCTTCGCCGAAACCCGCCGCCTCGGCAACGCGCAGACACATCTCTTCAGCCAAGTTGACGCTCTCGACCTGCGTCTCCAGAGTGATTTCAAGGTGCTTGGTGTCAGGCGCCATTTTTTGCGCTGCAGCTGCTCCGGAAACCCCGAATCTAGCCGCACTATGGGTAACATAGCAACGGAAACGGAGTCAATGGAACAACTGTGGTCAGCATCCAACCACAAGATGCCAGGTAGCACCTGGCTTCTAACACATGGTGCTGGAACTCCGGTAGCTCGTCCAGAAAAAGCACGCCATTGTGTCCAAGAGAAACTTCCCCGGCCGCGGTACCTCGCCGCCTCCGATCAACCCCGCATCGCTGATGGTATGGTGCGGCGAGCGGTACGGACGCGTGCCGACCAGCCCGCGACGCTGTGAATGCGTGTCGTCTCCATGGCCTCCTCGAGTGACATCGGCGGCAGGATCGTGGGGATGCGTTTGGCCAACATGGTTTTTCCAGCGCCAGGCGGGCCGATAAACAAAATGTTGTGCCCGCCCTACTTCCAGCGCACGCTTGGCGGCTTGCTGCCTGTGCAGCTAGCCAGACTACTCGGATTCCTTCGGTTCGACGCCGTAGACCGCCAGGACATCTGGCAGTGTGACGACACCTTCGAGGTAATGCACGTTGGCGCGGCTTACGACGGGCAGCAGACCCAGATGGCTTGCCCCCATGCGATCGAGTGCCACGTGAAGCGGATGATCCTCATGGACATGGGGAAAGTCTCCCTTTTCGACAAGTTCGCTCAGCCGCTGGCCACCAGACCCATCGTTGTTTGCCCGCTCCAGCGTCTGTAGATTCAAGACTCCGATCACGCCGCGTTCGTCAGAGACCGGCCACGCGCGAAACGCGCTGGATCGAACTTCTTCCAGCGCCATCTGTACCGTCATCTCGCTCTTCAAAACCTCGTCGGTCTTTCGCATCGCGTGAACAACTTGCTTCTGGCGTTCCTGCAAGCGCGACTCGCCGGTTGGCAAATGAATCCCATCTTGGCGTGCCAGGACCTCGTAAATCGGCTGCTTCTGAAAACGCGAGGAGATAAAAAAGCTCACCAGGTTGGAAATCATCAGCGGCACAATGACCGCATAGTCGCGCGTAATTTCAAAAATCATGACCACCGAAGTCATCGGCGCGCGCACAATCCCGGCGAACGCCGTGCCCATCCCGACAAGCGCATAGGCTCCGGGCGTGGCGACATAGTTCGGGAACAGGGTGTGCCCGGCGCTTCCGATAGCGCCGCCCAGCATAGCCCCGAGGAACAGACTCGGCCCGAAAATTCCTCCGGCGTTCCCGGACGCGTAGCTCGTCGCTACCGCTAAAAGTTTCATCACCAAGAGAAGCACCATCAGCTTCCATGCCATTCCGCCGTTCAAGGCTTCACCGACGTGCTTGTATCCCACTCCCAAAAGTTGCGGTACAAACCAGCCCATCACTCCCACCATCACGCCGCCCGCCACCGGTTGAAACCACAATGTTTTTCGCGGAAAGCCCAGGAATCGCTCGCGCATTCCCAGCAAGAGCTTCGTGAACGCGACGGACACGAAGCCCCCCGCGACTCCGAGCAGCGCGTAGATGCCAAATTCCAGTGGATGCACCAGTTGGTACTGAGGAACTTGAAAGAGCGGATTATTTCCGAGCAGCAGGCGTAGCATCGCCCATGAAGTCGCTGACGCCAGGACGACCGACCCCAGCACCGGCGCGTGCAAGTCGCCGACAACTTCCTCGAGGGCAAACAATACCGCAGCCAGCGGCGTGTTGAACGCCGCTGCGATCGCCGCTGCCGCTCCCACGGGGACGAGCGCCTTCACCCTCTCCGGGCGCAGCCTGAGTCTTCGGCCCAACACGGAAGCGATCCCCGCGCCGACTTGTACCGCCGGCCCTTCGCGGCCGAGCGGAATTCCGCTCGCCAGCGTCGCGGAAGTGCAGAAGAATTTTCCAAAGACGGTGCCCAGCGAGATTCGCCCGCCTCGCGCGTAAAGCGCAGCCTTGGTCTGCGGGACTCCGCTCCCGCGCGCGTCCGGAAAAAATCGATAGAGCAGGTACCCCATGCCCAGCGAGCCGACGACGGGCACGAGCAACCTCCGCCATGCCGCGCCCCCGGCAGGGTAGAGCCTCGCGCCAAACCGCTCGGTCACCAGAATGAAGGCGACTACCGTTAAACCCACCAGCGCGCCGATCAACAGCGTCAGAATCAGAAAAACTTGTTCCTCGCGATCCCGAAGAAACGCCGTCCACTGTTGCGACGAAACATTCCACCAGCTTTTCCCGGCTTGCTCTTCGGCGGTTTGCATGATTTGAGTTTCGCTCACGTTTGCCTGGTCGAAAAGCGAAGATTTTCAGGGCGCAGCGGACGTGCTTGTTTCGTTTTGCACACCGCCGACGGGCAGGAAAAACTTCAAACTCAAAACTTGTTCGCGCCGCCGCTCTTCTTCCAGATGCCGCGCCCGCGCCTTCAACAAATCATCCAGCGAGATGAGGCCGAGAAATTTTCGGTTGCCGGGCTCCACGACCGGCAGCCTGGTGACCCCTTTCTCCGCCATGCGATACACGACAACTCGAAGCGGCTCGTCGGGAAACGCTTCCACTGGCTCCGGACGCGCAAGGTCGCCGAGCAAGCGTCCGAGCACCGATTCGCCTTCCTGCTCGACGCGCCGGTGGATGTCCCCTCGCGTCAGCACGCCAACCAGCCGGCCCCGCGCGTTCACCACGGGCAGCAATCTTTGATTCCGGCGGTGATCGGCCCGGAGCAATGTCTGGAAATCGTGCAGCGTACTCTCCGCCGGCAGCACGACGATCTTTGTGCGCATCACTTCGCGCACAAAAAGAATCTCCAGCGGATCCACGGCATACTCCCGGCTCAGATGATAACCGCGCCGCGCCACCTTCTCGGTCAAGATCGACCGTTTTAGCGTCAGGACCGTAAACGCGTGCGCGACGACGCTTCCTACGAGCAAGGGGAGGAACACATTGGCATCGTGGGTCAGCTCGAACGCAAACACAATGCTCGTGAATGGCGAACGCATCGTGCCGCCAAGGGTTGCGCCCATGCTGATCAGCGGCCAAAAACCGGCGCCCTCGTTAGGCAGGAACATCGCTTCGAGGCCGCCGAGCGCGCCGCCCATCATCAGCAGCGGCGCAAGCACCCCGCCCGAGGTTCCGGAGCCGAGCGACACGGCCCAGACGAACCATTTCACTAGCAAGACGCCAAGAATTACCTTCGTGGTCACACTTCCCTGCAACAGCGCTCCGATGGTGTCGTAACCGACGCCGAGCGCTTGCGGAAATAGCAATCCGCCCAAACTGATCGCCAAGCCGCCGATAGAGGGCCACCACATCCAGTGAATGGGCAATTCTTGAAACGCATCCTCTGCTTTGTAGACCGAAAGGGTCAGCAACGCCGAAAGCGCGCCGGCCAGGAGTCCCGCCAGGGCGCAACCGAGTAAACCCTTAGGGCCAATGAAAAGCGGATGTGCGGGAACCGGGAACAGCGGCCCAAAACCAAGAATATAGCGCCGCACCACCGCGGCTACCGCGCTGGCCAGGGCTACGGGAATCAGGCTTCGCGGCTTCCATTCAAAGAGCAGCAATTCGACCGCCAGCAATACGGCGGCGACCGGTGACGCAAACGTGGCGGACATTCCTCCGGCCGCCCCGGCCACCAGCAATGTCTTTCGTTCTGCGCTTGTCAGGTGAAACAGTTGCGCGATCATCGATCCGAACGCGCCACCGGTCATAATGATCGGTCCTTCCGCGCCGAACGGTCCGCCGGAACCGATGGAAATGGCCGAAGAGAGCGGCTTGAGAAGCGCGACCTTCGGCTCGACGCGGCTGCCGTTGATCAGAATCGCTTCGATGGCTTCCGGAATGCCGTGGCCCCGAATGCGTTCCGATCCGTATCGCGCCATGACGCCAATGATCAGGGCGCCGACGATGGGGACCCCCACGCTCGAGATTCCCAGATGGTTGCCCACCGGCGAGACTATCGCCGTACTCCACCGGCCAAAATAAAACAGGTTGGTGAATAGCCCAATCAAACGAAGCAAGACGAGAGCAACGAAAGCGCACAAAGCGCCGATCACAATCGCTAATCCGGAAATCGGGAGGACACGCAGCGTCGTCGAAAAATCGCCCAGCTCTTCGCGGCCGGCATTGCTCGAAGTTTCTCCGTTGCTGGCTCGCAAAGCCATTTGGCTAACCTTTGCCACGATTCTTTTCCATTCCCCTTTCGCAGTTATTTTTCGCTTGTTTCTCTGTGCGTGAGGACCGCTCATGTTCCAGCAGGGCGCCGATGGCCTTCACGAGCGCAACGCCGCTGGCGCGCAGCTCGTTGATGCGGTGCCGCGCCACCTGTTCGAGCAGTTTCTCGCCGCGCGGCAGGAGCGAGACGAGCACGCGCCGGCGGTCGTCCCTGCTGCGGTTCCGGCGAACATAGCCGTGTGCTTCCAGCCGGTCGATCAGCTCAACCGCGCTGTGATGTTTCAATGCCAGTCGGTCCGCCAGCGCGCGGATCGTTGCTTCTTCGTTGTCCGGGAGACCGCGGATCGCCAGCAGCAGCAGATATTGCTGTGGTTCCAGACCCGCCGCCCGCGCCACTGCGTCTCCCTCGCGGACAAACTTGCGGATCAGGCAACGAAGTTCCGCAAGGGCCCGGTACTCGGCCGTGCTGATCTCTTTGGCCATCAGCCAATTGTATCGCATTACGATACATATCATCAATGACCCGCAAGGAGGATTGATTCCAAGGAATTGAGGGGGAAGGACGGCGGTCGGTTCAGAGCGGTTTGCGGAAGGATTTCTGGCTCTTGTAGTGCTCGTAACCGTTGCGCTCGTAAAATTTGTGCGCGCGTTCACGGATCACATTCGAGCGAACGGACATGCCCTTGCAGCCGTATTTGCGCGCCCAGTCTTCAGCGGCGGCAAGCAGCCGCGCGCCGGCCCCGAGGCTGCGTTGGCCCTCCGCCACGACGAGGCCGTTCACTTCCGCGCGAAGTTCCACTTCGAGGAGTGGCTGCCTGCTGACGTGAAGCCAGCCGACGACTCCGTCGTTAGCCGACTCCGCCACGAACACGGCGTGCTGTGACACTGGCAGGATGCGTCGCATCCGTGCCCGCAACTGGGCGGGGGTCGCAGGATACCCCAGCTGCCCGGCAAGCTCCGCAAGCCGCGCTGCATCGGTCATCTTCGCGCGCCGGATCTTCAATTCATTCGCAGCCGCAACCATTTGCTTCCATCCGCCTTTCGCCGCAATCGCGCTTGCACGGCATCACTCTTCAGTTCGCGCAGGGCATCCGCGGCGATCCATCGCGCTGCGCTTGAATCCTGCTTTCTGATTCTCTCCGCCGCGCGGATCGCTTCGCGGTTCAGCCGGACATTTCTCTTGCCAATATTTCGCAATGCCCAGTTCACCGCTTTCCTCACAAAATTTCTTTCATCGGTTGCTTCCCTTTCGATCACTCGCAAGAATTGCAGGAATCGCTCGTCTGGCGCTTCCCTATCTTTGTAGCTGAGGTAGGCTGCGAGCGAAAAACTGGCGCGTTTTACGAATTCTTCCCGGCGATAGCTCCAGGCAAACGCCATTTTCCAAGCCAGTCTGGTGTGCGCGTAAAGATAACAGCACGCTGCATCCACCACATCCCAGGAATCGAAATCCCGGGCCCAGCGTTCCATCTCCGCTGCGTTGACTTTTTCCGGTTCGCCAATCAAAGTGGCGAGGATCCGCGCTTCATGAATGCCGCTTAGCCAAAGCTCCCTGGCGAGCTGATGGTCTTTTCCGATTTGTTTGGCAAATCGGTGCAGCACCGGCGCGGAAATTCCATGCGCCTTTGGCACATGCACGCCAAAGTACGCCATTTTCGCGCGCACCTTCCGGTCCGCCAGCTTTTTCAGTTCACGCAAAACCGTGGCACGCGTCCACCGCGGCGTGTCCTTCTCAGCGCGGCTCGTTTTAGAACGTTTTGTCGGAGTCGAGGAGGATCGTGACCGGCCCTTCATTCACCAGCTCCACGGACATCATCGCCTGAAAAATTCCAGTCGCCACGGTCACGCCGAGTTTGCGAAGCGCCGCGCAAAACTCTTCGTACAAGGCCTTCGCCAGTTCCGGCGGAGCCGCTGAAATAAAACTCGGCCGACGCTGCCCGCGCGCATCGCCATACAGCGTGAATTGCGAGACGACCAACGCGCTCCCTCTCACATCCAACAGCGACCGGTTCATCTTACCTTGGTCATCTTCGAAGATGCGCAGGTTCGCGCACTTCTCCGCCATGCTGGCAGCGACGGCCGCCGAATCTTCGCGCCCGACGCCAACCAGAATCATCAGTCCGCCGCCAATTTCGCCCGTGCCCTTTCCTGCCACCGTCACGCGCGCGCGGCTGACCCTCTGTAGAACGGCCCGCATACAACCGGCTTAGTCCGCGCCCATTTTCCCCGCTTTGCGCGGGAGCATCTCCGGCAGTTGCGCCACGTTGTAAGCAAACACCGCGAGCACCTGCGCGCCTTCCATCAAGTCATCCCAGCGCACGCGGTCCAGCGTGTCCGCTTGCGAATGATGCGTCTTCTCGTAGTCGGCATTTTCCTGCACGCACCAGAACCCGGGCACCCCGGCCTGATCGAACGGCACATGATCGCTTCCGCCTTCGCTCCGCAACGTCGGTTCAGTCAAGCCCACGCCCTTGGCCAATGGAAAAACCGCGCGGTCCACCATCTCGCGCGCCGAGTAGTTGCCCATCAATCCGACGGTGAGCACTTTTCCCGTGCCGCTGTCGTGCACCAGCACGCCGGAAATTTTCTCCAGCTCTTTCTGATGCGCCTTCACGTAGGCCTTCGAGCCGTTTAGCCCCTGCTCTTCTCCCGTGAACAGCACAAACCGGATGGTGCGTTTCTGTTTCACGGCCAGCTTTTGCAGCGCGCGCGCTGCCGCCAGCACCGCCGTCGAGCCGGTACCATTGTCCGTCGCGCCCGTGCCCAAATCCCACGAATCGAGATGTGCGCCGATGATGACCACCTCGTCCGGCTGCTCGCTCCCCGGAATTTCCGCGATTGTGTTGTACACTTCCACCGGTTTGCCGCTGAAGCTGCTTTCGATGCTCACTTCCGCTTCCACCGCTCCGGCATCCAGAAGTCTCCGCAGTAGCGCGTAGTTTTCGTTGGTGATGTAAGCAGTCGGAACAGCTCCAGGGACATAATCTCTCCCGCTGATGCTCATGTTCAGCAGCCCAAAAGTTTTGTCGGAGCCGTTCAAAACCGCGGCTACACCCTCGGCCGCGAAAAACTGCAATTGTGCTTGCCGCAGTCTTCGGTAAGCTTCAAAATCAAAGGGTCTGTCCGCGGCGTTTTTGGGGCGCGCGACGGGAATCGTCTCCTCGTTCCACGGCGTCAAAAGCGGATTGCCGGGCGTAATGAACCTTGCCGGGGGCCCTACGATCACAATCGCCCCTTTCAACTTGCCACGGTATTTCTCTAAGTCCTCGGGCTTTTCCGCGGATACGCTCAGCACCGAACCGCGCACGGTTCGTTTGGTGCTCGCCGACCAACCTGCCGTTAGAAGCGTCAACGTGTGCAGAACTGGTGAAATGATGCGGCCACTGGCCGGGCCGCGCGTCCAGCTATTCGCGATGGTCCACGGCTCGAGCCGCGCATTCGAAAGCCCCATCTCCTGGAATCGTTCCATGGTCCAGTGGCTGGCCTTGTCCAATTGCGGCGATCCCGTCAGCCGCGGCCCGATGCGGTCCGTCAGAAATTGCAAATTGGCTTTCAGCTCGCTCTGGTCGGCCTTCACCTGCTCCAGAATCTTCTCGTCCATCTCCGCGATCGGGTCCGGCTTCGGCGTTTCCGTTTTCGCGGAATCCGGCGAAGGCCGGTATGGCAGCGGCCGTCGCGGGAGCATGGCCGGCAACTGCGCGGTGTTGTAGGCCCACGCCGCCAACACCTCCGCGCCCTCGTTCAGATCGTCTTTCCACACTTTGTCGAAAGTATCCGACTGGCTGTGGTGCGTTTTTGTGTATTCCGCGCCGTCTTGAATGCAGAAGAATCCCGGCACGCCAACGTCATCGAACGACGCATGATCGGTCCCAAACGACCGCGCCATGCTGGGCTCGAGCAATTTCAGTTCGCTCAGCGGTGCCAGCACGTGATCCACAATTTCGCGGTCCTGATAGTTGTCGTGCAGGCCGAGCGTCAGCACGTGGCCTGTTCCCGCGTCATGAACCAGGACGGCGGAAACCTTTTCCAGTTCATCCTTGTGGGCCTCGACATATTTCGCCGAGCCAACCAGGCCTTCTTCCTCGCCGGTGAACAGCACAAACCGGATCGTTCGCTTCGGCTTCAAATTCAGCTTTGCCAGCGTTCGCGCCGCTTCCAGCACTGCCACCGAGCCCGTTCCATTGTCGGTGGAGCCTGTTCCCAAATCCCATGAATCGAGATGCGCGCCGAGGATTACCACCTCGTCCGGTTTCTCGCTGCCTCGAATTTCCGCGACCGTGTTGTAGACATCCATCTGCTTCTCGCCGAACGAATTCGTCATTTCGATCTCGGCTACCACTTTCCCGCGCTTCAGCATCCGGAACAGCATCCGGTAGCCCTCGCCGGTGATGAACGCCGTCGGGATCGCGCCCATTTCAAATTTTTCTCCACCGATCCCCGTCATGTTCAGCAGGCCATGCGGTTTGTTCGAATCGCGCAGTACAAAAGCAACTCCTTCTTGCTTGAAGAACTCGCTCCGCGCGCGGCCCGCTTCTTGCTGTGCCGCGAAAGGTGACGGCGCGGCGGGCTGCCCCTTCATCGGAGGCGGTGCCTGCATGGGGCGCGTCACCGCCCTGGTAGGATCGTCGGGCCGCGGCGGAGAAAGACTCTCCGGCTCCTGGTAAATCACAATCGCGCCCTTCAGCTTTCCGCGAAATTTCTCGAACTCCTCTTTCTTCTTGGCGTCGAAATACACTACGGGCCCGCGCACCGCTCCGTTAGTGCCCGGCGACCATCCCGCCGAAGCGATGGTTAGTGGGTGCTCTGCCGGGCTGACGATTCGCGCCCGCGCCGTCCCACGTGTCCAGGAGCGCGCAATCGTCCAGGGCTCCAGGTGCACGTTGGTCAAGCCGTATTTGCGGAATCTGTCCGCCGTCCAATCGTTCGCTTGCTTCAATTGCGGCGAACCTGTCAGCCGCGCCCCGATTTCATCGGAGAGATACTCCAGGTTCGCCATCGCTTCGCTGTGGTCACGAATCTCGCCCAGGATCTGGGCGTCCGCCGCGGCTATGTCGCTGTCATCGTCCGCCAGCGGCCGCGCATATCCCGCTTGCACGCCCGCCAGTACCAGCAAAATCACAATCACACTCAGAACCACTCGACGTGCGTTCATTCGTGCTCCCTCGAAATTCTTCAGTTGAATTTCACGAACAGAATTTTGATGTCATCGCTCAGCCAGTTCCATCCGTTGCCGCTCCTGGCCCTGGGCTCTTACCTCTGAACCTGTACCTATAGACGTGCGCAGCCTCTCCATCCGTTTCGTGGGCGTGAGATCATTTCGCGCGTGCAATTCTCTTCGCGGCTGGCCTTCCACGACCATTGCTTCTTCGAGTCTTCTGCGACTCTGCGTTTGTTTTTTTCTTCCTCCCGCCAGGCAACGGCAGTGCCGAAAAGCCGCGCGGCGCCGGCTGGCATTTCGGGCAATAGTAGCTGCTCCGCCCCGCCACGATTCCCCGCCGGATCGCCGACTTGCAGCGATAGCAGCCTTTTCCTTCGCGCCCGTACGCCCGATGGTGCCGCTGATACTCTCCCGGCTCGCCCGCAGCGTCAAGAAAATCGGATATCGACGACCCGCGCATCACGATGGCCTGCTGCAAGATCTTCTGCAATTCGCGGCGCAGTTTTTCTGCTTCCTCTGTGCGCAATTTCGCCCCGAGCCGCGCCGGATGAATTTTCGCCCTCCACAAGCTTTCATCCGCGTAGATGTTGCCCACGCCTCTCAAAACTCCTTGATCGAGCAGCAACACTTTGATGCGCGCGCGGCGGCTTCGAATCCTGTTCGCAAATTCCTCTTGCGTCACTTCAAGCGGATCGGCCCCAAACCCCGTTAATTCTTGGGCCAGCGGGGCTTCCGTCAGATAGGCGATTCGTCCGAATCGCCGCGCATCGGTATACCGCAGTTCGCGCCCGTCATCGAGCAGCAGGCACACATGAGTATGCTTTTCGCGTGGTTGCGCGGCGGGACTTGGAGCCATATGACCTGTCATCCCGAGATGCACGAGCAACGACGCTGCAGCGGAATCGCCGTTCGAAACGACGGGCTCCATGCCCATCACCGCCGAAAGCCGCAGCAGCATAAATTTTCCAAAGCGCTCGACCGCTTCAATCCTGCGCCCGGGCAAATGCTCCTCGAGCGCCACAGGATCATCAATGAAATCGGTTTTGCCCAGCGATACCGAGACAATGCGGCGCCCGAGAATCGCCTGCCGCAATCCGCGGGCCACTGTTTCGACTTCAGGAAGTTCCGGCATGAGTGGATGAGCTACTCAAAATATCACAGCGCGGCAGTGTTTGCCCCAAGCCAATTTCTCTAGGGCGACAGCCCGGCCCCGCAGCATCGTTTCATTTTTTCCATCTCGTGTTACAGTTTCGCGGCTGGAGGTGTTCGTTGATTCGCCATAGAAGTCTGCTGCTCTCATTTATCCTCGCCTATATAGCTGCGACTCTCGCAGTCACACCCGCCCACGCGAAGAAAACGGAAACTGGATTCCTCGACCGCATCGTGACCGTCGCCGGCACAGTCTACAAGTATCAGGTCTTCGTCCCCGATAATTGGACTTCCGCGAAAAAGTGGCCCGTCATCCTGTTCCTCCACGGCGCCGGTGAGCGCGGCGAAGATGGCCTGGTCGAAACCGAGGTCGGCATCGGCAGGGCCATTCGAATCGACCGCAGCCGCTTCCCGGCCGTCGTCGTCATGCCGCAATGCCGCAAGGAGAATTGGTGGCCCCGGTCCCCGATGGATGATGTAGCGATCAAATCTCTGGAAGCAGCCACTAAGGAATTTCACGGCGACCCCCAGCATACCTATCTGACGGGTTTGTCCATGGGGGGCTACGGCACTTGGCATCTGGCAGGAAAATACCCAGGCCGGTTCGCAGCCATCGCTCCAATTTGCGGCGGCATCCTGATGCCCGACATTTCCCGCCAGCAATCTCCGGACGACCTCAAGCCCTACACCGACGCCGCCAAGAAGATCGGCGGCAACACGCCTACTTGGATTTTTCATGGCGGCGACGATTCCGTCGTTCCCGTCGCGGAATCACGTCGAATGAACGATGCCATGAAGGCTCTCGGTGGTGAAGTCCGTTACACGGAGTATCCCGGCGTGAATCACAATTCCTGGGACAAGGCCTACGCCGAGCCCGAACTCATCACCTGGATGCTCTCGAAGAGTATTGGCGCAAAAACGAAAAAGTGAAAATTCCGCAAAAATGTTGGCAAGAATCGAGCCTTCTCAAGGAAGGACCGCGAATACCCGCACGGGGCCTCCCGAGCCGCCCTCCAGCTTGATCGGGGCCACCATCAAAAACGCCCCGGTCTCCGGAAGCTCGCTCAAGTCCGCCAAATTTTCAAGGTGGTATAACCCCGCTCCCAGCGCCAGATGGTGGACTGCGAAATCCTTCGACGCCCCGAAATCGATGCTCAGCGTGTCGCAACCCAATCCACTGACTCTGCGCTCCATCAGCACTTTCGCCGCTTCCGCGGAAAATCCAGGGAAATGCATCGTTCCCGCTGCATCCTGATTGCGATAGCGTTTCACGTCCGGCCAGCGGGACGCCCATCCTGTCCGCAATAACACAATCGCGCCCTCGGGAATTCGCCCGTGACGTTTTTCCCACTCTTCCACCCGCGAAGCAGGCAACAAATAATCCGCATCCTTGCCGCTCTCGGACTGCACATCCATCACGACCGCGGGACCAAATAATTGCTTCACCGGAATCTGATCTACCGTCTCCTTTCCCGGCGGAAAGTGTGCCGGCGCATCCAGATGCGTGCCGTAATGCTCCAGCATCCAGAAGCTCCGCGTGAAGTATCCGTTCTTCTCGACGGTGGCATTCACTTTCGCCTCGAAGAATTTCTCATCTCCGGGCCACGGCACGAGCTTGTCGCTGATGGCATAGCTCAAATCGAGAACACGCGTCTTTCCCCCAGGAACGCCTTCCAGCTTCGCGCGGTCTTTCGTGTCTTGTGGAAGCAAAGTCATAAGCGCGGCAAAACTCACGGCGGCAAATCCCCAGCGGCCACTTAGAGCCACATCTCTCTCCGATCTGATTCGCGGCAATCGTTTCAGCGCGTCTTGGGCCAGCTCGCGCCTCAAGGCAACGGGATACCGGGCGTCGCCACGATCCCAGCCATGCGCAGAATCTCCTGATATTCCAATTCGCTGACCGACGAGATGATCAGCCGCACGTTCTTCAGCAATTTCATTTTCTTCAGCGCCGGATTCGCGCGCATTTCCTCGAGCGTCACCTGCCGCGGCAACTTTTCAAAAGCCCGCAGGTCCGCCACCAGTTTTTTCCCCTCGCGGTCGTGCGGATCCGGATAAGGATCGCGGGTGATCTCAGCAATCGAGTAAAGCGAGCGCTCCGGCGCTCCGTGGTAACAAACGACACGATCCCCTTTGCGGGCCTGTTTGAGGGCGCGGATCGCATCCGGCTTGCCGCCCGCCCCATGCCACATTTCCTTGCCCTTTACGAAAAGTGTGTCCCAGTGATAGTGGTGCGGGTCGGCGCTGAAGATCCAAAAATGTCGTTGCGCAGTCGGAGTCGCCATCGAGGCTAAGATTCGCCAGCAATATACACGCTGGTCCTTAAAAAGCGAAACAAAATATGAGGGTTAGCTATTTGAGGCAGAAGGAAACAGGAACTGAGAGAAGTGGCGGTATTTCGGCAAAATCGATGTAATTATCTTATTTTCAATAATATACAAACGCCTTACCCTGCATCGACAAAAATGTCTTCCCCGCGGACTTCCAGTGGGTAGCAATCCACACCCACCGTCGGGTTCTGACTTACTTTTCCCGTGGTCACGTCATACTGCCAGCCGTGCCAAGGGCATGTCACAACTTTCCCTTCGAGAGTGCCTTGCCCCAGAGGCCCGCCCCGGTGCAGGCAGGTATTGTTGATGGCGTAGAACTTACCGCCCACATTGGCCAAAGCGATGGCCTTTCCCTCCACATGGAACTCCCGGATCGTGCCCGGCGTAATCTCGTTCGTCTTCGCGGCCCTTGCAAATGGCATCTTTGAGGCTTTCTCCTTCCTCCAGTGCATCCTCTTTGAGCTATCTCGGTTCCGGCGTCTGCGCCACCATCACGCCTTTCTTGAACTCTCCCACCATCTCCGGCCGCAACCGCACTTCCGTCGGCCGCTTTGCCAGCGTCATTTGGTCGATCTTGTCCTGCAACTTCAGCAGCGCGAAAAAGAGTCCCTCCGGTCGCGGCGGGCATCCCACAACATACACATCTACCGGCACGATCTTATCCACACCCTGCAAAACCGAATACGCATTGAACGGCCCGCCCACGCTCGAGCACGCTCCCATCGAAATGCACCATTTCGGGTCGGGCATCTGCTCCCACACGCGCTTCAGCACCGGGCCCATCTTCAGCGTCACGGTGCCGGCCACGATCATCAAGTCTGCCTGGCGCGGCGATGGCCGGAAAACCTCCGCCCCGAACCGGGCCATATCAAATCGCGAAGTCGTCGACGCGATCATTTCGATCGCGCAGCACGCCAGCCCGAACGTCAGCGGCCAGATCGCGCTTTTTCGCGCCCAGTTGAACACATAGTCCACCGACGTGATCATGAAATTCTTTTCGAACCGTTGATCCAGTACACCCATATTTCCGGCACCTTTCCGGAGCGGACCCACTTCCCGCGGAGTATATCTTCCCCCAGCGTGCCTCGTCAAAATGCCTCGGGCCCAACCCGGGATGTCTTCCACGCCTCCGGAGCGGCCCGCAGGGGCGGTCTCGCGTTTAGTTGGTCGCCGCCTGGGGGTCTTCCAGCTTCCGCGCCAGCGACTTCCAGTAAGAAGCGGGACGAAGGCGCTGCAGCACGTCGATCTGGTACGCGTCCGTACCAATCAGCATACGCCGTTCCCGCCGCTCGACGCCCAGCAAAATTCGCGCCGCTGCCTTTTCCGGCGACGTCCGCGCCAGCCGCTCGAATCGCGCAATATTGGCTTCGCGCTTCGGCGCGGGCGTCCCCGCTCCGAGACGCGAATGCCGCGCGATTGGCGTGCGAATTCCTCCGGGATGAACGCAGGAAACAAAAACATTTGTTCCGTCCAGCTCGTGCCGCAGCGCCTCGGTGAATCCGCGCACGGCGAATTTGCTAGCCGCATAGGGAACTTGCCCCGCGGGAGCGATCAGCCCGAATACGCTCGAAATATTCACAATGTGCGCGCGCTTCTCGCGCTCCAGCAGGGGTAGGAAATACTTCACTCCATAGACCGTGCCCCAGAAATTGATGTTCATCAGCCAGCGAAAATCATCCAGCGAAATCTCATCGAAATTTCCGTGAAGAGAAACTCCCGCGCAATTGATAATTAGTGTCACGCGCCCGTGCCGTCTGGCGACATCTTCCGCAAATGCGCTCACGGCGGCTTCTTCGGCGACATCCACCGCGTGGGACGTAACCAGCGCGCCCTTGCCTCGAAGCGACTGCAGGGTCTGTTGCAGGCCGGCTTCGTCCCGGTCCGCAAGTGCCAGCGCCGAGCCCGCCGCAGCCAATTGCTGCCCCAACGCTCGCCCGATGCCCGACCCCGCCCCGGTCACCACGGCCACTCCGCCGTTCAAATACGACATTCGAAATCCTCGATCGGGTTCATCTCTATGTGGCGATCGCCCATCGCATGCAGCCTGCCTGAACCCACTCATACCATACTGCCGGATGTGGGAGAAATCGAGGAAGTGTCGGCGAATAACTCAGAGTGATTCAATTTTGATCTGGTTGCGCCCCGCGCGTTTCACGCAATAAAGGGCTTGGTCCGCCTGCCGGACCAACGCAGAAAAGTCGGGAGGTTCTTTGCCCTGAAACCCGGCAACCCCAAAACTGGCCGTGACCGTTACACTCGCGCTTCCAAATAAGAACTTCCCCGAAGCAAGCTGCTTGCGGAGGCGTTCGACTACCTGTTGAATGTTCATGTCATCCACGTGAGTCATTACTACCAAGAACTCATCGCCACCCATCCGGCCGCTAATATCCGATGCGCGTGTATTGTTTCTCAGGATTTCAGAGAACTTCTTCAATACCAGGTCGCCCGCATCATGGCCATAGGTGTCGTTGATGGCCTTGAAGTGATCGAGATCAGCATGCACAACCCAAAGAGGAAATCCGTGACGACCCGCGCCGCGCAGCTGCCGCGCCGCCCATGCTTCGATCGCGCGGCGGTTTGGCAAGCCCGTAAGCGCATCGGTGTGGGCCATCTCCATGAGCAGTTTGTTCTTGGCGTCGATTTCGCGGTGCAGGCCAATGATCCGCCGCCCCACACCGATCCGCGCCCGCAGTTCACTGGAGTCAAAAGGCTTCGTCAGGTAGTCATCCGCGCCAGCCGCCAATCCTTCCACCACACTGTTCTTTTCGGTCATGCTTGTGAGCAAGATGATGTACGTGTACGAGCTATGCGCATCGGTGCGGATTCGTTCGCAGAGTTCCGGGCCGGATAAGTCCGGCAGCATCCAGTCAGTGATGACAAGTGCAGGCTTGTGTTCAGTGAAAAGACGAAGTGCTTCCTGCCCGTTCTTCGCAAACAAAAGGGAATAGGGTTCGGCAAAGAGTGCATGCTCTAGAAGTTTTCGGGAAACGGGCGAATCATCCACCACGAGAACTTTCAATTGGGGCATAGCATCAGTCATCGATCGCTCGCAAATCGGTTCAGCCAGGCCGGAAATCGTCTTGCTGTTCACTGAAAGGGAAACCGTATCTTCAATCTTAGCAGTGGCCGTCCGCGTAGGCTCTCCAAGCAGCGCAATGCGGTTCGGAAAAGGTAACCTGGGGATGCCTACTTGATTCCGCGTATCAGCAGAGCACCTTCCGCCTTGAACGCGCGCAGATGTTCCGCGTCGCGAAACCACCGGCCGGTGTAAGCATCCGGCGACGGCGAACGATCCACGATGCGCTCGTGCGCGACGCTTGAAAATCCTGCGGCCCGGAAAAGTTCGCTCCATTCTCCCGCGAGGAGAAGGTGCGTTTTCACCGCCAGCAACTCCCCCCATTGGTGGCAATGCGGATTGTCCCGGTAGTAGTTGATCAGGATCCACGCCGATCCGCGATCCTGGAGGACGCGAAAAATATCTTTGAGTCCCGCGGCGGGATCGGGCCAGTAGTACGAGGATTCGACGGAAATCACGTGCGAGAAAAAATTCGGCTGCCACGGTATTTTCGCCACTTCTCCCGTGACAAACATCAAATTGTCAAAATCTGCGCTGGCGCGCCGCGCGTGCCGGATCATCTCATCCGAGACGTCCATCCCCACGACGCGCCCTGCGGGCACCAATTTCGCCAGCCGCCGCGACAGCCACCCCGCTCCGCATCCCACATCCAGAACATTGTCCGCCGCCGCGAGCCGCATCTTCTCCAACACCGGCAGAGCGATGGGGAGATGATCCTGTTCCATCCCTTCGCCGCGTCCGGCTTCCGCCCACCGGTTGAACTCTTCTCGCAGGATTTCGTCGGGTTGGGATTTCGTCACTCGTCTGTCCTGGGGAGTCTATCCTGGAGATTGTTCCGCTAAACGGCTCGGCCGCACGTGCCGCAGAAATGCGCTGCCGCGGGCGAAAGCGCGCCGCACTGGCAACAGAACCGCCCCGAACTCACCGGAACAAGCCGGACGGGAACGTTTCTCTCTGTGGAGCAGGCCCAGACCAGCGCGATCATCCAGCCGATCACCGTCCAGCCGAAGAGCAGGTTCACCAGGAAAATCCCCATGAAATCGGTGTTGTGCCGGGCAAGTATCGTCGGGAGGAAGTACAAGATCGCGGAGAGAATCAGGAAGGTCATGTTTGGCCCCTTTCCTTCGAGCGTGGCCCCGAACAAGGTCCCCCGCCCGCTTCTGCTGATGAATACGTCTAAACTTGCCGGATTGTTTCACTCGGCTCTCCGACTGCCGAGCCACATCTCCTAGGCGCTTTGCACCTTGGCCAGCAACTCGACGAATTTCTGTTTGCGCTCCGTCTGGTCGTGTCCGCCTTCGGCGTCGGCCATTTGGGTAATATTCATCGAGCAGAATTTCGGCCCGCACATCGAGCAGAACTTCGCTTCTTTGTAAAAATCATCGGGCAGATTCTCGTCGTGCATTTTTCGCGCCGTTTCCGGATCGAGCGACAGGTCGAACTGCTTGTTCCAATCAAAAAGAAACCGCGCATAGCTCAGCGCATCGTCGCGGTCCCGCGCGCCGGGGCGGTGCCGCGCCACGTCCGCCGCGTGCGCCGCGATCTTGTAAGCGATCACGCCCTGCTTTACATCTTCCGGATTGGGCAGCCCCAGGTGCTCCTTTGGAGTGACGTAGCAAAGCATCGACGCGCCGTGCCAACCGATCATCGCCGCGCCAATCGCGCTGGTGATGTGGTCGTAGCCCGGCGCGATATCAATCACCAGCGGCCCCAAAGTATAGAACGGCGCTTCGTGGCACCATTCCATCTCCAGGTCCACCTGCTCCTTGATCTTGTCCATGGGCACGTGTCCCGGCCCTTCGATCATCACCTGGACATCATGCTCCCACGCTTTTGTCGTCAGCTCGCCGAGCACCTTCAGTTCTGCGAATTGCGCTTCATCGCTCGCGTCCGCAATGCACCCTGGTCGCAGCCCATCGCCAAACGAAAAACTCACGTCATGCTTCTTGAAGATCTTGCAAATCTCTTCGATGTTCTCGTAGAGAAAATTCTGTTTTTTGTGATGCTCCATCCAGTGCGCCATCAGCGACCCGCCGCGGCTTACGATGCCGGTGATGCGCTTGCGCACGAACGGCACATGCTCGCGCAGCACGCCCGCGTGAATGGTCATGTAATCCACGCCCTGCTCGGCTTGCTCTTCGATCACTTCCAGCATCAGCCCGATGGTCAAATCTTCCGGCCGCCGCACGCGGGAAATCGCTTCATAAACCGGCACGGTTCCGACCGGCACGGGCGAAGCGTCGATGATCGCCTTGCGGATGATCGGAATGTCGCCGCCTGTCGAAAGATCCATGATGGTGTCCGCGCCGTAGTGCACGGCGTGATGCAGCTTCTTCAGCTCTTCATCGATATTCGAGCTGGTCGCGGAGTTCCCGATATTTGCGTTGATCTTGCACTTGGTGGCGATGCCGATGGCCATCGGCTCGAGGTTCGGGTGATTCACATTCGCGGGAATGATGCACCGTCCCCGCGCGACTTCGCTGCGAATCAGCTCGGGCTCAAGCTTCTCGCGTTTCGCAATGTATTGCATCTCCTCGGTGATAACGCCCTGGCGGGCGAGGTGCATCTGGGACATGTTCCGATTGCCGTTGGC
>DATKEV010000127.1:0-7716 GCA_035511855.1 Candidatus Udaeobacter sp.
TGGTCCGACCAGCAGTTCAATCTGGCCACCGGCGGGGAGGTCCGCAAAGCGAAAGGCATCCGCGTCAGCGGAGACTTCTTTCACGCCCTTGGTGTCGAGCCGATTCTTGGGCGCCTGCTTGGCCCGGAGGATGACCAGCCCGGTTGCAGTATGTCTGGAGCAAACATCAGTTACGCCTTCTGGCAGCGAAATTTCGCCGGCGACCCCTCGGTGGTTGGAAAACGGCTGACCCTGGATGGCAATTCGTTTCAAGTGATCGGCGTTACGCCGCCGGGCTTCAATGGCATTTCCATCGGCGACACCTTTGACGTTGCCGTGCCCATTTGTGTCGAGCCCATAATCCATCCCCGCAACAACCGCCTGACGATGCGCCACGCCTGGTGGCTTGCCTCCATCGGCCGCTTGAAACCCGGATGGACCATTGCCCGCGCTAACGCCCAAATCCTCGCCGTCACCCCCGCCATTTTGCAGGAAACGATTCCGCCCGTTTATGACGCCGAAGGAACGAAGAAGTATCTCGAATACAAACTCGGTGCGTTTTCCGCCAGCACGGGGTTTTCGGAATTGCGCCACGATTCCGAGACGTCCCTGTGGCTGCTCCTGGGAATCTCCGGACTGGTCTTGCTCATCGCGTGCGCCAACCTGGCGAACTTGATGCTCGCCCGCGCCAGCGCTCGCGAACGACAAATCACCATCCGGCGAGCGCTCGGAGCCACCCGTTGGCGAATGGTTCGCGATCTTCTTTCGGAAAGCCTATTGCTCGCGGTGGCCGGGAGTGTTTGCGGATTGTTTCTAGCTTTCGCGATCAGCCGGACGCTTGTGGCTTTCATTAGCACGCAACAAAATCAGATTTTTCTGGATCTCGGAATGGATTGGCGCGTCCTGGCATTTACGACCGCGCTCGCGGTCCTGACAACCCTCTCCTTCGGGCTGGCCCCCGCCCTGCGTGCCACGCGTGCCGAGCCCGCCACACTGCTCCAGTCAGGGAGCCGCGGAGCGACCGTCGGCCGCGAGCGCTTTAGTCTTCGGCGCATTCTCATCGTCTCCCAAGTGGGCCTCTCTGTCGTCCTTCTGATGGGTGCGCTGCTTTTTGTCCGCAGTTTGCGCAAACTGACGACTCTGAATGTTGGCTTCCAGCAAACCGGAATCTTAGTCACCTATGTCGATTTCACGCACTTGCAGCTTCCCGAGGAACGCTATACCGAATACAAGCGGGACCTAGTGAAACGTGTCGAGGCCATCCCGGGCGTTGCGTCTGCTGCCCACGCCATGATGGTCCCTTTTGGCGGAATGACCTGGAATGACGACGTCATAAACGAAGGTTTCGATCAGGACGCAGGTGTTGTCTGGGAAAATTTTCTCGGCCCGGGCTATTTTCAGACCATCGGAACCCCGCTCCTCGCCGGGCGCGATTTCGATGACCGCGACACTGCCACTTCGGTCAAGGTCGCCATCGTGAATCAGGCCTTTGTGCGCAAGATTCTCAAGGGTGCAGATCCCCTTGGCAAGAGATTCCGTATTCACGAACACCCGGGAAAGCCGCGCCCTCTCTATGAGATTGTCGGAGTGACCGGCGACAACAAGTTCCAGGACATGCACGAAGAATTTTTGCCGTTCATGTATTTCCCGGCCACCCAGGAGGAAAAACCCAGCCCCGACGATCAAATTCTCATTCGCTCGTCGCTTCCCTTGACCAGCCTCATCGCTTCGATGAAAGACACGATTGCCGATGTGAATCCCGGAATCGACCTTGAATTTAGAGTGCTCAAGACGCGCATTCACGACTCGCTCTTGCAAGACGAATTGATGGCCACACTTTCGGGCTTCTTCGGATTCCTGGCAGCGCTCCTGGCAGCCATTGGACTCTACGGCGTTATGTCCTACATGGTCATCCAGCGGACCAAAGAAATTGGAATCCGCATGGCGATCGGCGCCGAGCGCGTCGACGTCTTGCGCATGATTCTTCGCGAAGCGACGGTGCTTACCGTCACAGGCTTGGTGATTGGCACTGTCCTGGCACTTGGCTCCGCGCAAGCGGCCAAATCTCTACTCTTCGGACTAAAGCCTCGCGACCCGCTCACTCTCGTAATGGCGGTCGTTACCCTCTCCGCCGTCGCTGCGCTCGCCAGTTTTGTGCCGGCCTATCGCGCCTCCAAACTCGATCCCCTGACAGCCTTGCGTTATGAATAGCTGAGCGCCTCGAGAATAATCAATGCCAGGTGGCGGAGCGAGATTCGAATTTCCTAGTGCGGTTTCTTTTTGGCCTCTTGGATCTGTGGAATCAGAATGTCCCGCACATAATGCCAGTAGGGGACAAGCTCAAGCGCCGAACGCGCATACTGCTCCGCTACATTCAAGTCCGGTGCAGTTCGGTGGAAGTTCGTCCATGCAAGAGCTGCCAACAACTCCGGCTCACCCCACGAGGGTTCCAGTGGATCGCTCGTCACTCCTTTCTGTTTCCGAGCCGCTTCCAAGCCCTTCCTCTCCATCTCCATCGCTTTGTCCTGGCTGCATCCACGTTCCGGGGGAGCGTACCAACAAATGGGACCAAGCACCCAAAGGAGGCGAGGATTCTCCGGTTCTGCCGCTTCGGCCTCCTTGCGCAATGGCACGGCCTGTGCTACCAGTTCCTGCACGCGCCCAGCGTTCTTCTGGTTTAGGAATAGGAGATTACTCAGGCACGATACTGCCCCAACCTTTGCATCCACAAATCCAGGGTCTATTCGTAGCGCTTCATTGAATTCGTTAACCGCCTGCTTTAGATCTTCCCCCAACTCCTTCGGATCAGCCAATTCGTTGAATCCATTCATAGCCCTACGCCACAGGGCAAATCCCCGCCAATATCGCACACGGGAGGCAAGTTTCGTGCTCTGCGCAACAGGCGTTAGTTTTTCATATAGTTCTCTCAGAGCGGCGCGGTCGCCTTCGTAGTCGGCCCGCTGAATCTGCCCTACGATTTTGATCACCTCTTCGCGGGACGGATCGACTGCCGGCGCTGCTAGTGCCGTCACGGAAATGAATAGAATACCCAACAATTTCGCCACGGTTCCCTGCCTGCGCTTCACGGAATTCGAGGCGCGCCTCTCAACCCTGGGCGGGATGGTAACTAGCCCGATTGCTAAGGTTTCTCTACGCATGTGTTTCTCCTTCCTCCGTTCCATATCTAGATCGGACGGCTGCCCTCGCCGCCGTTGGTATTACTAGGTGGCGGCTAAGTTCTTTACATCAGGCAGAGAATTATCTTTAAGGATTAGTGGTTCGCAGAAGTAGCGGATACGGATGAAGGATGCGCTGTACTGGGAGCCACCTTTCGGCGAGACGTCCGAAACGCGACCAGCTCAGTCGGTGCTTGTCGCTCCGGCGGCGCAATGACGACCGCCAGTGTCGAATCACCCGTTCGCGAAAACGCGCGAGACTGAAGCTGTTTCCCGGTACCGCATGGTAGTTGAGGTACCCCTGCACGACCGACTGGAGCCATTTCCCGGTTTGCGCTGGCGGCTCATGCCGACGACGATGCAATTGCTGCTTAATCTGTTGCAGCTTTGCCCGCTTCCGCTTGCTAGCCGACTTTGCGCCACGCCACGAATTCTCCTTGGGTCCCGTTGGTTCCACCGATGTGTGTGAAACCCAGGAAGTCGAACGTCTCGGGCTTACCTTCCCCTCTCTTTTTCCGATCTCGCTCGGCGTACCGCCCGAACTCGATCCGGAGCAACCATGATTTATTCGTACCGCAGGGCGACCATGGGATCGAGGCGCATCGCGCGACGCGCCGGGATATAGCATGCAGCCAGCGCGACTATCGCTAGCAGGATCGTGGCCAGCGAAAATGCTGTTGGATCAGTGGGCGTAACTTCAAACAGCAGACTTGTCATCACCCGCGTAAGGACAATTGCGCCGGTGATCCCGATCGCGATGCCAAAGAATGCCAGCTTTGCTCCGTCACCGACGATCAGCCTTAGCACGTCTTGCCGCTGCGCCCCCAGCGCGATGTGGATGCCGATCTCGTGCGTGCGCTGGCCCACGCGATAAGCCAACATCCCGTAAATTCCCACGGCTGCGAGAATCAGCGCGAGCGAAGCGAACAGCCCGAGAAGCAACATATTGAACCGTTGGTTCGCCACCGAAACACCCATCAAGTCTTCCATGGTGTGAACTTCACTCACAGGAATCTGGCGGTCCACGCTCCAAACCTGCTTCTTCACATCTTCGATGAGCCGAGCGGACGCGCCAGGTGTTCTGATGGCTAGGGTCATCCACCGTCTCCAGGCCTCGTCGGATTGCGCAAACGGAGCGTATACGGCGGGATCGACCGGATGATTGAGTCCGGAATGCTTCACGTCCTGTACGACTCCTACGATGGTCATCCACTGGTGCGGTCCTGTTCTTCGCGACCAATCGATACGCGCACCGAGAGGGTTTTCGTACGGGAAAAACTTCTTCACTATTTCTTCGTTTACGACCGCCACTAGCGGTTGTCCTTCGCGATCCATAGCTGTGAAGCTGCGCCCCGCACGAATCGGGATCTGCATCACACCGAAGTAGTCGCCCATCACCGACAGGGTCTGCGTTTCGGGTTCGGCGCCGACGGGTACCGGGGGACGCCCATCGATGACGAAACTGTGGCCCACGTAATTTCCGCTCAGCGGAATGTCCGTCACCATCGCGGCGCCGACACCCGGCAGCGAATTCAGGCGTGCCAGCACCTGGCGGCGGAACTCCGTCTGAGGTGGAATCTCCGCGTAGCGTGTTGCTGGCAATTGCAGATGCATGGTCATCACGTTTGTTGGATTAAACCCGGGATTCACGGAGCGGAGCCGTGAGAACCCTTTGATCATTAAGCCGGCCCCAACGAGGAGAATAAGCGCGAGGGCGAATTCCGCGGTGACCAACAATTGGCGCAACACTTGACCGAAGGGACTTGCCGTTGAACCTCGCGCGCCTTCTTTGAGCGACTCCGCGACGTCCGCGTGCGCCGCCGACCAGGCGGGCACGAGTCCGAAGACGGTGCCCGTCAGCAGTGAAATGCCTAAGGCGAACAAGAACACGCGCGCCTCCATGTGAATTCCCGTGAAACGTTCCAGCTCCGCCGGTTTGAGCGAAACCAGAAAGCCCGTGCCCCATTTCGCAAGTAGCAGACCGGCAGCGCCACCGATGATTGCCAAAATCCCGCTCTCGGTCAGCGTCTGACGAATCAGCCGGCTCCGTCCCGCACCAAGCGACGCACGAATTACAAACTCCTGCTGGCGCGCAATCGCACGGGCCATCAACAGCCCCGCGAAATTCGCGCAGGCAATCAGCAGCACTAATCCCACGGCTCCGAAGAGAACCAGCAGTGCCGGTCGAACGTCGCCGGTCAACCATTGCTGCAGGGGGACGAGCAAGGTCCCCCGATCTCTCTCGTTGTCGGGATACTCCTCTGCCAGTCGGCGGTCTATCGTGGATATGTCCGCCTGCGCTTCAGAGAGCGTTACGCCTGGCTTCAGCCGCCAGTACGTCCTCATGAAATGCACGCCCCGGTAAGGAGCAGCCTCCGGATAAGCCACCCAAAGCGAAACGAACACATCCGCATGCTCCCTCGGCAAGGCAAAGCCCGCCGGCATTACGCCAATCACGGTGTAGTCGCGTCCACTCAGAGGTATCGTCTTTCCCAAGGCGTGCGGATCGCTGCTCAGAAAGTCTTGCCAAAAATGATAACTCACGACGATGTTTCGGGGTCCGCCCTTTACATCTTCGTCCGGCGCAATAATGCGGCCCACCATCGTCGGAACCCTGAACGTTTCAAGCAGCCCCGCATCGACGTACGCTGCGAGAATCTGTACGGGTTCGGTTCCACCGGTGTAGTCCATGGCCTCGATGTTGACTCCACCTCCCTGAGAAAGCGTGCGTGTTTGTCGTTGGATATCGATCACGTTTTGCAGCGAATCGTTCTGCCTCATCGCGACGAGCTGCTGTGGCTCCGGGTAAGGGAGCGGACTGAGAAGCACGCTGTCAATCACGCTGAATATGGCGGTGTTCGCGCCAATTCCGAGCGCCAGCGTTAACCCCGCAACGGCGGCGAAGCCGGGAGACTTGCGCAGGATCCGTAGGCTGTACCGAGCGTCCTGCCCGAGGTGCTCGAACCATTCCCAGCCCCACTCCCGGTGACTTATCTCCCTGAACACGGTTACGTTGCCAAATCGACGTCGGGCCGCGGCCCGAGCGTCATGTTCCTGCAGGCCCCGCTCCAAATCCTGCTGGCGCATTTCGAGGTGCAGGCGCATCTCCTCTTCGAGGTCCGCGTCGAATTGGCGCCGATGCGCCAGCATCCAAATCCGTCTTCCGAGTTCACGCAGCCAGTTCATGAACGAGCCCCTTTCAGACCGCTTCCATCACACGGGTGATCGCCCCGATGACGCGCTCGAACTGAGTCATCTCCAGAGCGAGCTGTTTGCGTCCGGCCGGAGTCAACTGATAGTACCGAGCTCGGCGGTTGCCGGCCGTTGTACCCCACTTCGAAGTCACCCAGCCTTTAATGAGCATCCGTTGTAACGCCGGGTAGAGGGAGCCCTCTTCAACTTGGAGGACATCGTCCGACGTCTGCTGAATCGAATTGGCGATCTCATATCCGTGCATCTCGCCGGATCGCGCGAGGGTTTTTAAAATCAACAGATAGAGTGTTCCCGGAGGAATCTCGTCTGAGTGCAAATGAGCACCTCTTGACATAGTTAGACTATGCCAGTGTCGAATGTTTAGCAGTCTCTGTCAAGGAGGATCAGCCGTGGTTCCCGGGTTCCACAAAAGAAACGGCCTTGCGGGAAGCGAAGCGCGATTCCGGATGGATCGTCGGCAAACCTTAGCTTGGGATTACTTCCCACTTGCTCGTCATCCACCCAGAGCGGGAATCGCACTATACGTTTCGCAAGAATGCAGCAGCCGTTTTCAGGAACTCGGGCCATCTGTCGCCGATGACGGGGCCGTGACCGCCGTTAGGTATGATCCATAGGCTGGACTGCCGAATCACTCTTGCCATCTCAACAGAAATCTCGACCGGATAGAGCGGATCGCGGTCGCCCTGCACAATGAGCGTACGCGCTTGAATCGTGGAGAGGTATGGGGGAGTGAAGTTCAAGTCGTCGTAACTAGTGGCAAATGCCTTGGTGCTGGCCAGGAGAGCTTTAATCTGCGCGTCTCCGCCTGGATGGCGGTGCCGCAGGATTTCCCACTGCTGGTCGGTCAGATTGTCGGCATACTGGCTCATGACGGTGCGTGCCTGCGGCGGAAAGTAAGGGGTCGCGCTGACCAGCACCATAGCCTTGACACGCTCCGGTTCCTTGGTGGCCATGTGCAGCAGGACGTTGCCTCCAGCGCTCACTCCGAGTCCCTTGCAAGAGCCGATTCCCAGGTGATCGAGCAGCGCAAGCATGTCCGTGGCCGCCTCCTCATGCCGGAATGGTTTCGACAGAATGTTGGAGCGGCCGTGGCCGCGCAGGTCAGGCACAATAAGCTGGAATTGGTCGCCCCATTCGGTTGTCGATGCCATCCAATCCTGGCTCGAACCGGAGAAGCCATGCAGCAACACGAGCGGCTCACCGCTTCCGTTGATTTCGAAGTAGAGTTGAACGCCGTTGACTGTTTCGATCCGTCCTCGCGATTGTGTAGGCGTCATCTTCATTGCCTCCTTCAATTCATCTTGCACCACAAAAAACAAAACCGCCCACGCATAAGCGCAGGCGGTTT
>DATKEV010000128.1:0-56443 GCA_035511855.1 Candidatus Udaeobacter sp.
GAATATCATCTTCCTGGAATTCCTTTTCAAACGCGTTCAGAACGGCGGTCCGGCGCTCGCCACTGCCCTCGCTACTTTCTTCGATTTCTTCGCGCTCTTTATTATTTTTCGTCTTCGCTACGGTTCGATGGGGACCTTGGATATCTTGCGTTCCTTCGCAAAGATTTCCTTGTGCGCCGCCATTATGGGAGTGGCGTGCTGGTTCGGGAATTATTACGCTGGGTTCGCGTTGCACGCGCCCTTCTTCGTGCAGCTTCTCGTTTTTGCCGCCATGATCGTCGGAGCGACAGCCATTTATCTCGCCCTCGCTTGGCTTTTCCGCTGCCACGAAATCGAGGAAGTTTATGGAATTGCCACGCGGCGTACTGCTGGAGCCACGAACGGATACGTGGAGCCCTGATGGAAATTTCAGCAACCATTTCGTCATTCTTGACCCACGTGCGGGTGGAGAAGGGGCTCGCCTCAAATACGGTATCTGCGTATCGTCGCGATCTCCTGAAATTCGATGAATTTGCCAGCAAGCGCAAGCTCAGCCTTGAGGCGGTCAGCAGTGACGTTCTCGTGGATTTCCTCGCGGGGCTGTACCGTCAGAACCTCGAGAGCAAGACCGTGGCCCGTCACCTGGTCACGCTGCGCAACTTTTTCCGTTTTGCGCAAATCCAGGACCTGATTTCGGAAGACCCCTCGGTGAACCTCGAATCACCGAGGATCCGGCGTTCCTTGCCCGGGTATCTTCGTCTCGAGGAAGTCGAGCGGGTGCTCTCCCAGCCCGACGCGAAAACGCCTCTCGGCCTTCGGGACCGCGCCATGCTGGAAGTCTTGTACTCGACCGGCCTGCGTGTGTCGGAGCTCATTGGGCTGCGCATGAGCGATCTCGACGCCAAGGTCGGCTGCGTCCGGTGTATCGGCAAGGGCGACAAGGAACGAATTGTTCCGGTGGGCAAGAAGGCGCTCTCCATCGTCGAAAAATATCTCCGCGACGCGCGGCCGAAGCTACTCGGCAAAGTGCGCGGCACTCCGGCGTTGTTCGTGAGTCGCAGGGGCGCGCCGCTGAGCCGCGTAGGCGTCTGGAAGATACTTTCGGCCTATGGACGACGTGCGGGTATGCGCATGGCGCTTACGCCGCACATGTTGCGGCACAGCTTTGCCACGCACTTGCTTGAGCGCGGAGCGGACCTTAGGTCCGTGCAGCTCATGCTCGGCCACGCCGACATTTCGACCACTCAGATTTACACCCACGTCGTTGAGGAGCGGTTGAAGCAGATTTACAAAGCGCATCACCCGCGCGCGTAGCGCGGCAGGCCAGGGACTCATTGCGGGTGCTTCCGCGGCGGCCAGCGCGGACACCCTGAAGCAGAAGGAGCGCAATGCCAGACTATATGTTTTTGCTGGAAAGCCGGCTCTCGCCCGAGCAGCGCGCCGCGATGATGCGCGTGCAGGAACTCTCGGCGGCGCTGGGGTTCAACGTCTATCTGACCGGCGGGACCGTGCGCGACCTGATTACCGGCGCTTCGCTGCGCGACCTGGATTTCACGGTGGAAGGCACCCCGTCCAAGATCGCCCGCGAACTGGAAAAGGGCGGGGCAAAGATTCTTCTTGAAGATGAAAAGCTGCGCCAGGTTGAAGTGCTCTTCGCCGGTGACTGTGAAGGGAGTATTTCGGCGGCGCGGGATGATCATTATGTTCGTCCGGGAACCCGGCCGGAGATTCGCTGGTCGACGATCATGGAAGACCTGCGGCGACGAGACTTTTCGTTGAATGCCATCGCTATTTCGCTGAATCCTGCCTCCCGTGGCTTGTTGCTCGACCCGACGAATGGCCTCTCCGATATCGAGCGCGCCGAGGTACGGGCCTTGACGATTCATTCCTTCACGAATCAACCGGTGCGATTGTTACGCGTCGTGAGATTCGCGGCGCGTATTGGTTTCAAGATTGAGGCGCGCACGCAGGAATGGTTTGACTTAGCGATTGAGCGCGAGCTGCACAATACGATCACGCCCGAGGATGCGGGCTGGGAGCTTCGCGCGGCGGCCCGTGAGGAACGACCGGCAGTCGTTTTGAAGGCCTGGGAAGAACACGATCTGCTCGAAGCCATCAACCCGGTTCTGGCCAAAAAACATCCCGATTACGACGCGATCAACCACCTGATGAAGGTGCGTGAGGATCTGTTCACAGCCGGACTTCGGCCAAGGCTAGCGACACCCATGCTCCTCGCAATTCTAGGAAGACTGAAGGATCGCGAACAAGCGGGCGTCCTTTCGAAGGCGGGGTTCCGCGCAACGGAGGCGGATGCGATACTGGGCTTCGAGGAAGAGGCGCTGGAAGCTCAGAAGGAGTTGGCCGGGCGAAAGATGAAGGCGCCCCTTGACGCTTATCGCTTCCTGGAGAAGCTGCCTCTCGAGCGGCTAGCCTATTTGCTGGCGGAGTCGAGAAACTCGGGAGCGCTGTCGAAGATCAGGGCTTATTTGAACAAGTGGAGGCCGATCCGCGTCGGGATTCCCGGCGTTACCGCGGAACTTGAAGCGCTGGGTATGGCGCGCGGGCCAAAATTTGACCAGATCGTCGAACAAGTCTTTGCTATGCAGTTGACAGGCCGCGGAAAGACACCCGAAGAACGCGTGAAAATTCTTCGAAAACTCTCCGGCATCAAGGAGCAGCCGAAAAAGAAAGAGAAGGAGAAGAGGTCTTCGAAGGCAACAGACAGAGCACATGCGGCGGCAGCCATGGGAGATGCAGCCAGGCAAAAGCATGCGGCAGAGAAAGCATCCGGAAAGCATTCGGAGAAAACAAAACCAAAGCGAGCCAAGGCGGCCACTAAACATGTTGCCCCTGCGCATCATGGCAAAACGGCGGCGATCGGCAAAAAGAGTCACGGGCGAAAGTAGCCGGTCGCAGCAGCGCTTTAGATTGGCCTGTGGGAAACGTCAGAATGCGTAATGCAATTATCCTGGGAGAGTTTTAGAATCGAGATCCATGGGGCAACCGCAGTTCGTTCACCTTCACGTTCACACGGATTACAGCCTGCTCGACGGGGCTTGCGAGACAACCGAGCTTCTGGATGAGGCGTCCCGGCAGAAGATGCCCGCGGTGGCCATTACCGACCACGGGAACCTGTTTGCCGCGGCGAATTTCTTCTATGAAGCGAGCAAGCGTGACGTCAAGCCCATCATCGGCTGCGAAGTCTATGTCGCCAAGGGGAGCCGGCACGACCGCGGCGAAAAAGCGATTGGGGCGAGCGGGAACGATCGCAGCGAAATCGAGCTGGGAATGCGCGGCAGCAACCACTTGGTCTTGCTTTGTGAATCGCTCGAGGGCTATCAAAATCTGATCAAATTGGTTTCGGCTGGTTTCCTTGAAGGTTTTTATTACCGCCCCCGTATCGATTACGACCTTCTTTCCCGGCATAGCAAGGGCTTGATTGCGCTATCAGCGTGCTTGCGGGGTGCGGTGACCGAAGCCGTGGTCGAGGAAAAATACGACCAGGCCCGCGAGAACGCCTATCGTCTGCGGGATGTTTTCGGCAAAGGGAATTTCTTCCTGGAGATTCAGGATCAGGGATTGTCGATCGAGAAGGGCGTAAATCCCGAACTCGTCCGGCTGTCGAAAGAAACGGGCATCCCTCTCGTGGCCACGAACGATTGCCACTATCTTCACCACGAAGACGCACACGCCCAGGAAGTGCTGCTCTGCATTCAGACCGGCAAGACCATGAACGATCCGCATCGCATGAAATTTGCGACGGACCAGTTTTACTTCAAGACCGCGGCGGAGATGGCCCAGGTTTTTGGTGAGCTGCCGGAGGCGTTGAGCCGGACGGTGGACATCGCGTCGCGGTGCAACGTGAAGATCGAGCGTATCGCCAATCCGTTTCCGGAATTCAAGGTTCCTGAGGGCCACACTTCTTCGAGTTATTTTGAAAAAGTAGCTCGCGAAGGATTTGCCACGCGCGTGCCTTATCTCGAGCGATTGGCGCAGCAGGGGTTTCTGCGGAATTCGCTGGCGGAGTACGAGCGCCGGCTGACCTCGGAAATCGAGATGATCAAGAAGATGCGCTACGAGGGCTACTTCTTGATCGTCTGGGACTTCATTCACTACGCGCGGGCGCAGAATGTTCCTGTGGGACCGGGTCGCGGCTCGGCGGCAGGGAGCCTCGTCAGCTATGCCCTGCGCATTACCGACGTCGATCCACTGCAATACAACCTGTTGTTTGAGCGATTCCTCAATCCCGAGCGCGTCTCGATGCCTGACATTGACATTGACTTCTGCATGCGGCGCCGCGGCGAACTGATCGAATACGTCACGCAAAAGTATGGACGGGAAAACGTCGCGCAGATCATCACATTTGGAACCATGGCCGCGAAAGCGGCAGTGAAAGACGTCGGCCGTGCGATGGAAATCCCGTACGGTGAAGTGGACCGCCTGGCCAAGCTTATTCCGACTACGCTGGGAATCGAGTTGAAAGATGCGCTGGAGGAAGCTCCCCAGCTCAAATCCGCGATCAACAGCGACGAACGACTGAAGGACCTGATGGCCGTCGCCTTGCGGCTGGAAGGTTTGTCACGCCACGCTTCGACCCATGCGGCGGGCGTGGTGATTTCACCGCGACCGCTCACGGATGTAGTCCCCGTTTACAAGACGAACCGCGACGAAATCACCACGCAATACGACATGAATGCGCTTGAGCGCATCGGCCTGCTGAAGATGGATTTTCTGGGGCTGACCACGCTGACGGTGCTGCACGATGCCGTGCGCATGGCCGAGCAGAACGGTGGCCCGAAACTCAACCTTGACAACCTCGGGCTCGAGGATGAAGAGACCTACAAGCTTTTCGCCAGAGGTGAGACGACCGCGATCTTCCAATTCGAATCGCACGGCATGCGCGATATTCTGCGCCGGTACCAACCCACACGGATCGAAGACCTCACCGCGTTGAACGCGCTCTACCGTCCTGGCCCGATTCAGGGCGGCATGATCGACGATTTCATCAACCGCAAACAGGGCAAAACAAAAGTCACCTACGAATTGCCGCAACTGAGGGACATCCTTGAAGAAACCTATGGCGTCATTCTCTATCAAGAGCAGGTGATGCAGATCGCCAATCTCCTCGCCAGTTTTTCGCTCGGTGAGGCGGACATTCTTCGGCGCGCCATGGGCAAGAAAAAGAAAGAAGAGATGGCGGCGCAGCGCGCAAAATTTATGGCGGGGTGCGCGGCCAATAAGATACCGGAGAAAAAGGCTGAGCGCATCTTCAATTTGATGGAGGAATTCGCCGGATACGGCTTCAATAAATCGCACTCCTGCGCGTACGCCCTGCTTGCTTATCAGACGGCTTATCTTAAGACCCACTACCCCGTCGAATTCATGGGCGCGTTGCTGACTTCGGAAGCAGGGAACACGGAAAAAATCGTGAAGTATATCAACGAAGCGCGCGGGATGAGCATTTCCATTCTTCCGCCGGACGTGAACGAAAGTGATCTGTACTTTACACCGGTCGGAGAATCAATTCGGTTCGGATTGGCGGCGATAAAAAATGTCGGAGAGAACACTGCGAAAGCAATTCGCGAATCGAGGCTTGGTGAGGGCGAGTTCAAGTCACTCTATGATTTCTGTGAGCGCATCGATTCTCGCTTTTTGAACAAGCGCGTGTTCGAAAGCCTGATCAAGTCTGGAGCTATGGATTCGCTCGGGCCGCGGGAGTCCATGCTGGCTTCCGTGGACGATGCGATTTCCGCACTGCAGCGGGCTTCTCGAACGCGCGAATCGGGGCAGCACGGTTTGTTCGGGACCGCGGCGGCACCAGCGCCGATGCCCTTCGAACTGCAAGAAGCCGCACCCTGGAGTGAAGAAGAACGGCTCGCCAGCGAATATGCCATGCTAGGCTTCTACGTTTCGGGACACCCGCTTGCCAAGTACGCCTCCCGATTGCAAGAACTGAAAACAGTTTCAATCGACCAAGTCGAAGACCAGCGAAACGGCAAGGAAATTACGGTTGCCGCGCTGATCGTGGGGACGCGGCCTATGCGTTCAAGAAAAGGGGCGCGTTGGGCCATCTTTACGATCCAGGATGTGACGGGCGTGAAGGAAATGCTTGCGTTTCCGGAAAGTTTTGCGCGCCTTGATCAGATTTTGAAGCCCGGCAGTCCACTCCTATTGAAAGTTCGCGTGCAAATCGAAGAAGCGGGGACGCGTCTCTCTCTGCAGGAAGCGCGCAGGCTGGAAGAACTTCCGGAGCGTTCAATCGCGAATGAATTTCGGGTGCGGCTCCAATTACAATCATTGACGGAAGATACGCTCGACCGGTTGGAGGATGTTTTGTCGGTATCGCCGGGGAATTGCCAGGTTGTCTTTGAGCTGTGCGCACCGGATGGCTCGGTCGCGTTACTCGAGGCGCAGCAACGTGTCAAGGTGACGCCCGAGCTGGTTGACGCGGTGCGCGAGCTTTGCGGAGAACAGGCCGCGGAAATGGCGGCAGGATGAGAATGAAAAGCAAGAGCAAAACGTCGGCGCCGCCCGCGGACCGGCAGAAAGAAATCGAGCGCCTGGAGAAAGACGTCGAGGAATTGCGTCATCTAGCCGGCGATGCGGAAGCAGAAGAGGAACTGCAGCGTATTCGCGATCAGGTCGGGGAGCTGAGGCGCGAATTCTACACACATCTGGGGCCGTGGCAGCGTGCACAAATCGCCCGTCACCAGCAAAGGCCGTACACACTGGATTTAATCGGTTTGTTATTCACGGATTTTATTGAGCTGCACGGCGACCGCGGCTATGCCGACGACAAAGCAATCATCGCGGGATTGGGAAAATTTCATGGGCGCCCCGTGGCCATCATTGGTCATCAAAAAGGGCGCGACACCAAGCAACGGCTGGTCCGGAATTTCGGCCAGCCCAAGCCCGAGGGCTACCGCAAAGCCCTGCGCGTGATGCAACTCGCGGCGAAGTTTGGCCGGCCGATTCTTACGTTTATCGATACGCCCGGGGCGTATCCGGGAATCGATGCAGAAGAGCGCGGCCAAGGCGAGGCGATTGCGCGGAACCTGCGGGAGATGGCGCGACTGGCCGTGCCGGTAATCGTCACGGTTACGGGCGAGGGTGGCTCCGGGGGCGCCCTGGCGATTGCGGTTGGCGACCGCGTGAACATTTTGGAGAACAGCTTCTACTCCGTGATTTCGCCGGAAGGTTGTGCGTCCATTATCTGGCGCGATTCGACGAAGGCGGAGACGGCCGCAATCGCCATGAAAATTACCGCGAAGGACTTGAAAGAGCTGGGCATCGTGGACGAAATCGTAAAGGAGCCGGAGGGCGGTGCGCATACCGATCACGAAGCGACGGCGGAGTTCCTCGATGAAGCGCTGGACCGGCAATTGGTGGAATTGACGAACCAGCCTATCCGGGCTCTGCTGGACGCGCGGTACGAGAAATTCCGCAAAATGGGGCAGTTCTTTGATTTGGTAGGTTGATGTCACCGAAGGAGCGGTTGTCCTCGAGGCGGCCGGTATATTCGCTGCCGCCAAGGAAGGGATCGGAGCCCGCAGAGCTTTCTCGACGACGTCGGCCCACTTGCCATCTTTTCCCTAGTCTTTGGACTTGGGTAGGAAGCCATCGGCAATGTCGCGCCCTTTTCGCCTTCGATGTAGTAGCGGACATCGTGACCTTCCTTGAGAACCTGCCAGGCGATATCACTGATGAGAGCGGGAAGCGAGGCGAAGAGAAATTTGCGTTTGTCCATGAAGTCGACAAATTATGCCGTGAACGGCGCTTCGCCTCGGGTCGAGTAGACGATGGCATTGTAGGCAGAAGGGGGTAAGCGATTGTTACAGAACCGTGAAAACCGGCGCGCGGCCTTAGTTGATAGTGCGGTGGAGGACCGCGGCGATTTGGCGCATTTCCTCGGCGAGGACAGAGAATTCCTCGGGGAGGATGGACTGCATGCCGTCAGAAAGAGCTTTGTCCGGCTCGTGATGAACTTCGATGAGGAGGCCGTCCGCCCCAACCGCCACAGCAGCGCGGGAAAGCGGTAAGACTTTGTGCCGTTTGCCTGTGCCATGGCTGGGATCGACGAAAATCGGGAGGTGACTGCGCTTTTTTACGGCGGGGACAACCGCGAGGTCGAGCGTGTTGCGCGAAAAATCGGAGAATGTGCGGACGCCGCGTTCGCAGAGCACAACCTTGTAATTGCCCTCCGAGAGGAGGTACTCGGCAGCCATAAGGAATTCGTCGAGATTGGCAGACATCCCGCGTTTTAAGAGGACCGGCTTTTTGGCGCGGCCAGCTCGCTTGAGGAGAGAAAAGTTTTGCATATTGCGCGCGCCGATTTGAATCACGTCAGCGTACTCTTCGACGAGATCAAGGCTTTCGTTGTCGATGGCTTCGGTGACAATTCCGAAGCCGTGGGTGGCGCGTACCTTCGAGAGAATCTTTAGTCCTTCCTCGCCAAGACCTTGGAAACTGTATGGGGAAGTGCGGGGCTTGTAGGCGCCCCCCCGGAAGAGCCGGGCGCCGGATTTCTTGACACCCTCGGCAATCGCAAGGCACTGCTCTTCGGATTCGACGGCGCAAGGCCCCGCGACAAGGGCGATATGGTCGCCGCCGACTATCACGTCACCGGATGGAGTGGGGATGCGAAGGATACTGTCTTCCTCTTTGACGTCACGGCTGACGAGTTTGTAAGGTTTGCTGACAGGGATGCACTCCCCCACGCCAGGCATGGATTCCAGGACGCCAAGATCGACGGCGCCTTTGTTCCCAGTAATGCCGATGGCGGTGCGGATCGTGCCGGGGATGGGATGTGCTTTAAGGCCGAGGCTTTCGATGCGCCGGCAAACGGCGCGGACCTGCTCCTCGGTGGCGTGCGACTGCATTACAACGAGCATGGATGGCTCTCCCGGCGCAGCGAGTGAAGAATGAGTCTACGGCAAGCCGCCGCAGGGCCGCAAATCGTCGTAGGGCAAAGCGATTTGGCTCGTGTGGTAGAATAGCCAGTTTAAGACGGAGCAGAAATTCTCAACAGGCATGCCTGATCAGCCCATCATCCAAACCACGGAGTTCGATCCCGAAGACGAATACCGCCCCGAACCTGAGCCTGAACCGCTGCCGCCATCCTGGATGGACGGAAGTTTGCGGATCGGCATCCACACCTCCATCGTTGGAAGCTACCTGAACGCCTTGGAGGCGGCGCGAAAGCTAGGCTGCAACGCTCTGCAAATCTTTTCGGCCAGCCCGCGGATGTGGCAGGGCGGACCAGCACGGATTGCCGACGTGGACGCGCAGGCGTTTCGCGCGCGGCGCGAAGAGCTGCGGCTCGGGCCGTTGGTGATCCACGCCAACTATCTGATCAATTTGGCGGCGCAACAGCCCATGCTGCGAACGCGATCAATACAAGCATTCCACGACGAAATTGTGCGAGCCGTAACGCTGGGAGCCGATTTTCTGGTAGTACATCCCGGGGCGCGCGGAGAGGCATCGTCGGAGCACGCCGTCTCCACCGTCGTGGAGTCTTTGAAGCAGGCGTCGAAGCGGGCGCCGCTGGGAGGGTTGCAGATTCTCATTGAGAATACGGCGGGAATGGGGACGGCAGTCGGTGCGCGGCTCGAAGAAGTGGGAGAAATCTTGGGCGGGTTGAATGCCATCCCGTCCGGAGCGTGCCTGGATACGGCGCATCTTTTTGCAGCGGGATACAACATCAAGAGCGTCGATGGATTAGCTTCGACGATCGGTCAGATTGAAAGCACCATCGGACTTGAAAACGTGCCGGTATTTCACACCAATGATTCCAAGGTCCCTTTGGGTGGGCGCGTGGACCGGCACGAGCACATCGGCAAAGGAAAGATCGGAGCGGTGGCGTTTTCCAGGATTTTGCAGCACCCGCGGTTCGGCGCGGCTGCTCCGGAAGGAATGCCGGGGCGGGCTTTTATCGCCGAGACGCCGATCGATGATCCGGGGGATGACCGGCGAAACGTGGCCACGCTGTGGGACTTGGCGGGCTTGAAGGAGCAGGCCCCGGCGGCGGAGAAGGGCTTTTCCATGCTGACCGCGGCTCTCAAGAAGAAGCTCTTAACACAAAAATCACAGAAGACACAGCGGGGCGCCAAGAAGAAGGTGGGGAAAAATACAAGCACAGCGAGGAAGAGTAAGGCAAAGAAGAAGAGGGGATAAGGCGGCGTGGCGGAGCAGAACACACCGGCGGTGGGATCGGGATACGATCCGCAGAAAATCGAGGCCAAGTGGCAGAGGCGCTGGGCGGAAGCGCGCGTTTTTGAAGCGGAGGCCGATCCGCCAAAGCGGAAATATTACGTGTTGGAAATGTTGCCGTATCCCAGCGGCACTCTGCACATGGGCCATATGCGCAATTACACCATCGGGGACGTGGTGGCGCGTGTGAAGCGGATGCGCGGATTCAACGTGCTTCATCCGATGGGATGGGATGCCTTCGGCCTGCCCGCGGAAAATGCCGCGATCGAGAACAACACTCACCCGCGGACCTGGACCAACAACAATATTGCTGAGTTTCAGAGGGTGCTGCGGCGGTTTGGGTTCAGCTACGACTGGCGGCGCGAGATCTCGACCTGCGAGCCGGAGTATTACCGCTGGAACCAGTGGTTTTTCCTGCGCATGCTCGAGCGTGGGCTCGCATACCGGAAAAAGAGCCGCGTGAACTGGTGCCCCAAGTGCTGCACCGTGCTGGCCAACGAGCAGGTGGTGAACGGCGGTTACTGCTGGCGGCATGAAGACACGCTCGTGGAATCGCGCGAGATTGAGCAGTGGTTTCTCAAGACGACGGCATATGCGGATCAGTTGCTGGACGACCTGAAGGAACTCGAAGGGGGATGGCCCGAGCGGGTCATCCTGATGCAGAGAAACTGGATCGGCAAATCACAAGGCGCGAAGGTGAAATTCGCGGTTGCAGAGATCGGTGGCGCGCATCCGATTGAGGTTTTTACCACGCGCATCGACACGATTTACGGCGCGACAGCGCTGATTCTTGCACCAGCACATCCAATTGCGGCGAAACTGCTGGAAGGTTCGCCCACAAGAGCTGAAGCGGAGCCCAAGCTGGCCAAAATGCGGCTGACCTCCGTGAAGACCGAAGACCTGGCGACGATGGAGAAGGAAGGATTCTTCACTGGACGGCACGCCGTCAATCCCTTCAACGGAGAAAAGATCCCGATCTGGGTCGGAAATTTTGTGCTGATGGAATATGGTACCGGCGCAATTATGGCCGTCCCTGCGCACGATCAGCGCGACCTGGATTTTTGCAGAAAATACGGATTGCCTGTGCGCGTGGTGATTCAGCCGCTTGAGGGTGAAACCCTTGTCGAGGACAAAATGACAGCGGCTTTCGACGAGCACGTGCAAGGCCGTCTCATGAATTCTGGTCCTTTCAATGGCCTCACGCCCGAAGAGGCCATTGCAAAGATGACCGCGTTCGCCGAGCAGAAAGGCTTTGGCCGCGGCGAAACAATTTTTCGTCTGAAGGATTGGGGCATCTCCCGGCAACGGTATTGGGGCACGCCGATCCCCGTCGTGTATTGCCAAAAAGACGGCATCGTGCCCGTACCGGACAAAGATTTGCCCGTCCTTCTGCCGCCGAATCCGAAGCTGACCGGAATGGGCGAGTCCCCGCTGGCATCCACGCCGGAGTTCGTGAATACTACCTGTCCGAAATGCGGCGGATCGGCGCGGCGAGAGACCGACACGATGGACACTTTCGTCGATTCGTCGTGGTATTTCTACCGCTATTGCGATCCACTGAACGACAAGGCGCCGTACGATTCGTCGAAGGTCGCCTACTGGTTTCCGATTGACCAGTATATCGGCGGCATCACGCACGCCATTCTGCACCTCCTGTATTCGCGCTTCTGGTGCAAAGTCATGCGTGACCTGGGACTCATCAAGCACAACGAGCCCGCCGCGCGCCTGTTTACTCAGGGAATGGTGCAAAAGGGTGGCGTGGCCATGTCGAAGTCGAGGGGCAACGTCGTCGGCGCGATTGACATGGCGGAAAAATACGGGGCGGACACCGGACGGCTCTATACGCTGTTCGCGGCGCCACCAGAGAAAGATCTGGAGTGGAGCGAGGAGAGCATCGAAGGCTCCTGGAGGTTTCTAAATCGCGTCTACCGGCTGGTGGAGAAACACGCCGGTTCACTCCGAACGGTCGGAGATTGGGATCTTAACCCGAAGGGAATGACTGAGAAGGAAAGACAGCTCATAAGGTTTACCTACAAGACGCTGCGGCGGGTCACGCAGGATTTCGAGACGCGCTGGCATTTTAATTCGGCAATTGCCCAGATTATGGAATTGACGAACGAGATTTACTCGCTCGAGCCGTTAGAGCAAAACGTTCGTCCAGAAATTCGTAAGGAAGTCATACGAATACTTACCCTGCTTTTGGCCCCGATGACGCCACATCTCGCTGAGGAGTTGTGGGAAATGTTGGGTCACGATAATGGGTTATGGAATGCCGTATGGCCAGACTTGATAGAAGGGCAGATTCAGCTGGCGAAGGATGAAGAGGTCGAAATCCCAGTTCAGGTGAACGGGCGCCTGCGGGGCAAAGTGAAAGTGGCCGCGGGAACAACGGAAGAAGAAGTCGTCAAATTGGCGCAGGCGGAGCCGTCCATCGCGCACCACGTGAATGGTAAACGGATCATGAAACGGATTTTTGTTCCGGACAAGCTGTTGAATCTCGTCGTGGCGTGAGGGGAGATGGCATGATGGAGAGCGCAGCGAGGCGGATGGCTGAGCCGGACCGGGAGCAGGGAGGCAGGATGAAGGCGGAACTCGGCGGCGTGGTAGTGCTCGATTTCGGCGGACAGTACACACAACTCATTGCGCGCCGGATTCGCGAACAGCAAGTGTTCTCCGCCGTCTTGCCGTGTACCACTTCCATCGATGAACTCCGGAAGTTAGAGCCTGCTGGAATCGTATTGTCCGGTGGGCCAAGCTCCGTCTATGACCCCGAAGCGCCAAAGTGTGATCCCAAAGTGCTTGCACTGGGGATTCCGGTCCTTGGAATCTGCTACGGGATGCAGTGGATTACGCACACGCTGGGTGGGAAAGTGGAAAAAGCCGCGCGGCGCGAATATGGTCGCGCGCAATTGCAAATCGAAGATTCCAAAGAGCACGCCGCGTCCCACTTGTTCACGGGTGTTCCAGCATCTCTCCGCGTGTGGAATAGCCACGGGGATCATGTCCGGGCGCTTCCGGAAGGATTTCACACCGTTGGGCGCACAGAAAATGCTATCGCCGCCGTGGAAGATCCGCAACGCAAGATATACGCCGTCGAATTTCATCCTGAAGTGAATCACACCGAACGCGGAACGGATATGCTGAAGAACTTTCTCTTCCGCGTCTGCAATGCGGAGCCGAAATGGAGCGGTGCCGCGTTTATTGAAGAAACGACCGCGGCTGTCCGCGCCAAGGTAGGCAACAAATGGGCGATCTGCGCGCTGAGTGGCGGCGTGGATTCGACCGTTGCAGCGGTGTTGGTCCATAGGGCCATCAGGGAACGGTTGACAAACATTTTCGTGAACACTGGATTGCTCCGAAAAAACGAATTCCAGCACACCCTGGAGATGTTGCGTGGCCGTCTGAAACTCGACGTCATCGGAGTGGAGGCCTCCGACCGGTTCCTCGGCAAGCTTGAAGGCGTAAGCGACCCCGAACAAAAACGAAAGATCATCGGCAGAGAATTCATCTCCGTTTTCGCCGAAGAGGCGCAAAAGCTCCAGGCTGGCAAAGCACACGGAGAGATTGGCTACCTGGTGCAAGGTACCCTCTATCCGGACGTAATCGAGTCGGTTTCCGTCAAGGGACCATCCGCCACGATCAAGACACACCACAATGTCGGCGGACTGCCGGAAAAGATGCCTTTTTCCCTGATTGAACCGCTGCGGGATCTATTTAAAGATGAGGTGCGCCGTATCGGCAAGGATCTGGGGCTGCCTGAGGAAGTCCTCGTGAAACATCCGTTTCCCGGCCCGGGGCTCGCTGTCCGGCTTCTCGGCGAGATTACCCGTTCCCATCTAGTAACCCTACAAGATGCCGACGCCATCGTGGTAGAAGAGATTCGCCGGGCGGGGCTCTATGCCAAAGTATGGCAAGCGTTTGCGGTATTGCTTCCCGTCCACAGTGTCGGAGTCATGGGGGATTTCCGGACCTACGGCTTGACTGTCGCCGTCAGGGTTGTGGAGTCGGATGATGCGATGACTGCGGATTGGGTTAAGCTGCCTGCAGAGGTCCTTGAACGAATCTCGACGCGCATCGTAAACGAGGTCAGGGGTGTAACGAGGGTCGTTTATGATATTAGCTCCAAGCCACCAAGTACAATTGAGTGGGAATAATCTTCCTGGCTGATAGGCGTCTATAGAGAGTCTCAAATTGTTCCAAAATGGAACTAAAGCCTTGCTGAAATACGGCAACCCTAGAAAAAGCAGGCCGCGCAGCAGTATCGCGCGGCCTCCCACATTTTTTAAGCATGCTTGCCAACAAACGGCTACTCGCAAAGAAACGTGATTGCCGAACTAGCGGTGAGCCATTTTCTGAGCCATGTAAAGAATGAGCTTGCGGTCCCCTTCATCGGACTTGCTCAGCAAGCGGCGAAGCTTGTTGAGAAAGCGTGCATCTTTACCGACGCTACCCCAGGCGATATCATCCGAAGACTTGCGCTTGGGGAGATTCGGCAACTGCGGCGGCTCCTCGCCGTCATAAAAGAGTTGATAGAGTGGGCACTCGAGAGCGCGAGCCAGCTTCTCCAGTGTTTCGATGGCCGGGACAGTGTGGCCATTCTCGACGCGGGAAATGTAGCAACGAAGCAGGCCGGTACGCTTTTCGATGTCGCCCTGGGAGAGTTTCTTTTCTTCGCGGAGTGCGCGAAGGCGGTCACCGATAATCATGGAGGCATTGTTGCAGGTCGGTAAGATGGAAAGCAAGTAAAAAGTTTAAAAAGTAGAATGGAACAATTGATGCGATATGCGGAATACGGGAGAAGGGTACTGTAACCGAATGCCGATGGCGCGCGTCCCAAAACTAGGGGCCACAGGCACGCTCCCCCCGGTCGTGGAGTCTGTGGGGCGTGGCCAGAAGCCGGCCGGAGCCATGGATGACCGCGAGTTGGTCAGCCGGGCTCAGGCCGAGGACAAGGAGGCGTTTGAAGAGCTTATCCGCCGGCATCAGAATCGCGTCTTTGCCGTGGCGAGCAGGATCCTGCGAAAGCGCGAGGATGTGGAAGATATCGCCCAGCAGGTATTCGTCAAGGCATATTTTTCTCTGAAACGATTCGACCAGCGTGCGGCCTTCAGCACCTGGCTATATAAGATCACGGTGAACGAATGCTGGGACTTGTTGAGAAAAAAGAAGGTTCGGCCCCTGGTCTACGAGTCCGATCTGAGCGAAGAGCAGGCCCGCCAAATCATCACCTCAGAGGAAAAGGTCAATCCCGGGCCGGACATCAGCGAGCGGTTGGAAGCAAGGCAGCGGGTGGAGCGCCTGCTGGAGGGCTTGGACGACCGCGACAGGTTGATGCTGATCCTGAAGGAAGTAGAAGGGTTTTCGATTGAGGAGATTGCGGAAGTTTTGAATTTGAACGCCAACACCGTTAAGGTCAGGCTGTTTCGGGCACGACGGCGAATTGTGATCCGCGCAAGAGCCGAGGAGACTTAAATGGTCTGCAGACGGTGGCGGAGAGTCCCGCCACAGCGAGAGTTTTCGTCAGTCAATGAGGTGAAGCGACATGTGGAATCGGATGAAGCGACAAGGCGATGAATGTGATCGATTTCGAACTTTGCTGGAGGACTCTGTGGTCGTGCGGCCCGGATCGGGAAGTGTCGAGGAATTACTGGAGGCAATGACTCCTATAGCTCGCAGCCATTTTGTGGCCTGCCTGGACTGCCAGGAGGCCACGCAGGATTTGCTCACCGCCCGGGAAATTTTGAAGGAGGCTGTACCAAAGGGCTTCGAGCCAGGGCCTTGGTTTGCCGGTCGCGTCCTGGCAGCCGTCGCAGTGCGAGAAAAGGAATTCGAGGAAGCGGCGCGCACCTGGGTCGTGGTGCCCCGGCTCGCCTCGAGACTGGCATTGGCTTCCGGCGCTTTACTGCTGGTTGCCGGCACTTGGCTCTATGAAAGGCCGGCACCTGAAAAGATCAACCAACCGGCGGCGGTCGCGACTCCGGAATATCTTTTTGAGTCACCGCCTCCGCCGATGAATCAGGATGACGTGCTCATCAGCATGGCAGAGAGGAATCCATGAGCGATACGTCCGCAACACGCAAGGCGGCTCTGTGGGTCGGCCTTGTATTTCTTCTGGGGGCGGCCCTCGGTGGAGTGCTTGGAAACGTGTTTGGTGTTCATGCAAGGAATGTCCCCCCACCGCAACTGACTGAGGGTGAGAAGCGTGCCCAAAAGGTCCAGCGCCTGACGCAGGAGCTTAGCCTTGCGCCTAACCAGCAAAAGGAGGTAGAAGCGATTATCGCCAGCGTCCAGGCGCAGTACAGAGCGATCCGCCAATCGACGGAACCGCAGATTGATGAAGCGCGTCAAAAAGGGCGGGAGCAGATTCGTGCGATTTTGACGCCCGAGCAGAAGCCCAAATTTGAAGATTTCCTGAGGCGCCTGGACGAAGAGAGAAAGAAAAACACGCAGCGGTAGGTCCAGACGGCATCGCCGCCCGTTCAGACCTTGACGATCAGCTTACCGGTATTTCCCCCTGTAAAGAGCATATTGATGGCCTCGGGCGCTTTTTCCAGCCCCTCGACGATCGTCTCGCGGTCCTTCAGCTTTCCAAACATTTGCCACTGGCCAAGCTGCGTGGCAGCCTCCATGAAGCGCGGTGCATAGTCCATAACGATGAACCCTTGGACTCGTAGGCGTTTGACGAGCACGGTGCCGAAGCTGGCCAATCCGGGATCTCCTTTCGTGTAGCCGGAGATCAGCCCGCACAGAATGACACGTCCGTGAAGATTCATGCGCTCCAGCACTGCCTTCATGATTTCACCGCCAACGTTTTCAAAGTCTATCTCGATGCCGTTCGGCGTGGCGGCCGCGAGCTTCTCTTTCCAGTCGGCCTGTTTGTAGTTGATGGCGGCGTCGAAGCCCAAATCTTTCGTAAGCCAGGCGCATTTGTCGTCGCTACCGGCGATGCCCACGACGCGGCAACCCTGAATCTTACCGATTTGCCCAACGATGCTGCCGGTGGCGCCCGCCGCAGCGGAGACCACAAGGGTCTCGCCTTTCTTCGGTTGCGCAATCTCCATGCCGAAGAATGCGGTCAGTCCATTGAAGCCGAGTACGCCCAGAAACACCGTGTCCGACACGAACGGAATCTTAGGAACTTTTTGGAATGTCTGCTTGGTTGAGGCGTCCAGAACGACATATTCCTGAAGTCCGGTAAGACCAGTGACGCGGTCGCCTTTCTTGTAGTCGGGGTGCTGCGATTCGACGATCTCCGCGAATCCGAGAGCGCGCATGACCGCTCCGATGGCAACCGCCGGAAGGTAGGTGTCCACGGCCATCCAGACGCGCATCGTTGGATCGATGGACAAATACTTGACGCGAGCCAAAGCCTGCCCGTCCGTCAGATCGGGATAGGTGGATTGTGTGAGCTCCAGGTCTCCAGACGCGAGAAGGCCCTGCGGTCTTTGGCGCAAGACAAGCTGACGATTTGTTCTCGACATCTGACGAACCTCTGCAGCTTGAGTGATGACGCAATATCAATCGATTTGAGGGCTCGGCGAGGAAATCAAGTGGCTCTCTTTTGCTTGGACCGACGTGAACCCACCCTGTGGTTCAGCCATCCCAAAGCGGATCCGCAAACGAAAACGCTTCAGAACGGAATATCCTCGTCGGAGATTTCGGGGCCGCCGCTGGATTGGCCTCCGCCGTAAACATCCTCCGCTGGAGCCGCGTGCTCGACGTCCTCGCCGCCGCGGCCAGCGCTGGCCGCCGTTCCTCCACCACCGCCACCGGCAGCGGCAGCGGCGCCTTCGGCGCGTCCGCCGAGCATCCGGAAGTTGTTAGCGACGATCTCGAAGCTGGTGCGCTTCTGGCCTTCCTTGTCCTGCCATTCGCGGGACTGGATCCGGCCTTCGATGAAAATCAGCGACCCTTTCTTGAGATATTGCTGAGCAATCTCGGCCTGCTTGCCCCACACGACGATCTTGTGCCATTCGGTGCGCTTTTGCCGCTCGCCGTTCCGATCCTTGTAACTTTCGTCCGTAGCCAGAGAAAAATTCGCGACCGCCTGCCCGCCGCCGGTATATCGAGTTTCCGGATCGCGGCCCAGACGGCCCACGAGAATCACCTTATTGACAGACATGGAACTCCCCCGTAGCCCGCGAAGATAACATGCGACGGTTGAAAAGGGAAATCCAATGTCGGAGTTACTTTGCGCGCCGGGAAAACTCCGCGAAATCTCTCGGGGCGGGGAAGCACCAAACGCGAGGCCTACCGCGTCGCCGTGACGGCGACCCCGAGTTCCTTCAGTCTGGCACGGGCCTGCCGGTCTTCCTCCGTCCCGGGGTAACGCTTTACAACTTCGCGGAGCTCCCGAACACCCGAAGTTTTCTGCCCGAGCTCGACGAGCGCCATCCCTTTCTTCAAACGCGCCGGCGCCAGCTTGAAGCTCTTCGGATAATTCGTCAAGACCTTGTCATATTCTCCGATCGCTTGATCGTAGTTCTTTTGCGAATAAGCAATTTCGCCGAGGTAGAACTGGGCGTTCGAAGCGAGGTCCGTCTCGCCGTAATACTTCAAATAATCCTGGAATTCAGAGCGTGCCAGATCGTACTTCCCGCTGCGAATGTCGCGAAGCCCGTTCGAATAGAGCGTGTCGGCGGAAGGCGCAGGTCCGGCCGGAACTGAAGACGCACCAGCGGGCGAAACCGACCCCGTGGTCGGCGTCGTTGTTCCCGCTGTTGGCGCGGGTGCGGCGCCGGGAATCTTCGCGTCCAGGCTCTGCACGGAATTTTGCAAATCCACCAACTGCTGGTTCAGCTTGCCGAGCCGCGATTTGATCTCCTCCAAATTATCCGAGAGCCCCTGAACCTGCGTGGACATCGTGTCCAGCCGCGCTCCGGCGTTCGCTTGCACATCCTGTACGGATTTCTGCAGCGAACCCATCGTGGCGCTCAGCTTAGCGACATTTTCGTTGGACTGATCCACGAGCGTCTTCATGACCGTGTGGTCCTGGGTCATTTGCGTGGACATATCTTTTTGTCCCTGGAGCAGGGACGTCACGTCGCGCTGTAATTCGATCAATTCCCGAGCGACGGCTTCGGCGGGCCGGGGACCGATCAGGCTTCCCCCGAGAGCGCCGGCAAGAATGGCGGCGCTGAAAATGGCGATATTGCGGATACGCATGAACGATCCTCCTAAAGGGCGCCAGAAGGCTCCAACAAAAGGTCGGCCATCGAGCGGCCATCAAAAATCATACAGGCCAGGGAAGCAGCATTCACTCTAATAAGAGGGCCGCGAGTGGGCAAGGGTTTGCCCGGGCTCGCGGCCCTGTCTGTCAATAGCCGGTCGTTTCCGCGAATGGCCGCGACTGTGGCTCAGTTCGCTTTCACGAAATGACCGCGGCGGTTCTGCTGCCAGCACGTCTCGTTGCTTTCCATGCAGAAGGGCTTTTCTTTGCCAAAGCTCACCGTGCTGAGCCGGTCCGCCGAGATTCCCAGCGAAACGAGATACTGCTTCACCGCGGCGGCGCGGCGATCGCCGAGGCCCAGGTTGTATTCCGTCGATCCGCGCTCATCGCAATGCCCCTCGATGGTCACCCTGAACTGCGGATAGTTCTTCAGCAAATCCGCGGTTTTTGAAAGCGCTTCGCGAGCGTCGGGGCGAATGTCCGCCTTGTTATAGTCGAAATACGCATCGCGCACTTCTCGAAGAAAGATCTTATCGTAGTCAGGCGGCGGAGGAGGAGGCGGTGGAGGCGGCGCAGCCACGTTAACCATTGCCGTAGCGGTCGCAGAGCCGCCGGGCCCAGAGGCGGTAATCGTATAAGTCGTGGATTCCGGAGGCGTGACCTTGGTCGAGCCCTGCGCGGTTACAGGTCCGACTTCCGGCGCGATGTTGAGCTGCGTCGCATCCGTGGAATTCCAGCTGAGTGTTGACGACTCGCCTTTGTTGATGGAACCCGGGCTAGCCTGTAGCGTCACGGTCGGACGCGCGGGCGCCGGAGGCGGTGGTGGTGGCGGCGGTGGTGCGGCGACCTGTTTCTTGGCGCAGCCGACGGTAAAAACAATGGCGGCAAGGGCAGTGAGCAAGCCGGCGCGATAGAGCGAGCGTGGTGCCAGTTTCATGCATATCCTCCTCAGCAGTCAGATTCCCGTGTTCGTCCCACCATAGAGCCAATATCCTACCACCAGCGGGCTGGGTTCGGGAAATATCTCGTATCACGATATATTATACATCGGACCCGGACGCCAAGGCGTGTATTTAGAGGGTTGCACATTCTGCAAACCAGAAAATCAACACACAGGGCGCCTGCCTGTGAGATGCAGGGCTCCTTCGGCAGGTTCCATGAAATATTTCATCGTGGCGACCAGTTCGGGGATTCATTATGTCCTGTCGCCGTCAACTGGTGCGGCTGCGAGCCATCCGCAAGCATTGTCCAGATCTGGCGCGTGCCCCCGCGCGTCGATTCGAAGACGATGTGTCTCCCGTCGGGCGCCCAGCTGGGGCGCTCGTTGCGCCCCTGATCGCGCGTCAACTCCACAAGCTGCTGCGAGGCAGCATCCATCACGTAGATGTCATAGTTGCCGCTGGGCCTGCGCCAACTAAAAGCTAGCAGTTGGCCGTTCGGCGCCCACGCCGGATCGATGACATAACCCATGTCCGGCAGGTCCAGTTTTGTGGTGCTGGTGCCGTCGGAATTCATCAGAAAGAGCTGTGGATACCCGTCGCGATCGCTGACAAACGCGATGGTCTGCCCCGTTCTCGGATTCCACGTTGGGGAGATACTCGCACCATTCGCTATCGTCAAGCGCTTCGGGCGGCCGCCATTGATGTCAGAAACAAAGAGTTCCGGGTTTCCGAGCATCGAGGAGGAGAAGAGGATCTGCGTGCCATCCGGCGACCATGCCGGAGTGCTATTTGTGCCGCGGAATCGAGGGAAGGAAACCTGCTTTCCCGTGTCCAGCGAATACATGCAGATTTGCGCGCTGGTCACACCGGCATAAGGAGCAAAGCAGGTGAACGCGATGCGCGAAGCGTCGGGTGACCAGCGGGGTGTCAACGAAATGGATTTCAATGCGGTTAGCTGCCGCTGATTGGCCCCATCATAGTCCATCACCCAGATCTCTTTCGAACCGCTGCGCGAGCTGACAAATGCGATTTGCGTCCCAGCCACGCCGGGCAAGCCGCCGGAGAGTTTGCCGATGATCTCATCCGCAAATTGATGCGCGAATCTCCGCACTTGCGGATCCGTCGGCGCCCCGCGATAAACTTTGCCGACAACTGCTTGAGATGTAGGGCTTCGAACGTCATACAGCCAGGCCTCAATGGCCACTTCTGCCGTGCTCTCGGAAAGATTCCCGAAGCCCACAAAATTTGCATTCGTCGGCGGATCGGTCCAAGCCGGAAATCTCAATTCCGCGGGAACGCCAGGTGCCTGAGGAGGGTAGAAGCTCGGGCTGGCCAGTTCGATAATGCCGCTGAACTGAAGATCATCGCGAACAACTTGGGTGAAGAGCGCGGAATGGTTTTTGGCCGAGTCGGCCCGCGCCACAAAGTCCGCTACCGCCACTCGCGGCTTGTTCGCGTCCATGCCGATGGCGGTTCGGAACCAATCCTGTCCCCCAGCAGTATTGGCAACGAAACTCAGAAAGATGAACGCCAACACCGAACGAAGCCCTCTTTGCTTTGTGTGCACCCTCACCTCCGGACTCCTAGGAACCGACGTTACCCCCTCATCGAATGGACGGCGGATTAAAATCAAGCGTCGCCACTACATAACTGCCGGCGTAATCGCCTGGCAGTTTTGTTACCGGATTCGAACTCATCACGGCCCGCAGCGCTGAATTGTCGTACGACGAATTTCCGCTGGACTCCGAAATATGCCAGTCCTTCAGCGAGCCGTCTCGATTGATGGTGAAAGAGACCGCGCAGTGCATGGTTCGGGAAGTGCGCGCGGCGGCATCGATCGTCCATTGTTGCCAGTTGCTGTAAATTCGGTTCTTCACCGCCTCGATATACCAGCCGTACCGGGAAGCAAAATCCGCACCGCCTTGGCCTTGCACGGTGACGCCGCTCGAACCTGCTCCGGGGGTTTGCGAATAGCCCGTCGGCAAATCGGGATTGCCCCCTTTGCCGTAAGGCACCGCATTGTCCGGGGGAGGAGTCTTGCTTTCGAACGTCCGGGACTTCGGTGAAGGCGGAAGCTTTTTTTCTTTCTCAAATTTGGGAATCTTTGTCGCCTCGGTTTTCAGTTCCGGCGGCTTGGGCGGCTCTTCTTTGTAGAGGCCCTTGGTGGGGTCCACCGCCTTGCTCTCGGTAACCACCGCTTCCTTCGGCAGGGGGATGCCCGCGGCAGAGACCAGGTTCACTTTCGTCCCGCCGAGTTCGCCTCCAACGCCCCCCCAGCGGCTTTGTCGAAATTGAATATAGGCAGAGACGATGATGACGACGGCCAGGCTGGCATGCATGATAATCGAGTAGATGAGGAACTGTCGGAGGCTCTGGTCCTCGTATCGTGTACTCCCGAAGCGGTCCATCGAATTGGAGGCGGCAATAGCCATACTATGGAGTGCGCGCGCGTGTAGTGATGGGCTCGGTGACGATGCTGATGTTGTTGATGCCCGATTGGCGGAGCGCATCCACTACCGCGGCAAAGCTCCCGAAGGGAACGGTCTCATCGCAGCGCAGGAATATACCATCCTGCTTGTTCTTCAATTCCGAATGGATTCTGGATCCCAACTGGTGAATGTTGATCGGCTCGTTCCCGAGATAGATGCGCTGGGCCTTGTCCACCGTGACCACCAGGCGCTCCTGATTGATCTCCTTCACTGTTCGTGTCTTGGGAACGTCCACTTCAATCCCAGACTGTAGAATCGGCGCAGTGATCATGAAAATAATCAGCAGCACGAGAACCACGTCCACGAACGGGACCATGTTGATCTCGGAGAGCGAAGTTCGCGTGCCTTTGGAGAATTGCGGCATGATCTAATTCTCTGGCGGCGCGCGGCTGAGCCCGCAGCCGCCGCTAGCTAAACGTCTTTTCGATCTGCGCCGTTACTTCCATTGCAAACGTGTCCAACCGCTGCGCAAGATCGCGGATATTCTGCAAAAATTGATTGTAAAAAATAACCGCGGGAATCGCCGCGGCAAGGCCCGCGGCCGTGGTCACCAGGGCTTCGGCGATGCCGGGCGCGACCGCCCGCAAGCTCGCGGCGCCCGCGCTGCCGAGGCCCGAGAATGCGTCGATGATGCCCCAGACGGTTCCGAAAAGACCAATGAAAGGGCTGACGGAGCCCGTCGTCGCGAGCCACGACATACCTTTCTCCACGCGGCGAACCTCTTCCGCGGACGCCAGCTGCATGCTCACGGTAACAGCTTGCAGGCTTTTTAGCTTCGGTGGATGAGGATTGCCGCTGCTGCCCCCGACCTGGCTTTGCAATTCACGGTAGCCGGCCAGGTAGACCGAAGAGAACGGCGAAATGGCGGCGGCTAGGGCTTGCGGATTGGCAACCCCATGTGACGCACGAAAGATGCGAAGAAACTGGTCGCTTTGGCCCCGGATCCGGGAGAAGAGTCCCAGCTTTTGGAGAATCATGGCCCAGGACACGATTGAAAAGAAAAGAAGAATCAGGAGAACGCCGCGCGCGACCCAGCCCGTTTGCGTGAGGATGTTTCCGATATCGGTTACAAAAATCGTGGTGAACAGAAGGATGTACCCCTCAGTAAGAACAAATGCTTTCTGACCGCGAGCGGTCGGCATTTTTCTGGGCGTAAGAAACGTAGCACACGCACCCACAGCCCGCAACCAATTGGATGCATCTGTTTCTAATTCTGCTGCTTATCGGGCACTGGAAGACGTTCTTTCAATGAGATGCCGGGGACGGGCTTGGAAGAAAGCAGGTGTGATAAACTGCGATTTGCGCATGAGCAAACCATTCGACATCGAGCTGCAACAACTGACCGCTCCGCTCTCTGTTTTCCCTGCGGGCTCCAGTCCGCCTTCGACGATTTCCCAACGCGGCACCTTTTTTCTCGAAACGTTCGGATGCCAGATGAATGATCACGACTCAGAGAAAGTCGCCGGTGTGCTGCTTTCCCGAGGCTATCGTCAGGTCGCATCGCCCGAAGCTGCCTCTTTGATTCTCTACAACACCTGCAGCATTCGTGAAAAGGCGGCTCAGAAGGTTTTTTCGCGGCTCGGTGAATACCGGGAAAAGCAGAAGGATGGAAAGATTATTGGGGTTTTGGGTTGTGTTGCGCAGCAGGAAGGCGAGGACATTTTCGAACGCGCGCCGTGGGTGAGCCTGGTCTGCGGCTCGGCGAGCTATCGAAAACTGCCGGAGATGCTGGCGGAACTCGAAGCCGGAAATCATCGCGTCACGGGCCTGGATACGGACACGGACGAAACTTTCGAAACGCAGATGACGCGCCGCGACAATCCCTGGTGCGCTTATCTGACCATCATCGAGGGATGCGACAAAGCTTGCTCCTACTGCGTCGTGCCTTTCACGCGCGGGCCCGAGCGTAGCCGCGCCAGCGATTCGATCTTGCGGGAAGTCCGGCAACTCGCCGAACTCGGGTACTCCGAAGTTCAACTTTTGGGGCAGACGGTAAACTCCTACGCCGACCCGACCCCCCGCAGGATGCGCTTTTCGGAGCTGCTCCTCGCCGTGGCGGATGTGCAGGGAATTCGCCGCGTGCGCTTTACCACCTCGCACCCAAGCGACTTTACGCGTGACATTGTCGAGGCGATTGAGTCGCAGCCGAAACTCTGCGATCACGTTCACTTGCCCGTGCAGTCCGGTTCGACCAAAGTGCTGCGCGCCATGCAGCGGACCTACACCTGCGAAGAATATCTTGAGAAGATCAACATGATTCGCGCGGCGCAACGTCCGATCGCCATTACCACAGACATCATCGTGGGCTTTCCTGGCGAAACGGAAGCTGATTTTGACGAAACGCTGAGTTTGCTGAACCAGGTACGGTACGACAGCCTTTTTTCTTTCAAGTATTCGCCTCGGCCAAATACACCGTCACTTTCAATGAAAGATTCGATCCCCGAAGAAGAAAAGAGCCGTCGGCTCGCCATTCTCCAAGATAAACAGCGCGAAATTCAACGAGCCCGGAATGCTTCGTTCGTTGGAGCAACATTTAACGTTCTTGTCAGCGGAAAATCGCGCCGCGAGAACCAATGGTCCGGGTACACTACATCGCACCGGGTCGTAAATTTTGCTTCACAAGCGCCAGAGCTTCTGGGAACCTACCTGCAGGTTCGCGTTACGGACGCGACTCCGAATAGCCTGTTGGGCGAGCACGTCATCTAGGGGGCCTCGATGGAAGTGGAGATGAAAATCCGTGGCCTGATGATGGACCCGGTGACGAATATGCCCATCGTCGTGCTCAAGGATGTACAGGGCCAGGCCATTCTGCCGATCTGGGTGGGCATCTACGAGGCCAACGCCATCGCTCTGGAAATCGAGAAAGTGCAGACGCCGCGTCCCATGACTCATGATCTGCTCAAGAACGTTTTCCTGGGTCTTGATGTGCGCGTGCAAAAAATCGTCGTGAACGATTTGAAAGATGATACGTTTTATGCGGTGATCTGGGTCGAGCGCGAAGGCCAGATGATGACCATAGATTCGCGGCCCAGCGACGCCCTCGCGCTGGCGCTTCGCATGGATTGCCCCATCTTCGTGGACGAGGAAGTTCTAAAAAGCTCAAAAGTCTCCAGCGCCATTTCGGAGCGCAACACCAACGAGCAGCTCCGCAGCTGGCTCGAAGGTCTTTCCGACGACGACCTCGGCCGTTACAAAATGTAGTTGAACAGTTTTTTCCTGAGTTTCTTCTCCTGCATTCTCTACGCTAGTTGCGAACAAGCTCAGCTTCATTGGCCGTTTCGATCAGTGTGCGAACGGTGCGGCGCCACGCGAAGAGCAAAACGATTCCGATCAATATCAATGCAAGGCTCAGCCCTGACCACAGCCCGAAAGCACCCCATCCCCGGCGAAAACACAGCCAAGCGCCCAGCGGGAGGCCGATAATCCAATACGCCGTGAAATGACAAAGCATGGGCGTGCGCGTGTCGCCTGCGCCGCGCAGCGCCCCGGTCGCCACAGTTTGAATGCCATCGAACAATTGAAATGCCGCGCCGGCCGCGAGCAGAAGCACCGTGTTTCGAATGACGGTTTCATCCGGAGTGTAGATGCGCGCGATGACGCGCGGGAAAACCAGTAGGGCAAGTCCCGCTAGCGTCATAAACCCTGCGCCGAAGAAAATCGCGCTGTCACCCGCAGCGGAAGCGCCGGACGGATCCCTGCGTCCAATGGCCTGACCCACACGCACGGCGGCAGCCGAAGAAATTCCGAGCGGCACCATGTATGTGAAGGAAACCGTGTTCAACGCGATCTGATGGCTCGCAAGCGAAATGGCTCCGAGGCGGCCGATGAGCGCGGTGACCAGAGCGAATACGCCAATTTCCAAAGTGATCTGCATCGCTGCGGGAAAGCCGAGGGCGATGAGCCGCCGAATGCGCGCCAGCTCCGGTTGAATTGGAGTGCGCAGCAATTCGGTGCGGTGCTCACGGTCGTACCAAAGTAAATAGCCGACGAGGACAGCCGCAAGATAGATGCGGGCCCAAGCAGTGGACCAACCGGAACCAACGGCTCCCATCGCGGGCGCGCCTAGCTTGCCGTAGATGAGAAGCCAGTTGCCGACGGCGTTGATGATGTTCGCGGTTATCAGGGCAAAGGCGATGGGTCGAACAATGTTCATTCCCTGCATGCATCGGCGTACCGCGAAATAAAGCAAAAGTGGCAGCGTACCCCAAGCCATGGCCTTGGAATATGGCACGGCCAGTACGATGATGTCCGGCGAAATTCCCACGAAACGAAGCAGTGGATCAAAGAACCACACTGGCGCCATCAGGAAGGGAGTGAGCGCGAGGCTGAGATAAATTCCATGCAGAAGAGAACGATGGCAATCTTCGCGCTGGCCTGCGCCGAAAGCTTGCGAAACGAGTGTGTCCAGGCCAAACAAAAGCCCGCCGCCAAAAAACGCCAGCACGTGAACCAGAATGCCTCCCAGGCTAACGGCGGAGATGGCCACCGCGCTGTCGGACAAACGGCCCACCATCATGGTGTCCACGAGGGCCATGCTCATCCACCCCAGTTCGGCGAGAACCAGCGGAATCGCAAGCCGCAGAGTCGGGCGAATTTCGGCGCGAAACGTTTTCAGTCCAATCATCTGAGCACGACGGAAATTATCAGTGTAAGTGGCGATTGGAAAAGGAGCAAATTGGCGGGGCGCGAGAGAAGGAACGAGTTGGCGCACGTTTTCTTGTCGCAGGTAGCGGGAGTGAAGTTCCTTTGACGGTGACGATTCGCGCTCGTAGACGATTGATATTGCGGGAGTTCCGAACTTCTGGTGCCGGCGCAGCCGGAAGGATTTGGTTTGCGGCGCAAACTAGTTTGCGGGCAGCTCGTTCCCGAATCCAGGCGAATTCTGTAGCTTCTGTAACTTCGGTCGGTTCTGAACTTGGGACCGGCTTTCCAATCTAATTAACCAAGTCTCCTGCGAGGCGGTCCTCGTTTGGAGCGGCCTCAGCGGCGGACGGATTGGAAGCTCTGCTTGGAGTTGCTGTAAGCCTCGCATAACTTCGGGGATCTGGATTCCTGAATCGCTTCGAATAGACTTTTCTAATCATTCCCCGGGCAGCCCCGTCGCGTTTTCCACTGGGGGACTCCGGCGTCCCGGTCACTTTTTCCTTGCCAATGAATGGGTTACAAACGTACAGTTAGCCTAGGCCTTGGGGTTTTCTGAGGGCGACACCCATATATAGGAACCCAGTTGCCGCATCGGAGCGGCAGCGTTTTGCGTGCGCCAGCGGAGGCAGGAACAGATGACTGCCATCATCACCATTGCGAATCAAAAAGGCGGCGTGGGAAAAACGACGACGGCCATCAACCTGGCTGCCGCGCTGGCGCATCGCGGGAAGCGCACCTTGCTGATCGATCTTGATCCGCAGGCCAATTCGACAATCGCGTTCTATGATTCCGGCGAGATTTCCACGTCGATGTTTGATGTGTTGAGCGACAGCCGCGTGACCCTCACGGCGGTCATCAGGGCGACGAAAGATCCGATGTTGTTTCTCGGGCCTGGCCGGCTGGCCTTGGCAAAACTGGAGCAGGTGCTTGCGGGGCAATTTGACGCGCCATACAAATTGAAAGACGCGCTGACTCCGGTGGTAAAGGATTACGAGTACATAGTTCTGGATACGCCGCCGTCGCTGGGCATTTTGACGGTGAACGCGCTGGTGGCCTCGACCCATTTGCTCGTGCCGATTCAGGCGGCCTATTTCGCGATCGAAGGCACGGACGATCTCCTCGAAACGTACGAACGGATTCGCGCGCGACCCAACCCCGGGCTGAAGGTTTTAGGCGTGCTGATCACCTTGTTTGATAAACGCACGAACATTTCGAAGGATACGCATGGACAGATTCGCTCGGTGTTCGGGGAAGTGCTTTTTAAGACGAAGATCACCAAGAACGTGCGGCTCGAAGAGAGTCCCGCCTACAAGGAAACGATTTTGACTTACGCGCCGAAATCACCCGGTGCGGTTGAGTACAAAAAACTCGCTGCGGAGGTTGTCCAACGTGTCGAAGAGGATCGGGTTACCCGTCACGCTGAAGATGCGGCATGACGCGCATTACGTCGAATCGCTGACAAGCTATAGCGGCGCGGCGGTGGGGCGGATGATTCGGGTGGACCAGATTCGCCCGAATCCGGATCAGCCTCGCAAGGCGCTCGGCGATCTGCGCGAACTTGCGGAGTCCATCCGCGAGAAAGGTGTGCTGGAGCCGCTGCTGGTGCGCTACGTTCCGCGGGAGGACTGCTTCTACATTATCTCTGGCGAGCGGCGCTACCACGCGGCGCGCGCTGCGGGCCTGAGGGAAGTGCCGTGCATCGAGAAGACCGCGGACGATGCGGAAACGCTGGAAATCGGCTTGATCGAGAACATTCAGCGGAAAGACCTGACACCGTTTGAAGAGGCTGACGGCCTGCATAGGTTGAGCACACAATTCGAATACACGCACGAGGACATTGCCAAGAAAATCGGGCGGGCGCGCTCTTCAGTGACGGAGACGCTTTCGCTGCGCAACATTCCCGATTCGCTGCGGAAGAAGTGCATCGAACACGGGATTCTTTCGAAGTCGCTGCTGCTGCAGATTGCGCGGCAACCGACGGAAAAGAAAATGATCGAGATGTTTCACCGCATCATGCAGGGCGGGCTGACGCGCGACGAGGCGCGCCGCGAACGCCGCGAAGAGCAAGCGGGTCCGCAACGGCCGCAGCCGTTCATCTTTCATTTCGAGCCGCAGAACGAGACGTTCAAGTTCCGGATTCAATTTAAGAAGAGCCACGTCTCACGCGATGAGTTGATCACGACGCTGCGCGAAATCCTGGCGCAACTCGAAGGGTCGTCCTCGGAAGCGGATTCGACGGCGGCTTAGCGATTGCAAGAACGGGCAGGGCCGGTAACAGTCGGGGCAGGCAACCCCGCCTCTGCCATCCTGATTCATGATTGAACTCAGCCCACAGCAAATACAGATGATGGAGCAGCTGTTTGCGGCCGGATTTCGCCCCATAGCAATTCCGCCGTATGAAAGCGCACTTTGCGTGCGAAAAGGGAATTGCGCTGCGGTGCTTGCGCCGGTCCCGAATGGCGGTCTGAAATTGCTCGCGCCGCCGTCTTACATGGTGGATGGTAATCTGAGCGTGAAACTGAAGCGCGGCGCAAGCGAAGTATTCGTCTGGAAGAAAAAGGAAGTGCAAGCGACAACGGATAGGTTGCGCGAGCTTGAGGCTTTCCGAGGTGAGATCAGGGAAATCCTCGAAGCGACTCCGAGGCAGTAAAATCTAATACTGAGTCAGTTTGATTCTGGCGAGCCGGGCGCTGGCTTTCATCGTGTATCAGGCAACTCCCCGCGATCCGTTAGTCTTGGCTGGTACTGTTCTAGCTATGTTTTTGGTAGGGCTAACGGCTACGTGGATTCCAGCGCAACGCGCTCTATCGATTGATCCTGCGATACTGCTGCGCGAGGAGTGAACTACCGCGGCACAGGCTGGAATAGGTTCTTCGACTCGTCAACCCTAAAACGATCCAGAAACGGTGATCTGCGGAACAGTGCCTACGCCGCGCTACCTCAAACGAGGCTGCGCTACTCCATCCGCAGTGCGTTCATGGGCGAAATAGATGCTGCGCGGTTCGCAGGAATTATGGCAGCGAAAAACGAGCAGATCGCCAATGCGGCGGCAGCAACGGTCAGGGCGAACGGGTCCCAAGAGGAGACGCCGTACAACTGGGCTGAAATCAAGCGCCCCGCGCCGATAGCCAGCGGTAATCCCAAGATCAGCCCAATTAGGATGCGCTTGAAAGCCCCGCCCAGTATGAGTCGAAGCACTTTTGGGCGGTCAGCGCCAAGCGCCATGCGTATGCCGATTTCGTTGGTTCTTTGGGCAACGGTATAGGCGGTCACGCCGTACAGTCCGACCGCAGCGAGTACCAGAGCCACAGTGCCGAACAAGCCAGCAAGGCCGGCTACGGCGTGCTCCTGATCGAAGGAAAGTTCAACCTGTTGCTGCATCGTCCTCACGGTGTTAATCGTCAAATTAGGATCCAGCTCCGCCAGCAACCGGGTGAGCTGCGCCTCGATCGTGCCGGGAGACAGATTGGTCACCAGCATAATTCCGCCGATAAAGTGCGAGCGCAGCTCAATCTTCTTCATCAACTCGTGGGGATAGTTGACATTTTGGGCTAGCGGGACGTAGAACATCGGACGCGCCGGTCTGTCCAACCCCCAGCCCGCGAATTTCGCATCGCGCACAACGCCGACGATACGGAATGTTCCGGCATACTCGGGCACGTCCAGGCCGAAGTGCTGGTCCAGAGGGTCTTCGCCGCTTTTGAAAAAACGCTTCACGAAAGCCTCGTTGACAATCGCCACCGGCGCCGTAGTTTCATTGTCCGCTGCCGAGAAGGCTCTACCGCCCAAAATCGGGATGCCAAAGTTTTGAAGATAGTTAGCGCTTACGCGGTCCCAGGACGCGCCCTGTTCCGAGTTAAGCTTGCCGGGAGGATGGCCAGCGACCATGATGAGTTCGCCCCAATTGTCAGTGAGCGGGTTATAGAGCGCCAGCCCGCACCCCTGCACCCCAGGCAGGCGAATGAGTCGTTCTTCAAGTTGGCGGTAGAGAGCCTCTAACTTGGGCAGCGTATAGGTGGCGGGCGGATTGTTGATATCCACCACGACGCGCCCTTGCACCCGAAATCCGAAATCCTGATGCTCGAGCTTGTTCAGGCTTCGCGCCAGCATTGTCGCGCCGGCGACCAGCACAACGGATAAGGTGGCCTGGACAACCAGCAGGGCTTTACGGGCGAAGGAAGAACGATCCTTGGTGCCCCGGCCCGATCCACGCAGCGCTTCCGCCGGATCGGTACGCGTGGCAAGCCAGGCGGGAGTGGCACCGAAAATGATGCCTGTCAGCAACGCCAACGCGAAGGCAAACGCCAAGACCATGAGCGATGGCGCGACGCTGATGGGAAGGAAATGCGAGTTGTGGAACGCCAGGGCAAGGAGCAGGCGCGCCGCCGCCATGGCCACAAGAAGCCCGACAATGCCGCCACCAAGGGCGAGCAAGGCGCTTTCCGTGAGCGCTTGCGTAACGATCTGCGTGGGGGTGGCGCCCACCGCCAAACGGACCGCCGTTTGCCCACGGCGTGCTACCCCGCGAGCCAGCAGCAAGTTTGCCACGTTCGCGCAGGCGATCAGCAGCACCAGGGCGCACACCGAGAGCAGGATCTGCAGGCTCCGCCCGTACTCCTCCTTCATCACCGCTACTCCCGCTCCAGCGGGCACAACGTTGACGATCTGCTTAGGAAGCATGCGGATTACGTCCGCCATCCAGTTGGCAGGATATCCAGAGTCGTTCTGCAACCATTGGCGAAGGACGCCGGTGAGGCGGGGAGCCATTCCGTCAATCGAAGCTCCTGGCCGCAATCGGCCGATCATGCGCAGCCAGGCAGAGATAGGCTGATGTAGCAGACTACCCTCGCCTGTAATCAGGGGTTCCTGTTGCAGAGGGACCCAGATATCGGGAGGGTCGCTTTCCAGCGTTTCGCCGAAAAATCCCGCGGGCGCGACACCGATCACGGTTAGAGGATGCCCATCCACGGCGAACGTTGAACCCACTACCAAGGGATCGGAAGCATAGGTGGTCTGCCAGACCCGGTGGCTGAGCACGGCAACCGGCGAAGCAGACGGCTTGTCGTCATCAGGGGTAAACACCCGTCCACCGAAGGCTTGCACTCCAAGCGTCGAAAAATAGGTGCCTGTGACGTACTCCGAGCGGAGAGGCCTGGCAGCCGACTCGAGCCCCTGACGCCGCACGCTCAATCGTCCACGGCCGGCCTGGAAAGCAGTTACCTCCTCGAACTCCGGTGTTTCTGCCTTCAGCCGCTCGTACAGAGGGAAGGAATACATTCCCCAGCGGTCCTGAGGACCCCCTTCTACGCAGCAATCGTCGCCTTCACCGACCCGATACAGCGTGCCTGGATCAGAAACCGGCAACGAGCGGAGCATCACCGCATGGATCAACGTAAAAATCGCCGTGGTCCCGCCGATTCCCAAGGCTAGCGTCAGCATCGCCGCAGCGGTAAAGACAGGCGACAACCGGAACTGTCGCAGAGCGTAGCGAAAATTGCCCGGCAGGTTCTGCATGGAACACCTCTCCATCCTTTACGCAGTTCACTCGTCGCGAGTTCCCAACTCTAGCGACCGTGCGAGCGCCGGGCCGCAGTCCGGAACAAGTCCGCTTGGTGCTGCTGTATTGACGCCTGAAGGGGTCGTTTGTCACGGAACTCGTGACTAGTCGGGAGAAAGGCCCTTGGCCGGAGAAGTTTACAGTCCTCGGCCTGAGATCGCCCTGCTAGCCGTTTGGTCAAGGTCTAAGACGAGACGGGCTCTCTGAAACCAATTGGGCCAACACACGATCGAGTCGTTGCCATTGGTGCCTCATGCGGCGCATCGGCGGACCTATCCTATATGACAGGTGGTGAAGGGTTGCCCCTCTGACGAGGTTAAGCCACCGCCCCGCTGCGCTTTGTTCTTTTGGAACGCCTCTTTGTGATTCTTGTTACGCAGACCACTGCTAACTTCTATTCTAATTCTTACGTTCGAATGAGCCCGCATCTCGATTCCGGCCCGAAGCGATGTTCCTGGATGCGCCGAACGAGAGCGGCCCGGACTACAGTTCGCGGCTCGATATGAAACTCAGCTTCAAAAATATCCGGGGGTCACTATGGTCGCGTCCGGATCCGGTTCTCGCCGAAGCCGGTGTGGCCGGCGAGCTATTGGTGGCGAAAATTCGGTTGTGTCTGGCCACAGTTCTCCTGCTCATACCCGTGATAAACTCCCTGTTCTTCCCGTGGGATCCGAAGGAGGGCCTGGTCGGCCTGAGCCTTGCGTCCGGGATATTTATTATTTCGGTTATCGTCTATTTCCTGATCTCCCGGGAATACAATCCCTCCTGGCTGAGTTTCGCTAGCAGCGGTTTTGACGTCACGCTTGTGACTAGTGCGCTGGCCCTGTTTCTTTTCCTGAATGAGCCGCACACCGCCGTGAACAGCAAGGTTATCTTTGAGGGCTACTTTCTGGCCATCGGGAGCACCAGTCTGCGGTACGACAAGCGGGTCTGCATCAGCGCTGGTTTACTGGCGTTTGGGGAATATTTTGCGATTGTCTATTTCGCGGCAGCCCACTGGGATCTCAACAGCCCCATTTACTCGCCCTACCCCTACGGTTTATTCGGCTGGTCCGCCCAAATCTCGCGATTGATCATGATGCTGACCGCGTCAGCGCTGAACCTGGCCCTGGTTTCCCGCAGCCAGAGACTCCTGCACCTGGCTACCAGCGACCCGCTGACTGGTTTATTCAACAGGGGCTATGTGGATGATCGCTTGAGCATCGAACTCAGCCGCGCACGCCGGTATGGCAAGCTGCTGACCATTGCCGTGATTGACGCGGATCGCTTCAAGACGCTGAACGACACACATGGCCATTCGGCCGGTGATCTTGTCTTGCGCAAAATCGGGGAGATGCTTCGTGAGTCTTTCCGGCAAAGCGACACCGTGGGACGCTATGGAGGGGAAGAATTCGTCGTCATCATGCCCGAGACGGACATCGCAGGAGCACAGCGGAAGCTGGAAACCTTGAGAGAACTGATGGCAAGCACTGCGATTGAATTGGCTCCACGCGAGGAGAAGGTTCAGGTGACGATCAGCGCGGGATTGGCCAGCTTCCCTCAGGATGGCGAGGACGCGGCAACGTTGTTTGCCCTGGCGGATGAAAGGATGTTTCAGGCCAAAAGAGAGGGGCGCAATCGGGTCGTCGCCAGCCCTGAACTTGTTCTCGCGTAATAGCTTCCAAATTTCCCGCCCGATACGCTCTCGATGATCGGCGCGTTTGTTGAAATCTTGCTCGACGCCAAATACCTGGCGATTTGCAATTCCCGGGAACCCCCGGCAAACTGCTTTTCCGATGAATACGTACGACATCATTTGCATAGGGGGAGGGCCGACCGGACTGGCAACCGCGATTGAGGCGAAGCGCGCCGGCATGCGGCCGCTGGTGATCGACAAGGGATGCCTTTGCAACTCGATCTACCATTACCCCGTGAACATGGTGTTTTTTACGACTCCAGAGCTTCTGGAGATCGGTGACTTGCCATTGGTTTGTGCCGCGGAAAAGCCCACACGCGTCGAAGCGCTGAAATATTACCGAAAGGCCGCGGAGCACTACGAGCTCGAGCTGCGACTTTACGAACTGGTCATCGGTGTTCATGGGCAGGATGGAAGCTTCACGGTCGTGACGAAATTGGAGAATGGAATCGAAGCCCGATACGAAGGGAACAAGATTGTTGTTGCCACGGGCTATTATGATCTGCCAAATAAACTTGGCGTGCCCGGCGAAGAGCTGCCGCACGTTTCGCACTATTACACCGAGCCGCATGAGTATTGGAGACAGGACGTGGTGGTGGTTGGCGCTAAGAACTCCGCTGCGGAAGCCGCGCTCGACCTCTACCGGAACGGCGCGCGGGTGACGGTGATTCATCGTGGCAAAGAACTGGGCAAGACCATAAAGTACTGGGTCCGCCCGGATATCGAGAATCGCATCAAGGCAGGGCAAATCCAGGCGTTGCTCGAGGCTCGCGTCGATGAAATTACGCGAGACGCAGTTGCTGTGGAACAACATGGGCAAGCGAAGCGGCTGCCGGCGAAGCAAGTGTTCGCACTGACGGGATATCATCCCGACTTTTCCTTCCTCAGCAGTTTGGGCGTGCATCTCGATCCGGAAAGTAAGAGACCTGCTGTCGATCCCAACTCGCTTGAAAGCAACGTGCCAGGGATTCACTTGGCGGGCGTGGTGATCGGTGGACGGCACACCGGCGAAATCTTCATTGAAAACGGGAGGTTCCACGGAAAACAGATCATCAACTCGCTAAAACACTGAACTTGTTTGAACTTGTTAATATTTCGAATGGGGCCGGTTCGTTTGCTCCACCGAAATGCGTTTGTTAGACTGCTAGCTTATGGCGGCATCAATCATTCGCGAAGTTGTCGAGACTGCGGGCGCCCTGGTAAAGGGCTTCAGCGTGACGTTCCGCACGATGTTCCGCAAGACCGTTACCGAAAATTATCCGCACGAATCGGTTCATTTTCAGCCTCGGTATCGCGGGATTCATGTCCTGCACCGGGATGAGGGCGGTCTCGAAAAATGCGTGGGATGTTTCCTTTGTGCGGCGGCGTGCCCCGCGAATTGCATCTATATAGAGGCGGCGGAGAACACCGACGCGACGCGTATTTCCGCGGGGGAACGCTACGCCAGCGTTTACAACATCGACTATTCGCGCTGCATTTTCTGTGGCTACTGTGTGGAAGCGTGCCCGACGGATGCCATCACACACGGTCATGAGTTTGAACTCGCCACCTACGACATCAATTCGCTGGTGTACCGCAAGGAGCAGCTTCTAGAGAAAGCAGCAACTCCCACATCTTCCGTCCGATAGTCCGATCCCCTTCGAGTCCGACTAACTAGCCTGGTATCTGTGTTTGTCCTCCTTATTTTGTCCTCACACTGCTTGGTTTGCGCCTCCTCCGGGTCTCATAACACCTCTAAGACCGGCCACTACAAAAGAAGCGAATCGCCGACACGGAGGATTTTACCCGATTCCGCGGACGCGACGCGGGTATTCACCGCGAGACGATAGTAGTGGTCGAAGCGGGCTTCGGGGCACCAGCTCGGGATGTTGGTGCGGCGAAAATCGGTGAAACGTTTCTGGAAGCCGGTAATAATTTCGCCGGTGCGTGGATCGCGCGGAGGGACGGCGCAGCGCGCGCAAGGATTGCTGCCCTCGAAGTTGACTTCGCCGATGCGGAAACGCACCACGCTGCGTTCTTCCGCGCCGAAAAGCTGATCTTCCCAGAGCGCAGGCACGCCGTCGATTTCGAGCGTAGTGCGGAAACGCAGTCGCGCTTCTTCTGTGGTCATCCCGGGAAAAAGTGTACAAACCGCCTCAAGGCTCGCGGTCGAAATGATGGTGGGGCCATTGGCGATGTTGTCGTCGGGGAAACCCTCGAGAGAATAGCGCACCGCGATTTGCTGCTCGAAATAATTGGAAAACCATTGCGAGGCCGCGGCTGTGTCGCCAGGAAATGCAAACGTCTTCGTCGGAATTTTGCGGCGATCGCCCGGAACCGAAAGCGTCACGGAGCTCATGTTCGGCGAGAACGCTGCGCGAATCAAATGCACGGCGGTGCTGCGCTTGCCATTTACCCACTGGCCATCGACCGAATAGAGCGCCCAGGCGCGGTCATGCTCGAGGCCGCCGCCCGGTCCGATGCGCGCTTCTTTCACGACTACAGGATCGAGCGATTTGATGGGATGCAGCTGAATGTTCGCGAGGCGTGGGGTCATCGGGGGCGTCACCTCAAAAGTGTAACGCAGGTTTTGCCTGTCAATAATTGTCTTGAAGTTTCGGGGGATTGCTGCGGCTGGCAGGGGGAACGATGCCGTTGAGGCGCAGATAAATGATCATTTGGCCGTAGTGGTCGGCGGCGTGCCAGATGCAGATTCCGGCAAGGCCGAGGCGCGTGTTCGGACCAGCGTAAGGCCCTTCGATGGGATCGAACATATTCTTGATGGTGATGGCGGAGAGCAATTTTTTCAGTGTGGCAAAAGAATCGCGGAGATAGGTGAGCACCTCGGCGCGGGTCTTCGCGGGGCTTGGGCCGCCCCGGTCGCAGGCTTCGGGCGGCTTGGTGCCTTCGAGTTCGGCGACGAAAGCGAAATTGGAGCAGGCCACGTGCTTCACCTGCTCGGCAAACGTGCGCATTTCGGCGGGGCCGAACTCCGGTTTTTCATTTTTAAAGAGACCCGGGGCCGGGCGGTAGTCCCACTTGTCGGCGGGCATGGCTTCGGCGGCGGAGCGGAATTCATATTCCTGAAAATCGAACGTGCGCATCACGGCTTTGCCGGGACTTTCGTCGCGGCTGAGCTCCGCGGCGGTGGGCTCGTGCTGCTGAGAAGCACCTTGGACGCTCTTATCGTCAAGCGGTTTCGTCTCGTCGGGTCGCTGCCACTGTGCTGGCGGGGCCTGTTGTGAAGATTGGGCTTCCGCGGATTTATCCGGGAAGGAGCAGACCACGAGCACGACGGCGGCAAATGCAAGCGGTGCAAGGAACGCGGTGCGTACACATTTGGGGCGCATCGTGGCCCTCCTGGGCGCAGATTCTACCACTCGCCCCAAAGGCGCCCGATACCTACTTTGACAGAGCGCATAGCCGATTCGACGTCTTGGCAGTCTCGGGGCTGTCGAGTCCGCGGATGTGCGGAGGTAAGGGTCGCGCTAATTACGGGCGTGCCGCAGCGGCGCTGGCTTGTGCGGTGACGGGCTTGTATCCGCACGTCGCGGCCTTGCGCATGGCGTCGAGACCCTCCGCGTTGGACAGCAGCGCCGTGGTCTGGCAGTTGCGCAGTGAACCGCCTGCGGCGAACGCCAGGGCGATCGCCGCAGCGGAGACGTTGTCGGGCATCTCGGTGATGAGCACGGCGTCATATTGGCCGAAGGCAAAGTAAGAATTCAACACTCGGCCACCGAGCTTATCGATGGGAGCCCGCACGGCGTCAAAGCGATCCTGCGGATTGGCGATGAGCCGCGCGATGGCTTCCGGTGTGTAACTGACTTGATGAAGGAAAAACGGCATGGTAGGTCTCCTTTTGGGGCTGGAATTCTGGGGGAATGGCCGGACTATGCTCCGATCGTCTGCGGGAGTCAACAAGCATTGTTCAGATTTCACCACGGCGCGAGAACGGACCTCCCTCGCCAACTTCCTCTGCCCGCTCCTATCGTGTTGCAAACTGCTCCAGCCACACCCGGAGCCTCTACCTCACGCGATGCGAAGCCCGCAAAAACGCAAGCCATCATTCCCGCCGAAGACCTGAAGCCGCACTACGATTTCACGGTCGACTGCAAAGTCTGCCAGGCAAGGCTCGCTGCTGCCCAGAACGACCTGACCGACCAAAAAACCAAGATCGCCGCCCTGACCAAGGAACGTGGGCATGCCCTCCAAATCGCGCGTGGCGGCAGCGTCTGGCGCCGCATGGGCCGCGCCGCTAAGGTTCTTCATCGGCGCCGCCGCGGGCGCTGTCGCTGCGAAAACCGCCACGGAAACGGCATTCACCCCGTTTTCACAATTCCTAAGGTATAATTCGCCCAATCAGTCGCTTCAATGCCGGGTCCCTACATTCCGGAAAGCGGAGCCACGCCAGGTCCCGAAGGGTCGCCCCTCCATGATAAGAAACTGGTTTCTTGGAAGGAGATAGCTTCCCATCTCCAGCGAGAAGTCCGCACCGTGCAGCGCTGGGAAAAGACCGAAGGCCTTCCCGTCAAGCGCCACGAGCACCTGAAGAAATCCACGGTTTACGCCTATGCCGGCGAACTGGACGTGTGGTTCAAACGGCGGCAGCCCAAGGATGATCCCGTTGCCGACGCCGCGTTTGTCCCCGAGCCGGAGACGGCCGACGCAAATTCATCCGCTGGAAGCGTAGATCCCGGAAACGCAACTGTTGAAAACCCAATGATCGGCCGGCGGGTCCACCCGATCGCTGATGAACCTGCTCATCGCCTGAAGCGTCATGGGAGGTGGCTGGGTGTCGCGGCCATTGGTGCCGCCCTTGTTTGTGTGCTGGCTGTCGGCGGCTATTGGTTGATGCAGGACCGCGCCGCGCCACACGAAAAGGTTCGCCTTGCCGTCCTGCCGTTCACCAATGTGAGCGGCGATTCTAAGCCGGACTACATCACCGCCGGCCTCACCGACGTCATTCGCACGAAACTTAGCCAGCTCGATCCGGCTCATCTCGGCGTGATTGCCGCGACTTCCTCAAAAATCGTCTCGGGCAAGACTGTCCCGGAAATTGGCAACACGCTGAACGTCCAGTATGTGCTCGAAGGCAGCGTGCAGCGTGAAGGCAACCAGGTGCGGATCGATGTACAATTGATTCAGGTCAGCGACCAGACGCATCTGTGGGCCACTTCTTTCACGCGCGAGCTCTCCGACGTGCTGCAGGTGGAATCGGATGTTTCCGCGGCCATTTCCCGGCAAGTCCTCGCTTCGCTCCCGGTGCCGCCCGCGCCGCAGCCTGCTCGCTCGCTCGCTCGCGACACGGTGCACGCCAGCTCGCCGGAAATTGTGAAGTCCCGCCACGCCTACCACCAAGCAAAGTTTGCCTGGGGCAGCCGCGGCGACCTGCGCAGCAGCATCGCATTTTTCGAGCAAGCCATTCACGACGACCCAAGCTATGCTGAGGCGTACGCAGGCCTTGCCGGGGCCACGGCAATTCTCGGCCAGGTTCCCAACGACGGCATGCCGCCGCGCGACGCCAAGCCCAAAGCGCGCGAAGCGGCGCAGAAGGCTCTGCAGCTTGACCCACGCCTTGCGGAAGCTCATGCCGTCCTCGGCAACGTAGCCATGAGCTATGATTGGGATCTCGCCACGGCCGAAAAGGAACTCCGCCGCGCCATCGAGCTCAATCCCAACGATCCCACGGCCCACGAATGGTATTGCCATCTGTTGATTGTCGAAGGCCGCAACCCGGAAGCGCTCGCGGAAGCTCGGCACTCGCTGGATCTCGATCCCGTCTCGCCGCTCTTCCACACCGTGCTCGCGGAGACGTATTACTATGGCCGCTCGTTCGACGCTGCGATCGAAGAGGGTTCGCAAGTCGTCAAGCTGCATCCTGATTTCCTTCTCGCGTATTTCTGGCTTGGATCTGCCTATCGCGAAAAGAAAATGTTTGCGGAAGCCGTCGAAACCTTTCGTCTTGGACGTCAGCGTTCCGGCGACCTGCCCGCTACACTTATGGTTTACGGCCACGCCCAAGCGTTGGCGGGAGACGTGAAGGAAGCGCGCGGCGCCCTCGACAGGCTCGAGCAACTGCGGTCCTCGCGCTTCGTTCCAAGCTTGTACGCCGCCGCGATCCACGTCGGCTTGGGCGAAACCGATGATGCGTTCCACTTTCTCGACCTCGCCTATCAGGAAAGAGTCGACCGCCTGGTCTACTTGAACGTCGATCCCATGGCCGACCCCATCCGCTCCGACCCGCGCTTTGCCCAACTCATGGCCAAGATCGGCCTGCACTAAAGCATTGCGGCAGGACTCCGCGCACCATCGAGAGCCCTGCCGGAAGGGAAGCAATACTCCTCCGAGTGTTGGACGTATTCCTGTCAGAGATCCGGAATCGCCGGCTGCAGGCGCACGCCCAGCGGGATAACGCTGTAGATGGCGTCGACTCCCAGCGAGGAGAAGAAATTCCAGTCCGCTTCGCTGCCTGCCGGATCGGCAAACACGCGTAGGCCGAGCGAGTGCGCCGCGCCCACAAAGGCCGCGCCGCTACCCGGCTGCAGTTGCTCAGCTGGCCCGAAAAAGTCCATCTCTCCGCCGACAACGCGAACGCTCGTGGCCATCCCTGTCGCCAGGAACTGCTGCGCCGAAGCATAGCCCGGCAAACGGAACACCGGTCCAATCTCAGCCCAAGTCAGCCCCAGCGAGATTTTCTTGTTGATGATGGTCACAGGCAACCCAGTGAGGAATTGTATCTGCGACGGGGTCAGCAACTGCAGACCTGAAATGTCCAGCTCGCGCGGTATCTCCGGTGCCGTTTGCGCCGCCAGATAGAGCAACGCAGGCGAGAATGAATCGAAAATCACCCTGTCGGCCATGTTGGCCTGGCGCACCTCGGAAACCGCCGCTGACACCACCGCCTGCTCCAATTTGTCGCCCGGATCGCAGTGCGGCGAAAACGCCTTCAGTTCGACGATCAAGATGCCGCCCAAGTCGTCGCCAGCCCGATTGTTGAATTCTCGCGCGACGTTGATCACCTGGCGTAGCTCCGGCACGTAGGGCAGGCGCTGCTGAAGCTGGTCCAGCGTCAAAGAATGGATGCAAGTAAAGTCACTGAGGAAGTCATCGTGGAAGACCGCCAGGCTGCCATCCTGCGTGAGCTGGACATCCACTTCGACGACGCGCGCCCCTAGGCTATAGGCCTGCCGAACGGAATCAACGGTATTCTCGATTGGCAAGGCCGGATTCGGATTCGCGCCGCTATTTGGACCAACCCCATGGTGCCCGATGGCGATCGGCCGCACCCCGAGCCGCAGGAAATCCTCGGCCCTGCTGCGTTGGTCATCCTTATTTTCATCGGCTTCATCGCCAGTCATCATCGAATTGTTCGCCGGGTTGACCCCCGCGACCTGGGTAGCGGAGCCACTGACATTCTGGGCCGCGGACGGGATGGGCTGTATGGTCCACGCGACCAGCGAAACCAAGACGGAGCGAACCAACCACCTCGGGATCGGATGTACTTCAGGGGCTCTCTTCCGAGAGAAACTCTCTAGGTTTTGCATGATTTTTGTTCCTTTCTATTCTGCCGTTCTTAGACCCCGCATGGCTGCCTCGATGCTCAGCCTGCGGATGTCCCTCTTCTGCCCATCCCCCCGGGCCTAGCCCGGAGAGCATCCCGCACCGGTTGTGAGGCGTTCTCCGCGAGACACCCGCAGCTTGGGCCGTGCTGCGCGCAGCCGCAAGCGACAACCAACGTCAGGGCGCGCCCAGGCCCCGGTGTCGCCTTATGTCGCGGTCTGACGCAAGTGGTTGGTCCGAGGGGAGGCCCAGGATGGTGGAAGATCGCCCTCACAGCAGGGAAGGGGTCTGAAAATCGGCAATAACAAGAACGGGAACGATAAAAAACGGAACGGAAGCGTTTGTCTCCGGAGCTAGTGCCCTCTGCCACAAAATTAGTGAATGAGCCCCCGGCCTTTTTCCAACTCGAAAAACTCCTCACGCGATGAACGAAAACCAGATACCCAACGAGAGCCTGACAGGCATCACCCAAGGGGGCACCAGCGCGGAGGCTTCTTCCAAAGGAATCTGAGGAAAACCCCTTATTTTCGCTTCCATTCCGCGTCCCATAAGTTATATTATGTTAACTAAGAAATGAGGCTCAACTTGCGCCTCACCCTAGCCACTCGGGGATTTACCGCTTCCGGTATCTTCCCTCTCCAGGCTCTACTTCTTGTCGGTTGATTTAGCGGATTTCTGCTGCGCCAATTCGTAGTTGATGTATTGCTCGAGCAGCCGGTGATCGGCTCCCACTAAACGTCGGCCATTGATGAAGACCGTCGGCGTGCTGCTGACTTCGAGCCGCGCACCGTTGGCCTTGCTGGCGTCGATCGCGGCTCCGGGTTCTGGGCTGGCCATGCAAGTTTTAAACGAATCTACATTCAGACCTGAGCGCCCAGCATAATCGGCCATGTTGGTCCATGCATTGGCCGGCGAGATGACTTCCTGGTTGTCGTAGATGAGGTCGTACATCTTCCAGAAGGCCTGGGGATTTTGCTGGTAGGCGCATCGCCCGGCGATTGCCGCCGTTCGGGCCCAGGGGTGGAGCTGTTCGAGCGGAAAATCCTTAAACACAAGGCGGACCTTTCCAACGTAGTTGGGCAGCAGCCCGCGCACGACGTCATGAAGGTTCTTGCAAACCGGGCATTGAAAGTCGGAATACTCGACCAGGGTGACGCTCGCTGTGGCGTCCCCCAGCGTCGGCGCATCGGTGAAATCGATTCGGGCGCGGTTCTCGGCCAGCGGGTCCTTTGATAGATCGGAGAGCTCTCCGCGGAACAGATACTTGCCGTCTTTGCTGACATAGAAGGTGGCCGATTGTTTGTCCTCGCCGATCAAGACGTCAATCGTGGTTTCCAGCAGTCCTTCGACCGGCGACTCCTTAGGCGGGCCCACGCTCAGACGCACGTCTGCACCAAATGCATACAAATGGCGGAGATATGCTTCAATGTTTTTCTGGGTTTGTGACAGTGGACCGGCTGCCGGAACGGCGGGCGCTGGATTGGTGTGCTGGCTCTGCGCCCCGGTAGCAGACAAGCTCAAGGCGAGTATCGCAGAAATGGAAAGATATCTTTTCACAATTAGCCTCATGATCTAAGGAATGAACTTCTGTGCAATCGGGAACGGTCTGCCAAAACCAAATGCCCGCGAAGTGATTTTCAGGCCCGGCGCGCCCTGCTTCCGTTTGTACTCGTTGCGGTCCACAAGAAGGGCGATGTCCCGGACCAATTTCAAACCGAATCCGTAGTGGTCAGCAATCTCCCGGGGGCTTCGCAAGTCCTCGATATAAGCCTTGAGGATGCGGTCGAGGACATCATAGGGAGGTAAACTGTCTTCGTCCTTCTGATTGGGCCGCAACTCGGCCGACGGTGCCTTTTCAATGGTCGATCGGGGGATCACTTCCCTTTTTCGATTGATCCAGTTCGCCAGCTCGTACACCATCAATTTGGGCACGTCGGAAATCACCGCCAGGCCGCCCGCCATGTCGCCGTAGAGCGTGCAGTAACCCACCGCGAGTTCTGATTTATTTCCCGTGCTCAAGACCATCGATCCAGATTTATTGGAAATGGCCATCAGATAATTGCCGCGGATGCGCGCCTGAATATTTTCTTCCGTAACATTTACGGGCCGATCGCCGAAAACCGGCGCCAGGCTTTTCCGGTAGGCGTCAAAGACCTCGGTAATCGGGACTGTGGTGAGTTGAATGCCCAGATTTTTCGCCAGAGCGGCAGCATCGTTCTTGCTGCCCTCCGACGAGAACGGTCCCGGCATGGATACACCAAGTACATTCTCGGCTCCCAGGGCTTCCACGGCAATCGAAGCCACCACCGCGGAATCGATGCCCCCGCTCAAGCCGATCAGCACTTTTTTGAAGCCGCATTTGTGCACGTAGTCGCGTGCGCCGGTGATCAGCGCTTGGTACGCGTAGGCAATCTCCTCATGCGGCTGTGCGTGGATTTCCCCCTGGCCCGTCTTCGTGTCGAACAGAACCAGATCTTCCTCGAAGGCCGCAGCTTGAGCGGCGACTTTTCCATCCGGAGTGATGGCAATGCTCGCGCCATCGAAAATCAAGCTGTCGTCGCCACCCACCTGATTCACGTAAATGATGGGCCGTTGATGGTTCGTAGCGATGGAGCGAAGCATCTCAAAACGCAGGGAGCGCTTATCGATGGTGTACGGAGAAGCGGAAATGTTCAGAATTACCGTACTTCCCTGCTCGAGAATTTCCGTGACCGGGTCGCGGTCATAACGTAATTTGGCCCAGAAATTCTTGTCGTTCCAAGCGTCCTCGCAAATGGTGATGCCGAGCTGTTCGCCGCTGAATCCAAAAACGCTCTGGCGCTCCGCGGGTTGAAAGTATCTCGACTCGTCGAAGACATCGTACGTGGGCAGCAGCATTTTGCTTTGCTCGAATGCCACGCGCCCACCGCAGATCAAAGCGGCCTTGTTCGCAATCGCCTTTCCCGAGCCGTTTTTCACGCGCCCGGCGTATCCCACGATCGATGGAAGCGGAACCTTGCCGGCGAGCGCCGCCAACTCCGTGTGGTTGCGTTCTATGAACGCGGGGCGCTCGAGAAGGTCCTGGGGTAAATACCCGCAGAGGCAGAGTTCGGAAAATACCGCGAGGTCGGCGCCGCGTTGCTTGGCTTGCCCCGCAAGGCTCAGAATGCGGCTGGAATTCCCCGCGAAGTCGCCGACGGTAGGATTGAACTGCGCAAGCGCTATCTTCATTCTCGCGCTTTAGCATACGAAGGGAACTCCCGGATTGCAAACGTCCGCCCGCCGCTCCGTGATCTTCCTGGCTGAGAATTTGAGCGGTGGGTTAGTTTCCGATAAGCACTTTACGCCTCCAAATGGATGGCGGAACGTTGAATCAGCGTGCCCCTTTGAGGAAAAGGAGAAGGAATATACGCTCTGTATTCACCGGTCCAACAAGTTCCCGTTCCTCCGCAAGATGTTTGTCCAACTCCTTTTGCACTTGCACTACATCGTCGCGAGTTGACACGACGAGAGATTGGTAGTGGTGGCTCGCCGCAAGGACCGGCTGTTGACTGACGACCGGACGCAGAGCAATGACCGTCAGCAGGAGGGTAATAATCACCAGGCTGGCTTTAGAGAATCCATTCATTTTTGCTTCTCCTTGTCTAAGAGGATGTGCTGATTGGCCTCGCAACGAACACTCGGCGAACTTACACGACTCTTGGTTTTGTGCCTAGGGCCAACGGTTGTGTTATACAATCATAAACTTAGCCACTTGTATAAAATGGGATTACTGGCGCTTCTCGGGTTTCTGAGCCAGAAGGCTTGCAATTCCCTGCTCTGCCCGCAGCTCTCGGTAGAAAAGCACCCGCAATTCGGGAAAGGCGATGCGGAGTTCACCAATTTCCAGAAGATGTTCCGGATTCCGCGGGCCGCCGACAAATTCCAGTTGCGCGCGCGTAAACGTCTCAAATAGCAGCACGCCTCCCGGGCGAAGTGCGCGCGAGATTTGCGGAAATAGAGAGCGCTGCAGATATTGAATGCAGAGGACCAGTTCAAAGGATTCTTCTGGTAGCTGGATGCGCTCGAGGTCCGCTTGCAACAGGTCTATTCCACTATAAACCTTGCGCTGCCTGACATCGATCGAGCTGGCGTGGCGAACCGGCACCTGGGCCGTTTGTCCGCGCACTTCAAGAATCTCCAGCGCCACACGCGACCAATCCACCACTGTGAGGTGTTGCCCTCGAGATGCAAGTAGCATCGCGTGCCGCCCTGCGCCGCCAGCAAGATCGAGGGCTGGTCCACGGGGCAGCAGGGGCAGCAGTTCGCGTACAATGCTCGCCGGCTCGGCAGGCGCATCTGTAGCGAGCCTGTATTTCGCGTCCCAATCGGACTGGCTAGAAGGCATAAAAAAGGCTCCTGAACGAGTGGTTCAGGAGCCCAAAGAATTGTCTGGAGAGTTCTCTGCGCTCTCGCTCGTGGGCTTAAACGCTGAAAGAGCTGCCGCACCCGCAGGTGCTTTTCACGTTGGGATTGTTGAACTTGAATCCCGCGCCTTCGAGTGTTTCGATGTAATCGATCTCAATTCCGTCGAGGTACATGGAACTCATCTGGTCCACGGCCACCTTCAAGCCATCAAACTCGAAAATCTGGTCGGCGTCCGATGTCTGGTTCTCAAACGCCATGTGGTATTGGAAACCGGAACAGCCCCCGCCCACCACGGCAACTCGCAGAGCCGTTGGCACGGGGGTCTGCATATTCATGATTTCCTTGACCTTGGTACTCGCAACGGGCGTTAGATTGATCATAAATTCTCTTGGCCTCCGCTCGCAGGCGATCCTGCGCAGCTTTTCACGCTTCTAGTATACCAAATCCTCCCCACAACTGCACAACGCCTGCGTACCTATCAAGAACTCCCCTGCTTGCTCGATTTCGACAAGGGATTCCTGCTTCGCATACAATATGATGCCTCTATGCGGCATAAAGTCACACTGATCCCCGGCGAGGGCATCGGTCCGGAAGTCGCCTCGGCCACCCGGCGCGTTTTGGAAGCCGCCGGCGTGCAAATCGATTGGGAAGAAATCGCAGGCCGTTCTGATGAATCGACGGATCAGGGAAAAGCGGTCAACCAAGCGGCGGTAGATTCCGTCCGGAAGAACCGTGTGGCCCTCAAGGGCCCCATGGCCACGGCCATCGCCGGCGGCGCCCCCAGCGTCAACGTGGCGCTGCGCAAGAAGCTTGAGCTGTATGCCAATTTGCGCCCGGTAAAAAATCTACCCGGCGTGAAGTCGCGTTTCGAAAACGTGGATCTCGTCCTCGTGCGCGAAAACACCGAGGATTTATATTCGGGTCTCGAGCACGAGGTCGTCCCCGGAGTGGTCGAAAGCCTCAAGATCATCACGGAAAAGGCCTCCACGCGCATCGCCCGCTTTGCCTTTGAATACGCCAGGCGGCACAACCGAAAAAAGATTCACGCCATCCACAAAGCAAACATCATGAAACTGTCCGACGGGCTCTTCCTCCGGTCCGTCCGCACCGTCGCGGCGCAGTTCCCCGAGATTGATTACAAGGAACTGATTGTGGATAACGCCTGCATGCAGATTGTCATGGATCCACTGCAGTTTGACATGCTCTTGCTTCCCAACCTCTACGGCGATGTGATGAGCGATCTCGCCGCAGGTCTGGTGGGAGGCCTGGGAGTCGTTCCTAGCGCCAACATCGGCGACGAGTCCGCCATGTTTGAGGCGGTACACGGAACAGCGCCCGACATTGCTGGCAAAGGCTTGGCCAATCCTACTGCCTTGATCATGAGCAGCCTTCTCATGCTCGACCACCTAGGCGAGCGGACTGCCGCCCGGCGCATCGAGGCTGCGCTGGAAAAGGTTTATCGGGAGGCGAAACACACTACCCGGGACGTAGGCGGCCCGGCTGGCACGGATGAATTCGCTCAGGCGGTGATCTCCTCCCTCGATTCGCAATACTAGTAGTTCTGGATCAATTAAGTGCTTGATTTTTAAGCTGATACGTGCCATCATTTTGGCATTAAACCTTGAGCGTCCCTTCCAAGGTGGCTGCTGCTATGCAAAGAACCAGATATCCCGAGCGTCGGCGGACCACGCGCCTATCCCTGCAGATACCTTTGACCGTACGCTGCTGCCTGCCGGAAGGCGAAACCATCGACCTGAAGGCTTCCACTTATGTTGTCAGCGCCAACGGGGCTCTCCTGCTCATGGATACCCCGCTGATACCCGGCCAGAATGTTCGCGTCATCAACGAAATGACCTCTGAATGCGCAGAATGCCATGTGACTTCCTTGAGGGAGAAACGGGAGCATCGCTTTGTCGGAATCAGTTTTGCCTCTCCCAACCTCGATTTCTGGCACATCGTTTTTCCCAAGTCAGGCACGCGCCAGGCCATTCGCTCGGCGCAAACAGGCGGGCTGGTGCCCCCCGGCTTCCGCCAGGATAATACTCCTCCCTATTGATTGGATTTCAAGAAACCGCCGCCGCTGAGTCTCACGTGCCCGTCCGCGCGTAAATCTGATAGACCATCAAGTAGCGATGACTCCCGTCACAGCGAGGCATTGAGGGCTGCTTAGGAAACCATGGGCGAGAATCAGTCCTTCCCAAAGCGGCGAGGTCAGTGCGGGATTTTGTCGTAAACCATCAATCCTAACAGCAAGGGAATATGCAGCACGGTTGCGTGCATCAGCCACTTAGCGCGCGCGTTCGTCTTGTTGCTCGCTGCCCACAGGCAAACTTGCACCAGTGCCGTGGAAATGACCAGTGCGCCAAAGAAATACAACACGCCAGCCAATCCCAAAATTGCCGGAAGCAAGCTCACGCCGACGAGCGCGGCCGCATAGAGAATGATCTGCCGGAACGTCCGCGTGCCCGCGCGGTCCACCACCGGCAGCATCAGGATGCCGGCGCGCGCGTAGTCTTCTCGGTAGATCCAGGAGATGGCGTGGAAGTGCGGAAACTGCCAAAGAAAAAGAATCGCAAAGAGCAGCCAAGCGCCGCGGTCCAGCGATCCTGTCGCCGCCACCCAGCCGATCATCGGAGGAATCGCGCCGGGAAACGCGCCAACAAACGTGGCCCAGACCGTGCGCCTTTTCAGAGGCGTATACGCCAGCAAATAACAAAGGCTGGTCGCCACACCGAGCCCGGAAGCAAGCGCTCCGGCAACGATGTAGAGGTCGATCGCCCCGGCAACAGAAAGCGCCACGCCGAAAAACAGCGCTGCATTCGGCTCAAGCACTCCGCTTGGCAGCGGCCGCGAAGCCGTCCGCCGCATGTGCCGGTCGCTGTCCCGCTCGATGTAATGGTTCAGCGCCGCCGTCCCCGCCGCGATAAGCATGGTGCCGAATATCGCGTGAACCATGTGCAACCAGCCGACAGGCCCGCGGACTCCCATGTAGTACCCGGCCGCGGTGGTCATCAACACGAGAAAGGATACATCCGGCTTGGTCAGCGCCACATAGGCATTCGCGCGCGTCGAAAGCGTCAACTCGGTGGTCCGCGCCGCGCTCATCCCGTGGTCACCTGCTTCGGCGTAGCTTCGGCGACTTCCCTGCTAGCCGGAATCAATCGGTAGCAAATCAGCACGATCAGAACGGAAAACGCAAAGAGAATCGCGCCAACAACCGTGTGAATCACCGTCAGCCAAACCATCACCGGCATCGGCTGGGGCGCATCCACGGTGCTCATCCGCGACCAATACGCCGCGAATCCCAGTAGAAACTGTGTCCCGAAAATCGCGTGCAAGAAAATCCGCGCTTTCGAGAGTTCCCGCGATTGCCGAAAACGCTTCCGCAGCGTCACAGCTATCCACGTCACCACACCCAACACGATCAGCGCGCCAACAATGTGCGGCCAAATCGGAATTTCTTTGTGCCGGAAGCCCGCGCCGAGAATCACTTGCAGATAAATGACCGCCGCATTGAGTATCGCCAGGAATTGAATCGAGGGCGCTCCGCTGTCGTCGAGTGGGGGCTGCTCCGAAACCCACCATTTGCTGGTGAACACGGCGATGCCCAGCACCGCCGCGAAAACAATCTGCGCGAAGCTGGCATGAATCACCGGCAGCCAGTAATGCAGAAGTTGGAGGACCACCTGCCCGCCAAGTATCGCCTGCACTACCACGCCGCCCACGGCAATCGCACTAAACCAGCGCAGCCACAGACGTTTTTCCTTGAGCCAAACCAGTATCGCCAGAATAAGCGTGAAAATGCCCAGCCCGCCGGCAATCATGCGGTGGGAATGTTCATAGAAAACGCCGCCGACCATCGGCGGCATCACTGGTCCGGGCCAGCTCGGGACGGACAGCGCGGCATCCCGCGAAGTTACCAATGCTCCGGCGATAAATAAAAGGACAGTCCAGCAAACGACGAACACGGCGAACTTATGCACTGCAGGATTGTAAGCGGAGGTCATCGCCCTGTTCCAGCGGCGAATTATACCTTTAACGGGCGGCCGACGAAAGCCGCGCCGCCGGTTCTGCCGCGTCGATGCCCACGGCCTGGAGTACCAGGTCCTTGAGCGCAGCAATAAACAGGGGCGAATCTCCGACAGCAGGCATCATGCGGAATCTCTCGATGCCGAGCTTTTCTGCTTCTTCGCGGGCCTCGATGTTGATTTCGTGAAGCGTTTCAATGTGCTCTGTCACAAACGAAATGGGTACGACGAGCATCTCCTTGACGCCTTCCTGCCCCAGGTGTTCAATCGTTCCCGTCAACGGCGGCTGCAGCCACTTCGCCGGGCCAACGCGGCTCTGGTAGCAGAGGAGGTGCGTCTTCGGCCAGCCCGGATATTGGCGCACACCCAATTCGCAAGCCAGCCGCACCGTCTCCTCGATCTGCTTCGGGTAAGGATCGCCCTTTTCCACCAGGCTCATCGGCAAGCCATGCGCGCTGAATACCAGATGAATCCTCGAACTGTCAGGAAATTGCCGCAACACCGATCCAATCCGCTGCACCAGCGCCTGGATGTAGAGTGGATGATCGTAGAAATGATCGACAGTTCGCTCAGTTGGACGCCCGCTAGAAGCGTTCCACTTTACTTGATCAACCACTCGCCGCCATTCCTTCAAGCTGCTCAATGTCGTGGCGTACGAATAATGCGGATACAGCGGCAGCAACACGATTTCGTCAAGTGGCCCAGCCTTTCGCAGCGTCTCGACCGCTTCCACAGTGAAGGGATGCCAGTAGCGCATCGCCGTGACCGCCACCGGCTCGATGTAAGGCGAGACTGCTTCCACCAATCGCGCACGCTGCCGCTCGGTCAACGTGGCGATCGGGGAGCGCCGCCCAATTTGGGCATAACGCCCCGCTACCGGAATGGAGCGCCTAGAGGAAATCATTTTGGCAATCGGCCGCCGGAACAACCCGAACGGCCCAAGGGGAATGATGTCCGGATCCAGAAAGAGGTTCAGGAGAAATGGCTCGACGGCCTCCAGCGAATCCGGCCCGCCCAGTTGAAACAGCGCAATCCCGACTTTTTTCTTCTGCGCCAAGCTACTTCCCCCGGTTCAAAGTATCTTTCAACCGATCGAGGTCCCCGCGCAGCGCCGAAGCGCGCTTCGCCACCGTCAGGTAAAAAACAAAAAACACCGCCCAGCCGAAAAGATAAGCCGCAAAGATACTGTCCAGATTTTTCATCGAGCCTCCGCTTCGCGCTGCAATTCCTGAAAGTCTCCGCGCATTTTTTCCAGCCGATAGCGCTCCGACAGGAGCAGAACCATCAACGCGTGCATGGCCAGCACGGAAAAGAAAAATACTTTACTCATCGTCGGTTCCAGGCCTGAGCCGGGCGAACCCATAATCACCGGCTGGGGATGCTGCGTGCGCCACCAGCGGATGGCCCCAAACACCAGCGGCACATCGAGAAACGCGAAAATTCCAAACAGGGCGCTGAGCAGCGCGCGGCGGTCCGGTTCTTCCAACATGTTGCGCAGCAGCAGGTAGGAAACATACAGCAGCCACAACACGAATGTTGAGGTGAGCCGCGCGTCCCAAGTCCACCAGATGCCCCATACGGGGTGAGCCCAAATCGGACCGGTAATCAGCACCACCGTGGTGAAAGCCAGGCCCACTTCCGCGGCCGAAACACCCAGCCAATCCGATTTTTGATTGCGTCGCAGGACATAAGTCAGATTGGCGAGGAAACACACCAGAAAAGCAGTCATGCCCGCCCAGGCGCTTGCCGCGTGGAAATAGAAGATGCGCTGGATGGCTCCCATGGTGCGCTCTTCAGGAGCAATATAGAAAGAAGCGTACGCCGCCGCCCCGACCAGAAAGAGCACTGCGGCGCCAATGACTCCACGTTTCAGCATCCCTCGTCACTCCTCCAGAAGATATTCGCCGAAAAGCCAAAGCGCGGTCAAAAAAACTACGTCGAATGTTGCTAGAAATCCAAGCCAGTCCTTTCGCAACGCCGGATTCGGCTCCAACAGTGCCGCGGTCGCTTCCGTGCTAGCGATTAGCACCGGCGTTAGGAGCGGCAGCAGCAGCAGCGGCAGCATCAGCTCCCGCAGGCGCGCCTGCGCGGAAATCGCCGAGAATGCCGTCCCCGGAATCGCCACGCCAAGACTCCCCAGGAACAAGACCAGCGCGAGCTGCGGAGTGACCGCGAGAAGATGCACGTTATAAAGAACCGCGAAAACGGGGAGCATCAGGACTTCGGTGAGGAACAGAAAAAGCGTGTTGGCAATCAGTTTTGCGAGAAAGATCGCGAACGGGTCGCTAACCGACAATCGCAGCGCGCTTAGCGTGTCGTTGGTTTGTTCGCGAAGAAAACACGGCTGCAGCATCAGCGATGCCGCGAAAAGAAATGCCAGCCACAGCAAACCCGGACCGAAGCGCCGCGACTCGCTCGATGTTGGATCGAACGTAAAGCTGAATAGCACCACGACCATCACAATAAAAACCACAGTGGTCGTGAGAAGCTCGCGCGAGCGGAACTCCGTGCGCACTTCCTTGCCCAGCAATACCGCCGTGTTTGAGAGCGTCGCCATCTAAGCTTCCGCAAAGGTGAGGATCGATTTCAGTTGTGCACCCGTTTGCGTATCGGCCACGACCGAGCCGGCTTCCAACCGGATCGCCCGCGTCGCGAGCCCAGAAATCTCCGATTCGCCGTGCAGGCTCATCAAAATCGTGCGTCCTTCCTCTCTCATGCGCCGTAGGGTCGCCGCCAGCCACGACACACCTTGCGGATCCAGCCCCGTCGCGGGCTCATCGAGCAAAAGCACTGCAGGCTCGTTGAGCAACGCGCGCGCAATGGCCACGCGTTGGCGCATGCCCCGCGAAAAAGTGCGCACTAGCGAGTCGCGTCGTTCGGCCAAACCGACGTCATGTATCAACATGTCGACGCGGGCTGTGGGGCCCGCGATTCCCTGCAACCTGGCAAAAAGTAAAAGATTTTCTTTCGCCGTCAATTCGTCATAAACCATCGTGGCGTGTGCGACGAAGCCCGCTCGCGTAACGGCGGCGTTTTCCCGGTTCTGGCCGCTTAGGAACACCGTGCTTCCTGCTGAAGGGCGCACCAGGCCGGCCGCGATTCGCAACAGCGTCGTTTTCCCGGATCCGTTCCGCCCGGCCAGCGCGACGCATTCGCCCCCGGCAATGTCCAGGGATACCCGCCGCAACGCGTAAAGCCCGCCGTACCGCTTTTCGATTTTTTCGAACCGGATTCCTGTGGGGGAAAAAGCCGGTGGCGTCACCGGGCGGCCTCACGGAAAGGCAAATCGCGCCGCGTCTTCAACGCTCAGCCTCGGACCAGATCGCGCAGTACCTTTTCCGCTCGCGCGCGTTCCTGCGCGTACTCTGTCTCGGTGATGGTGCCTGCTTGATGGCGCAGTTCCAACCGGAACAGCCGCTCCTTCAGCGCATCCAAGCTGGTGCCAACGGCCGCGTCCACTTCCGTTAGACTCGCCGCCCCGTTTGAGGGTGCTTTTGCCGCGGGCGGCGCCGGTGCCGCAGCAACGGGTGCGGAAACAGCGGGAGAAGCAACTGGAGGCGCAGGCTTGACTCTCTTGGGTTTAAGTGCAGGAGCCTCTTCTTCTGCGAGCGCCGGCCCAGCGAGTAGAGCCACGGGTTTCCGTTTCAACAAAACCGCGCCCAGCGCAAAGAGGCATACAAAACCAATGATGAGCGGCCATTTCAAAACGTCCAGCCGTCCGGGAACTTGCTGAATGGTTACGCCACCCGATTCCCCGCCCTGTTGAGCGTCCCGGCCCTGTTGTCCCTGATCCGCACCTCCGCTCGCGTCGGGCGGTGGCGCCGTGCCAGAGACGCTAACGGTCACGAGCGTCCCTGCGGGAACATCCTCGCGCCCGTACAGACTCATTCCCTGCTCTTGTCCTCCGGGCGCCAGCCCGTCGCCAGTGATTTGCACCGTCGGCGGCGCCACCACAAGCAATCTTCCCCCGGGATAGATCGTGGGGAGCTTCACCGTGGTGGCATTTCCAGCGTAAGGAAGCTCGTAGGACACGCGCACCCGGCTGGCACCCGGCCGGAACGCGAACGCAATCGAATACTTGCTGTTTTTCTTATCTAGGGGCAACTGCACGACTGGCATGCCCGACGGTCCGGACGCAGCCACCTGTTGCAGCGCTCCCTTCTCTGGCAGCGTGAAGTCGAAATTGCCATCCGCGCGGTAGTACGCCACCGGCGGCTGCGACTTGTTCTCGATCTCGTATTCCTCGCCGACGATCAGCGTGGCGCCGTTCGGCTGAAAGACCACCACGTGAGAAGTCACGTTGATGGTTTTCGAGTCTTTCGAAGGTTCGTAAATATCGACATCCGCGGCGCTGGTTCCTGGCGGCACGGCATGATTGAAATTGATGCCGTGATAGATGGCCCGCACGAGCATCGGCTGCGCCCCCAGCCCAGGGTGGTCAAATGTAAATTCGCCATTGCCGTCGCTCTTGGAATGAGCAACTTCCTGCATCCCCCCCTGAAGCTGGATCAGGACGAGATCAATCCCCGGAGCCAGTTTCCCCGTGGTGCCGTTCTTCACCGTGCCATGAACCGTCCCGGCTTTCGCAGTCCCGAGGGACGCAAGAATCAGGATGCCCAGCAGGGATACGCACCGGAGGGCCCGCGTCACTGTGCGCTCCGATCAGCTTGAGCAGCACGCGGCCGCCGCACCTGCGATTCGGTAACCTGTTCAATCTCAGCGAGCACCATGGCTGCTTCATTCTCGAGAGCTATTTTCATGGATTCAAAGTCACCTTCAGAGTATTTTCCGGAGCGGTACTCAAATCGTAAGTCTCGCAAGTTGTCGTAGATCGTGTCGCGGCGCTCTAACAGTTGGTCGAGCTTGGTCCGGTGGGGTGCGAGATCTGACGCGTCCGGCTGAATGTAGAAGATGAACACGCCCGTGGCAAATGCCAGCGCCAAGCAGGCGCCCAACACGGCCAAATCGGTCGAAGCAATCACAATTGCTGCAAAAGTGGGCAGGAGGGTCACGATTCAGTCCTCCGTCTCGCGCGCGGCTTGGGCCCGCGCACGTTCCAGCAGTTCGGAAGAAACTTCCGGCGCGTTTCCCGCGGGTGCGACCTTATGAACCGCGGGCTTCCGCCATCGTGAAATCACGAAGACCACGAGCACCGTCCCGATGACCAAGTAGACGGTCGGCATGGCCCAGGCTACCAGGCTGAAACCCGATTTAGGCGGCTCCGCATACACTTTTGTACCGAATTCCTGCACGAGCATCTGCGTGATGGCATCTTCGCTCTTGCCTCCTCTAACCGAGTCGCTCAATTCCTTCAGCATGGCCGCAGACGTCATGCAGCCTACGTGGTTGCATTGCGTCAGCACTTGGCTGCACCCGCACATGCACATGAACTTGCCACCGATCTGCTTCTCGCGATCGGAAAGTTGCTGCGCCACAGCTTGCACCAAAAACAGCGGCACGCCCGCCATCGCCACGAGCGCTGCAACCGCAAAGAACCGGCGTGAATTAGTCATGTCCCTCTCGTAGCGTCACCGAAGGAGTGAGCCCGTGCGGCAAGGCCTGCCCGGCGGGTTGTGGTGCGCCAGCCAGCACCAGCACGGCGCGGCGATTTGGCAACAGCGCCACGATCGTCCCGAAAACCACAAACACGCCACCCAACCAAATCCATTTCACGAGTGGGTTCAAGTAGGCGTGCATCACCGGAAGTTGCGTATCCGGGCTCATCCCGGCAAAGACCACGTACAAGTCTTCCCTCAGTGTCGAATAGATGGCCACCATTGTGCCGTTCTGGTCCGTCGTGGAGAACTTTCGCTTCTCTGGATAAAGC
>DATKEV010000129.1:0-2952 GCA_035511855.1 Candidatus Udaeobacter sp.
GCGCGAGACACGAGATTAGGGCGGGACGTGGCAATCAAGATTTTGCCGAAAGAGATGTCCGCGGATCCGATACGGAAGCAGCGATTTGATCTGGAAGCAAAGACGATTTCCAGCCTGAATCATCCGCATATTTGCACGCTACACGACATTGGTTCACAGGATGGCGTGGACTACCTGGTGATGGAATGCGTGGAAGGGGAGACGCTGGCGAAACGGTTAGAAAAGGGGCCGCTGCCGCTGGAGCGAGTTCTGAAATATGGGGCGCAGGTCGCGGATGCGCTGGACAAGGCGCATCGCGCGGGGATCGTGCATCGCGACCTGAAGCCCGGGAACATCATGCTGACGGCGACGGGAGCGAAGTTGCTGGATTTCGGATTGGCGAAGGCTGCAGCACCGCTGGTGAGCGGAGCAACACTGACGGCAGCGGTGCCGACGACGCCGGTAACGCAGGAAGGGACGATTGTTGGGACGTTTCAGTACATGTCGCCGGAGCGGGTGGAGGGGAGGGAGCTGGACGGGCGGAGCGACATCTTTTCGTTGGGAGCGGTGCTGTACGAGATGTTGACGGGGCAAAAGGCATTTCAGGGGAAGAGCCAGTTTAGCGTGGCGTCGGCCATTGTCGAAAAGGAACCCGCACCGATCAGCACGATCAAGCCGATGACCCCGCCAGCGCTCGATCATGTCATAAGAAAATGCCTGGCAAAAACTCCGGACGACAGGTGGCAAAGCGCCGCAGACATCAAACACGAGATCAGCTGGATTTCGCAATCATCCGCCGAGGGTTTGGCGGCGATTTCGAAATTGCCGACCAAGACGCTACGGGCGCGAACGCTGGCTGTGGGTCTGGGGGCGCTGGTCCTGGCTGCTGCGGGCTTGACAGCGAACTTTCTCGCGAATCGCCGGGAGACCGCCGGACCCGTTGTCCGCACGACCCTCACGCTACCGCCCGACGTAGCTCTGCTTACGCTTGGGGACCAAGCTGGAGCACCCGCCATCTCGCACGACGGCGGCAACCTCGTGTTTGCCGGGATGACGGAAGGAAAGGAGATGCTGTTTCTGCGTTCCATGGACAAGGCAACGACAAAAGCGCTGCCCGGCACGGAGGGCGCCAAGTTTCCCTTTTGGTCTCCGGATGGAAAGTCCATCGGTTTTTTCGCTGACCAACAACTCAAACGATTGGACATCGCGGGCGGCCCGCCCACAGCCCTGGCTCCCGCAACCGACGGGCGGGGAGGAACATGGGCGGGGGACTTCATCCTTTTCACACCTTATATTTACGAAGCGATCTACCGCGTATCGGCTTCCGGAGGCAAGCCGGTTCCCGTCACAACACTAGATCGGTCTAAGTACACGACGCATCGTTGGCCTCAGTTTCTTCCCGACGGGAAACATTTCCTTTACTTGGCGGCACACCACATGGGCGATAGAGAGGGGAATTCAGGAATTTACGCAGCGAGCGTGGATGGCGGAAGTCCGAAACTCATCCTTCACACCAACGGCAGCGTGTCCTATTCCTCGGGAAACCTGCTTTACTTCCGGGACGGAAGCCTCATGGCGCAGGAGTTCGACGCGGATCGATTGGAACCGCAAGGAGAGCCGAGACCAATCGGCCAGGTGCTTCAGGAAAGCGGGAATTGGGGGGTGATCGCGTCGGCTTCGGATAACGGCATTCTGCTTTTTCAGAGTCCAGGAGAGGTTAAGTATCCGGTCTTGTGGTTTGACGGGAGCGGGCACGCTGCAGGCACTTTGCCGTTCTCGGCGCAGCTGTTCGACCTGCGCCTGTCACCAGATGGAACCCGCGCTGCGGTTGTGAGCTTTGAGGGGGGGCCTACGCCGGATGTCTCCGTATACGATCTCAAGACAGGAGCGCGGACGCGGCTCACCTTCAAAGAGAATGCATGGTTTATCGCTTGGTCGCCGGACGGATCAAGAATCGCCTACTCGGCGCAGAATCTCGGCAGTGAAAACACGAATATCTACTTGAAGCGCACGGACGGCGCTGGAGAGCGGGAGTTGCTGCTTTCCTCTGGCAATATTGACCACCCCTCGGATTGGACGCGGGACGGCAAGTACATCGTGTTCAGTCGTGGGCAGGTAGGCGCTCAGCGAATATGGATCCATCCGATGTTTGGTGATCGAAAGCCGTTCCCGTTGTTTCCAAATGCCACTTACGACCACTATGAGGGCCGGGTCTCGCCCAACGGAAAGTGGCTTGCGTATAACTCGGCCGAATCCGGTCCTGGGGAGATCTACGTGACCTCGTTTCCCAAGGGAATTGGCAAGTGGCAGATCGGGTCGGGCGCAGTCGTTCCGCCAGTGCACTGGCGAGCGGACGGAAAGCAACTCTATTTCGTCACTCTTGAAGGCAGTCTGATGGCCGCTTCTATCCAAGAATCCGCTGGAAGCATCACGGTTGAAGGGGTGCGCCGGCTAGGCAGGTCACCTTTCCTCACCGGTCCCGTGCTTGCCATTTTTGACGTTGATGCAAAGGAGGGCCCGCGGTTTATCGGAAGCACAGCCCCGGACACGAGTTCTCTGCCCCTAAATGTCATCACCAACTGGACTGCAGAAGTGAAAAAGAAGTGAGCCCAATACGTCATTAAGCTCACTCCGTCTAAATTATGCGCCAAGTAAGTCGGTGGCGTACACGCTGCTGCGGTGTTTACCAACAGGCGCCGCGCTATTTGAGGGCTGAATTGTCGGCAAGCCGGAAGCAATAGTGCGGTTGGGTTCACCGGGATAACTTCTCGCATAGCCCTTTTGTCTGTAAGCATTCATTGAACGGGCCGTTTGCAATTCTGTCTATCCGGTGGAAAGGTCGGAGCGGCGAGTGCGAATTATGGGGCCCGCCATTCCAAGGCGTAGATTTCCTTGGTGCCGATGTCGCGTAACAGAAGCGGTGAATCGTCGGGAGCCACACCGAGCCAGAACGACCAGTAGCCGGTTTGCCGG
>DATKEV010000130.1:0-11325 GCA_035511855.1 Candidatus Udaeobacter sp.
AGCGCGCCCCCCTGAAAGGACATGCCGATCTTCTTGCGGATTTCGTCCATCTCGGCGGCAGAGGTTGTCGCGATGTTACGGCCTTTAATCCAAATCTCTCCCGCGCTCGGCTGCTCCAGACCTACGAGGGTGCGAAGAAGCGTGCTTTTCCCCGAGCCCGAACCGCCAAGAATCACCAGGGTTTCGCCGCGCACGACGTCGAAGCTGATGCCGTGCAGAATCTCTCGTTCTCCGTAACTCACGCGCAGGTTCCGCAGTGAAAGCACGGATTCGATAGGGGAAGCCGGAAGTATTTGTTCGGTCGTCATTAGTTACCTGCGAAAAAAAACAGAACTGTAAAGAACAAATCGACAACGACGACCAGAAAGATGGACTTAACCACGGCTTGCGTGGTGGACCGGCCGACCTGCTCCGCCCCAGCACCAGTCGACAGCCCCTCAAGACAACCGACGGCGGTGATGGTGATGCCAAACATCACGCTCTTCACCAGTCCAGTGGTGATATCCCGCAGGAGCAAGGAGTCGATGGAGGCCTGGATGTAGCGCACAAGTGTGAAATCTGCTTGAGCGACGCCGAACAACGAACCTCCGAGAATGCCCATGACGTTGGCCCAGATGGTCAGGCACGGCAACATCGCCATCATGGCCAGGAACTTTGGGGCGACCAGAAAACGGATTGGGCTGATCGCCATGGTTTCCAGTGCATCGATTTCCTCGCTCACCTTCATGGTTCCCAGTTCGGCAGCGAACGCAGAACCAGACCGCCCGATCACAACAATAGCGGTGACTAACGGACCGAGTTCCCGGGACATAGTGACAGCGACCGCCGTTGCAACGGCGCTGATCGCGCCAAATCGCCGAAGCTCGTAGGCCGCCTGAAGCGCCAGAATCAGGCCAATGAAAAAAGTAATCAGGGAAAGGATTGGCAGCGCGCGGACACCCGTCTCCATGGCTTGCGACACGGCGCGCTGGAGGCGCAAGGGCTTTCCGCGAAACGGGGCCACCAAGGTGTAATAGGCCGCGCGGGCTCCAAGAGCTGCAAGGGAGCCGAGATAACTCAGGCCGTCGAGGATAGTGCTGCCGAGCTGGGAGACGAATTCCATATCAGGAAGCCATTGCCTGCTCTTCGTTGTCGTAAACTTCAAAGACCTTGATGAGGCGCGAGAGTTGCAGAACGTCCCGCGTGGACGTGCTCAGCCCGACTAAAATGAAACGGGACCCGAGATCGCGAGACGCTTTCAGTCCCTCGACCAGGGAAGCCACACCGGAACTGTCCATGTAACGGACCCGACTGAGATTCACCAGCACGCGAGGACTTCGATTTTCGCGGATCTCGCGTAAAACCGAATCGCGCACTACCGGGGAGTTCGCGAAATCCATGTCGCCCGAAAGATCGAAAATTGTGGCTTTGTCATTGCGGCGAGTGGAGATTTGCACCGTGTGTTCTCCTTCAGAGAGCGCTACTTCCCTGCGCCAGGTACTTGACGATCCGCAACCGGTTCGTGGGACCCTTGCGGGTGAATTCCACGGTGTCCATGGCCTGACGGATGAAGTGCAATCCCAATCCGCCGGGGCGTATTTCATCGAGAGACCGGCCTTGGAGCTTCGACGGGTCAACCGCTGGACCGCGGTCACAAAGAAGGATTTCGAGCCCTTGCTGAACTTGCCCATCGTGTTGGCGCTGCGCTCGCCGAAAGTACATCGCGATGGGACGGTCCAGGCGATTGCCGTACGAATGGCGGACGATGTTAGTCAGAGCTTCATCGACGGCGCGTGTGATCGACCTACACTGCACGATGGGGAATCCCAGAGTTTCGGTCAGGCGATCAACCGCTCCGCGTACTACCGATAGCAGCTTGGGATTACTGTAAAGCGCCAGCATCAGCAACAGACCTCCTCGGTAGCCGGGCTTTCTCTCCTGGTCATTACTCGCGACCGGGTGTGAAAAAGTTCTCGTTTGCGACATGAGCGGCCTTCTTGGCGAAGTCGTAGGTTGCCTTGAGGTTGCCCCCAAAGAACCGAACCTTGCCGTTTACATCCTGCTCGAGAAGGGACGTTCCGTCCGAGCTCGTGAACTGGCAATGGATCGTGATGGACGTCGCGCCGGAAACGGTGGTCACCTGCCGGGCCCTCTCGCTGCCCGCCTTGAAGCCCCGAACTGTGCTGTGAAGGACGACGAGGCCGGCGACACTCGCGGCGTTGCGGTCGCCATCGCGATACACATGCGAGAATCCCTGTTTCCCTAGTTGGCGAATCAGGTTTTCGTAAAGGGCAACCTGGAATTCAGCAGGCAGTTTGATTTCGTCAGATTGAATCATCTCAATCTGGAGCGCCGCCGCCTTGATCTTTGCGGGTCTGGTTTTCTGAGCGAGTAGTGGAGAGGCAGCGAAAATCAGTGTGAACAGGGACAGCCGGAACCCCGCGCTGAGGATGCGGTTCATTGTTTTTGCTCCTTGCTGGGTGAAGTACTGGAACTAGCTGGTGGAGTTGAATCTCCAGCAGCTGTCGTGTGAGCTCCCTGTGCCACAAGCTCTTTTTTAATGACTTCGGATGTTCCGACCGGCATGGTAAAGATTGCGCCGTGCAGGCCCCCATCGGCATCGCGGTATTGAACCGTAAGCGTTTCGATCTTGGAGCGGAATAAGCTCAGGACTCGGCCCCCGCCGTACGGCGCCGCCATGCTCATCAAGCCGATCGTTCCGCCGACGGCTCTTTGGGAGTCCGCGCCGGTGACAACGTCCTGAATGGAAGAAGCGCTTACGTCTGTGCTTGCTTTACCGTGGACAAAATGCAGCTGTCCATTCTCAACGTCCAGAGTTCCTTTTGCATTGTCTTTGACGCCTACGAGACCTGTAAGCTGAACCACCTTGACGGGGCCTGAAACCTGTTGCGCGTTCCCAACGGGAATGAATAGCCCGGCAAAAAGCGAGGTAACTCCAACTAGAACCGTGGTGCTTCTGGATGTCATGTATTTCTCCTTGATCATCAAATCCAATCCGTATCAGCGAACGTGCACCAGCATGAGGGAAACATCATCGGTTGGTGGGCCTTCCCGCCAGGCTGCCACGCCATCGAGAATCCGTTGCTTCATTTCGTGAGCAGGCAGGGACGATGTTTGGTGTACGATTTCTTGAAGGCCTTCGATGCCGAGCATGTCTCCACTGGAATTGAAAACTTCGGTAATTCCGTCGGTGTACAGAACGATCCGGTCGTCCGGCTGGAGTTGCACCTCCTGGTTGGCGGTCGCGTCCACGGCATCAGGGAGAGCGCCGAGAATCATGCTGCGGGACTCGAGCAGCACGGGGATCTGGCCAGGACGGGCGAGCATAGCCGGGGGATGGCCAGCCCCTGCAAAGACCATGCATCGTTGACGAGCATCGATGCGCGCGGCGGCTGCGGTGATGAACATTCCGGAACCGGCGATGTCCTCGATCAGAAAGCGATTTAATTTGCCGAACATGTCCAGGAACGGCATGCCACTGCGCATGTGCGCTGCAGTCTCGGAGTAGATTCGGTTGGCGACTAGCGCGGAGCCGATGCCGTGACCGGAAACATCGCAGAGCATCAAGCTAACCTGCTCGTGGTCCATCGAGTCCACGAGAACGAAGTCGCCACCGACCGAGTGCACGGGTTGATAGAAAGCATCCACGCTCATGGAGTCCCAGGCCAGGGACTTCGGCGCCAAGCTGCGCTGCACTCGTGCGGCAAGCCGCAGGTCTTCTTCAATCTCCATCTGGCGCGCTTGAAGCTTGGCGTTGGCGGCGCGGAGTTCCTCTTCAGCGCGTGTCTGCTCCGAGATGTCCGTGTAGGTCGCAATCCTAAACGTGGCGCCGGAATATTGTATGGTCCGGGAACTGACAATGACGGGCAGCCGGCCCCCGCCGTTGCGAGGCAGAACAAAGTTATATCTGTTGCCTCCGGTACGGAACGCGACATCCGCCTGCTGGCTCAGAAAATCCCATTCCTGAGAGGAATAGAACTGAGAGGGGTCAAAATAGATCAATTCTTCCCGGGGAATACCGGTCATCTCCAGAAAACGCGTGTTCGCAAAAAGTATCTGCAGGCGCTCATTGGCTACGATGACGCCTTCGTTGAGCACCTCAAGAACAGCCTCCATCTGGGAGAGCCATTCGGGCTTTTCCATTTCGATCGAATCCCTGGTGGTCACTGGCATTTGGCGCCCCGAACACAAGAGAAAGGCAACGTCGACTGGCTCATGAGAACCCTATTTCTGGAAACGAGATCTCCGGAGGCCTTGCGGCACGGGCCTGAAAATCAAGCTTGTCGAAAGAAAATGGAGAATGCGCAGCTCGGCGGATGGGGGCCACAAGAGAACGCTGCGCCAGAGTCGTGAGGTGTCGCCTTGCCCGGAATACCCGTGACTTGAAAGTTCCGATTGAAACGCCAAGCAAAGTGCATGCCTCTCGGCTCGTCAATTCGTCGTAGTAAGTCATCGTGAATGACTGCCGAAGCGCAGGACTCATTTTCCTTAGCAATACGTCGATCAATTGGAAAGTTTCTCCTTCCGCACAAACCATTTCCGGATCGGGTTGCGGCGCGGGAATCCTCTCGGTCCAAGGAATCTCATCATAGGTGTAGGACTCTGGAAGAGAGCCGATCCGCGAGTTTGTCCGCTTTCGCAGGATCATTAGAGCGGCATTCAGCACGATGCGGGTAAACCAGGTCGTGAAGGCAGACCGACCCTCGAATTTGCGCACGTGGACATAAGCCGAGAGGACTGCATCTTGAACGGCGTCTTCGGCGTCTTCGTTATTTCGCAAGATGGAGTACGCCATGCCCACGAATTTTGGGCGCGACGCCAGCAACACTTCCTGCAGCGTCTCCACGGTCCCGCGGGACTGGTAGCTGGCCGAGGAGGGCAAAGTTGGCCGTGAGTTTCTGGTTCGTCCGCCGGAGAGGCGCCGACGGCTGTCCAATGCTACTTTGTGGGGGCGCTGTACGTGGTTGGCAGATCTGGAAATGTTGCTCATAGGCGATCTCCGTTTTCCTCCAGAATCCATAAAGCATCTGCAGGCCCAACGAAGGACCCTGGCCAGGGAATGAGCCATCCCGCCTGTTTTCAACGGAAAACCGACATGCCAGCCGCGAGCCTCAAATGAAGGAACGCAGTTCGTCGGCAACTTATGGCGATGCCTTGACGCTAAAGTCGAGGTCGTGACGCGGTAACGGGTGATGGAATGGCTCGAGTCTGGCCTTCACTGTATGTGGTTTGACTTTCAACGATTTGGCGTGAGCGCAGGCGCAGGCAGGATTGGCAGGCACTTTGCAATACAGGCTGGCGGATTGGCGTTGAGGAGCAAACGTGCGGATAGGAATTGGGTCGGACCAGAGCGGATCGCAATGCAAAGAACGTCTCAAAGCCAGGTTAACCGGCCAGGGTCACGCGGCTGAGGACGTTTCGATGGGGGATCGCCAACGAATCGACTACCAGAGCATAGCGGGCGAACTTTCGTCGGCAATATACACAGGGCGCGTCGAACGCGGTGTGCTGATTTGTTCCAGGGCGATTGGAGCTTGCGTGATTGCCAACAAGCATCCGGGGATACGTGCGGCTTTGTGCCATGACTTGAACTCGGCGCGTCAAGGCGTTCAGGACGACGGAATGAATCTCCTGGTGATGGGCGCTCGTGGTCTTACGCCCGATTGGGCTTGCGAGGTGGCAGGCGCCTTTATCTTTGCTAAGTACCTACCTGCCGAGCAGGCACTCGGCATTCCTCCGAGACGTCTGGCGCGCATTGTCGAGCACATCAGGAAGAATCTTGATACACCGCTGGCCGTCGGAACGCTGTCCAGGATAGCGGAGATGAGCCAGTCGCATTTTTCCAAGATGTTCAAGCTTAGCACTGGCCTGGCGCCTCATCAGTTCGTCTTGCAAGAGCGCATCAATCGTTCGAAGGAACTTCTCCGTCAAGATGACGCGAAGATCGTGGACGTCGCGCTTGAAGTTGGTTTCGAAAACCAGGCGCACTTCACAACCGTGTTTGGAAATTTGGTGGGCATGACACCCCGCCAGTTTCAGCGTTCGTCCGATTACGAACCCACTGTGATGTACGGACCGCCGGTAGAGGCAGCTCAGAGCTGGCAAGAGCATACCTATGAGGGTAGGTAACAGAGAAAAGTGACGAAAACTAAGGGCACGAGTTGGAAGTGGGTATGGTGCTTATCAGGGTTGGCGGTGGCCTGGCAATTTTACTTTGTCCGGGAATTGGTTGCTGCGTTTGCATTTTTCGCGATTGGATTTGCGGCGGTCGCCCTCGTGTTTGGGAGCCTGTACGCGCTACGGAAGGGTTGGGAGATGGGGATGACACGTCTTTTCGAGAGGAAGAAGTTGACAGAGCCGGGCTTGGAACTCGGAGGGCCGGCGCGCGGGATGTCATGAGAATCCGCGTTGTCGGCAGTGATCATTCAAGGAGCGGTCCAGAAATGGGCAGACGGAGAAACACTGCGGCGAGCGAAAAGAACCTCCGGCCGCGGGCATACGAGATTTGCGTCCAACGCGCGTGCAGTGAAGTGCGCGCGTTGAAGGATCTACTGCAGGCCGAAGTCCAACTCGAAAAGGCTGCAGGCAGGGCAGCGTCACGAACGAAGAAAGAAGAAAGGGATGTCCGTTAGCGCGACGACGTACCGTCCAAAGTTGCCGCAGAAGTTGAAAACCTGAAACAGGAACTCGAAAGAACGGGATACCAAGATGGGAATAAATTGGAAACGTGAAACGAGTATGCCGGGGACGGACTTAGGGATGCGACGCAGGGAATTGAGCAGTTGCTTCAGAAAGCGAGCGCTGTGATGTCAACGACTCAGGCTGTATTGGATATCGACCAGCTTTGCGTAAACACGATGAGGACGCTGGCGATCGATGCTATTCAGCAGGCGAATTCCGGGCATCCCGGGACGCCGATGGGCATGTCACCGACGGTGTACTGCCTGTGGCAAAGGCTCTTGCGGTTCGATCCCGAAGATCCCATCTGGATGAATCGTGACCGCTTTGTGCTTTCCGCCGGACATGCGTCGACTCTGCTGTACACCATCCTGCATCTTGCCAAGGTCAAGGCCGTTGATCCGGATTATGAAATTTTGGGCAGGCCTTCCGTGACCCTGGACGACATCAAGTCCTTTCGCCAGTTTGGGAGCCGCTGCGCGGGGCACCCGGAGTATCGCTGGACCTCCGGAGTAGAGACAACTACAGGTCCGCTAGGACAGGGTGTAGCCACTAGCGTTGGCATGGCCATCGCTGAAAAGTGGCTTGCGGCGCGATACAACCGCCCGGATTTTGATCAATTCGGGTACCGGATTTATGCGCTTTGCGGCGATGGTTGCATGATGGAGGGAATCTCTAGCGAGGCAGCCTCTCTTGCAGGACACTTGAAGCTCGACAACCTGTGCTGGATCTACGACAACAATCACATCACCATCGAAGGCAAGACCGACATTACGTTTACTGAAGACGTGGCGGGACGGTTTCTGGCTTACGGATGGAACGTGGCCCGTGTGGGCGATGCCAACGATCTTGACCGGATCGAGAACGCGCTGCGGAATGCCGCGGGCACGGCGGGCCGGCCGTCTCTCGTCATCGTCGACAGTCATATCGGCTATGGTTCGCCGCATCGTCAGGACACCAGCGCGGTTCACGGCGAGCCGCTCGGTGAAGAAGAGATCAAGCTAACCAAGCAGGCTTATGGCTGGCCGCCAGACGCCAAGTTTCTCGTGCCAAACGGAGTGTATGAGCATTTCGAATCCGGCGTTGGGCGCAGAGGCCGCGAAGCGCGCCAACGGTGGGAGAAAAAATTCGAGGAGTACCGGAAAGAATATCCGGAACTCGCGGCAGAGCTCGACCAAATTCAAAAGCGAGAGCTGCCCCCGAATTGGTCGAAAGACATTCCGGTTTTCCCCGCCGATGCCAAGGGAGTTTCCGGACGCGACGCGTCCGCAAAAGTTCTCAACGCCATCGCGCCGAATCTTCCGTGGATGATCGGAGGTTCCGCGGATCTAACTCCTTCTACCAAGACACGACTGACGTTCCCGACCGCCGGCGATTTTCAGGCCGATACTCGATTGGGCCGAAATCTGCATTTTGGGATCCGAGAACACTCGATGGGCGCGATCCTGAACGGTCTCGCGCTGTCCAAGCTGCGACCCTTCGGATCAGGGTTTCTGATATTCAGCGACTACGGACGAGGAGCGATTCGTCTGAGCGCCCTGATGGAGATTCCCGTCACCCACGTCTTCACGCACGACTCCATTGGCGTCGGCGAAGATGGCCCGACGCACCAGCCGATCGAGCATCTGATCTCGCTGCGAGCCATTCCGAACCTTGTGGTGATACGGCCGTGCGATGCGAACGAGGTCGCGGAAGCCTGGAAAGTGATTCTGGAGATGCCCCGGCAGCCGGTGGCGCTCATCCTGACGCGGCAGGCGTTGCCCACATTTGACCGGAAGCGCTTCGCTTCGGCAAGTGGTCTTGCGAAGGGGGCCTACGTACTCGCAGATGCGGAGGGCGGTAAACCGGATGTAGTCCTGATGGCCACGGGAAGCGAGGTCTCCTTGTGTGTCGAGGCTTACGAAGAACTGACACGGCACGGGATTCGCGCGCGCGTTGTGAGCATGCCTTCCTGGGAGCTATTTGAAAGGCAGAGTGAAGAGTACCGGCGAACCGTGTTGCCCCCATCTGTCAAGGCTCGCGTGGCGGTGGAACAGGCATCCACGTTCGGATGGTGCCGCTATGTGGGTATCGACGGGGCGATTTTAGGAATGAAGACATTCGGAGCTTCGGCGCCGTTGAAAGTGCTGCAAAAGGAATTTGGGTTCACAACTGATCATGTCGTGGAAGCTGCGAAAGCGCAGCTCGCAGGGGTGAAATGACCATGCATGTTGCCGTTGCCTCCGACCACGCCGGGTTTTCGCTGAAGGAGAAGGTCGTCGAATATCTCGCCGGCTTAGGGCACACCGTCGAAGACCTAGGCACCTGCGACACGACTCCCGTCGATTATCCGGACTTTGCGGAAGCTGTGGCTGCGGCGATCCTCAGCGCGCGGGTCGAGCGCGCCGTGCTGATCTGCGGAAGCGGAGTTGGCGCATCCGTGGCCGCGAACAAGTTTCGGGGTATTCGCGCCGGCCTCTGTCACGACACGTACTCGGCGCACCAGGGCGTGGAGCACGATCACATGAATGTGCTGGTTTTAGGTGGACGCGTGATCGGTGAAGAGCTGGCGCATGAACTGGTGGGTGCGTTCGTGGGGGCCAAACTGTCGCAGGAAGAGCGTCACGTTAGAAGGCTTGCGAAGATTGATGCCATTGAAGAGCGAGGCGGTCTGGAATTCTTGCACGACGGCACGACACCCTGCTGATTTTGGAATTTAGTAGCTAAAGAAAGGCAAAAGCACAATGACAACCGCAGCACTGAGCATTCCCAAAGAAGCGAATCCACTAAGAGGACTCTCAGAATTTGGACAGTCCGTCTGGCTGGATTACATTCGCCGGAGTTTGATCACCAGCGGAGAACTGAAACGATTGGTCGTGGAGGACGGGCTGCGCGGGGTCACATCGAACCCGGCCATTTTCGAAAAAGCAATCGTAGGCAGCACGGACTATGAAGCGGTGATTGGCAGCAGCGAGTCGGCAGCCCTGGAGGCCAAAGGACTTTACGAAAAAATCGCCGTGAAAGACGTGCAGGATGCGGCGGACATTCTGCGGCCAGTCTACGAGGAGAGCAAACAGCAGGACGGCTATGTGAGCATGGAAGTCTCCCCGTTGCTCGCGAATGACACGGCAGGGACGTTAGAAGAGGCGCGGCGGCTCTGGAAGACGGTGAACCGGCCTAATCTCATGGTGAAAGTGCCGGCCACAGCGGCAGGAATTCCGGCGATTCGCCAACTGATCAGCGAAGGGATCAACATCAATGTCACGCTGCTCTTTTCGCGCGACGTCTATGAGCAGGTGGCAAAAGCCTACATCGAAGGCCTGACTGCGCGCGCGGCCTCGGGCGGAGACGTTAGCCGGATCGCGAGTGTGGCCAGTTTCTTCGTCAGCCGGATCGACTCCAAGATTGACGCGCAAATCACCAGCCAACTGAAAACGACGACTGATCCCACGCAGCGCGCACGACTCGGCGGCCTGCTAGGCAAGGTCGCAATTGCCAATGCGAAGCTTGCGTATCACAGCTTCAGCGAGCTGTATTCGGGAGCAGCCTGGAATGCCTTGGCCGGCAAAGGAGCGCAGCGCCAGCGTTTGCTCTGGGCGAGTACCAGCACAAAAAACCCCAGCTATAGAGACGTGATTTACGTAGAGGAGCTCATCGGCCCTTCGACGGTGAACACCATTCCGCCCGCGACTTTCAACGCGTTCCGGGAGCACGGCAGGCTTCGCGCGAGCTTGACTGAAGACGTTGAAAACGCTGCCGACACTATGGATGCCCTCGAGCGGGCCGGCATCTCGATGAAAGCCGTGACAGACTCCCTCTTGGACGAGGGCCTGCGCCAGTTCGTGGATGCGTTCGCTCAGCTGCTGAAAGCGACGGGGTCGAGGAAGAGCGGGGAATCCACGGCGAAGATCAATTCCATAACCTACACCCTGCCGCAAAAGCTCGCTGCCGCAGTCGACGCTGCGCTCACGGATTGGCAGAAAAATGACAAAGTGCGCCGCCTGTGGCGAGGGGATGCCTCGCTCTGGACGGGAGCGGATGAAAATCACTGGCTCGGCTGGCTGGGAGTCACCGACGACCAGATCTCTCATATCGAGCATCTGACTTCACTCGCAGCCGAAGTCAAGCAGGCGGGATTCAAGCACGCTCTTCTGCTCGGGATGGGAGGGTCGAGCCTTTGCCCGGAAGTCCTGCGGCTAACGTTCGGGAAGATTGCAGGATTCCCGGAGTTGCATGTCCTCGATTCCACCGATCCCGCGCAGATCAAGGCCACCGAGGCAAAAATTGACCTGAAGAACACGCTGTTCATCGTCTCCAGCAAATCGGGCGGCACACTCGAACCCAACATCTACAAGCAATATTTCTTTGCGCGCGTGAAGGAAGTCGTCGGTGAGAAAGAAGCGGGAAACCGGTTCATTGCCGTTACCGATCCTGGCTCAAAGATGCAGCACGTCGCCGAGAACGACAAGTTTCGGCACATCTTCTTCGGCGTGCCCAGCATCGGAGGGCGATACTACGCGTTATCGAATTTCGGCATGGTGCCGGCGGCGGTGATGGGAATTGATGTGCCGAAGTTCTTGAGCCGCACTGAGGAAATGGTTCATGCCTGCGGCGCAACGGTTCCCGCGGCGGAGAATCCCGGCGTGGTATTGGGAGCGATCCTCGGCG
>DATKEV010000131.1:0-60667 GCA_035511855.1 Candidatus Udaeobacter sp.
GCCGCGGCCGCGGAGTGGGTTGTGGCGGCCGAGAATTTGGCGCGACGCACAGCGGATTTGGTGGCGACCGTGGGATCCGTAGAAGCGAAGCCCGGTGCGACGAATGTGATTGCCGGAGAAGTGCGGGTGACTCTGGATATCCGCCATGCTTCGGATCGCGCACGAATCGAAGCGCTGGATGAGTTGATTCGCCAAGCGGAGTCGACTGCCGCGCGGCGCGGAGTGACCGCAAAGTGGCGGACCCTCCTCGCACAGAATGCAGTGGCGATGGATCCATTTCTGACGGGCCAGATCGAGCGTGCCATTCAAAAAGCTGGCTGCGAGCCGCATCGCATGGCGAGCGGCGCGGGACACGATGCCATGATCCTGGCGGAAAAGGTCCCCGCGGCGATGATTTTTTTGCGGACGCCAGGAGGCATCAGCCACGATCCGGCGGAATCGGTACATCTTGACGATGTCGCGAGAGCGCTTGAATGCGGGCACCAATTGCTGACCCAGCTTGCGGCGTCGCAAGAATTTCTGGGAAGGACGCGCCGTGCATAATCTCGGTCAAACGCGCAGCTCTCATCAACGCAATCACCTGCTCCTCACTCCCGACACGTTTGTGCGCACGACTCTGCCAGGCATGAAGAACGCCTCCGCCATCGTTCACATCGGCCCCGTTCTTGGCGCCGCGTTCGCCGAGTACACTGTCGAATTTGAACCGAAAGGCGAGTTGGGCGTCACGCCCGCGCAACGTTTCCTTTATGTACTCGTAGGCGCTGTGACTCTCGAAGTCCAAAAAAAGCGCCATGCCCTAAACACGCGTGGCTATGCGTATTTGCCGGAAGGTTTTCCGCATCAAGTGACGGCCAAAGAAAAATCCCGCGTCGTCTTCATCGAAAAACAGTACCAGCCCATCGAAAGCGCGAAGCCTCCAAGCTTCATCGTCTCCAACGAAGACGCTGTCTCTTCGCATCCTCTCGATGATGATCCCGACCTGCAGGTAAAGTGTCTGCTCCCCGACCATCCCACTTTCGATTTTGCCGTGAACACTATGACGTACAAGCCCGGCGCGTCGCTCCGCATGGTGGAAATGCACGTGATGGAACACGGACTCATGATGCTCGAAGGCGGTGGCATCTATCGCCTCGGCGATTGCTGGTACCCCGTCGCGGCGGGCGATTTTATCTGGATGGGCCCTTGGTGCCCGCAGTGGTTCGGCGCCATCGGAAAAGTACCCGCGAAATATTTGATCTATAAGGATTGGATCCGCCATCCTCTCGGCAGCAAACAAAAATGAATTTGCAAATCGATCGGCAACGCTTGCAAGCGGAAATCGATGCTCTCGCTGCTTTTTCTGACGCCGAGCCTCCGGCCGTCACAAGAATTGTCTTTACTCCCACGGACTTGAAAGCCCGCGCATGGTTAATGTCGCGATGCGAAGAAGCGGGTCTCACCGTGCGCGTCGATCCCATCGGAAACATTTTCGCGCGCTGGCAAGGCGCCGATCCCCAAGCACCAGCCGTGGGCACTGGCTCTCACATCGACGCCATCCCCAACGCCGGAAAATACGATGGCGTGGTCGGAGTTCTCGGCGGTCTCGAAGCCATTCGTGCGCTCCAACGCAGCGGTTTCCAACCCAAACATTCCATCGAGCTCCTCGTATTCGCCACCGAAGAACCCACCCGTTTCGGTATCGGTTGCCTCGGCAGCCGTCTGTTATCTGGATCTCTCCCGGTTGATTCCGCGGACCAGTTAAAGGACAGCAGCGGGGAATCGCTGGACGCGCTTCGCCGCAACGCCGGCATCACCGGCAATTTAAGCGATGTGAAATTGTCTGCGGGTCATTACAAAACCTTCGTTGAGCTGCACATTGAGCAAGGCCCGCTCCTCGAGAGCGCGCGCACCACCCTGGGAATCGTCACCAGCATCGCGGCCCCCGCAAGTCTCCGTATCTCCATCGAAGGAGCTGGCGGCCACGCCGGGGGCGTCCTCATGCCGGATCGCAAAGACGCCCTCTGCGCCGCCGCCGAATTCATTCTTGCAGTGGAAAACGCGGCGCGCTCCACCGGGGCGATCGACACCGTCGCCACCGTCGGCATCTGCGAAGTCTTTCCCGGTGCCGTCAACAGCATCCCCAGCAAAGTAAAATTAACCGTCGACCTGCGCGACACGGATCTGGCCCGCCGCAACGGTGTGATGCAAGCTCTCGAGCGCGCTTCCCAAACGATCGCGGCGAATCGCCATGTTGCAATCCATTCGGGACTTGTCAACGCCGACGTCCCCGCCAATTGCGCTCCCGAAGTTCGCGCCGCTCTCTCCGATACCTGTCGCAAGCACGGGTTCGCATTCCTCGAAATGGTTAGCCGCGCCTATCATGATTCGCTTTTCATGTCGCGCATTGCCCCAACTGGGATGCTCTTCATTCCCTGCCGCCACGGTTACAGCCATCGCCCCGACGAATACGCTTCCCCTGAAGACTTCGCGCGCGGCACTCTGGTCCTCGCCGAATCCTTGGCTAAGCTCTCGGCTTGATATCCTGTGATGCGCGAAGGAGAATCCATTTCACGGACGCAAGATGTAAGATGCTGTTTGCTTCAAACACACTCGAACCGTCTGAAATTGTCCGGGAAAACATCATGAAAACCCAGCAAGTGAATTCCTTGTGCGGCCACCCATTCCTCCGGTTGAGCTGCGTTCTCGTTCTCGCGTTCCTTGCTTCCGCATCTGTTCTGCCTCAAACCAAAACTCCAAACGCCGCCGAGGATAGGACCAATCCGGAAGCGCGCGCTGAGCTCTCACTGCAGGCCGCAAGAACTAATCCGCTTCAGCTTCGCCACTTCCTCTTCGGCATGCCGAAGGGTGCCGATCTCCACAATCATCTGAGCGGTGCTGTTTACGCCGAATCCTGGATTCGCGCCGCTGCCGAGGACCATCTTTGCGTCAACGTGGAGAGACTCGCGTTTGTTACGCCTCACTCGGGAGCTCCAGGCATTCCCGATCAATCCATCTGCGATGGCGGCCAGGTTCCCGCTTCGGACGCCAACAAAGACCAGGATCTCTACGACGCGCTGATCGACGCTTTCTCCATGCGTGGTTTTGTCCCTTCACCGGGAACCACCGGCCACGATCACTTCTTCGATACCTTCGCGCGATTCGACGGCACCGACCCCCGCCATCTGGGCGAATGGCTCGACGAAATCGCCACTCGCGCCGCCGCGCAGAACGAGCAGTACCTGGAGCTAATGCACACCCCCGATTTCAGTCGGTCCGCCGCCGGCGCCACGGAAATCGGTTGGAATGACGATTTCTCACACTACCGGAATTACCTTCTAGCCCACGGGCTGCGCGACGATGTCGCCCTTGCAAAAGCCGCTCTCGACCAGGCTGAATCTCTCCGGCAAAAGCGCGAGCGCTGCGGCCAGCCAGTTGCCGCTCCAGCCTGCAGCATTCAAATCCGTTATCTCTGCCAGGTCCTGCGCGGGCTTCCTAAGGAATCCGTCTTTGCGCAAACCCTTCTTTGTTTCGAAGCCGCTTCCGCCGACCCTCGCTTCGTCGGCCTCAATCTCGTCATGCCTGAAGACGGTTACATTTCTATGGCCGATTACGCTCTCCACATGCGCATCGTCGGCTTCTTTCATGGTCTTTATCCAAAAGTTCACATCAGTCTACATGCTGGTGAGCTCGCGCCTGGCCTCGTCCCTTACGAGGGCCTCTGCTGCCACATTCGTCTCGCCGTCGAGCAAGCCCACGCCGAGCGCATCGGCCACGGTGTGGACATCTTCTACGAGGACCATCCGCATGAGCTCCTGAAGGAAATGGCTGCCAACCACGTGATGGTGGAAATCAGTCTCACCAGCAACGATGTCATCCTCGGCATCAGCGGGAAGGATCATCCCTTTCCGCTCTACCGCATGTTTGATGTTCCCGTGGCTCTTGCGACCGACGATGAGGGCGTCTCGCGCGTTGACTTGACGCACGAATATGTTCGCGCCGTCCCGACTTATGATCTCAGTTATGCCGATCTCAAGAAGATGGTTCGCACTAGTCTAGAACACAGTTTTCTTCCGGGCCTCAGTCTGTGGAACGCTCGAGATGTTTTCTCTCGTACTATTTCTGCCTGTTCGCAGGATTCTCTCGGCGCCGAAAAGCCCTCACCCTCTTGCGCGGACTTCCTCAAATCCAGCGAAAGGGCCGCGCAACAATGGGAACTCGAACGCCGTTTCCACGCCTTCGAATCGGACCTCTGAGCCACCGCTTATCTGCTTGAAGTTTGGCGTCTCGACTGACGGCTGTTTCTTCCTGCTCAACTTCCTGTGGCAATCCCACAGAACACATGATATTCTCCTGTGGCTGTAGCACAGGAGTGTCATGGCCGAATCCAAGCTCGATCTACTACAAGGGACCTTGGACCTCATGGTCCTTCAGACTCTCACGACCATGGGGTCGCTCCACGGCTACGGCATTGCCCGACGCATTGAGCAGGTGAGCGCGGACAACGTTCTGCTGAACCAGGGGACGATCTACGCGTCACTCGTGAGGCTGCAGCAGCGCGGATGGATCTCCGGCGAGTGGGGAACTTCTTCCAACAACCGCAAGGCCAAGTTTTATTCCATTACAAAAAAAGGGCGCAAACATCTCTCCGAGGATGCGGCGCACTGGCAAAGGCTGTCCATGGTGATGGGTCGAGTTCTCGCTATGCAGGACGAAGGTGGCGACCAATGATGGACTGGCTGCGACAATCTTTCCACCGGCTCAGATCCGTCTTTCGCCGCACACCGTTGGATCGCGAACTGGACGCAGAACTGGCTGCTCACCTAGAGTTAGCCATCGAAGACAACCTCCAGCGTGGCATGCCAGCCGACGAAGCTCGGCGCCAGGCACTGATTCGCTTCGGCGGAACGGAACAGGCGAAAGAACAACATCGCGAAGTGCGCGGAGTGCCCGCCATGGATACCCTTTTTCAGGATCTGCGTTACGCGGTGCGCGGGTTACTCAAGAGCCCGGGATTCACAGCCGCTACAGTTCTCACATTGGCGCTTGGCATCGCTGTGAACGCCACGATGTTTAGTCTCGTAAGCGCTTTCCTGCTGCGGCGTCCGCCAGGTCACGAACCCGAGCGTGTGGCGGTGGTTACGTCCATCAACCCGGCGTCGGGTTTTCTCGCCGACGCGAATCCCGTCTCCGCGCCGAATTACCTCGCTTGGCGCGGAGCAAACGACGTTTTCGCGGACATGGCCGCCGGAGACGAATATCGCACCGTCAGTTTGACCTCGCTGGGCCAGCCAGAGGCGCTCCCCTCAGCGGCCGTGTCTTCCAACTATTTCACCCTGCTGGGAGTTTCCGCGGAGCTAGGGCGTACCTTCCGCGACGGAGAAGACCAGTCCGGGCGGGACCACGTCGTTATACTCAGCCACGACCTCTGGGAGCGGCACTTCGGTTCCGACGCTTCGCTCATCGGCAGCACCATCCGACTAAGCCGAGAAAACTACACGGTTATCGGTGTGATGCCCGCTAATTTCCGCTTGCTGGGCTTCACGCCGCAACTTTGGACGCCGCTCGTGTTGACCGCATCGGATCAAACAACCGCCGCGCGCAAGGACCGTTCTTTGTACCTGTTCGGGCGACTAAAGTCTGGCGTAACGCTGGAGCAGGCCCGCGCCAAGTTGGTCACGCTGGCCCGCCGCGCCGGGGAAAACTTTCCCGAGGCCGAGAAAGGTTGGGGCGCCGCGGTACGCACACTGCCCGATTTCCTGGTCTACGATTTCGCTATTCGCAGCGCCCTAGCGGTGATGATGACCACCGTGGGGTTTGTTCTGATGATTGCCTGCGCCAATGTAGCCGGTCTGCTGTTGGCGCGCGCGGCGAGGCGTCGGAAGGAGCTAGCCATTCGCATCGCCCTGGGAGCCGGCCGGCTGCGTATTGTCCGCCAACTGCTGACCGAAGGTCTGATGATTGCCTTCCTGGGCGGCAATATGGGTCTTCTGCTTGCACATTGGGGCATAAATTTTGTTCGGGCGAGTATGACCTTCAACGAAGCCATTAGCGCCGTACCGTTGAGCCTGGACTCGAACGTTCTGCTATTCACTCTGGGTGTCTCGCTGGTTTGCGCTCTGCTGTGCGGTCTTGCGCCCGCCCTCAAAGGGTCGCAAACCGATGTCAATACGAGTCTAAAGGACGAGGGTCGCGCGGCTTCCACTGGCCGGTCCCATAGCCGCCTGCGGACCGTGCTTGTTACCGGCGAGATCGCGCTGGCTTTGTTTCTGTTGATCGGAACCGGGCTGCTGTTTCGCGGAATTTTCCTTATTGAGCATCAGAATCTGGGGTTCCGGGCCGACCATCTGCTGACCGCTGGCGTGACCCTTGATAACGCAAGGTACAAGGATCCCTCCCAGCAGACCCTCTTCGTACGAGATCTGATTTCTCGCCTCCAGCAGATTCCAAGCACCGAGGCCGTCGCGGTTGCTTCTGACTTGCCGGCGACCGGACCCGGCACCGTGACTCTGCAGATCAAAGGTCAGCCCGAATTGCCGGCCGGCCAGCGGCTCAGCACTGTGGATGTTCTCGTAAGCATCGATTATTTCCGAGCTGCGGGCATCCCGTTGCTTCGTGGCCGGGCTTTCACGGAGACGGATAACGCCACCGGGCCGCGGGTAGTCGTGGTAAATCAAGAGTTTGTACGTCGCCATTTGCACGACCAGGAGCCGCTTGGAAAACAGATCCGCCTGGATGTGAGCGGCAGTACGTCTGAGTGGAACGAGATCGTCGGAGTTGTCGGCAACGTGAAAACCCACTCCGAAGGAACCAACGATGACCCGGAAGTCTACGAGCCGTTCCTGCAACGCCCGGCATCTTCGTTTTCTCTTATCGTTCGCGCGACTTGCGATCCGAATAGCCTGTCCTCGGCTCTACGGGGCACCGTTGCACAGGTGGATGCCGAGCTTCCACTGGCTCGCGTGATGAGCATGCCCGCTTTGATCGAACGTCAAAAGGGCGGAGACCCATTTTTCGTGCGGGTATTGGGCGGCTTCGCCATTCTCGCGCTGATCCTGGCGGCAATCGGGATTTACGGGCTTGTCGCGTATTCCGTGGGCCAGCGAACGCATGAAATCGGCATACGCATGGCTCTGGGAGCCAAAAGTCCCGACGTCCTGTGCATGATTCTGCGGGATGGTATGAAAATGGCGGCAATCGGAGCGGCCGTCGGACTTGCGATGGCCCTGCCCCTGCCGAAAATCTTCGACGCCTTGTTCTACGGCCTCCACCTTCGCGAGCCCCTGCTCTACTTCATCGTGCCCGCGGCAATCTTCTTGGTGGCAGTTTTAGCGACTTACATTCCTGCGCGTCGTGCTACGCGCGTTGACCCTATGGTGGCGCTGCGCCAGGATTGATGCATCGGGCTGACAGCAACGTCGCGATCTCTCTCGGCTATGTACCTGCGCACCGCGCCCGTGTGGATCCGCTATGGTATTGCAATAGGCGGGTCATTCGACCCCAACGTGCGCTTCACTATTTAATGCAGCGGAATTTCCCGCTTCGGATTAGAATGCCAAGCGATTCCGGAGCGAGCCTCATGAAGCGCGCATTTCTGTTTGGTCTGTTCGCCATTCTTTTCGTGGCATCGTCGATCCCCGCGCAAACAAAGCTCTCGCCAAAATGGGAGGAGCTCACCGCCGCGGAGTTTCGCCAGGGCATTCAACAGTCGCAAGGCACCTGCTTGCTTCCGTTCGGCATCCTGGAAAAACACGGTCCCCACTTGCCGCTCGGAACCGATCTATTGAATGTGCGCTATGCTTCGCTGCACGCCGTTGAGCAGGAATACTCTGTCGTCTTCCCTGAGTATTACTTCGGTCAAATCTTTGAAGCCAAGCACGAGCCTGGTACCGTCGCCTACAGCGTGGAGCTTCAATTGAAACTCCTCCAGGAAACCACGGGCGAAATGGCCCGCAATGGCTGCAAGAAAATCATCATCGTCAACGGCCACGGCGGCAACGAGCACTTGCTTCCCTACTTCGCGCAAGCTCAGATGGACAAGCCTCGCGACTATGTCGTCTACATCCTGGATGGCGAACGAAGCCGTCCTGGAGGTCCCGCGAAAAAATCCACGGGCATCGACTACCACGCCGGCGAAAACGAATCCTCGAACACACTGTTTACCCACGCCGATCTCGTCCACCTGGATCGCGCCGCCAGCGAATCCGGCGCCGACCAGAAACGCCAGAATCTTCCGGAGTTTCTCTACACTGGTATCTGGTGGTACGCGCGCTTTCCCAATCACTATTCCGGGGACGGCTCCGTCGCTACGAAAGAACTCGGGGAGTGGAACATGCAGGGATGGATCGCAACCATCGTCGAAGCCATCCGCTCGGTGAAAGCGGACGATTCGAGTCTAAAAATCCAAAACGAATTCTTCGAAAAGAGCAAACATCCTCTTGACACGCGCCCCTAATCGCGGCATCTGATGAACTATTTTCCCATCAATTCCTTACCACATGAATCGCGCCCGCGAACGCACACACGCTTCCACCCTTCGCCCTATTCTTCGCCCTCAGTTCCCCTGGAGCGCTACCCGTTCAAGCTGCTTGTATAATTATTATGCCAGCGTGCCGCCCAACGATAGGCCTTGCTCCGCCCAGAGTTCGCAATTCCACCCCGTCACTCGAATTGGATCCTGATCCGCCGTGGCCTTCGAACGAGAGGGAGTATTGCGGTCAGAGAACCGTCAGCGGGACTTGCTAACCTGTTCTACCCAGCGCGCGAGCACTACATTATCCGGCGACTCAACATCAATGAACTCGATGCCCATTCCAATACGCGGCTTCATGATCCGCACCACAGCGAGGGCTTCCACCTTCTGATCCTTCCGCGTCAGCGTTATGCGAATCCGCGAATTCGACGGCAGCGGCTTGCTCGTACACACAAATGCCCCGCCCAGCGAGAGGTCCGAAGTCACTCCTTCGGTGCGCGCCCCGGTCTCCAGGTCAATCATCTCCGCATCGGCCGCCAGCGGGTAGCGAATACAGTAGCGGCGATCGCGGATGAAACTGCCCCGCGCCCCACTCTTCAGTCTTCGTTCGTCCATAAAAATTACGTTGCTCAATTTCTCTTCTGCCGGGAAGAGGTCGATCGATGATGACCTGCGGGCGCTCCCGTACCACTTCAGTATGCCGAATTCTCGGTGATTCCAGTTCGCTTCTCACGCGTCGCCAAGCGAAAAAGGCAACACTGCCTATCCGTTTCCCGGCCCGCCCTTTCGCCTCGCCTGTTATTAGTCGTAACGACAAAGCCGAGCTTCCCCATCCCCTGCCTTCACAAGTTGCATGCTAGTGTAATCAAAGGGTCTTTTCATGACGCCGACTTCAACGCTTTCCGACAATCTCCGCCAAAGTGACCGTGTCAGCTTCCGGATGCCTCTCGAGGCTTCCTGGGTGCCCGCAGGCGGCTCGCCCATCACGCAAACCGCGGAAACCTTGCTGGTCAGCCGCAACGGCGGGGTCCTCCGCCTCTCCGAAAAGCTCTCCCCCGGCCAGGAGCTGCACCTTCGCCGCCATCAAGAAGGCAACCACTGGAAAAGCGCGCGCGCACGCATCGTCGCCGAAATCGATCAAGATTCCGCCGGCTTCCTTTACGCCATTCATCTGATCGAGCCGCGCTCCGATTTCTGGGGCATCGAATTTCCCTCCCTCCACAGAGCCGAGGAAGCCATTGCGCGTCTACTCATGGAATGCAGCTTCTGCCAGCGCCGCGAAGTCGTCTATCTCAACGAGCTCGAACTAAGATCTTTCGAGGTTCGCAAATGCGTCGCGCGCATCTGCAAACTTTGCGAGTCGCCCTCCATCTGGATCGAATCGCAATCCGAAGTTCGCTCCCCCGAGGAAGGCGCCTCCGGTCCTACCGTCGACGAACGCGTCATTCCCCGCCGCAAGCGCACGCGCATCAAAGCTCGCGTCCTCGCCTGCATTCGCCGCCGCGGCTTTCAGGAAGAAATCGCCGTCTGCGAAGATCTCTCCAAAGGCGGCCTCAGCTTCCGCAGCCGCAATCAATACTCCGAAGGCTCCCGCGTCGAAGTCGCCGTCCCCTACACTCCTGGCACCGGCGCCATCTTCGTTCCCATCCGCATCGTCTTCTCCCAAGCCATCCCCACCGCCGGCCTCTACCGCCACGGCGCCTCCTACATCAAGCCCCCCCTCGACATCTAATTCTCTCTTTTCTTTTCCGTGTTTACCACACATCCGAAAAATCACCTCATAAGTGCTTTCCCTGCCACGCATCCAAGAACGCGGCCTTAAATTCCTTGTTTGCTTCACATACGACACCCCCCACCGGGGGTGCTCCAACTTCTTCCCGGCTGGAACTGGCTTCTCGCCAGTCAACCTCACGTCAACTCTCGCCATCACGAAAGAGTCGGTCAGTCGCCAACGGCCCTTTCAAGGCTGGCGACGATTTTCCAGACCGGGCCGTTCCAGAAAACGGAAACGGGTGCGTCTTGCCACAGTCCCTTGGGCGGGAAGAGTATGGCCTCGTCCCAGAGGAAGCCATTATCCTGGCAGCAAAGTGGTTCCGCCTGTCCCGGCTTGGCCATTCGGATTCGGCTCAGTTCCGTCGAAACAAGATGTTTCGGATCCCAGAACTGCCGGACTCTTCCATCTGGTAACCGCGCAAGGGTGCTGCTGGCCGGGGAGCGCCAGTCGGTTGTGAGTATGGGCTCCCAGACCACCAGGACATGCAGCTTCGGGTCGGGGTGACGTTCGAGAAGCTTTTCGACTGCGGAGGACCCCCGCAGACAGGCAGGTCAGGTGGGAGAGAGCAGCAATAGGATACGCGGACCATCGGCTGCTCCATCGAAAGCAGCCACGAATTCACTGAAGTTTGCAGGCGAAAGCGTTTCGAGCGGCTTTTGGTTTGGCGGCGCGTTGGAAGGGCCCCAAACATCCACCGCGGCGAAGAATAGAAGCGCCGCAAGTACAACAAGGAAAAGAATCCCTCTTTTCATTTCATGGCCCGGATAGCCGGTCAGCGATGAATCCTGCGATCTGCTGCGGAAACAAAACCATTCCCATGACTACGACGACAGCGGTCCAGAGCAATATTTGCCCCACTAGCCTGCCTTTTACCGCGCAGAGTTTCGCGCGCCGCTGCTGCCAAAAACCAAATCCCAACAGCAGTACGGACAATCCAAGAAACCAAATCCGGTACTTTTGCAGAAGCGCGCTCGCTCCTGCGGTCCCGATAGCGCCGGCAAAAGCCAAGGGCAAGCAGCAGAACAGCGTGGCCAAAGAACTCGCTATCGCCCCCACCGAAGCGGAAATGCCGGATCCGGTCTTCATGACCTGCCTCCCGCACGAGCCTCACGCCCGGCACGTTGCATCCACGCTGAAATCGAACATCTTGCCAAGGTCCCGAGATGTGTGAGATCCGCTCCTCTGGCAAAGGCTGCCATAGCGATTATGGAGCAGGCACAAGGTATTCCTCGCTATCGTTTCATACTTGGGTAAGTCAAATTGACACTAGCGAAGCTATCTCGCGGAGACTTTCTTGTGCATGGTGGTGCAGAGCGTGAGCGCGGTGTTGGGATCGACGGCGCTGTCGCCCTCTTCGATGAATTGAATAATTCCCTGCTTGTCGATGATGATGTTGGCGCGTAACGCCCACTGATAGGTTTCGTTTTCGACGTCGTAGCCTTTCAGGACGCCGTAGGTCTTGAGCATTTTCCGGTTCATGTCGCTGAGCAATGGAAATGTCAGCCCGATTTGCTTGGCGAAAGCAGCGTTAGCCGCTGGGCTATCCAGGCTGACGCCGAAGACTTCCGTATCCGAAGTGTCGATTCTACCGGAGGCGATTCCAGCCTGGACCGCCTGAAGTTGTTTCGTTCAACCCTCGGTGAAGGCCAGGACGTACACCGCAAGGAAGACGTTTTTCTTGCCGCGATAGTCGCTGAGCTTCACGGCTTTCCACTGATCGCTGAGCAGTGCGAAATCGGGAGCAGGGTCGCCGGCCTTGAGAGTCATCTTGGCCATCTGCGATTTCTCGACCTGGTGCGCCACGGGAGGCACGGCAACCGCAGCGGTTACAAGGAGCCCGAGAGCTACTGCGCGTTTCATAGGCACTCTCCTGATCTGGCAGATTCCCCATTGGGCTGGCGGGGTGACCATAACCCGCCCTGTTAATAGGACTGGCGCAACACGAAAGATATTCCGATGGGGCGGGAAACATAAAAGATGCCCTTAACCCTCGAGAATTAGTACGGATATACGGGGGATGAAGCAACCCACCCGAGGCAACCCCTGGGGACGGCCAGAAGCATCAGACCGAGGGGAGACTGGGCGAAACCTGGCCGAAGAGGGCAAACTAGTTCTTCGGCCTGGCCCTTCGTTCAGGGTATAATCAAAGGTTCCGGGCGTGCGTCGTGGGGGACTTCCGAAACTTCCCAAAACGCCGCCGGGAATCCCAAAAACGTGAGAGAGGTGAAGTTTGCACCGTATCCTGTTGCCGGAAACTGCCAAACGGCTGCTGCTATTGGTCCTGACGGGATTGATTCTGCTGAGCGCCGGGCCGAGCGATGCGCAGATCATTTTTCACAAAAAGAAAAAGGTCAACAAGTCCACCAGCGTTGACAACAACGCGCAGCCCGACAAAGTTCTTTACGACAAGGCGATGGACGACATCAAGCACGGCCGCCAGGAAGTCGGCCGCCTGAACATGCAGACGCTGATCAACACCTATCCCGACAGCGAATATTTGGCCAAAGCAAAGCTGGCAATCGCTGATTCGTTCTATAAAGAGGGCGGCACGGCAAACATGACGCAAGCCGTGCAGGGATACAAGGATTTTATCGTGTTCTTCCCGTTCCTGCCGGAAGCAGCGTACGCGCAGTTGCAAGTGGCCATGGCCCACTACCGCCAAATGGAGAAGCCCGACCGCGACCGCACGCAGGCGCACGAAGCCGAAGACGAGTTCCAGACGTTTATCCAGAAGTATCCGAACGATCCGCTCCTGCCCAAGGCCGAACAGCATCTGCGCGACGTGCAGGAGGTCCTGGCGGAAGGCGACTTCCGCATCGGCTACTACTACTACGTCAAGGGAGACAAGCGGGCCGCGGAATCGCGGCTGAAAGCCGTGGCCAACCGCTATCCGCTGTACAGCAAGTCCGACCGCGCGCTCTGGATGCTGGGAGATCTCTGGCAGGCGACCGAGAAGAAAGAATTGGCTGCACCCTACTACGCGAGAATCGTTCGCAACTATCCGCTTTCGCCCCTGGTTCCGGACGCGAAGAGCCGGCTAAAAGCACTCGGCGCGCCAATACCACAAGCAGACCCGCAAGCCGTGGCTTGGATGACGGCGGAGCAAAACGCACCGCGGCCGCATACCAGCCTCGTCAAGAAACCCATGGGATTGTTGCGTAGCGGGCCGACCCAGGAACTGGTCGTTGCGTCCCAAGTCGGCAAGCCAAACATGACACCGGCATCGGAGAGCGACGCGGGCACCGAGACTTTGAGCGGAAGTAACCAGACGCGCATTGCCGGCGGTCCGGTAACAGGAATCGTCGCTACCGTGGCCGTTGGAGGCACCAACACAGCCGCCGGCACCGCAGAAAATGCACCTGCGTCTGCCGACGAAGCCGCTCCAGCTACCGCAACGCCCGCCGATCCGAATGCCCCAGCCGCAGCCGGTCCCAACGTTCCAGCGGCGACCGCCGACCCAGCCAATGCTACGACCACTACCGGCAGCACGGACACCGCCCCGAAGACCGACGCACCCGCGGCACAGGATCCGGCTCAGAACAGCACCTCGCCTGATAACAAAAAGGAGTCGACCAGCAAGAAGAAAAAGGGCCTGAGGAAAATCATACCGTGGTAAGAAAATTGTAGGGCAGAGATACTAGATGAATTTGAGCGGGGGCGTGGCAAGGGGCTGCGCCCCTTCTGTTTTGGCTTCCCAGCAGCCAGAAACCGCCCAAAACAGCCGTATTCACTTCCGACACACGCATAATCCGTTGCAATTGACGCCTACGCCCGGGAGTGCTCCAATACATGGAAGCAGGCGGTTTTGTGTGGCCATGCACTGGCAAGCGTGGCAGGCCAGGGTGGGGTTTCGTCGGAGGACGCGCGGTGGCCAGAATTCTAGTCGCGGACGACAACAGCAACATCCAGAAGATGGTGGGGCTGGCCCTGAAGGATCAGGGCATCGACGTCGTTGCCGTTGGCAATGGCGAAGCAGCCGTGCGGAAGATCTCCGACATAAAGCCCGACCTCGTTCTAGCCGACGTTTTCATGCCTGTGCGAAACGGCTACGAAGTTTGCAAGTACGTGAAAGACGATCCCGCACTTGCGCACATTCCCGTGATATTGCTCGTGGGTGCCTTTGATCCACTCGACGAGCAAGAAGCGCAGCGAGTCGGCGCGGATGGGGTGTTGAAAAAGCCATTTGTTCCCCCGGATCCCTTGATCTCCATGGTGAAATCCGCGTTGGCGCGCGCGGGTGTTCCCCACGGCCAGGCTGCAGCTCCGAAAGCCCGAGAACCGGAGCCATTGAAGGCCGCGGATCTTCTGGGGCCGCGTGGAGCGGTGCCAGTCATTTCCGCGTACGAAGTGCCGGCGGAGCCACTGCTGGCAAATAACAGCGAGAGTTTTGTGGATGAACTTCCGGTTCAGCCGGAGCCGGTACGGATTGAGTCGGGTTCTCAGCCGGTGGCCTTCGGAAGCCTTCTGGAAACGCCCGAGAACGAAGCGGAGGCAGATCCAGCATTTCTGCCCCCGGCACACCCCGAACTGGCGAGCGAGCGCGGCTGGCGCGACCCCGACGAGGTCGAAGAAGAAGTGGAAGAAGAGGAAAAGCCCGCGTCCGCCTGGCGGCATGAAGAGACCGAGACTTTTGCCGAGAGTAGTTCGCAGGGCGGCGTGGCAGGGTGGCGAGCCGGCAGCTTTGAGCAGATCAAAACGAAGCGGTCCCAGTATGAGGCATGGGAGTCGCTGCAAGAGAATCCAACTGTGGCCGAAGTGGCAAAGGTTCCTCAGGAACTTAGTGGCGGCGAAAAGGAAACTCCGCAGATTCCACCCGACATTCCGGAACCGATGACGGAGGCCCCGGCGACGCCCTTCTCCGGAAACGCTTGGGCGCCTCGGGTAACCACAAGCTCCCCGCAACCGAGCAGCGCCAAGACGGCCGCTGCCGTCGAAGAAGTAGCGCCTAAGATGGCAAGCGTGAGCGGCCCTGAAGCGAACCAGGCTGAACCCGAGCAGAAGAACTCATGGTTTTCCGCCACTTCCAGTCCGTGGGATACCGATATGCAGCGGGCAACACGGCTAGCATCAACTTGGGATTCGCCCCAGTCGGTACCAAGTACCCCTGCCGCAGGCAACGGAACTGAACAAGGTGCTCCCGAAATCCCCGAGGCCGCTACCGATACGGTAATCGAACCAGAAGCGCATCCTGCTACGGTGGAAGCGATTCGGGAAGAGGCCGCTCAGGTCGCCGAGGACGCAGTGAAGTCAACAGTTGACTCGGCCCCGGTCGAATCGAGCGTTGCCCCGCAACCATCGACCGCAGAAGCACCGGAGCCAATGCCCAGCATGGACGAGCTTGTAGCCAAAGTGCTGGCGAAGATGAGTCCCGATGCCTTGCAGGCGGTGACGCGCGAAATCCTGAAGCCCGTAATCGAAGCCATGATGAAGGAAGAAATGAAAGGCAAGAAGTCTTAGTTCTCTGCCCCGGGGGTTCGAAAGCCGTCCCGAACGATCCTCTCGTTTAAAACCACATCGGAATTTCTTCGATAGGCGCACTGTGAATTGACGCAGCCGCGGTTCCCTCCGTATAGTCGAAGATTACTCTAAACGAATTGGAATCGTCCGGGCGGATGAATCAAAGTCTGCCCCGATACAAATCACCAAACATGAGGATTTTTTCCTGATGCCGCGAGAGATCGCCAAAGCGTACGAACCGCAGCAGATCGAGCCGCGTTGGGCCGAGTACTGGGTGAAAGAGGCGCTGTTTAGAGCGGATACCAATGCGCCTGGGCCGGTCTTTTCCATCGTAATTCCACCGCCCAACGTGACCGGCTCTCTGCACATCGGTCATATGCTCGAGCACACCGAGATCGACATTCTCACCCGCTGGCACCGCATGCGCGGATACAACACGCTCTACCTGCCAGGCACGGACCATGCAGGCATCTCCACGCAACGCGTCGTCGTGAAACACCTGAAGGATCAGGGCATTGACTACCATGAACTCGGACGCGAGGAGTTTGAAAAGCAGGTCTGGAAGTGGAAAGCAGATGCCGGCGGCCAAATCACGCAGCAGATGAGGGGCATTGGCGAGAGCTGCGACTGGTCGAGGGAGAGGTTTACGCTTTCCCCGGAAATGTCGCGCGTGGTGCGAGAAGTCTTCGTGCGGCTTTACGAGGAAGGCTTGATCTACCGGGCGACCCAATTGGTAAATTGGTGCCCAGTTTGTTTGACCGTGCTCAGCGATCTGGAAGTCGTCCACGAAGAACGACGGGGGCATCTGTGGCAGATCAAGTATCCGGTCGTGGGTAGCGGCGAGTTTCTGGTTGTCGCAACGACGCGCCCGGAAACAATGCTAGGCGACACCGCCGTGGCAGTGAACCCGGAGGACGAGCGGTACATGCATCTGGTCGGGAAGAAAGTGCTGCTGCCGCTCATGAATCGCGAGATTCCCATCATTGCCGACGAGATAGTAGACCGTGAGTTTGGTACTGGCGCCGTCAAAATCACTCCCGCCCACGACCCCCATGACTTTGCCGTGGGCCGCCGCCACAAACTGCCTGAAATCGACGTGATGACCGACGACGGCCATATGAGCGCGCACGCGGGAAAGTACGCGGGACTCGACCGTTTCGAGGCGCGAAAGAAAGTTGTTCAGGATTTGAAAGCCCAGGGGCTGCTCGAAAAGGTGACCGAGCACACCCATGCCATCGGAATCTGCGAACGAAGCAAAACGATCGTCGAGCCGCGCGTCTCCACGCAATGGTTCTGCAAAATGAAGCCGCTGGCGGAGCCCGCGATCGCCGTGGTGGAAAGTGGCGAAATCCAGATCGTTCCTGAAAACCGTCGTGAGGAGTACTTCAACTGGATGCGCAATATCCGCGACTGGACGCTTTCGCGCCAGCTCTGGTGGGGCCATCGCATTCCCGCGTGGTACTGCAAGGAGCACGCTCACGTGAGCGTCGCCCGGGAGAAGCCTGCAAACTGCTCGATGTGCGGCGCGGCGAATTTGGAGCAGGATCCCGACGTTTTGGACACCTGGTTCAGCTCCGGACTGTGGCCCTTTTCAACGCTGGGCTGGCCGGAGGAGACGCAAGACTTCAAGACCTACTATCCGACCAGCCTGATGATTACCGGCTACGACATCCTGTTTTTCTGGGTGGCGCGTATGATCATGCTGGGGCTGCACTTTACGAAGAAAGTTCCCTTTCGCGCCGTCTATTTGCATTCGCTGGTTCGCACCGGAAGCGGCGAGAAAATGTCCAAGTCCAAGGGCACCGGGCTCGATCCGGTGGTGCTGAATCAGCAGTATGGAACCGACGCCATGCGCTTCTGTCTCGCTTCGATGGCCGCGCCCGGCACGGATATTGTGCTCACCGACGACCGGCTGGCGAGCTCCCGCAATTTTGCCAACAAAATCTGGAATGCCGCGCGGTTCGTGTTCGTCAATCTGGAGAAGTTTGAACAGCGTGGAGCGCGGCTCGAAGAGTTGGCAGCGCCGGAAGTGCGTGCGAAAGCGCCGTATGAGTATGGTGGAGAAGTTCAACTGGTGGACGGGTGGCTCTTCAACCGCCTGGCCGTGACGGCCAGCGGCGTCAACAGCGCGCTTAGGAATTATCGCTTCCATGAAGCTGCACAGGACATCTACCAGTTTTTCTGGGGAGATTTCTGCGATTGGTACATCGAATGGGTCAAGCCGGAACTGCAGAGTGCGGACCGCGGGCGGGCAATTGTCGCATGGAAGAACCTGTTTGCGGCCTTCGATGTGGCGCTGAGGTTGCTGCATCCGTTCATGCCGTTCCTCACGGAGGAATTGTGGCACCAGCTTCCGCAGAAGCACGGGGCGAAGTCGATTGCGCTGGACACGTACCCTGAGCCAGGCGACGAGCAAGCGCATCTGCAGTTGCTGGTGCAGTTTCAGCTTATTCAGGAAGTTATTGTAGCGCTGAGAAACATTCGTTCGGAGATGAAAGTAGATCCCAAAAAGAAAATGGCGGCAGAGTTGTTTGTCTGGGATGGAATAACGCGCGATGCCATTAGAAAAAACAATGATGCCGTTATTCGGCTGGCAGTGCTCTCGCAACTCACAGTTTCTGAGAAGCCGCTTGCACAAGCCGGTGGTGCCATGCGCTCGACGTCGCAATTCGATGTGCGCATTGGTTATGCCGAAGCTGTGGACCTAGCCGCGGAAAAAGCCCGGTTGAAGAAAGAGATCGAAGGCTTGCAGAAAGCCATCGCGTCAAAAGAAAAACAGCTCGCGGACGACACGTTCCGCAGCCGGGCCCCAGAAAAGATTATCAAAGGACTTGGGGCCACGCTGGCCGGGCAGCGCATTGAACTTCAGAAACTGCAGGATCGCTTGGATCAACTCGAGAGGGGCGAGTAGTTCGAGGTCATCACATGGATTGGGATTCCGAATACATCGTAGATCTGGTCCGTCGCGCGCTGGAAGAGGACATCGGTTCGGGAGACGCCACGTGCGCCGCCACGATTCCGCCGGCCGCATCGGCACGCGCCCACATTCTTGCACGGCAGACTCTGGTTTGCGCAGGATTGCCGATCGCGGAGAGAATTTTCCGCGCGCTGGATCCGGAAATCCACGTCACTTACCCGCACAACGAAGGGTCGTTTGTAGAACCAGGCACGCCGATCCTGCACGTGGCGGGAAATACCCGCGCCATTCTAACCGGCGAGCGCACGGCGCTGAATTTTCTGGCGCACCTTTGCGGGGTCGCTACGCTGACGCGGCGCTTTGTGGAGCAGTTGGCCGCCACGAAAACGCGCACCCGGGACACACGCAAAACGACACCCGGCTTGCGAGTGCTCGAAAAATATGCCGTGAAGACCGGCGGCGGTACCAACCACCGGTTCGGGCTATATGACGCGATTCTCCTGAAGGAGAATCACATCGCACTGGCCGGAGGAATCAAAGCGGCGCTGGACAAAGCGCATACTTACGTTTCGCCAAAGTCCCCGCCGCCGCGTACGGCCAGCGCCTACGATGCGGCAGGATTGGATCCGGAAGTCGTCGGACCGGGGCCACTGTCCGTGCAAATCGAAGTGCGCGACGAGCGCGAATTGATCGAGGCCCTGGGCGCGGGCGCAGAGGCCGTGCTTCTGGACAACATGACGCCTGAACGCGCCACGGAATGCGTTAAGATTGCGCGTGGAATTCGTCCCGATTGCATCATCGAGATATCCGGCGGGATCACACTCGAAAATGCGAGGACTTACGCGCAAGCCGGCGCCGATTTTCTTTCCTCGGGGATGCTGACGCATTCGGCGCCGGCCGCGAATTTGAGCCTGCTTGTCGACAGCATCGAAGAAACGTAAGCTTAGGCGGCGCGACAGGGCTTCCTCTTCATGGCCGAGAATACTCTTCCTGGAACAACCGACAAGCGCTTGGCAGGATTGCTGACACTGCTGGCCGAAAATGCCACCATCGTGATCAGCGGCGCGCGCATCGCCAAAGAGATTGGCGTTTCACGCTCGACCGTGTGGCGCTGGGTGCAGCGCTTGCGGGAATTGGGCGTGAAGGTCAAGGGGCAGCCGGCAACGGGTTATTTTCTCGAAAGAGTCGCAGACATTCTCACGCCGGACATGTTACGGCAACAGTTGAAGGGCAGGCTTTTCGGCAAGCGCATCTATCATTTTCTCAAGACCGATTCGACCAATCGCGTGGCCATGGAATTGGGCCACGCGGCCGAGCCGGAAGGCGCTGTGGTGCTGGCGGAAGAACAGACCGGAGGCCGCGGCCGTCTGGGACGCTCTTGGCATTCCGAGCGCGCGGCGGGAATTTATGTCACGCTGCTGCTGCGACCCAGCCTCGCGCCCGTGCAGGCCCCGCTCTTGACGATGATGGCAGGGCTCTCGGCATATTCGGCGGTGCAGGCGGTGACCGGGCTGACCGTGGACTTGAAGTGGCCGAATGATGTGCTCATCTTGGGAAAGAAAGTGGGCGGGATTCTGACGGAGATGTACGCGGAGCCGGGGCAAATTCGGTTTGTCATTGTGGGGATTGGTTTGAACGTGAATCAGGAAAAATTTCCTGGCGAGCTTACGAATGTGGCCACCTCGTTGCGCATCGAAACCGGCAAGCCGCAATCGCGGCTCGAATTGCTGGTGCGGTTGCTGCGCGAATTCGAGAGCGACTACAATCGGTTTCTGCGCGAAGGAGTCTCCGGCGTGGTGGCGCGATTTGAAGAAGTATCGAGTTATGCGAAAGGCAAGCGCGTGCGCGTAACGAATGGAGCGGAAAGCTACATAGGGGCGACGGCGGGCTTGGCTCCGGAAGGCTTGTTGCGCGTGAAACGCGATGACGGAGAGCTCGTGACCGTGCTCGCTGGCGATGTAACTGAGGCGCGATAGATGCTGCTCACCATTGATGTCGGAAACACGAACACAGTGTTGGGCGTGTTTCGCGGCGAGGAATTGGTCGCCAATTGGCGCCTGACCACGGCGCGCACACAAACGGTGGACGAATATGGTGTGCTCACCAGAAATTTATTCACGCTTGCGGACTTGGACCGCGATGCTATCAACGGGGTGATCATCAGTTCGGTCGTGCCGCCCGTGAACTGGACGCTCGGGGAAATGTCGCGGCTTTATTTTGGAAGGCAGGCGCTGTTCGTCGAATTGGGTGTGAAAACGGGAATGGCTGTACTGGTGGACAACCCGTCCGAAGTGGGCGCGGACCGCATTGTCAACGGTGTCGCGGCCTTTCATAAGCATGGCGGGCCTTGCATTGTGGTGGACTTCGGGACGGCGATTACCTTCGACGCTATTTCCGCGAAGGGCGAATACCTCGGCGGAGTGATCGCGCCGGGACTGGGGATCGCCTCGGAAGCGCTGTTTGCCCGCGCCGCGCGTCTGCCCCGCGTAGAGATCAAGGATCCGGGTAAAGTGATTGGCACCAATACCGTGACGCACATGCAGGCCGGGCTGTACTACGGCGCCGTGGACATGGTCGACGGCATGCTCGCGCGCATGAAGAAAGAACTTGGTGGAGAAGTGAAAGTCGTGGCCACCGGCGGGCAGGCGCGGCTCGTTGCCAAGGGCTCGAAGCACATTCAGCACACGGATGAATTCTTGACGCTGATCGGTCTCCGGTTGATCTGGGAGAAAAATCAGCCCGCGGAGCATGGCAAAAGCACCGCGGCAGAAGGTCAAGGCGCCCGCGCGACGGCAACTGCAAAGAAAGAGCAGAAATAGTCTGCGCTCCAAGAGCAAGTGCGGCGCGCAGAAGAAAGAAAAACCATCCGCGTCGCGCTAACCACCAAAATGGACGGCTGGAACTACTTCAACTACTTCACGGAAATCGAGGAATATTTTTGGAAAAAACGCGGGGCCCACCTACTGGTATCGCCACTCGATTGGGCGATTATAGAAGCGTGGCAGAAGGCAGGCCTGCCACTGGAAGCGGTCCTGAAAGGCATCGATAGCGCGTTCGAAAGCTACCAAAGATCGAAACGCGGTGCAGGCAAGTCCCTGAAAAGCCTGGCCTATTGCACCGACGCCGTCCTGCAAGCCGCTGAAGAACAACAGGATGCAGCCGCCGGCAGCGCCCCGAAGAATCCGCGCGCGACGGCCCGCGCCGCGGCCAGCGAACCGTTCTCCCGCGACGAATTGAAGGATTATTTCGCGAAAAATGCCGCCAGGCTGAAAGAGGCAGCCGCAAACCAATTTGCGCCACACAGCGCTTTATGCGTCCGTCTTCGACAAATCGTCGATGCCCTGGAAACGCATGCAACGCTTCTGGATTCACCCGGGACTCTCGACTTGGAAGATCTGGAGCGGCGTTTGACAATTCTCGATGAGAAGATTCACGCATTGCTGATAAGCCACGCGCCGGAAGAGGCGTTGCTCAAAATCCGGCGCGAAGTCGATAGTCAGTTGGCTTTGTACCGGCGGAAGATGAAAGCGGAACAATTGGCGATGGTCGAAAAACAATACGTGCAAAAGCGGTTGCTCGAAGAATTTGGTTTACCCAGGCTGAGCCTCTATTATTTTTCTTGAGAGTGTTTTGACGCGGCCGCAGCGTTACGTTCGCCGCCGCGCGTAGTTTCAAGGCAGATCCGGTTTCTTGTCTGACGAAAAGCTTTCAGAACAAATATTACATGAGTAAGGCGGAATTGGATGGCTGAAGAGTTAATTCTCACGATTGAGAAGCTGGTATACGGCGGAGACGGATTAGCGCACGCCGACGGAAATACCGTTTTCGTGCCATACGTGCTGCCAGGGGAAGAAGTGCGGGCAGCCACAAGATCGAAGAAAAAGAAATTGGTCTGGGCCCAACTGCTCGAAGTCACTTCTGCGGCGAAAGAGCGCGGAAAAGCCAAGTGCGCGCATTTTCAAAAATGCGGGGGATGCCATTACCAACATTTTGTCGCAGCGGAGCAGTTGCGGCTAAAGAAGGAAATTCTGCGCGAGACTTTATCACGGCTCGGAGGAATCTCCTGGGACGGTGACATCATCGAGCACGCGGCTGAGCCTTACGGTTACCGGAATCGCGCGCAATGGGGCGTACGCAGCGGAATGCCGCGGGCGCTCGGATATTATTTGCCGGAAAGTCCGGTGATTGTACCGATCGATGAATGCCCGGTGCTGTCGCCACGCTTGGCGCGCACGTTTTCGCGACTTCAAGATTTGACGCGCTCCGGCGCACTGCCTGAAGGCATTCAGGAACTGGAGGCGTTTGCCGATTCCGCCGACGAGAACATTGCCCTCAATGTCGCGTTTGATAAGTTTCCGAATCCGGCGGCGGAATTGGCGGCTACGTTCCGCAGCACTCTGCCGGAGATCGAGAGTTTGCTGCTACTGGACCAGAAGAAAAATCGCTTTGAGTTGACTGGCCCCGGTTATTTGATTCACGAAGCGGGAGGATTTAAATACCGCGTCAGCCATCTTTCGTTTTTCCAGGTGAACCGGTTCCTTATCGAAGATTTGCTGACGACCATGACAGCGAATGCGCGCGGTTCTCTGGCGCTGGATTTATTCTCCGGGGTGGGATTCTTCACGCTGCCTCTGGCGAAGAGTTTCGAAAGAGTGGTGTGTGTGGACGCGAATCTTGCGGCGACGCGCGATTTGTATGCCAATGCAGAAGCGGCAGGCGTCACCATCACGTCGCACAACGAACATGCCGAAGAGTTCTTGCGTAAGACGGAAGAGAAGCCGGAGTTCGTGATTCTTGATCCGCCGCGCGCGGGACTCGGAGCGCGAGCGGCAGAAAAACTGTCAGAGCTCGGCGCCCACGAAATTGCCTACCTCTCCTGCGATCCATCCACCCTGGCGCGAGATTTGGCCGTGTTGACCAGCTCGTCGCGGAAGCCGAAAGAAATTACAGGACCAAAGATTCGCTACGAGATTACCGAGATGCACCTGTTCGATTTGTTTCCCCAGACTTTTCACATTGAAACGCTGGTGTGGTTGCGAAGAGTCCCATGAAGTTGCCGGCCGTAGCGATCACCGGTGGAGCAAGGGCACCGCGATTTGAAACCGCCATTGCATTGGCATGGCCATCTTCGCGATGAGCCGGCCCGATGGCCATGGGGCTATGGATCTGAAATTGAATTGTCGGGCGTCGAGTATGAAGGCGCGCTGCGACAAGCCATGGGCGGCTTGCGGCTGAGTTTCTCACCCCAGGAAGAAAGTGAATCCGCGCCTGATCTGCATACCGGCGATGAAGTGATGGTCTTGACCGAAGCGAGAAGGCCACAGGTCTTCCGCGATGAAGCCGCTTTTGATCGACACGGGTATTTGGAGAAGCAAAACGTTGATCTTGTCGCGGCGTTGCGAGCGCCCAATTGATGGAACGAATTTCCTCACCGACTGCAACGGCCCGCCTGCGCCTCGCGCGAGCGCGGCGGCGATTGCGCGAGAAGATCGACCAATTCTGCGCGCCGATCGCGACGGCGCAGTTCATATTCTGACGGATGGGCCAATAGAGATTTCGTGTTTCGTAGCATGCCCAGACCGAAGGAATCCACCAGCATCAGTGCTGGCGCAAAGACCAAATCATGACCAGAGCGATGAGAAGTAATAAAAAACCCGTAGCTGCTTGCCATTCATGATTCTTCTTGTACTGAGCGAAAGAAAAAGATTCCGCCGGCTCTCCGCTAAGCTTGGCCGGGGTCAATCGAGGGAAAAATAGTGGCACGGCCTTGGCGTATTCTTCGAACACGGCGCCATGGCGAGCACTAAGTTCACGCTCTTCACGCCGCATCACGAAGGAATAAAAAATCGCGAAATAAGCGATCAGGATGGCCGCGGAGATCCAGGAGCGTGCGGCTACGGCAACCCCTGCCGCCAGAATGGCGCTGCCGAGATACAGCGGATTGCGTGTGAAAGCGTAGGGACCAGTGACGGTGAGGGCTTCCTGCTTGTGAAGATGGCCTGCCGCGTAGGCGCGCAGCCATAACCCGATGGCGCCAACCAATGCGCCCGCAGCGATGGACTGAGGCATGGGACGGGCGAACCCCAACACGACGATGGCGAGAGGATAACCCAGCCGCACTCGGAAACGGAAAAAAAAGGACTCTGCTGAGCTCATCGGCGTGCCTCGATATGCTGGCGAACAGCTTCGAAGACTTCGTCGACACTAATTTTCAGTAATGAAGAATCGGGCTGGTCACCTCGCTCATACGTGGTGACCGCACCCGCCTTTCGAATGACTGTGTCCAGTTTGTGACAAGGCATTGAGGAATCACTCGAGCGGAACGGGCCGTTGCGCGCAGGATCGGTAGGGCCAAATAGCGCGACGGAAGGCGCGCCGAGCGCAACAGCCAGATGCAGCGGGCCAGTGTCCCCGCCCACGACGCAGGCCGCGTTGCGCAAGAGCGCCATCAGCTGGGGCAGGGAACCATTGTACGGGACGGGTTCGGCTTTTCCGCTGGCAGTCTTGACGGCAGCAACCAACGCATCTTCAACCGGGCCAAAATTCAGGACGCACCGAAGTCCCAGACCATCACGAATTTTCTGACAGAGCGCGCCGAAGCGATCCGGGGGCCAGCACTTGGAGCGCCAGCCGCCACCGGGGCTCAGTACAACGTATCGCTCGATGGAAAAGCCTCGCAAGAGTTGCAGGACGAACGCTTCCTGAACGAATGGGACAGACAGCATGACTTTGCCAACGCCGTTGTGCGCGCCCGCGCGCAGAGAGAGTTCGCCATTCTGGGCGACGATATGCGCCGCCGTGGAGTGCACTCGATCTGTGTAAAGAACCGGGACACCGAATTCGCGGACGGTTTGCGAGGAGAAACCAATTCTTCGCTGGGTTCCTCCAAAGAATGGCAGCGCCGCCGATTTCCAGAGCCCTTGATAATCGATAGCGATGCTGAACTTTTTTTCACGAATGCGGCGAACGATCGGTCGAATCGACCGGAACGAGCGCGTCTCCGCCGGCCAAATTTCGGTTGTCAGTTGGCTGCTCTCGACGAGAGATTCCCAGCGCGGGTGGGTCAGCCAGACGATTTCTGAATTCGGAAACGATTCGCGCAGAGCAGCGACTGCGGGGAAAGTGTGAACTATGTCGCCAAGAGAGCTGAGACGGACAACCAGGAAGCGCGGCTCAGGCATGCGGCGCCTTGCGGATGGAATCCAGAAATTCGCGCGTCGAATGGTCTTTCGAATCGCCCACGATGGCCACGCGGATGCCGAGTTTTGCTGCGACAGCACGCTCGGGGACGGATTCGGCCGCGTAATCGGTGCCTTTGGCGTGGACGTCCGGGCGCAGTTCGTTTAGAAGCGCTTCCACGTTGGGCTCGGAAAAGAGCACGACGTAATCCACGGAACGGAGCGCCGCGACGAGCTGGGCGCGTGCGTTTTCATCGAGAATGGGCCGACCTGGACCCTTTAGTTCGCACACGCTGGAATCAGCGTTGACACCCACGACGAGAATGTCGCCCTCACGCCGTGCGCCTTCGAGATAGCGGACATGTCCGACATGAAGCGTGTCAAAGCAGCCGTTGGCGAAGACGATGCGCTGACCGCGGCGCTTGTGGGCCGCGAGTTTTTCGCTAAGGATCTCGCGCGAAACGATTTTGGACGCGGCCTCGCGCATAGTTTTAGGACGCGGCTCCCGAAGACTCCTTGCGAATGGCGCCGAGAAGTTCTTCGTGTGAAACGGTGGCAGTGCCGCGCTTCATGACAACGAGGCCGCCGGCGATGTTGGCAAGGTGCGCGGCTTCGAGAGGCGATGCGCCGCAGGCGAGGGCCAAGGTGTAGGCGGCGAGAACCGTGTCACCAGCGCCGGTGACGTCGACGGCTTGATCGCTGCCGTAAACGGGAATTTGCGTGAAGCTGTTGTTCGCTTCGAAGAGCGCCATGCCGTGCCTTCCGCGAGTCACGAGCAAGGCATGAAGCTTCATCATGGACAGACTGGCTCCGCCTACTCGAGCGAGCTCGTCAATGTTCTGGCCAATGGCGATGCCGTGCTGGGCTTCCAACTCTGCTTCGTTGGGAGTGGCGGAGGTGATACCAGCTTTTGCGTAGCGGTGGAGCTGATAGCGCGCGTCCAGAGTCACGGGCAGCGCGTTCCTACGTTTCGCTGTTGCCTGCTGAACGAGTTCCGGTGTGGCCGCGCCAAAACCATAATCAGAAACGGCGAGTGCATCGGCACGCTTTAACTTTTTGAAAAGATGTTGGCGCAGCTTGTTTTGCGCGGAATCGGGCAGCGGCGATTTCGGCTCTGCGTCGACGCGAAGAACCTGCTGGGCTGTGGTGTGCGGCCAGCCCGCAAGAAAACGAGATTTGGTCGGGGTTCGCCAACCTTTCACGCGAAGAATTCCGGAGACATCAACTCGCGCGCGGCGGAAGTGCGCGATCAGCGCCTCGCCCGTAGCGTCATCGCCCACCGCGGTCACGGGCAACACTCGTGCGCTTAACGCTGCGAAATTGTTGGCGGCGTTGGCGCCGCCGCCGGGAAAGAGCTGCGTTTCACGATGCTTCAAAATCAGGACCGGCGCTTCGCGCGATACGCGGGAGATTTCGCCATATTGAAATTCGTCGGCTAGGAAATCGCCTAACAGAACGATGGTCTTCGCAGAGAACTGCTCGACGCATTCGGCAAGAGCCACAAGATCAACCGAAGGCCCGCCAGCATTTTTTGCGCGGGAACGCTTCATGGAATTTGCCTCAGAATCCAGTTGGCGGCGTCAGAGAGATCCTGCGCCACAAAATCGGGTGGCGACGGCCATTTCGCTGAGTGCCAAGCAAGCTCGCCCTCGCCATAGCCGGTGCGCACCAGGATGCTGCGCGCACTGACGTTGCGCGCAAGCTGGATATCGCCATAACGATCGCCGACCACAAACGAGCGCTTCAAATCGATCCCATGCTTTTGAGCCGCGCCGTCAAGCATGCCAGTTCTTGGCTTGCGGCAACTGCAGCTATCCGCCGACGTGTGCGGACAATAATAGATCGCCTCTACGCGCGCGCCGCCGGCGGCGAGCTGCTGCCTCATCTGTTCGTGGACGGCATGCACGAGAGACTCCGGAAAGTAGCCGTGGCCGACACCGGATTGATTCGTGATGACCAAAACGGGCAGACCGGCTTCGTTCAAGCGGCGAACGGCCGCCGTGGCAAAGGGGAACATACGAAAACGGCTGAGATGATTCAAGTAGCCGACTTCTTCGGCGACGGTCCCGTCGCGATCGAGAAAAACGGCGGGGTGCAGCACGGCCGTCTCAGGCACGCGTCACCTCGAGGGAAGAAAGCCAGGGCTTCACGGCCGCTTCCACCGTGTCCGGTGTAATCACGGTCATGCACCGATGATCGATCGGGCAGCGACGAAGAAAACACGGGCTGCAGTAGGGTTTTTCCTGCACGATGGTGCAGCGCGGCGTGACCGGAGAGGTGCCACGCGGATCAGTGGGACCAAACACGGCGACAACGGGCAATCCCACTGCGGCAGCCACGTGCATCGCGCCGGAATCGTTGCCGATGAAGAGATGACATTGGGAGAGCAAAGCGGGAAGATCGGCGATGGCCGTCTTTCCGGTGAGATCGATGGGCGGGTGCCCCATCCCAACGGAAATGACATTCGAAACCGTAGCTTCCGCCGCGGTGCCGAAGAGAATGACGTCGGCGTCGGATTGGGACTGAAGCCGATTCGCGAGCTCTGCAAAGCGCGAGGGTGGCCAGCACTTCGCCGAGCCAAACGACGCACCGGCACCGATGGCTACGCGCAGGACATTTGTGCGCGATCCGGAGCTTGCAAGAAATTCCGCAGCCCGCTCGCACTCTTCTCTAGGGACATTCATACGGATGAAGGATGTAGCCTGCACCGAATCAACCCACCCCACGCGACGCAGTAATTCGAGATAGTAGAATTGTTCGTGCGCGGGAATTTCGCCAGGCCTGGGAAGGGGCACCGCTTTCGTCAGCAGGAGGCTGCGGGCGTCGCGGGCATAACCGATTCGCTCGGGAATATTCGCACGCCAGGCAAGCCAGGCGGCGTCAAAGGCATTTTGCAGAAGTAGCGCGACGTCAAAATCTTGCGCGCGAAGTTGCGCTGCAAGGCGTTCGCGGCCGGAGATGCCGGCATGGACGCCCTGGGGATCGTAAGAGATGAGCTGATCGCAGATTTCCTGGTTCCGATAGAGATCCGCCACGTAAGAGCGGGCTACGATCACAATTTTCGCTTCCGGAAAGCGCTTGCATATGGCCCGCAGCGCCGGCAGCGCCATGATGGCATCGCCCACCCAGTTTGTTGCGCGAATGAGAATCCTCATGCCGCGACACCGTTGCGCTGTTCAAGTTTGTGCTTTAGCGTTTTCTGAAATTCCTCCGTGTCTGCAATCTTCACTTCAATCTCGCAGTAGTACACGGGCAACGAAGAACACCTCAAGCCACCAAGATTCTGCGCATCCTTTTCAGTCGTGAGCAATGCGCGTGCTCCGGCGCCCTTCGCAGAGTCTTCCAGCCGGCGCAGATCGCGAGCGGTGTAGGAATGATGATCACGATAAATAGCTCGGCCGGCAATACAGTTTCCCCAGCGATCCACATCGGCGAAAAAGGCGTCTGGATTTCCAATACCACAGAAAACAAACACCGGCTGGGGGGGCAGCTCCATGTGAGGATCAAACGCCTGTCGGTCCGCAGTCAGTCGCCGGTAATGGAGTAAGCAAGTCGCCGCTGGAAAGATCGGAGACTCTGGAAATTCCTGAATGGCTCGTTTCACGGAAAACTGGTCATTCACTCGAGTGAAAACGACGATGTCCGCGCGATGAATGGCAGAAAGAGGTTCACGAAGACGGCCGCTGGGAATGAAGGATTCGTTGCGCAGTGGGCGCGACGCATCCACTAAAAGAATATTTACGTCGCGTGCGAGTTGCAGATGCTGGAAGCCGTCGTCGACAAGGAAGATGTCGACGGGTTGCTGCGATGCGAGGCGTTGGCCCTCGGCGTAACGATTCTTTCCCACGCCGAACGAGACGCGTCCTTGGAGCCGGGATTTCATGAGCTCGATTTCGTCACTCGTTCCGCTTGTGCCGCGGTAGCCACGACTAAGAATCGCAACCCGCTTCCCTTCTGCAAGAAACCTCTCAGCAAGCCAAATTACTATCGGCGTCTTGCCGGTGCCTCCAACGGTCAGGTTGCCTACACTGATGACCGCCGCTTTCAAACGTTCCTGTTTGATCCATCCGCTGCGGTAGAGCCAAACACGCGCGCGGGCACACAAACCGTAGAGGAGAGAAAGCGGCCAAAGAAGCATTCGCAACCACGGTGGAACATTTCTCACCTCGCACCGTCCAGATGCTTGGCCAGCTCGGCGAGGGCGCGGTCGGTGGCGCCGCGAGAGTCCTCCACGAGACGACGCGCGGCGTCGCCCATCTTTTTCATTTTGGCTGGATCCCCGAGAAATTCAATCCAGGCCACGCCCGCGTCTTCGGGGCTTTCCACCTGGACGGCTGCGCCAGCGGCGAGGAAGCGCGAAGCAATTTCCGCAAAATTTTCCATGGACGGACCGAACACAGGGATTTTGCCGAAGGCCGCCGGTTCGAGGATGTTGTGGCCACCGGAAGGAACCAACGATCCGCCGACAAAGGCGCCGTCGGCGAGCCGATAGAGCGAGGCCAGCTCACCGATGCTGTCCAGAAGGAGAACGTTTACATCGTCAGGAAGCGTGGCGCCATTCGAAAGCGAGGTCATCTGCGCGGGCATGGGAACCGGAAGGTGTGACCGGCGAATGAATTTGCGATGCGATTCGTCGATGAATTCCGCGGCGGCATCAAAGCGCTCCGGTTTGCGAGGCGCGAGCACAAGGAAAGCTTTCGGGTATTCACCTTGCAGGGTGCCAAAGGCGATGAGCGCTAACGGCTCTTCCGTGGCCACAATGCTGCCAGCGACAATAATTGGCGAGCGGCCGAGGCGGCGCGCTTCTTCCTCAAGCCAAGTCGAAAGCGGGCTAGGCGCGGGAAGCTCCAGGTCATATTTTAAATTGCCGTTGACTTGCACGCGATCGGCGGGCGCGCCGAGTGCACGAATGCGCTCCGCATCCTGCTCGCTCTGCATGAGAAAGCCTGTGGCATTCGACAGGGCGTCCTTGAGAAAGGGCCCCAGGAAGAATCCGAACAGGCGGAGATACTTTTGGTACCGCGCAAACGAGCGGTCGGACACGCGCCCGCTGACGAACAGCACGGGAACGTTTCGCCGGCTGGCTTCACGCAGGAAATTCGGCCAGATTTCCGTTTCCAAAACGAGTACGAGCGCGGGGCGTGCGGCGTTCATCGCGCGGCGAACGCAAAAGGCCCAGTCGAGCGGAAAATAGAGGATTGCATCGGCGAAGGGCATGCGCTCGCGGGCTAGAGTTTGGCCTGTGATGGTGGTGGTGGAAATGATGAGCGGCCGCGCGGGGTGGGCATCTTTCAAGCGCCGCGCGAGTGCCACGCCGGAAAGGGCTTCGCCCACGGAGACGGCGTGAATCCAAATGGTTCCGGGACGATCCGCTGGCAGTTTGTCTAGCCCCGGAAAAGAAAATCCCAGGCGTTCGCGAAGATTGGACAAATACTTGTGGTGGCGCAGGCCCTGCACCAGCCAGTACGGCGTGAGCAAAAGGGCGGCGAGGCCCATTAAAAAGCTATAAATGAAATACACTAAACGTGGCTCCGGTCTGCACGCACTCCCCCACGGGCGATGGGCAACAACGCAGGGCAACCCTCCAAGTCCCCCTGGAATCGAAGGCGTCCAGATGAGAAAAGTCTATTATAACCCGGTGCGAAAACTCACCCTCATCCTTACGCTTCTGGCGCTGCCATTGCTGGCGGCGATGCCCCGGGCCCCGCAACAGCCCGCGACGCTGCGAACCGCGGCACTCGAGTCGCACGAAGGCATGACTATCAGCGCACTCCCTTGGATGGAGCCATCCCTTTACAAGGGAAAATTCCCGAAGAAGTCGCCTTTCAATGCAGGAGTGTTGGCGGTGCAAGTTACGTTCCGCAATGATTCGGATGAAACCGTGAGAGTCGACCTGGATCGCATCCGGCTTTCCGTGCGCGTCGACGAAGACAATCGCCAGCAGATCGAACCGCTCTCTCCGGAGCAAGTGGCGGATGCCACGCTCTCGGTGAATAGAAAAGATCCCACGGCCACACGCAAGAAATTCCCGTTCCCTACCGGCGCTCCGAAGACTGGCCGCAACAAGGACTGGTTTGAAGTGCAAAAAGATGCCCAGGAGGCCGCGGTGCCGTCCAGCGTGGTTGCCGCGCATAGCACCGTACAGGGTTTGCTGTACTTCGATATGCAGAGCCAGTTCGATCTGCTCAGCACGGCGCACCTCTACGTGCCCAACGTTCTTGTCCTGGAGAAGGGCCACTCCCTGCTGTATTTCGAGATTGACTTGAGCCGCGCTGGGAGCAGTTGATTGCGGATTTTGTACCAAAGCACCGGAACGAATCGGAAAATTCGCCCTTTCATCCTTCGAGATCAGGCCTTTCTAACCGCGTTCAAGTACAGGCGGTTTGCGCGGGCCGTCGCCGTCGGCTACCATGACGTGTGCACACTTTCGTAGAACGCCGCGGGCAAATGCTCACCCTTCTCGACGAACTGAATCCTGAACAACGACTGGCCGCGGAAACCATCGAGGGCCCTGTTCTTATCCTCGCGGGGGCTGGAACGGGCAAGACGCGCGCAATCACCTTTCGAATGGCGAACCTCATCGCGACTGGAGTTCCCGCAGAAGCGATTCTCGCGGTCACCTTCACGAACAAAGCCGCGGAAGAGATGCGCAATCGCATCTCGAATTTGCTATTGCGCGCGGGAGTGTCTCCGGCGCAGCCCTGGCTTTCGACATTTCATTCCCTTTGCGCGCGGCTTCTTCGCCGAGAGGCCACCGCTGCCGGGCTGCCTCGCGATTTCGCGATTTATGATGACGATGACCAACTCGCGGCCGTCAAGCTGGCGATGAACAAACTGCAGATCGAAGAAGACAAACTCACGCCGCGAAACGTCCTCAGCCGCATCAGCTATGCGAAGAACCATGGCCAATCACCAGAGCAAATGCGCGGCGCAGCGATCGACAAGGATGGCCGGCAAACCGCCGACATTTTCGCGGCCTATGACAAACTGCTTCACGACAGCAAAGCCCTGGATTTTGATGACCTGCTTCTCCGTTCCGTGCAGATGCTCCGCGACTCCGCGCCCACACGACTGAAATGGCAGTCGCGCTTTCAATTCATTCACGTGGACGAGTATCAGGACACCAATCGCGTGCAATACGAACTGATGCGCCTGCTGACCGGGCCGCAGCAGAATGTCTGCGTTGTCGGCGACGAGGATCAGTCCATCTACCGCTGGCGCGGTGCGGACGTCTCGATCCTGCTTAGCTTCGCCAAAGATTTCCCGGCGGCGCGCATTGTAAAGCTGGAGCGCAATTACCGTTCGACGCAGAAGATTCTGGACGCGGCAGGCGCGGTCGTGGCCAACAATCCCGAGCGGCTGGGCAAATCGCTGAAAGCGGAAAAAGATGAAGGTGGGAATCTCAAGTACTTCGAAGCGCGGGATGCCCAGTCCGAAGCGGAATTTGTTGCCAGCGAACTGGAGCGCATCCTGAGCGATGATCCCGACCGGACCTGCGCGGTGGAATACCGCACGAATTTTCAATCGCGCGCCTTTGAAGAAGTGTTCCGCCGCCGCGGTTTGCGCTACAAACTCGTCGGCGGCTTCAGCTTCTACAATCGCGCGGAGGTAAAGGATACGCTGGCGTACGTGCGCTTGGCCATGCATCCAGAGGACGATATTTCGCTTCTGCGCGTCTTGAACGTGCCGCCCCGTGGAATCGGCAAGGCCACCGTGGATGTTCTGCGCGAAACGGCTCGCGTGGATGGAACGCCGCTATGGGCAGCCATCGAGAAATTTGTTTCCGGTGCTTCGGGAGGCCGGGCGGTGACTCCCTTGCGGGCGTTCCAGGAACTCATCCTTAAATTGCAGGAAGCACTTTCTACAAAGGAACCTGCGGATTTTCTGCACGCAGTTCTCGAAGAATCCGACTACATGGACATGCTGAGAGACCGCAATACTCCGGAAGACGTGGCGCGCATCGAAAACCTGGAAGAACTCGTCCGCGCTGTTGCGGAAAGTATGGAGGCGGGCGAGACCTTTACGGATTTCCTCGATGCCGCGGCGCTCGTGAGCGATGCCGACCAATTTGAAGGCAAGCCGGGCGTGACGCTGATCACGCTGCACAGCACGAAGGGCCTGGAGTTCGATCATGTGTTCCTCACCGGGATGGAAGAAGGCATCTGCCCGCACAGCCGCTCCCTCAACGAAGACAAAGGGATCGAGGAAGAGCGCCGGCTGGTATACGTGGGCATGACGCGCGCGCGGCAGTCACTTACCCTGACGCGCGCCGTTTACCGCCGCATCTTCGGCAATGAGCAGCAACTGCGGGCTTCCCTGCCGTCCCGTTTCCTGGCGGAGATTCCCAGCGAGCTGGTCGAGACCGTCCGGGGTTCGATGGCGGAAATCGGCGAGAGCCGCCGGTATGAGCCCGATCCCGAATATTCCTATTCATCCGAGGAGTTCCTCCGGCGGGTTCGGGGAATACAAAAGCCTGCAGCGGCGGCTCCGCGACGGCAGAGCACTCCAAGCCCGTTTGGGCGGCCGGCGGCGAAGCGTGGCGGCGATACCAATCCCATGCTCGGCCGGAAAGTGCGGCATCCGAGCTTTGGCGTTGGAACCATTGTGGGCGTTGAAGGCGACGACGAAGACAGGCGCTTGTCCGTGAGTTTCCCCGGGCGTGGAACGAAAAAATTCATCGAGCGCTACGCGCAGCTCGAGCAGGCGTAACATAGACAGGGGCCGCTTAAGGGTGCGCGCCACGTTATGTTGCGTGACGGGACGTCTCGGGGTACATTGAGGCACGCGTTCATTCCATAAGAGCGTATCGGGTAACGTCGGGCCTGCGTTTAGCCCGCATGCGATCGGAGAGCATGGGTGGCAACACAACTCTTCCGCTGCAAGAGTATTGACCAACTGCTGTCTGATTCGGAAAACGCCGAGGTCCGATTAAAAAAATCACTGGGTTGGCTCAGCTTAACGTCGCTGGGAATTGGCGCCGTCATCGGTTCGGGAATTTTTACGATTGTCGGCACGGCGATCGCCGGTCAGAAGTTTCAAGCCTCCTCGATTCTGAATGCCCCGCTCCTCGAATACCTCATTCACCATTCGGCGTCGTTTGGACGTCCTGGAGCAGGCCCGGCGATCGCACTCTCTTTTATCCTGGTCGCTATCGCCTGCGGATTCGCATCGGTTTGCTATGCCGAGCTCGCCGCCATGATTCCTATTGCGGGCAGCGCGTATACCTATACCTACGCTACGATGGGAGAGCTGATCGCCTGGATCATCGGCTGGGACTTGATCCTGGAATACGCCGTTAGCAACATGGCCGTCAGCGTCGGATTTTCACAGCACCTGGTCAACTTGATGGACTGGTTTGGCTTGCATCCGAATCCTCGCTGGATTTCCCCCGCCTACCTCCCCAGCGGACTCTCCGATCTCCAGGGCAACGTACTCTACGGGCCTGGTTGGCACTTCGGATTCAACTGGCCGGCGTTCATCATCGTGATGATCCTAACGGTCATTCTGGTTCGCGGCATTCGCGAGTCCGCCGAAACGAACAATGTCATGGTGACCCTCAAGATCATCGCCATTCTGGTGTTTGTCACTTTTGCCGCTCGTTTCATTCATCCCGCCAACTGGCATCCGTTTGCGCCCAACGGCTGGCCAGGAATCCTGACGGGCGGATCGATCGTTTTCTTCACCTACATTGGATTCGATTCAGTTTCCACGGCGGCCGAAGAATGCAAAAACCCGCAACGCGACCTGCCCATCGGCATTATCGCGACGCTGATCGTCTGTACCCTGCTCTATATCTCTGTCGTCGTAGTACTTACCGGACTGGTTCGCTGGGATACTCTCGTCGATGATGCCGCGCCCGTGGTCAACACGCTCAGGAAGCTCCACATCTCCAGCATTCGCCTGATCGTTCTGGTCGGCGCACTCATGGGCATGATTTCTTCCCTGCTCGTGTTTCAGATTGGCCAGGCCCGCGTTTGGTTTGCCATGTCCCGAGATGGCCTTTTCCCCAGGATTTTTGGCCGCGTCCATCCCCGTTATCAAACCCCGGATTTCTCTACCTGGATGGCCGGTTTTGTCGTTGGGATTCCTGCGGGCCTCCTCGACATCGGAACCTTCGCTGATCTCTCGAACATCGGGACCCTTTTTGCTTTCGCTCTGGTTGCCGGAGGTGTGCTGATTCTCCGTTACCGCGAACCGGATCGCCCTCGAGCATTTCGCGCGCCAGGAGGGCCCATTGCTCCGATCTTGACGATTCTTACCTGCCTTCTCCTGATGGCCGGCCTTCCCATCATGAATTGGATCCGGTTCGTTGTCTGGATGGCCATTGGTCTTGTGATCTATTACAACTACGGACGCAAGCGCAGCACATTGCGGGCCGCTGCCCGGGCGTAGAGGATTGACAGAATGCGGCGAAGGTTTGTTCGGGGAGATTCTGGGCGAGTGAGATTCGCCATTACCGTTTCTTTGGCGAGCCTGTTGCTCCCGCACAGTTCGCTCGCGTGGGGCAGGAGCGGACATCGGCTTGTGGTCAACAAAGCCATCGACACGCTGCCGTCAAACTCCGATGTCCGTGCGTTTTTCGACGCGAACCGGAATTTGCTGGTGCAACACGTCACCGACCCGCTCGACACCAGCCTTAAAACTCCTGCTGAACGCCACAATCACTTCATCCTCCTCGACAAATACGGACGCTTCCCGTTCGAGGCGCTTCCCCGCGAATACAAAGTCGCTGTCACCAAATTTGGCAAAACAAAACTGGATGCTAACGGCCTCCTGCCCTGGCAGATCGGCGTCTACAGCGAAAAGCTCACCGAAGCCCTGAAAGCGGGAAAGTGGGAAGAGGCCAAACTCGATGCCGCCATCCTCGCGAACTATGTTGCCGAAGCGCATGATCCTTTCAACACGACCGACAATTCCGACGGCCGCCTCAGCGGGCAGACTGGCATCAACGAGCGTTTTGGTACGACGCTCATCGATCGCTACTCATCCTTTTTCCCCATGCGGCCCAATGATGCAGTTTCCATCAGCGATCCCACGGACCATGCGTTCGAAGCTTGCCTCAGCTCGCACAGTTGGCTCGAAACTGTTCTCCTCGCCGATCGCAACGCCCGCCGTGGCGAAAACTCCTACACTGACGAGTTTTACGACCGCTTCTACAATCAGGCCGCGGCGATTCTGATTCGGCAGCTCTCGGATGCCGCCACTGACGTCGGTTCTTATTGGCTCACGGCCTGGCAAAACGCTGGCCGTCCGCCGTTGCCGCATTGAACTTTTTCGAATGCCAGCGTCTCTGTTTTCCGAAAAAATCGCCGCCCTCCCTAAAGCGGAGCTGCATCTCCATCTCGAGGGCTCCATCCAGCCCGCGACCGTCTGCACCTTGACCGCGCGCCGCGGCGTTACCGCGACCGAAGAAGAAGTACGCGAGCATTATGCCTGCCGCAATTTTTCCGAATTCATCGAAGCCTTCAAGTGGGTCACCTCGTTTCTGCGCGAGCCGCAAGACTATGCGCTCATCGGGCGCGACCTCGCCGAATATCTGCTCGAGCAAAACGTCGTCTACACGGAGGTGACGCTCTCCGTCGGCGTGATGCTCCTTCGAAAGCAGAAACCAGAGGCGAATTTCGAAGCGTTGCTGCGCGCGACGGAGCCGTTCGAACGCAAAGGACTGCATTTCAGATGGGTCTTCGACGCCGCGCGTCAATTCGGCGCAGAAGCAGCCATGAAAGTTGTGGACGCCGCGAAGAACTGCCGCTCGAAAACCATCGTCGCCTTCGGCATCGGCGGCGATGAGTTGAGCGTTCCCACGGAGGCTTTTCGGCCGGTGTACGATAAGGCCGCAACAATCGGCTTGCACCGCTTGATGCACGCAGGCGAGGTCGGCGGTCCCGAGAAAATCCGCGAAGCCATCGAACGGCTCGGTGCCGAACGCATCGGTCACGGAATTGCCGCAATCAACGATCCGGCATTGATGGACCTACTTGCCGAGAAGAAAATTCCGCTGGAAATCTGTCCGGGCAGCAACCTTCGAACTGGTGCCCTGGCTCGCCAACTCCAGCGGGCGGAAGCGCGCATCGAAGACCATCCTATGCCAAAGCTGTTACGACACGGCATCCCCATTGTGCTTTCCACGGATGACCCGGCGATGTTCCGTACCACATTGCGAACGGAATATGAAAACGCGGCGCGCATGGGCCTCACCGAGGAAGAGCTGACAGATCTTGTTGCCGCGGGCTTCCAGCATGCCTTCGATCCACACGCTGATATACACGACCGGCGAAGTAAATTCAGAGAATGATATACTGGCGCCATGAAAGCACACGTCTGGGTGATGCCAAAACGCACGGTCCTCGACCCGCAAGGGCAAACCATTCAGCACGCACTCTCCGGGTTGGGCTACTCTGAAGTGAAAGACGTTCGCCAGGGAAAATTCTTCGTCCTGAATCTCGACGGATGGAACCGTGATGAAGCGCGGCGGCAGCTCGAGCGCATTTCGAAGGAAGTGCTCACCAATACCGTCATCGAAGAATATCGCTTCGAGATCGTGGACTAGACGCTTCTCTCATGAAACACTTGGCCCCTCCTGCCAATAGAATGCTCAAGCTTCGGGCAGCCTTCTACCTGCTATGCGCGTTTTCCATACTCATTTTCGCCGGCTGCAAGCGGGGCAAACACACCTCCAATCCGCGCCTGCGGCAGATCGACGACATGCTCGACGCCCAGCTGCACCCAGGCGCCACGAAGGCGCGCGTGACCGTCTACCTGGATTCGCAGGGATTCACGATTGACAATGCCATTGACTCTCACACCGTCGTGGCGATCGTAAGACACGTTGACGCCGACTCCCTGCAACCGGAGATCGCCCGCGTCACATTTCATTTTGATGCCAATGATAAGCTTCTCTCCTACGAGCTCGTCCCGGCATCCGGCCCTCTGCAGCAGCGGTAATCTGATTTCGCGGCATCGTCCCGCGAATTCATCTCAGGAAAACCGCTCGCATGCTACGCTTCTAAAAACTCTTTGAGGAGACACGCTGCATGTGTGGAATCGTCGGGTATATCGGGCCCAAGAAAGTCGTGCCCGTAGTCATTGAAGGATTGCGGAAGCTCGAATACCGTGGCTACGATTCCGCCGGCATTGCTGTTGTGGGACGAAACGGAAAAGTGGAAATCCGCCGCGCTGCGGGAAAGCTCAAGAATCTCGAAGAAGTCATTTCCAAGTCTCCCCTCGACGGAACCTATGGCATCGGCCACACACGCTGGGCGACGCACGGCCGTCCCACGGAAGAAAACGCTCATCCGCATCGCGACTGCACGGGCCAGATCGTGGTCGTCCACAATGGCATCGTCGAAAACTATCTGGAGCTTAAAGAAAAACTAGAGAAGGAAGGCCACAAGTTCGTCACCGAGACGGATACGGAGATCGTAGCCCATCTTGTCGAGAAACATTCCCAAAGCGGACTCCCGCTCGAAGAAGCCGTCCGTCTTTCCCTGAAAGACCTGCGCGGCATCTATGCTCTGGTATTCCTCTCCGCTAAAGACCCGCAAAAAATCGTCGCTGCCCGCCTGGGCCCGCCTTCAGTAATCGGACTCGGTGAAGGTGAGTATTTCGTCGCCAGCGACATTCCTGCCCTGCTCGAGCATACGCGCGAGATTTTCTTTCTTGCCGATGGAGACATTGCCGTGCTGACCGCGCAGGGCGTCCGCGTCATGGATCATGACGGGCGCCCGGTGCAACGTCCCGCGCACCATGTGTCGTGGGATCCCATCATGGCGGAAAAGGGCGGCTACAAGCATTTCATGCAGAAAGAGATCTTCGAGCAGCCGCGCGCCGTCCGCGACACACTGCTCGGACGCATCTCGCAAGACACCGGAAAAGTGTTTCTGGATGAAATGCAAATCACGGAAAAACAATTTCGCGAGTTCCACCAGGTTCGCATCGTCGCCTGTGGCACGAGCTGGCACGCCGGACTCGCCGCCAAGTTCATGATCGAGCGCCTCGCGCGACTCCCGGTCGAGGTGGATTATGGCAGCGAATTCCGTTATCGCGATCCGATTGTAGATTCGAAGACTCTCACGGTTTGCATCAGCCAGTCCGGCGAAACTGCGGACACACTCGCGGCGCAGCGCGAGGCAAAACTCAAGGGCTCACCTACGATCGCCATTTGCAACGTGATCGGTTCAATGATCACGCGCGAAGCATTGGGGACAATTCCCACGCACGCTGGGCCGGAAATCGGCGTGGCCTCCACGAAAGCCTTCACCTCTCAATTGACCGCGCTCTTGCTGCTCGCTTCCTATCTCGGCCAGGTCCGCGGCAAGATGAGCGACGAAGCCGCCCGGAAGTTAATGCAGGAATTTACCCGCATTCCCCACAAAATCGAAACGGTCTTGCAGGCCGACGAAAGCGGGTTTTACGAAAATCTGTCCCGGCAATTCTTCCGCTTCACCGATTTCCTCTACCTTGGCCGGGGCATCCACTACCCCATCGCCCTCGAAGGCGCGCTGAAGCTCAAGGAAATCTCCTATATCCATGCGGAAGGCTACCCCGCGGGCGAGATGAAGCACGGGCCGAACGCACTCATCGATGAAAATCTCCCCGTTGTCGTGCTCGCCACGCGCGATGAGTCCGATCCTGAAGCGATGACGCGCTATGAAAAAAGTGTCTCCAATATCAAGGAAGTAAAAGCACGCGACGGCATCGTAATTTCCATCGTCACAGAGAAGGATCATCTCGCGCGCGAAGCCTCCGACCACATCGTCGAGTTGCCGCCCGCCCCGGAATTGCTGGTGCCCCTGCTGGAAATCATCCCGCTGCAGTTGCTTGCGTATCACATCGCGGTCCGACGCGGTTGCGACGTCGATCAGCCCCGTAACCTCGCCAAGTCCGTCACGGTGGAGTAACCCGATCGTTTTTCGCTAGAATAAATGCATGCTTCGCCTCAGACAGGCCCGCCTTGCCGCGTGTCTCATGCTCCCGTTCGGCGTTGTTATTCCCGCTTACGCTCAGGATGCTGAGGGCCCCACGGCACCGTTGCATGAAGTGCGCGCCGATGGATTCAAGACATTTACGGAACAGCAGGTCATCGCATTGACCCGCCTCCAGCCCGGGACCCCGGTGACAAAAAAAGACCTGCAAACCGGCGCCGATCACTTGGTGCAAAGCGGACTGTTCTTCAAAGTGAATTACAACTTTCTCGCGGGGGGCTCGGGCGTGCTCGTCACTTATCATGTCCAGGAATCCCCGCGCATTCCCGTTTACTTCGACAATATTCCATGGTTTGCGGATTCCGAATTGACCGAGGCGATTCGGAAGAAAAATCCTCTTTTTGACGGCACCCTCCCCGAAGGTGGCGGCGCGCTGGATCAAGCCGCCGATGCCCTGAAAGAATTGCTCGCCGCCAGGGAGCTGCAAGTGTCTCTGGAGCACAATGTCACTCCCAATCCGCTTGGCGAAGGGAACGTGCAGGAGTTCCGCATCGAAGGCGCGGGACTCCAGATCTCCAACATTGAATTCAGCGATCCCGCGCTCTCGGCGTCCAATGTCGTTCGGCAGCATCTCGCGGACATTCGCGGCAAACCTTATTCACGAATGACTATCGACTTGTTTCTTTCCGAAGCCATCAGGCCCATTTATCTCCAGCAAGGCTACTTGCGCGCGAAACTCGGTCCGCCAGAGATTCGCCTGACGGGCAATCCCAACCAGAAATTGCCCAGCCAGATCCCTGTCTTTGTACCCGTCGAGACGGGCGCGGTCTACCACCGGAAAGATCTCCGGTGGACCGGCAACACCACGCTCTCAGAATTCACGCTCAACGGTGTGCTTGAAATAAAACCGGGTGACGTTGCGGATGGAATGAAAATCGAAGCAGGATGGGATCGCGCGCGCGAACAGTACGCCCATCTCGGTTATCTAGAAGCCAAACTGGATCCTGTCCCCGCTTACGACGACCGGGCACATACCGTCTCTTACACGGTAAACGTGGAGGAAGGTGTGCAATATCATTTTGGCAAGATGGTGCTCACCGGGCTTTCTCCGGCTGGCGAGCGTAAGCTCCACGCCGCCTGGCCCATTACCGCGGGCGATGTCTTCGACAAAGCCAAATACGAAGAGGTCCTCACGAAGCTGCAGTCTCATCAAGAACAAATTTTCGGAGAACTCCCGCTGCACTATGACACCGTGGGCCACTGGCTCCAGACGAACGCCGGCACTGGAACCGTGGATGTGCTTTTGGATTTCAAATGAAGATTTGCAGAGCGCGGGAAAGCGGCAACGGACACGCAAGTCTAAGATATACTCACGGCTGAAATGAAAGAGTTCATACATATTCGCCCTTCCGAAAAGATTTCTCTCTCGCCCGAGCAGAAGGAGGATCTCCTCCTTTCACAGTTATCAAAAATTCCGTCGATCATTGTGGCGCTTTCCGGCGGTGCCGATTCCGCCTATCTGGCTTGGGCGGCCCATCGTGCGCTCGGCGAAAATGCATTGTCGATCACGGCCATTTCGCCGAGCTTCCCGGCGTTCGATCGCGCCACCGTCGAAGAGTTCGTTTCTAAATTCCATTTGCTCCACGAGTTCATTGAAACTCATGAAATGGAGAATCCCGCCTATCGCGCCAACGCTTCCGACCGGTGTTATTTCTGCAAGGACGAACTGTTTTCTGTTTTGGACGCGGTGGCCCAGACGCGCGGATTTGCCGCGATTGCATATGGCGTGAACGCTGATGACACTCTCGATTTTCGCCCCGGTCACCGCGCCGCGACCGAGCACCAGGTTCTCGCGCCCTTGCTCGATGCCGGCCTTCGAAAGGCGGAAATTCGGCAGCTTTCGCAGCGCGCTGGACTTCCCACATGGGACCGTCCCGCCTCGGCGTGCCTCGCTTCACGCGTGCCCTACGGCACGGAAGTGACTCCGGAGCGCCTGGCGCTCATCGAGCGCGGCGAAGCGGCTTTGCGCAATCTTGGTTTTAGCCAGTTCCGCGTGCGCTTGCATGATCGGCTCGCCCGGGTGGAGATTTCTCCCGCTGAGCTGCCCCGCGCCCTTTCACCGGAAATGGCAGCTACGATTTCGAGGCATTTGAAAGCCGTAGGTTTTACTTATGTTGCCTTGGACCTCGAAGGCTACCGGCAAGGCTCACTCAACGAGACACTTCCCGTATCCGGCCGCGCTTCCGCAAAGGCTGCGCCGGGAACATAATTCTCTTGTATTGCGTAACTACTAGTGGAACCTGCTGGAGCGGGCTGCGGGCCCCCGACGGAGGATGAATGTTGCGTCACCGCAATCCTTGGACCTTGACCTTGTTGCTCACGGCTATCGTGGTCCTGGCCGGCTGCAACGGCGGACCGTCGGTCAGCGGAACATTCGACCGCAACTACGCGGTGAGCGGTCCGATCCGTTTGGAGCTGACCAACGCCTCCGGCGACGTAGACATTACGGGAAGCACTGACGGCAAAGTGCATGTCCACGGCGAAGTGCATTCTTCCGGATTTGGCTTTGACAACCCCCAAAAGCGCCTCGACGCCACGGTTTCGAATCCCCCGATCGAACAACGGGGCGAGACCATCCGCGTCGGCAAGGAAATATCCCACCTGCGCAACCTTGCGATTGCCTACACCATTCAGGTTCCCCACGATACCGAAGTGGAGACCACCGTTGCCTCCGGCGCGCAAAGGATTCGAAACGTTCGCGGCCCGGTAAGAATTCAAGCGGCCTCCGGTTCCATCCGCGTGGAAAAAATCGATCTTGACGCCCAGCTCACCACGGCCAGCGGAACCATTTCCGCTTCCGATATCGGAAGTGACGTCCGCGTATCGACCGCTTCCGGCAGCGTGAATATTTCGAACGTCAAGGGCGATGTGCGGGTCAACGCGCTCGCTGGTGTCATCCAGGTGAGCAAACCCGGCGATCGCGTCGAAGCCGATACGGCCAGCGGCTCGGTGGATATTCAGGGCGCAGCGCACGACGTGAAAGCCCATGCGGTGTCAGGTCGGGTGTCGGTCCAGGGAAATCCCGGCGCGGAGAGCTACTGGGAACTGAAAACCGCGTCGGGCGGTGTGCAACTGTCGGTGCCCGATTCCGCGAATTTCCACCTCTCGGCGGACGCGATCTCCGGCGAAATTCGTACGGACATTCCCATCATGATCGAGGAACAAGGCAAGCATACCCTCCGCGCCCGCGTCGGCAATGGGGGCAGCCGCGTCGAAGTGCACACCGTTTCCGGGGAGATCCGCATCAGCGGTGGCAAATAGTCCGGCACGACGTATTGCCTTGAGCGTCCCGCAGCGTCTAACAATGGGCGACAATTCCTTCCGAACTCATTAGAATTCTCTTGTATGGCCTCTTCACGTCTCCTCATCTTCCTGCTCATCTTTTTGTCTCTCTGTAGCCCGGTTTCGCCTCTGCAGCTTCGCGCGGCCGCGCAGGCCGGTGCGGCTTCCCAATCTTCTCCCTCGAACCAACTCTCCGAAGATGTTGAACTTCAACAAGCCCTCAACAGGGCCGGGGGAGACCGTGCTGCAGTGGTCCGCATTATGGAAGCGTTTTTGAAAAGACATCCGGACGCCCAGAACCGCCCTCAAATCTATCGTGCCCTTGCGGAGGGGTATATGCAGTTGCACGATAACGCGCGGGCCGCCGACTACGCCGAGCGTATCGTGGCCCTCAATCCGGAAGATATCCCCACTACAATCCTTGCGATACAGCTTCTCGAGCGCACCGGCGATGAAGCCGGCCTGCGCAGGGCAACAAGTTATTCCACTCGCGTCCTCGAGTTTGTGGATCGTAGTTCCCTCAGCGAAAAATCCCCTCGCGTCTCGCAGGAGGAATGGATCGCCCAAAAGAAACATGACCGCATGTCCGTGCTGGCCCTGCGCGGCAGGCTCGAACTCAAATTGAAGGACACCCCTGCGGCCCAAAAAGATTTCGAAGCCAGCTACGCCATCCTCCCGAATGCCGCCGCGGCGCAGAAGCTCGGTGAAATTGCCGAGCTTAAGAAAGACCTGAATGCGGCAATCCAGCAATATGCCCGCGCCTTCGCCATCGCAGACACCACGGCCGGTTCCCCCGCCCGGCGCGAGATCCGCCAGCAAATCGGAAACGTCTGGCGGCTCGCTCATGGTTCCGAAGATGGTTTGGGCGAATATTTGCTCCGCACATACGACGACGCATCGCCGGTCGCGGACAGCGCGAAGCTCAAGAAAAACCCCAAGGCCCACGAACCCTTCGAATTTACTCTGCGCAAAGCTCCGGAAGGCAGTCCTTTCTCTCTGAAAGAACTGAAGGGAAAAGTTCTCGTTGTGGATTTCTGGGCCACCTGGTGCGGGCCGTGCCGGGCTCTCGAGCCGCTCTACGCGCGGGTGGCTGCCGAGTTTCAGGGCAATCCCGAAGTGAATTTTCTAGCCGCGAATTGCGACGAAGACGAAACGCTCGTTCCCCCCTATCTCGAAGAAGACAAAGTGCGCACTACCGTGGTTTTTTCTGATGGCCTGGACCAGTTTTTTGAGGTTTATTCCTTCCCTACCGTGATTATCGTCGGCCGTGACGGAAAAATAGCCTATCGCGTGGCGGGCTTCAATGCGGATCACTTTGAACAAGATTTGGCTGCGGCAGTGCACCGCGAACTTAGCCGGACGAATGCGGCGGCTGCCGCAATCAGTTCCAAGCCTTAGCCGTGCGTTGAGGAAGTCTGCGGATATTTTCCCGCCACTTCCTGTGCTGCAAGAATGGTATTCACGTGGATGCGCACGGTGTCTTCGAGCCGCCGAGCGTAGCCGCCGGCAAGCGTAGTCGCAACGGGAATACGCCGTTTGCGAGCCTCTTCGAACACGAAACGGTCACGCTGCTTCAAACCCTCCTTTGTGAGTGACAATCCGCCAAGCTGGTCTTCGCAGTAAGGGTCTGCCCCACCAACGTAGAAAAGAATGTCCGGCTGGAATTCATCGAGCGACTTCCGCACCGCCGGAATCAATGCGCCCAAATACTCCTCATCATCGGCGCGATCGTCCATGTTCAGGTCGAGGCTCGAGGGCGGCTTGTGCGCCGGATAGTTGTTTTCCTGATGAATGGAAAGCGTGAAGACGGTGTTGTCATTTCGAAAGATTGCCGCGGTTCCATTGCCATGATGCACGTCCGTATCGACGACGATTGCTTTTTTGACCGGGCCATCTGCCTGCAGCTTTCGAATCGCCACCGCGACATCGTGGATGGCGCAGAATCCTTCGCCGTGACCGGGATACGCGTGGTGAAATCCACCGCTCAGATTCGAAGCGAACCCGTCGCGCAGCGCCGATTGCGCCGCGAGAATCGATCCCCCCGCGGCCAGCCACACCGCTTCCACGAGTTCCGGTGAATATGGCACCTCGAGTTTCATGACATCAGTTGCGGTGAGTGTCCCGGTCTTCAATTTGCGCACCCAGTCCGACGTGTGGACGCGCAAGATATCTTCGTCGGTGGCGGGACGCGGAAGAAGAAAATCTTCCGGGGCGGCGATGTGATCGCGGAGAAGCGCTTCGTAGATAAGCCTGAATTTCTGTGACGGGAAAACGTGCGGGCCGAGATTCAGGTCGTAGCGCTCGTGATAAACGATCTTGAACGGAACAAGAGCTTTCATCACTCGGAGTCAGAATTTCCGTTTCTTACTTTCAACTGCCGACTGTGAACTGACCTCAGTTCTCACGTTCGAGGATAAAATCGGGGAGCGCGGCCAGCGCGCGAGCATATTCCGAATCCTGGTGGCCGTTCAGACAGGCCTTGGCGCGGTGCGCATATTCCTGCGCCAGATGGCGAGCGCGGTCGAGCGCGCCGGACTCGTGCACCAGCGAGACGACCGTTTCCGGATGCACGGAGTTAAATTCTTTCTCGGCAAGCACTCGCGCCACCAATTCGCGCGCATCGCGGTGACCGTTCTCCATGGCGTATATGAGCGGCAGAGTGACCTTGCCTTCTTTCAAGTCGCTCAGGACAGGTTTGCCAAGCTGTTCCGCGGAAGCGGTGAAATCCAGCAAATCGTCAACCAGTTGAAATGCCAGGCCCGCATATTTGCCATAGTCCGCGAGCGCTTGCTCTTCTTTTCCTTCGAGGCCGCCCAGCACGGCTCCGAGGCGGGCGCAGCCGCTGAACAGACAGGCCGTCTTATACGTCGCGAGCCGCAGCGCATCCTCTTCGGACACGTCGATGCGCCCGATTTTTGCGAGCTGGATCAATTCTCCTTCGACCATTTTCTGCGTCAGGTCGATGAGAACGTCCAGAATTCGAAAATTGCGTTCTTCCAAGGCCATCTGGAAGGATTGCATGTACAGCCAGTCGCCTGTCAGGACGCTGCGGTGATTGCCCCATCGGGAATTCGCTGATGGCCTGCCGCGGCGCGTGTCGGCGCTGTCGATCACGTCATCGTGGATCAGCGTGGCGCTATGAAGAAGTTCGACCACGGCTGCGAGGCGAATCGCGCTGCGATCCTTGCGGCCCGCATAGCTCGCGGAAAGGAGCAGGAGCGCGGGACGCAAGCGCTTTCCGCCGCCGCCCAGCAGATAAGCGGTGATTTCCGCGACCGGTGGAAACGCAGCCTCGCTTTGCCGCGAGAGTTCTTCTTCGACGAGAACGAGGTCTTCGCGGACGAGATCGAAAATCTCTTTGGCCGTCAGCAGAGCGATGGATTATCTCCCAAGTCAGTTCTCTTCCCCGTGAGTCGAAGCCGCGAGCCTCGCGGGCTGGGCGAAACCGAAAAAGCGTCGGAAGTTCCCTGTTGTGGCCGCGGCGATTTCTTCTGACGAACAGTTTCTCACAGTCGCGAGCGTGCGCGCTACTTCCGCGACATACGCAGGCTCGTTGCGTTTCCCGCGGTACGGTTGTGGCGCAAGGTACGGAGAATCCGTCTCAATCAAAATGTTCTCCAGCGGCAATTCTTTCGCCACGTCGCGAATATTCTGCGCTTTCGGATAGGTCGAATTCCCCGCAAAGGAAATCAAGAAACCCATGTCGATGCCGCGCCGCGCATCTTCGAGCGTGCTGGTGAAGCAGTGCAGGATTCCACCGAGAGCGGCGGGCCGCCAGTGCTCGGCCAGCATGTTCAGGCAATCGGTCCAGGCATCGCGGCAGTGAATGACAATGGGGAGTTTGGCCTGGTGCGCGAGTTTCATCTGGTCCTGGAAAACGCGCTGCTGCACCTCCCGGGGAGAATGATCGTAGAAATAGTCGAGACCGATTTCGCCCCAAGCGATGACTCTGGGATGCTTCGCCAGTTTAGACAGTTCCTCGAGGTGCTGCGGAGCGACATCTTTTGCTTCATGGGGATGCACGCCGACGGTTGCGTAGATCCAATCATGCTGCTCGGCAAAGGGGATCGCACAATCAAGTTTCTCGGGGCCAGGGCCGGAGCCAATGGCAAGAAGAGTTGAGACGCCTGCGGCGCGCGCGCGGTCCAGCATGGCGTCGCGGTCTTCCGCGAACTGCGGGAAGTCGATGTGCGCGTGCGAATCGATGAGTTCCATTTCCAAAAGTGATCAGTAACCAATTGGCGATTTGCAGCAAAGAGGAGAAGGGACGACAAGGAATTCCACTGCTCTCTCACGTTTTTCCTTGCTGCATTTTGATTTCCTCACTTACAACCTGAAAACTGACACCTGAAAACCTATTTCAAACGGGCGCCGATTTCGACGTCCTCGTCGGGGAAACCGGCGAGGACAGGGCGGCCTTCGGGGCCGACCGAGGCGGCCATGATCATGCCGTTGGATTCGACACCGCGAAGTTTGCGCGGTGCGAGATTTACCACCACGGCGACCTTGCGGCCGATTAGTTTTTCAGGCTCGTAATATTGGGCGATGCCGGCGCAAATCTGGCGAATCTCCGTACCGATGTCCACGGTGAGCTTGAGCAATTTGTCCGCGCCGACGATGCGTTCGGCGGTTTTGATCTGCCCGACGCGCATTTCGACTTTGGCAAAATCCTCAATTCCGATTTTCTCCGGCGCGGCTTGCGGCGCCGCAGCGGCAGCACTGGGTGCGGGCGCTGAAGTGGGAGCTGCCGCAGGTTTTTGGGGTTCGTTTTCCATCGCTTCCATCCTTTCGATTGCTTCTGTTTTTTCGATACGCGGGAACAGCGCCTGGGATTTTCGAAGAGGCGTGCCCGGTTTCAACTGGCCCCAGCGCAATCCGTCCAGTTCCTGGGCGCCGACGTGGCCAGCCTGGCCCAGCAACGGCCAGATTCTCGACGTGCTCTCCGGCAATACCGGATGGGCAAGGGCGCCGACGATGCGAAGCACTTCCGCCGCAGTCCACAAAACGGTTGCGCTCCGCTGCTGATCGGCTTCCGTACTTCCTAGGGCCCAAGGCTTCTCGGAAGCCAGATACTTGTCGGCGGCGGCGATGAGCGACCAGAGCAATTCGAGCGCGCGGGAAAATCCGAGCTTGTCGTAAAGATCCAGGACTTCACCGATGGCGCCCTGTGTTTCCTTAGCCAGAACCTCATCGTGAGGCTGAAGCGCCGCAGGCTTGGGAATCTTGCCGTCAAAATTTTTCTCAATCATGGCGGCAGTACGGCTGGCGAGATTGCCGAGACCGTTGGCGAGGTCGCTGTTGTAGCGCTGCACAATGGCGTCGTAGCTGAAGTTGCCATCCTGGCCGAAAACGGTTTCGCGCAAGAGGTAGTAGCGCAGGGCGTCCATTCCGAGCACATGGACGATGGGGCGCGGACGGACGACGTTGCCCACAGACTTGCTCATTTTGGCGCTGTCCATGAGCAGCCAGCCGTGGGCCCAAATTTGTTTTGGCAAGGGAAGGCCCGCGGCCATCAGGAACGCCGGCCAGTAAACCGCATGGAAGCGAATGATTTCCTTGCCGACGAGGTGAACGTCGGCGGGCCAGAAGCCCTGCTTTTCGTAATTCGGGCCGCCGACGGCGCTGAGGTAGGCGGTGAGCGCGTCGAACCAGACGTAAAAAACGTGCGGCTCTTCGCCGGGAACAGGGATGCCCCAACGAATGGAAGTACGCGTGATGCTCAGATCGCGCAAGCCGCCTTCGACGAAGCTTAGCACTTCGTTGCGGCGCGACTCCGGCTGGATGAAATCCGGATGCTTGGCGTACCAATCGAGCAGTGGCTTCTGAAACGCCGAGAGTTTGAAGAAAAAGTTTGCTTCGGTGACAGTTTCGGTCGGACGGCCGCAATCCGGGCAATTTTCGCCGGGTTTCACATCCACATAGGCATTGTCGTGAATGCAGTATTGGCCGGTGTAGTGGCCGGGGTAGACAAAACCATTTTCGCGGCAGAGGCGGAAAAGCCACTGCACGGTGTGCGCGTGTTTCAGGTCGGTGGTGCGGATGAACTCGTCGCCCTGGATGCCAAGTTCATCCCAAAGTGCCTTCCATTCCGCGGCCATTTTGGCGACAAATTCAGTTTCGGAGACGCCGGCCTTTTTCGCGGAGCGCTCGACGTTAACGCCGTGCTCGTCGGTGCCGGTGGTCATGATCACGTCGTAGCCGCGCATTTTTTTGTAGCGACGAATCGTGTCGCACACGATGGTCGAGTAGGTGTGGCCGATGTGCGGCAAGCCGTTCGTGTAGTAGATCGGCGTGGTCAAGTAATACTTGGGTTTGTCGGGCATTTTTTCGTGTTGTCAGTTTTCAGTCGTCAGTTATCAGTTCCGAAAAAAGCTGGCGGCGCAGGCCCGCCACAAACCCTCTGTCCCCGCGAGATCTTGCCAAGCTGGGGTGCAGCATGCTGCGCCCGTACAAAACCGATGGCGGTCATGAATGGGCCTCGTAGGCACGGAGGGCTTCGCTGATGACGCGCTGGAGAGGCACGTTGTTTTCGACGGCGAGTTTGCGGCAATCGTCGTATTCGGGCGCGACGTGCAGGATGCGGCCGTTGACACGGGAAATCTTGATGCGCACATCGCCGAAACTGGTGGAGATGCTGACGAATTCGCGAGGAAGCGTGCGTCGCTGGGCACGATAGGTGCGCGCGCCGAAGGTCGTCGTTTCGGCAAAGATGAGCGACACCAACGCGTTCGTGTCCTGCGGCTTGCACAAGACCGTGAGCAGAGTTCCGGGACGATTTTTTTTCATTTGCACGGGCGTGGTGTACACGTCCAGGACGCCCGCGGCTAACGCTTTTTCGAGGAAATAGCCGTAGATTTGCGGGTTCATGTCGTCGAGATTCGCTTCGATGACGGCAATCTCCTCGTCGAAACCGGCCACTGTTTTTTCCACCGCCTCGCCAATCATGATGCGAAGAACGTTCGGCTGGCCTTCGAGATCGGCAGTGCCAGCTCCGTAACCGATCGCCGAAACGCTCATCGGAGGCTGTGGGCCAAACCCATCGCAAAGAGTCCGAACGATCGCAGCGCCAGTGGGAGTGACGAGTTCTTTCTCTACGCCGTTCGAGTAGGTCGGTTTCCCTTGCAGCAAATTCGCCGTAGCGGGAGCAGGGACCGGCAGAATGCCGTGCGCCATTTTCGCAGTTCCGCCGCCAACGTTCAGGGGCGAGCAGGCGAACTTCTCGATTCCCAGAGCGTGAAAGCCGATGCAGGCGCCGGCAATATCCACGATGGCGTCGACGGCGCCCACTTCGTGAAAATGAATCTTTTCGAGCGGCACGTCATGGACGCGCGCTTCGGCCTCGCCAAGGTTTGTGAAGATGGCGGAGGCACGTTCGCGTACGCGCGGAGCGAGCTGCGATTTCCGCAGAATTTCGAGAATGGCGCTGAGCGAGCGATGCTTTTGCTGATCCTCGGTCTTCACCTTGACGTAGGTTGCCGCCATGCCATTTTTCCAGACTTTTTCTGCCGAAAGCTCCCAGCCGGGGACTTGCAGCCCGCGCAATTCGGCGCGAAGAAACTCGACGCCGCAGCCCGCATCGACCAATGCGCCGAGGGTCATGTCTCCACTGATGCCCGAAAAACAATCAAAATAAGCGAGTTTCATGGGAGTTCGACGCCGCGGGAACGGCCTGCCCTGACCCAGTTCCGTTGGAGAAGAATCGATAGTATCGGCGGACGTAGGATGTGTCAAACAAGTAGCGGCGGTCGTAGGATGTTTCAAGCGAGTAGTGGCGGACGAAGGCCGATGCCCCTGGACTTTTGGTTGTTACCCCCCTCAATGGATGAATATCAAACAAAAGGGCTTAGAAATTGGACAATTCGTAAGCGATTGATTCTATTGAGGATGCATTTTCGATTGACAGAAACGGCTCGAAAGGCGCCATGAGAAGGAAAAGCGGCAGCATGGGCTGTCGCGCTCCAAGGGAACGCACAAATTCCTCCTTGTATTTGTAGCGCGGAGGCAATCTGAGGCCAAGGGTTTTTGTCAATTTTTTTTTTCAATCAACAATTGTTAGGATCTGGCAGTAAAAAGAGAAGCTGCACAGAAGGAAACCTGTTGAAAAGACAGGATGTTGGGTAGGATCCGAGCGGCGAGGGCAGGTGGTTCGGACTTCGCGAGGCAATTTTTTCGGGGTACTTTCCAAAGCTTTGACCCCCTTTGGTCGTATCTCTATACTGGAAGGCCTTGCAGTTGGAATCGGGGAAGCCTTTTTATAAGCTGACAATCGGCGCGGCTTGAGACCGCAAAAGCGGCGGCAGGGCTGCCGCACTTCAAAGAGGACACGTGTATCAGAGGCTGACAAACCGGTTGCGGGAGGCGCTGGCTGCGCACATACGCGAGAAGTATGGCGTGGAGCTAGCGATTGTGCTGGAGCGGCCACCGAAGATTGAGATGGGAGAGGCCGCATCGCCGGTGTGCTTTGAGCTGGCGAAGAAGCTGAAGAAGGCGCCGCGGCAGATTGCGCAGGAAATCGCCAGCACGTTCGGGAAGGTGGAGGGAGTTGCGCGAGTGGAGGTGGCGGGCGGGGGGTATTTGAATGCGTATTTCGACCGGGCGCCGTTTTGGACCAGTGCCCGAGCGGAAAGAAGTAACGAGCGGCGAGCGGCGAGTGGCCAGAAAATTATCGTCGAGCATACGAGCATCAACCCGAACAAGGCCGCGCATATCGGACATGTGCGGAATGCCGTGCTGGGCGACACCATGGTGCGCATCCTGCGGCACGCGGGAAATCGCGTGCAGATCCAGAACTACATCGACAACACCGGAGTGCAGGTCGCCGACGTGGTGATCGGCTTATTGCAGATGGAACAACGGACGCCGACTAACGTGAAGAGGCTCGCGATGGAACCGAGGTTCGACTACTACTGCTGGAATTTATACGCGAAGGCGACAAATTTTTTTTCGGAAGATAAAGAGCGTGCGGCGCGGCTGCGCGGGGCTACGCTGAAGGCCATCGAGGAAGGACGCGGCGAAGACGCGGAAGCCGCGCAGGTGGTGGCGGATGCAATCGTGAGCTGCCACTTGCGGACGATGGCGAGGCTGAACATTCACTACGACTTGCTGGCACGGGAGAGCGAGATTCTGCGACTGAAGTTCTGGGATGCGGCGTTCGAGATGCTGAAGGAATCGAGTGTGATTCAGCTTGCGACGAGCGGGAAGATGGCGGGCTGCTGGATTTTGCCGTGGAAAGAAGACCCAAAGGAGGTTCAGGAAGTAAAGGAGATAAAGGACAAAATTGCGGAAGAAGAGGAAGAGAATACGCAGGACAAGATTATTGTGCGGTCGAATGGAACGGTGACCTACGTCGGGAAGGATATTGCCTACCAGCTTTGGAAATTTGGGCTGCTGGGGAAAGATTTCTATTACCAGATGTGGGCCAATGCGCCCGAGGGGCAAACGGTTTGGGCCACGACAAGCGACGAAGGTGAGCTGAATGCACCGCACTTCGGAGAGGCGGCATCGAGGGTTTACAACGTGATTGACGCCCGGCAGGGGTATTTGCAGGATGTAGTGAAGGAAGGGTTGCGGCGTCTGGGGCATGAAAAGGCGGCAAGGAATTCGATTCACTTTGCGTACGAGATTGTGGCGCTGACGCCACGGTGTGCGGCGGAGATGGGTTATGAACTTTCGCCGGAAGAGGCCAAGAAGCCTTACGTGGAAGTGAGCGGGCGCAAAGGATTTGGCGTGAAGGCGGACGACCTGCTGGACAAGCTGGAGGCGGCGACGCTGGCGGAGGTGCAGCAGCGCCATGCGGAAATGAGCGCGGAGGAGCAGAAGAAAACCGCGCATGCGATTGCGGTGGGGGCGCTGCGGTTTTTCCTGCTGAAATTTACGCGCAACGCGATTATCGCGTTCGATTTCAAGGACGCGTTAAGCTTTGAGGGCGAGACGGGACCGTATTGCCAGTACGCGGTGGTGCGAATTCGCGGGATTCGCCGGAAAGGCGTGGAAGTGGGTGCCGCAAAGATCGACGTGGCGGTAGAAACAGCAGGGCATCTGCTTGCGGGGCCGGAAGGAAACGGGCTTTGGGAGTTATTACTTGCGGCAGGATCGCTGGATTATGCCGTAGAGGCAGCGATCGCGACGCAGGAGCCGGCGTTCGTAGCGAGGTATGCGTTTCAATTGGCGCAGGCGTTTAATTTGTTTTATCACAAGCACCACATTCTGTCGGAAGCTGACGAGCAGAAGCGGGCGTTTCTGCTGCGGCTCACGGAATTGGTGGAGGCGCAACTGGTGCGCGCACTGTCGTTGCTCGGAATCGAATCACCGGAAAAAATGTAATTCTGCCGAAGCAAGCCCAATGATTGCGCTTCCACCGAATCTTGAAGAGGTAATTGAAAAAGCGTGGCAGCTCACTCAGCGCACGCCCGGTTTTCTCGGCGAGAGAGAGGCGAGATTCCTCGGACTGCTGGCGGCCTGCGTGCCGGGGCACGGAGCGATCGTTGAGATTGGCAGCTTCAAGGGCAAATCCACGGTGATGCTGGCATCGGTAGCCGCGCGGTATGGGTTGGGACCGGTCGTAGCCATCGATCCCCACACGAGGCCATCCCCGACGGACCCGATTTTGAATGCGACCACTTCGACCTTCGATGAATTTCTGGCCTCACTGAAATCGGCGGGGGTCGAGGAACATGTCGAGGCTCACCGGGAGTTTTCCGGCGCGGTGGCCAAGGACTGGAACCGGCCCATCCGCGTGCTGTGGATTGACGGCGATCATACGTATGCCGGCGCAAAAGAAGACTTCGATTTGTTTACCACGCATCTCGTGGAAGGCGGAGTGGTGGCACTGCACGATGCGCTGAATGCTTTCGAGGGGCCCATCCGAGTTTTCGTCGAGGGGATTCTTCGGTCCGACCGGTACGGTCCAGCCGGCGTGGTGCAGTCAACCGCGTGGGGGCAGTTCCGGCCGGGGGACGGGACAAACTTCCAAAAATTGCGAAACCGAATTGAACGGCGCGCGCGGCGGATGCTGCCGTTTGTGGCGAACGGCCGGCCTGTCAAGGGACTCGTGAAGATCGGATTCAAGCTGGCGCGCTCGCGAGTACCGCGCGCGGCCATTTCCGCGGCAGACTGGGCCGCCCTGGTTTCCCAAGCAAGGGCCGATTGAAACACAGTGCCGCATCAATAGGAAAGCACCAGATGGACGAGGGTGCGCAGGGCCACGCCGGTGGGGCCTTTGGCGAGCCAGGGCTTGGCTTCGTCGTTCCAGGCGGTGCCGGCGATGTCCAGATGAATCCAGGGTGAGTCGCCGGTGAATTCCTTGATGAACATGGCGCCTGTGATGGCGCCCCCGCCTTTGCCGCTGCCGATGTTCTGAATGTCAGCGAAACTCCCTTTGATGAATTCGCGGTAGTCGTCGTCGATGGGCATCTGCCACATTTTTTCGCCGGCTGCTTTCGAACTGGTGAGCAGCTTGTCCGTAAAGGCTTGGTCGGAACCGAAGACGCCGACGTTGATGTTAGCGAGCGCGACGACGATGGCGCCGGTGAGCGTGGCGGCGTCGATGAGGTGAGTGGCGCCAAGTTGCTTAGCATAGTGGACGCCGTCGGCGAGGATGAGACGGCCTTCGGCGTCCGTGTTGAGAACTTCGATGGTTTTTCCCGACATGGCGGTTTGGATGTCGCCGGGCTTTTGCGCTTTTCCGCCGGGCATATTTTCGGTGGAAGGAACGACGCAGATCACTTTAACGCTGGGCTTGAGCGAGGCGAGGGCACGCATGACGCCGAGCATGGTGGCGCCTCCGGCCATGTCGTACTTCATTTTTTCCATACCGTCGGCGGGCTTGATGGAGATGCCGCCGGTGTCGAAAGTGACCGCTTTACCGACAAGACCGATCACAGGAGAACCGGGCTTCGCACTCAGCGGGTTGTAGGTGATTACGATCATCCGAGGCGGCTCGACGCTTCCCTGGGCCACGCTAAGCAGAGCCCCCATCTTTAGATCAGAAATTTTCTTTTCATCGAGAATTTCCACCGAGAGACCCGCTTCTCTGGCCATGGCTTCGGCCTTTTCGGCGAGGATGCGGGGGGTCAGCTTGTTCGAAGGTTCGTTAACAAGCTCGCGCGTGAAATTCTGCGCTTCGGCGATGATGCGCCCTTTCGAGAGGCCTTTTCCTCCAGCCGCACGTTCCGCGTCAGAGAAGCCAGCGACCAGGACGGTTTCGATGTTCTTGTCGTTTTTCTTGTCGGTCTTGTATTTGTCGGTTTCGAAATCGGCTGTTAGTGCGCCTTCGGCGATGGCCTGAGCGATTTCCTCGGTCGTGTTCCCCTCTCGAACGAGGAGAGCGAAATTCTTGACGGAGCGAGTCTTCAGATATCGAAGAGCGGCGCCGGCGATCTTGCGAACTGTGGCGCTATTCCATTGCTCGCGCTTCCCTGCTCCTACAAGCAACAGGCGCGCGGCCTTAAGTCCGGCGGGCGCATGAACGAGCGTAAACTCCAGCGTTTTGCCGGTGAGTTCCCCACTCTTGGCCAGCTTGCGGAGCAGGCCCGCAGCGGCCTGGTCGATTTCCGCGATGCGGCCCTGAAGGGGATCGGTCTCTTCAAAAACATACGAAACCAGGGCTTCGGTTTCGAGTGCTGCGAACGACTTTGTTTCCAGCGTCATCTGCATGGTGCTTTATCGCCTCCGATTGCGATACATGGATTCTTCGACTTCCCTGCGGGCTTCCTTGGTGCGCTCATCCTGGCGGCGGTCCCAGGACTTCTTGCCCTGGGCCAAGGCGATTTCGACCTTGGCGATGCCGTTGCGGAAGTAGATCCGCAGAGGAATAACGGTCAAACCTTTGGATTCAGTGCGACTAGAAAGCTTGTGAATTTCGTTCTTGTGGAGCAGGAGCTTGCGCGAACCGAGGGGTTCGTGATTCCAGGGCCCGCCGGGTAAGTACTGTGCAATGTGCGCGTTAACGAGCCAAGCGCTGCGGGGTTTGAAGTCCACATAAGCATCCCGGATGTTGGCCTTGCCTTCCCGAAGAGCCTTGACCTCCGTGCCGTGAAGAACCAGCCCGGCCTCATGTTTCTCAAGAATATGATAGTTATAGGATGCAGCACGGTTCTGGGCCACGATTTGCTCGCCGGACTTCTCGGGTTTTTTCGGGGGCTTGGCCACAATCTTCCATCATAACTGCTGCGTTAAATCTTAGCTACACGCTAATAGCCAACGCAAGACGGCCAACCCCAGCATCCTTGCCGGGCCTCTAAAGCGAATGATAGACTGCAAGGGCTTCGTGTCGAGGCCTCGGAGAGAGTATGCGCCGGTGGGGAAGCCTATTTCTGTGTGTGGGATTCGGACTGCTCGCCGCGGGCTGCCCGAAGGGCAAGATGGAGTTCACTGAGGGAAAGAAGGCGGAGACCCTCCAGGACTATGACGCGGCCCTTACCTACTACCAAAAGGCGGTCAAAGCCGACCCTTACAACGCTAATTTCAAGATAAAACTGGACCAAGTCCGTTTCGAGACGGGCGCGTTGCATGTCAAACAGGGCCTCGAATTGCGCAAGAAGGGCGACCTGCAAGGGGCTGCGAGCGAGTTTCAAAGGGCTGAGGCCGCGGACCCTTCGAGCCCCATTGCAGAGCAAGAATTGCGCAAGACCGTCGAGATGATTGCCGAAAAAAACCGGCAAGCAGATGCAGCCGCAGAACCACCTGCTGATCCGAACGAGCAGCCATTGGCGGCCATGCCTCCGGAGATTAAGCCGCTCTCGCGTTCGCCCATTAATTTGAAGATGTCGAGCGACGCGAAAATCGTCTTTGACACGATTGGAAAACTGGCAGGCTTGACAGTTGTCTATGATCCGGATTTCCCTGCCCGGCGCATCTCAGTGGATTTGAACAATGTGACGCTGGAGCAGGCGCTGGAAATCGTATCGCTGGACAGTAAAGCCTTCTGGAAGCCGGTGACGGAAAACATTATTTTCGTGATTCCGGACCAGCCGGCCAAGCGGCGCGACTACGAAGAGCAGGTGGTAAAGACATTTTATATGTCGAACACCGTGCAGGCGCAAGACCTGACAGAAATCGTGACCGGATTGCGGCAGTTGCTGGACTTGAAGCGCATCCAGCAGCTCAACTCGCAGAACGCCATCATCGTGCGCGATTCGCCAGACAAGTTGCTGATCGCGGAGAAGATGATTCACGACATCGACAAGGCCAAGCCGGAAGTGGTCGTGCAAGTGGAAGTCTTGCAGGCACGCACGGACCGTTTGCGGGACCTGGGAATTCTTCCCGGGCAACAGGCCTCCGTGGCCATCACCAACGGTGCCACGACTACCTCTGGAAGCGGCAGTAACAACAATTCGAACACCGGTCTTACCATCAATACCCTGCGGCATCTGAATTCAAACGATTACAGTGTGACGCTCCCGAGCTTGACTGCCAACGCCGTTCTCACCGATACGTACACGAAGATTATTCAGAATCCTGAGATTCGTTCCGTCGATGGACAGACGGCAAAGCTGAAAGTCGGCGACCGCATCCCCGTCGCGACAGGAAGCTTCCAGGCGGGCGTGGGCGTCGGCTCGACGGGCGGCGCAGGATTCGTGAATCCCCTCGTGAATACGCAGTTCACCTATCTCGATGTCGGCGTAAACGTGGATATTACGCCACGAGTGCATCCGAATCACGAGGTCAGTTTGAAGGTTGTGATCGAAGTTTCCTCGCAAACCGGTACAGCGACCATCGGCGGCATACAACAGCCCATCATCAGCCAGCGCAAGATTGAGCACGACATTCGCCTGAAAGAAGGCGAGGTGAATATCCTCGGCGGCTTGTTCGAGCGCACGGATACAAGGACGTTGAATGGCTGGCCGGGCGTGGCAAAAATTCCGGTGCTTCGCTACTTTTTTTCAGACGACAGAATCGATCATGAGGAGAATGAAGTTCTCTTGGTGCTGACACCCCGCATCGTGCGGATGCCGGAGTGGACGAAGGCGAATCTGCGCACTTTATATTCCGGGTCGGAGAACCTCGTCCAGGTGAAACGCGAGAGCGACATCCGCGTGCCGACGCCGCCAAAGCCGGCACAGCCATCCGGGCAACCGCCGCCGAACCCGAATTCCGGGCCGGGAGCGATGAATCCACCTGGGGCGTCGATTCCAGGGCCAGCTGCCACCCCAGCAGGGCAAACACCGAGGATTCGATTCGAGCCTCAGAGTTTGTCCCTGAAGACCGGGCAAACCGCCACACTTGGCATCGTGGTCGAAAACGTAAACGACCTTTTCTCGATTCCCCTGCTACTGCAATACAACCCGGCGGTGGTCAGCGTGGAAGAAGTGCAGCACGGGGGGTTCCTCTCGGGTGGGACACAGGAAATCGCCATCGTGCATCGCGAGGATAAGGAACATGGCCAAGCCATCATCTCGGCGACGCGGCAGCCCAATACGCCCGGCGTGAACGGTAGCGGCACGCTCTTGGGAATTGTCATCAAAGCGCTGGCGCCGGGGTCATCGAATCTGTCGATCGTCCAGGTGAATGCCAAAGATTCTCAGCAGAGGCCGATCCCGCTGGTATCCAGCGAAGCTACGCTGCAAGTGCAGCCTTAGCCAAGGTCATTGAGAGATGCGGTACCAAGCTCGAATCCGCAAGCAATTCGCCCAGCGACCAAAACCGTCCGAATCAGGCCTGACGCTGTTGGAGCTGGTTATTACTTGTGCCATCTTGCTGGTACTTTCCTCGGCCGCTCTTCCCCTAGCAAAATATACGGTCATGCGGCAGAAGGAAACGCGGCTCCGTCACGATCTGCTCATGATGCGCGAGGCCATCGATCGTTACAAAGATGCCGCGGATCACAACCAGATCAAAGTGGAGATAGGCACTGAGGGCTATCCGCCAGACCTTGAAACGCTGACCAAAGAGATCCAGCTAGGTTCAGGCAGTGACAAGAAAATCCGGTTCCTCCGAGCGATTCCGGTGGACCCCATGAGCGGTCAGGCCGATTGGGGTTTGCGTGCCGTCGGGGACGATCCCGACTCGCAGACCTGGGGCGGGAAAAATGTGTTCGACGTATACTCGAAATCAACGGGTACGGCAATGGATGGCACGAAATATACGGATTGGTAAATGAGTGGAGGTAAGACGTGAAGATGTCCGGTGGAAGAGACGCAAGAATGTCATTGCGGCGGTCACGCGGTGAGTTCGGCTGCGAAAACGGGTTTACGCTCCTCGAATTGATGATCGTCATTACCATCATTCTGATTCTCATCGGCATAGCAGCTGCGCGGTACGATCGGACGGTTGAACGAGCAAAGGAAGCGGTGCTGAAAACGGACCTTCGAACCATTCGCGACGCCATCGATAACTACACGCTGGACAAGCAAGCCGCGCCACAGTCGGTTGAGGATTTAGCCACCGCGGGGTACTTGCACGAAGTCCCCACCGATCCCATGACCCAGGCAAAGGATTGGGTGCCGCAATTCGATAACGTCGTGCTAAGCGCCGATCAATCCAGCACCGGGATGGTCAACGTACACTCGAATTCTCCCCGCGTGTCGCAGTTTGACGGCACACCGTACAGCGAGTGGTAGCCGATCGGCCCCGCCGCACTGAACAAACGCAGCCTGGCGCCGGTTTGACGGAATCGTTCGCGTCCGC
>DATKEV010000132.1:0-75165 GCA_035511855.1 Candidatus Udaeobacter sp.
ATGGTGGGCGACAAAGGACTTGAACCTTTGACCTCTCCCGTGTGAGGGGAGCGCTCTAACCAACTGAGCTAGTCGCCCGTTTTGCGGCAAGGTGCTGGACTCGCTCTCATAGTTGTAACAGGAAGGAAGTGGGTTTTCAACTGATGCAGGCTGCCACCTCCCAAATCGTCTCGCAGTTGCAGCGCTCCATCTCGCGGGCGATCTATGGCAAGGAAGAAGCCATCCAGCTCTCGCTGGTCACGCTGCTGGCGCGCGGCCACCTGCTTATCGAAGATGTGCCCGGAGTCGGCAAGACCACCCTCGCGCAGGCCATCGCAAAATCCTTTCATTGCACGTTTCAGCGGATTCAGTTCACCTCCGACCTGCTCCCCAGCGATGTTCTCGGCGTCAGCGTTTACAATCCGGAATCGCGCGAGTTTGAATTTCGCTCCGGACCCGTTTTCGCCAACGTCGTGCTCGCCGACGAAATCAACCGCACCACGCCGCGCACCCAGTCCGCGCTTCTTGAAGCGATGAACGAAGCGCAGGTAACCGTGGACGGCAAAACGCTCCTGCTGCCGCAGCCCTTCCTCGTCATCGCCACGCAAAACCCAGTCGAGCACCACGGCACCTACCCTCTCCCCGAATCTCAACTCGACCGTTTCCTGATGCGCATCAAGATGGGCTATCCCTCGCACGAAACAGAAAAAGAGATTCTGCGCAAGCGCGTCGGCGACAACTCGCTCGATTCCATCGAATCGATTGCCGATGTCAGCGAAGTGCTGGCCATGCAGGAGGCTGTCGCGCACGTGAAAGTCGACTCCAGCCTACATGACTACGCCTTGGACATCGTGAATCGCACTCGCAAGAGTGAGCAGCTGGCTCTGGGCGTCAGCCCCCGCGGCACGCTCATGCTTCAGCGCGCCGCGCAAGCCCGTGCGTTTCTAGACGGCCGGGATTACTGCCTGCCCGACGATTTCAAGCATCTGGCCGTCTCCGTTTTCGCTCATCGCGTCGTCGCCAGCTCGCGCCACGCCTCTCTGCAACGCAAAACGGAAACCACTGAATCGGTGCTTCGCGAAATCGTCGATTCCGTCCCCGTTCCTTTGTAGACTGGGGCAATTTGGTGGATTCCACTATCACTCGCAAACAACTGTCAATCCGAGCGAAGCGCGGACGGCTTCCCCTCCGCACGGTTTTTGCGCGGAGAATCTGCTTCCGCTCTCGTCTGCCGGCAAGATGAGTGCTGCCAAGCCCACCCTCGCGCAGCTCTGGTCCAAAGCGGATCGCCCCGCCGTCCGCGCGTTCATGCTCTCGATGGTGGCCCTCTCCGCCGCGCTGCTTCTGGCACTCTACTCCGGCGCGGCCGCCGAGCTCGGTCAGATGCTGGTAGCCAGCACAGCTGCTCTCGTTGCGCTCGCCATTGCCGCCTGGGTCGGCATCACGCTCGTTCCGGTCCTCGCTAAGCGCACGCCGCTCCGGTGGATCGGCACGCGGATGGAATACCGCATCACCCTCGAAGGCTGGATTTATCTCGGCGGAATCATCCTCGTCGCGCTGGCCGCGCTCAACACCGGCAACAATTTGCTTTTTCTGATTCTCGCCAGCCTCATCGCCATCGTGTTGATGTCCGGCATTCTTTCCTCGATCACGCTTTCCGGCCTTGGAATGCGGCTCGAATTGCCCGAGCACATTTTCTGTGGCCAGACGGTTCGCGCCATCGTAGAAGTGGAAAACGAAAAGCTCACGCTTCCCTCGTTTTCGTTGCGCGTTGAAGCGGTCAAGGCAAAAGGCGCGCCGCCCGCGGCCATTCTCAACACGCCGGTCTATTTCCCTTTTCTTCCCAAGCATGATCGCATTCAGCAAGTTGTGCCCATATCTTTCTCGAGGAGGGGCGTCTATCGGCAGGAAGCCTTCCGCATCGCCACGCGCTTTCCCTTCGGATTCCTGCGAAAGTCGCGCCGCCTCGATCTAAAAACGGAAGCGCTCGTCTACCCATCGGTCGAGCCCAGCCCGGAGTACATGGAGATTCTGCCGGGAATCCAGGGAGCGCTTGAGAGTCTCGCCAAGGGCCGCGGCCATGATCTCTATGCTCTGCGAGATTACATGCCGACGGACAGCGCACGGCACGTTCACTGGAAAGCTTCCGCTCGCTTGGGCTCTCTTATGGTGCGCGAATTTGCCCGCGAGGAAGACTTCCGCGTCTTGCTCGTCCTCGATCCGCACCTTCCTGTGGAGATCGATCCCGGTTCAAAGAAGGAAATCACCGCAACAAAAGAGCGCTTCGAGCGCGTCGTAACTATTTGCGCCAGCCTGGCCTGGCATTTTTACGAACGCAATTCCGTGATCCAATTCCGCAGCGCGGGCATCGAAACGCCTCTGGCTCCAACCGAGGAAATCATATTCCCAATCCTGCGCCATCTCGCTCTCGCGCAGCCGCTGCCTGCTGACCCGGCGCAGGCGCTGATGGCCGAGCTCGCGGCCTCTCCCGATCTTTTCAAACTCATCGTCACCAGCCAGCCCCACGGCTGCATCCCCGCCTCGGTGTGGAGCTCGTCTTACGTCGTCTTCCTCGAAGATTCCGCCGCCTGATTGTTCTCGGCGGGTAGCACAACCTGGAAACTATGGGAGAATGTCTGCGCCCTATGTTGGACGGACGCGACCTCATCGCATTTCGAAAAGATTTGCGCGGGTGGTTTCGACAGTTCCGGCGCGATCTTCCCTGGCGCCGCGTGAAAGATCCTTATTGCATCTGGCTTTCAGAAATTATGTTGCAGCAGACGCGGGTCGCCGCGGCGATTCCCTACTACGAGCGGTTCCTCGCGCGTTTCCCAAACATTCAGACCCTCGCGGCCGCGCCGCAGGAAGAAGTGCTTCGCTTTTGGTCCGGCCTGGGCTACTACGGCCGCGCGCGCAACTTGCAAAAAGCGGCGCAACTCATTATCGCGAAGCATGGCGGACAGTTTCCTCCGCGCGAGGAAGACGTGCTCGCGCTTCCAGGGATCGGCCGCTATACCGCCGCTGCGATTCTCAGCATCGCCTTCGGTGAAAAACGTGCCGTCCTCGACGGCAATGTGGCCCGGGTGCTGGCGCGGCTGGGCGCCATCCGCGGCGACCTCCGTCGATCCCAGCGGTGGCAGGATTTGCAGAATACGGCGGATACGCTGCTCGATCCCGAATCGCCGGGTGATTGGAATCAGGCCGCGATGGAACTCGGAGCCACGCTATGCACGCCAAAGTCGCCGCAGTGCCTTCTCTGTCCGGTCGCAAAATTCTGCGAGGGCCGCAAACAGGGCATCGCCGAATCCCTGCCGGTGAAGCGCAAGAAGCGGGCCACCGTGGAAGTCACGCTTGCCGCCGCGGTGTTTGCCAGTGAAAACGGATGGACATTTTTGCTTCCGCCGCCCGAAGGAACGAACGATGGAGCCCTGGCCGATTTCGTTCCCATCCTGGTTTCAAGAATGTGGCATTTTCCGACCGTTTCCGTAAACGGAGATCCTGCCGCGCAGCTGCGCGCGCACCTGCGAAAACTCAGTCCTGCCTTTCGGAATCGCCAATGGCATTTCGCGCCGGCGGGCAGTGTGCGGCACACCGTGACATTCCGCGCCATCACCATTGTGCCGTTTCGTATCAGCGTGAAAAAACTTCCGCGCATCAGGGGCGCGCAAGAAGTTCCGCTCCACGACATCACCTTGCTTCCGGTTTCGAATCTCACCCGAAAGGTCGCCCGCGCAGTTCTCGCCGATCACCCCATCCTTGAGCGTAATCCTTTCGTTCCCACCTCGCCTCCAGCGGAGCCGGCAGTGCTACGATAAAGCTTCACCATGGCTGCCTCCGTCACAACTCCAGGCATTCCCGCGCTACCCGCCGAGCGATTTTTCCGTGTCGCGTTCTCTTTGCTCATTCTGACTTCCATCCTCACTCTGGTGAGCACCGGCAAATTGGATCTAGTCACGAGTGTGGTTGCTCCGCTCCTCGCGCTGTGGAAGGGGTTGCGCTGGTGGAATGGGCGCCCGCCGGAGCTGTCTCCGCGCGCAGCGACTTGGCTTGTTGTTGCTTACCTTCCTTTTTTCCCGGTGGACGCCTTGCTTCTCTCGCGCCTCTTCGTCGGGAATTCGTCGAATCCACCGCTCTTCGCGGTTCTACTCGCAACCGTACATTTCCTGATCTATGTCACGCTGGTGCGGTTTTTCAGCGCAGCCAGCGACCGCGATGCCCTCTTCCTCGCCATGCTTTCGTTCACGGCGATCCTGGCTGCCGCCGTTCTAACGGTGGATACCGCGTTCCTCATTTTCTTCTTTGTGTTTCTGCTGTTCGGCGTGGCCACTTTCGTAGGCATGGAGTTGCGCCGTGGCGCCGTAGGAGCCACGTGGCCATCGCCCGGGGTTCACCTGAAGGGAGAGCAAAGACTGACGCGCGCACTCATTCTTGCCGCTTTGACTGTGGCTTTTGGATCGATGGCCCTGGGGAGCATTTTGTTCTTTCTGTTTCCGCGTATCAGCGCCGGATACCTGGGGCGCGCCAGCTTCAGCCCGTCGCTTATGACCGGATTCACGGAAAACGTGGAGTTAGGACAAATCGGCGAGATCAAGAAGAATTCAACCGTCGTCATGCGCGTGCAGACCGGAAAGCCCGTTGGCTACGACCGGCTGCGCTGGCGGGGAATCGCGCTGACGACCTTTGACGGCACGCGCTGGAGTTCCTCCGAGCGTGCTGCGCAGCCTCTGCAACCAAGTCCCGACGGATGGATTCATACCGGAGAACCACAGCTGAAGGGAGAAGGACCAGCGGCAGAAATTGCGTACACGGTTTACTTGGAACCGCTGGCCACCGACGCAATCTTCGTCCCGGGGAGAGTCGTCTCGCTCAAGGGAAATTTCACGGGGGAAAGCGGAAATTCCTATTTCACCCTGCGGCGCAGCTATCTGCTGCGCGATTCCACCGACACCATCATGAATCCGTTCCATAATTACACCGCCATCCGCTACAGCGGTAATTCGCGCCTGCCGCCGATGAACGCGGCGAAACTCCGCGCCGCTCCGGTGAAGTATCCGGAAGAGATCAGCGCAACGTATCTTCAGCTTCCCCTAAGACTCGACGCGCGAATTCCGCAGTTTGCCCGGGAGATCACGCGGAACGCGAAAACGCCGTTTGACAAGGCGATTGCGATTGAAAGTCATTTGCGAACGCAATTTGGATACACGCTGAATCTCTCGGGAAAACCGGGGGAGGATCCGCTCGCGCATTTCCTGTTCGTCACCCGCGCGGGCCACTGCGAATATTTCGCCTCGGCCATGGCCATCACGCTGCGGTCTCTCGGAATTCCCACACGCGAAGTGAATGGATTTCTCCCCGGCGAGTACAACGACCTAGGCGGCGATTACATCGTGCGCGCAAGCGACGCGCACAGCTGGGTGGAGGTCTATTTTCCGGAGAATGGCTGGCAAACGTTCGATCCCACTCCGGCAGCCCCGGAATCCGCTACCGGCATGCTGACGCGGCTGGGGCAATACGCGGACTGGCTGGAAATTACCTGGAACGAGTGGGTGATTGGCTACGACATCGCGCACCAATTGGCGCTGGCGGCAAACTTGCAGCACAGTTCCCGGAGCTGGAGCGAGTCGGCGCGGGCCTGGTTCGAGAAAAAACAACGCCACGCGAAAGAATGGATGAAGTCATTGCAGCGTCGGTACGGCGCGATGGGCCTCATCTTACCGGTAGTCTTGGTGATGCTGCTGGTGGTGCTGCGGTTTGAACTGATCGGGAGGCTGGTCCGCAGGATGGTTCTGTATTTCCAAATTCGCGCAGCAAAGGACCCGCGCTCGAACCCTGAGCTTGCTTCGCGGTTGTACACGGAATTGTTGCGGGTGCTGGCACGGCGAGGTTTATTGAGGGTTGAATCGCAGACACCGCTGGAATTTGCCGCAGCTGTCGACACGGCGGATCTTGGGCCGACAGTGCGAGAATTCACGCAAGTCTATTCCCAGGCGCGCTTTGGTGGCGCGCCTTGCGAGACGACTCGGCTTCGCCAATTGCTCGAGGAGATCCGAATGGCTTTGCGCTCGCGCTAGTTCCCTCCGCCGGTGAACCTTCTGACGCTCGTGTTACAATTGAGAATTGCGCAAGGGCGCAAATTCATAGCCTATGACCAAGGTCGGATTCGTCAGCCTGGGGTGCCCCAAGAACCTCGTGGACAGCGAGGTGATGATGGGCATTTTGACGCGCGGGGGTTACGAGCTCACGCCTCGCGCGGATGAGGCGGAAGTGTTGGTGGTCAACACCTGCAGCTTCATCGAGACGGCGCAGAAGGAATCCGTGGACGCCATTCTGGAAATGGCGGAGCACAAGAAATTCGGCGCGGCAAAAAAACTGATCGTGGCAGGCTGCCTGGTGGAACGATTTCGCGCGCAGATTCTGGAACAAGTGCCCGAGGTGGACGCAGTGGTGGGCACCGGAGAAGTGGAGCGAATCCTAGAAGCGGTCGAAGGCGATTTGCGTGTTTTGCCCGCGCAACCGCCGGCGTTTCTTTATCACGACCTGACACCACGCATCATGACCACACCGAAACACGCCGCGTATATCAAGATTGCCGAAGGGTGCGATCATCCGTGCACGTTTTGTATTATTCCGCAGTTGCGCGGAGCGTTCCGGAGCCGGAGGTTTGAATCCGTGATTCGCGAAGCGGGGAATCTGGCGAGGGCCGGGGCGCGGGAAATCACGCTGATCGGGCAGGACACGACTTCCTATGGCGAAGATCTCGGATTGCGCGATGGGCTGGCGCAATTGCTGGAGAGACTTGCGGGTTTGGAAGATTTGCTATGGGTGAGATTTCTGTACGCTTACCCGAATCGCGTGACGCAAAAGCTGCTGGATACCATCGGGGCGCATCCGCGGCTCGCGAAATATATGGATATGCCGCTGCAACATGCCAGCCGCAACGTACTCGCGCGGATGAAACGAGGCTCGAACGGTGATACCTTTCTCAAACTGGTGGAGCGCCTGCGGAAGACCATTCCTGGCGTGTCGCTGCGGACGTCCTTTATCGTGGGCTTTCCGGGTGAGACCGAGCGCGATTTTGAAGAACTTTGCGATTTCGTGAAAGCGGCCAAGCTCGATTGGATGGGCGTCTTCGAGTATTCCGACGTGGACACCGCGGGAAGTTACGCGCTCGACAAAAAAGTGGATGCGGAAACCATTACGGGCCGGCGCAACCATTTGATGGCCATCCAAAAGAAGATTTCCCGGGAAAATCTGCGCGCAAAGTATCGGGCCTCGAAGGAGCAGACTTTCACGGTGCTGATTGAGGGGCCGTCGAAAGACAATCCGCTGGTCTGGGAAGCGCGCCTTGAAGGCATGGCGCCGGAGATTGACGGAAAGCTGTACCTCACAGATATCGAGCTGCCAAGCGGAGAAGTTGCGAGCACTGGTGATGTTGCGCGCGTGGAGATTAGCAAGACCGATGCTTACGATCTGATCGGCCGGGTTGTCGAAATTCTGCCGCAGGCCGCGCGGCCGGCTGCGAGTGAAATGGCCGCGATCCCACCGATTGCCGCGACAGAGAAGCTCCATCGCATTGCCACCGGGGCCCCGCTGCGCGTCTTGGCGTGAGCTATACTCTCTTCTTGAAGAAACCGTCTTCCTGAAGTCTGTGGTCTTTGAGACCTCTCTGGAGGGCTTTCTAAACACAGACCGCGCAGCGTTCACCGAGGAAGGAATCGGATGAAACACAAATGCCCGATTTGCAAAGCGGAGACCGATTCGGCGGTTCATGCCGACTTTCCATTTTGCAGCGAGCGCTGCCGCGAGCGCGACCTGGGCAACTGGGCCAGCGAGAAATATGTTGTCTCAGATCCCATCTTTGACCAGGAAGAGATCACCGGCGACAAGCGCAAGACGATCCTGCCTGATCTGGACGAACCGAATGACGGCAACCACTGAAGTGATGGCAGCGTCGCCGGAACTTCCGCGCAAGAAGCCAACAGTTGCGCTCGCCATCGCGACGGCATTAGGTGTCGGCTACATCCCCAAAGCGCCGGGCACATTTGGCTCGCTGGTGGGAATCGCTCTGGCGATTCTTACACATCCCGTAAGCCTGATCATGGTCATCGGCACCCTCTTCCTAAGTGGCAGCGGCTTGGGCATTGATCTTCCGATGTACAACGGCCATGCAGCCCCCGTGCTCCTTCTCGTACCGTCTCTCGCGGCCCTCTTCATCGTCGGTCTAATAGGCGTCTGGAGCAGTTCGCGTACCGCCACCTACGCGGGCCTCGCTGATCCGCAGTACGTCGTTATTGACGAAGTCTCGGGAATGCATTTGACTCTTGTTCTTGCGATCATGCCAGTGGGTTTGCCGACGCACCTTCTTCCGGCGGGTGATGCTTCCGTTTTCGCGCTCTACTCCGCATTCAGCCTGCTCAACTGGAAATACGTGCTCCTGGGATTTATACTTTTTCGGGTGTTCGACATTTGGAAGCCGTGGCCCATCCGCCGGCTGGAGAAGCTGCCCGGGGGCTGGGGAATCATGGCTGATGACTGGATGGCGGGCGTCTACGCTGCAATACTTTTGCGTGTCGCGTTGCAGTTTGGTCTGCTCACGTTGCACATTGGCTGGGTATGAAATTCGGGTTCGGATCCTCGGCAGAAAAAAACGGCGTTCCGCACATTGAAAGAGTCACGCCCTCCGCGGCAATTCCCGGCGGCGAGATGACCATCCACGGGCGGGGATTCGTGACGCGGGCGCAGGCCCGCCCGGTGGTGCGTTTCGGTGAAGCGGAAGCGAGCCTCGCCTTGGCCAGCGAAAACCGGCTGGTCGCACGGGTTCCCGAGGGCGCAAGCGGCGGCGCGGTGCTCGTGGCCACGACAGGCCTGGAAAGCCAGCCGCATCCGGTGCACATCGGCCTGCAAATCGCGGACAATCTGCATCCCGTGGCGAATCCGGCGGTGGACCTCGACGGAAATATTTACGTGACGTTTTCCGGGCCGCGCGGACAAAAAGTCCCCGTTTCGCTGTACAAAATCACCGCGAACTACAGCGTGAAGCCGTTCATCACTTCGCTGGTGAATCCCAGCGGGCTGGCGCTCGACCGCACGGGAAATTTGTTTGTTTCCTGCCGCAACGACGGGACCATTCATCGCGTAACGCCGGAGGGCCGCGCCGAGGAATGGGTCGAGGGCATGGGCGTCGCCACGGGCATTGCGTTCGACCGCGCGGACAATCTTTACGTCGGTGACCGCAGCGGCACGATATTCAAGATCAGCCCGAGCCGGGAGATTTTCGTTTTTGCCACGATGGAGCCGTCCATCGCGGCGTACCACCTGGCGTTTCATCCCAGCGGGGATCTCTATATGACCGGGCCAACGACCTCGAGCTTTGACCGCGTGCACCGCATCACGCAGGGCGGTGAAGTTAGCGTTTTTTTCCGCGGGCTGGGGCGTCCTCAGGGGCTGGCGTTCGATCGCGAAGGGAATCTGTATGTTGCTGCGTCGTATGGCGGCCGCCGCGGCATTGTGCGCATCACCCCGCAGGCCCAAGCCGAGGTGGTGCTGAGCGGTTCGGGACTGATCGGCATGGCGCTGCTACCTTCGGGCCGCGCGATCCTCGCCACGACAGGCGCACTCTTCACGCTGGATTGGGAAGTGCGTGGGTTGCCCTTGATCGGATAGCTTATGAGTATGCGACCGACGGAAGCTCTGAGCGCGGGCCGAGAAATACTCGACCCATTGATGAAAGAACACGGATTTGTGTTCGAGGAGGAACCGAGTGGTCCGAGTAGCGGCGGCCCATTCGCGAGCAGAGCTCACGTCAACAGAGAGCGCAGGCTGGAAATCCATTTCCGATGGTCGTTAGGGCTGGTGACATACCATTTCGGAAAAACGTCCATTGATCATGAGTCCTACATGCGGGTCCAACTGGGCCCCGAGGGTGGAAACAAGGATCCGGGTTTTTCGGATGATCCGTTGAATCCGTTCCGTGGACTCGCCTACGATCTTAGATATTTTGCCGCCGCATTCTTGAACGGGGACTTCAAAGAATTTTTACGTTGTGCGCTTGCTGCAGAGGACTGGAAGAAAATTCCCGGATTCGCGAGACTTCCTTAAGGTGAAAGCGGAAATCATCGCCGTTGGTTCGGAGATGCTGACGCCGGACCGCATAGACACCAACTCGCTCTTTCTTACCGGCGAGTTGAACAAGCTTGGCATCGAAGTAGTTCGCAAGACGGTCGTGGGCGACAACCGCGATTTGCTGGGGGAAGCGTTTCGCGATGCGCTGAACCGCGTGGCGCTGGTTATCGCCAGCGGCGGGCTCGGCCCCACGGAAGACGACTTGACGCGCGAAACCGTCGCGGACCTATTGGGTCGCAAACTCATTCTCAACGACGCGATCCTGCGCTACATCGAAGGACGATTCCGGCAACTGGGCCGCGAGATGCCCGCGGTGAACGTGCGCCAGGCGATGGTGCCGGAAGGCGCGGAAGTGCTCGAGAATCCACGAGGCTCGGCGCCAGGACTTTGGCTGGAAGATAAGGGACACATCATTGCGCTGCTTCCGGGGCCGCCGCGCGAATTGAAGCCCATGTATCTAGAGCAGATTCAGCCGCGGCTGGCGCGGCGCGGCTCGGGCATTCGCATGTTTGTTCGAGAGCTGCGCGTTGCGGGGATGGGCGAATCGGCCGTGGAGCAGCGCATCAAGCCGATCTACACGCGCTATTCTGATGTGAACACGACAATTCTCGCGGCGCCGGGCGAAATCCAGATTTACCTGCGGATGTGGACCGACAACGCGGCGAGCGCGCAGAAAACGCTGGACGAAATTGTGCAGGGATTCGAGCTGGCGCTAACGGACCGGATTTTTTCGCAAGATGGAACTTCGATGGAGGAGACGGTTGCGCGCCTGCTGACCAGGAACAACGCAACGATCTCCGCGGCGGAAAGCTGCACCGGCGGATTGCTGGCGCAACGGCTGACGAGCATCGCCGGCAGCTCGTCGTATTTTCTCGGCGGCGTGGTTTGCTACAGCAACGAATTGAAGACCGCGTGGACGGATGTGCCGGCGGAGTTGATTCAAACAAAGGGCGCGGTGAGCAGTGAAGTGGCCGTGGCGCTGGCCGAGGGCATTCGCCGCGGCGTGGGCAGCACGCTCGGCGTGGGCATAACAGGAATCGCCGGGCCGGGCGGCGGCAGTGAAGAAAAACCTGTCGGCACGGTACACATTGCGGTCTCGCATGCGGGGGGAATCAAAGAGCGCGGGGTGCGCTTTCCCGGCGACCGGGAGGCCATTCGCTGGCATGCCTCGCAACTGGCGCTGGATATGGTGCGAATTCATTTCCTCTACAATGGCGGAGAGCCGCCGTCACACCGCACCAGCAGGGCTTGAGCCGTGCGGCTCTTTGTTGCGCTGGAGATTCCTCCGGAGGTGCGGGAAAAACTCGCAGCGTTAATTCGCGAGTTGCGCGCGATTGCACCAAAGGAGAAGTGGGTTCGCGCGGAGAATCTGCACGCCACGCTGAAATTTATCGGCGAAGTGCCACCGGAGAAATTGGATCCGATCCGCAAGGCGCTCGCGGCGGTGCAATTGGATTCACCAGTGAAACTGGATTTTCGCGGCCTTGGGTTTTTTCCAAATGAAAAACACCCGCGCGTTTTCTGGGCCAGCATCGAAGCTTCACCGAATCTAAAGAAGTTGGCCGCGGATATAGAGTTGGCCACGGAGAGACTCGGCATTGCACGGGAACAGCGGCCTTTCTCGCCGCACTTGACGCTGGCGCGATTCGAGAGGCGGAAGCTGCCGGAGAAGCTGCAAACCGCTGTGCGGGAAAATACCACGCGCGAATTTGGCGCGGTTGAAACCAACCAATTTCACCTCATCGAAAGCAAACTGAAACCGTCGGGAGCGGAGTACACTACGTTGCAATCGTTGTCGTTCGTCTCGGGACGGTAGCTCCGGATGCGATCGTTTTCACCCATCAATCTATTGTTGGTGTTCGGAGCGTATCTGCTCGGCTCGATTCCGTTTGGATTGATACTTGCGAAATTTCTCGGCGGGACCGACGTGCGTAAAGAGGGCAGCGGCAATATCGGCGCGACGAACGTGGCGCGCGTGGTGGGGCCGCTTGCGGGAATTGCAACTCTGATTCTGGATATTGCGAAAGGCGCGGTAGCGGTATCTGCCGCCGAGCGTGTATCGAATGACAGCGCCACGTGGATGATGCTCGCCGGGCTTGCGGCACTGGTCGGCCATTGCTGTCCCGTTTGGCTGAAGTTCAGGGGTGGCAAGGGCGTGGCGACAGCTGCGGGCATTTTTCTTGTGCTTTCTCCGTGGTCGTTCTTGTGCGCAGCGATTCTCTTTGTTCTGGTTGTTGCGTATTGGGGATACGTTTCGCTCGGCTCGATTTCCGCCGCGGCGGCGATGCCACTGCTGCTTTACTTTTTCTGGGCACCGCATCACGCGCCGCCGCTGGCCATTACGTTCGGATCGCTGGCCGCAGCATTGCTTATCGCGTACAAACACGATGGAAATATTCAGCGGCTCGTCGAAGGCGTCGAGCCGAAATTCTCGCTCAGCAAAAAGAAGGACGCGGAATGACGAAAATTGCAATCCTGGGAGCGGGGAGCTGGGGCACGGCGCTGGCCGTGGTTTTCTCCCGCACCAGAAAGCCACACGAAATTTCGCTGTGGGCGCACAACGCGGCGCTGGCAGAGAATTTGCGCGCGCAGCGGGAAAACAACACGTATCTCCCGGGCGTCACGGTTCCGGCCGCGGTGCGCGTGACGCGCGAATTGTCCGCAGCGCTGGCGGGCGCGCAAATCGTGGTAGGGGCCATGCCTTCCGTGCATGCGCGCAGCATCTATTCGCAAGCGCTGCCTTTCCTCAACCGGGAAATGAATTTCATCAGCGCGACGAAGGGGCTCGAACCCGCGACACATCTGCGGATGAGCAAAGTCCTTGAACAGGTCTTGTTGCAGGGTGGCTCGGCCAAATCTTTGCTACGGATGGCTGTGCTGTCCGGGCCATCGTTTGCGGCCGAGGCAGCGCGCGGCGAGCCGACCGCCGTTGTACTGGCGTCGGAGGATGCCGCGCTCGCGGCGGAACTCCAGGAAGAGCTGGCCGGGCCGTCGTTTCGCTTGTATACGAACGACGACATTCTCGGCGTGGAGCTCGCGGGAGCGATGAAAAACGTAATGGCGATTGCGGCGGGTGCTTGCCAGGGACTGGGACTTGGTTCGAATGTGCTGGCCGCGCTGATCACTCGCGGGCTGGCCGAGATGAGCCGGCTGGCGGTGGCCCTGGGCGCACGGCAGGAAACGCTGAGCGGCCTCGCCGGGCTGGGCGATCTGGTGCTGACCTGCACTGGCGCGTTGAGCCGCAACCGGCACGTGGGCATAGAGCTCGGCAAAGGCCGCGCACTTCGCGAAATCATGGCGAATATGCGCATGGTTGCGGAAGGCGTGGACACGGCGGCGCCGCTGCTGGCCCTGGCGCGCGAGCACCACATCGATATGCCGATCACGGACCAGGTCAACGCCATCCTGCATCGAGGAAAGTCGCCGGCAGAGGCCATCCGGGGCGTCATGGAGCGGCCGCTCAAGCGCGAATGAATTCGGCCCGCGCTTGCCAGTTTTCAGTTCACAGTTTTCAGTTGCCAGTAAGAAAAGTGGGAATTTTAGGTCAGCAGTTTCCAATTGGCCGTTTTTGTCGTAGAGATGTGGTTTGGAGTTCATTTGCCGCCGTTCGTCGAGACCGGCCTGTTTTCCATTGCTGCGTAGTACTAAAGTCCCAGTTGCACATGAGCGACGCCCGCCCGAGGCCGACCGGACGTGCCCCCTAGCATCCCCTAGAATAAGGAGTTGGAATGCAGCCCAGTGCCAAATCTCGTCTGGAACAGGTGCGCGCGGGCCGTGTTCGCATTCTTTGGCTTGTTCTGGGCGCTCTTTTGATGGTCAGCGTTCTCCCCCTCGGACTGTACCACCGCCTGGTGCTGCAGCTTAGCCAGGACAAGCTGGTAGATACCGAGCGCGTGCAGCAGACCGACCTTACACGCTCGTTAGCCCAGGAAATCCAGCAGTTTGAATCCAACCTGTCGCAGCAACTGCTGAGCGAGCGGCAGATCCTCGCGCTTACTGGTCTGATTGATAACGTCGAGGACCCGGCCGCCGAGCCCAAAGTAACCAGGCTGCTCGAAGACTTTGTTGACAGCAATCGCGCTACGTTCATCTACCTGACCGCGGTCGGCAAATCCGGCAAAGGCACCAGTGCGTCGCAAGGAAATTTCCGGGCCGATCAGGACCCGTTCGTGGCCAAGGCGCTGCAGCGCGCGTTTGTCACCTGCCTGCAGTCGCAGCAATTGCAATTTCGCAGCGATCCCCTGGCGCTCGCACCGGAAAACCGGCCTGCGTTCGTTATTGCAGTTCCCTTAAAGGACGTGAACGATAACTTTACAGGCATGCTGGCGGCCGTCGTTTCGCTGGACCCGATCCTGCGCCGGCTACAGGACGCCAGCGTGCGCGGCCGAACAGTTTTCCTTGTGGAGCACAACGGCCACATCGTCGCCCATCCGGACGTGAGAAATTTCGTGCCGGGCGCGGATGCCAGCGGGAATTCCCTCGTTGCGCAAGTTCGCGGACTGCCGCAGGAGCTGCGCAACACGGAGACGGTGCGTTTCGAAGAAAAGAGCAAAAAGCATCCGGTAGAAATGATCGGAACGTACAGCACCTTTCCGGAACTGAACTGGGCGGTGATTGCCCAGCGCAGCCTCGAACAAGCACAAACAGATACCGGGGTGACCGAGCTGAACCGCCAGGCGCTGGCTTTCGTCAGCGTGGTCGTGCTGGTGGCCATCCTTCTTGGTTACTTTTTCGCGGTAGGCATCAGCGGGCCGATTCGCGGCCTGGCTGCTTCCACGCGTGCGATCAGCCGAGGCGAATTTCACCAGCGCTCGGCCGTGCGCGGCGCGTCTGAAATCAGCGAGCTTGCCGAGAACTTCAACAAGATGGCCGGCGACATCGAAGAGTACATCGAGCGCCTGAAGGAAGCCGCGGAAGAAAATCGCGAGCTGTTTATCGGGTCGATTCGCATGCTCGCAGCGGCGATCGACGAAAAGGATCCGTATACGCGCGGTCACTCCGGGCGCGTGGCGAAGTATTCGACGTTTATCGGGCAGGAGCTGGGGCTTACCACCGAAGAATTGGACAAGCTGCGCATCTCCGCGCTGCTCCACGACGTCGGAAAAATCGGCGTCGAGGACCGCGTGCTGAAGAAGCCGGGGGCGCTTACGCCGGAAGAATTCGGCTTGATGAAGCAGCACACCGTCAAAGGTGCGAACATCATGCGCCCAGTTTCGCAGTTGAAGGAGATGCTCCCGGGCATCGAGCTGCACCACGAACATATGGACGGGCACGGCTATCCCTACGGCTTGCAGGGCCAGCAGATCCCGCTGATGGCGCGCATCATCGGTGTCGCCGATACGCTTGATGCCATGACCACGAACCGGCCGTATCAGACGGCCATGGAACTGGATTTTGCGCTGGAGCGCATCCGCAGCCTGACGGGAACGAAATTCGATGCCGTGGTCGTGACCGCGCTTGAAGCCGCGGTTACTTCCGGCAAGCTGCACCTCAGCGTCGTGGAAGTTCACGTGTAACGCTTGCTGTTCGATCTTGTCTGGCACCCTCTGACCTGATTCGTTCAGGGGAACGCCGGACAACTCAATCCTTGAATCTTTTTTACTCTTCGTGATCGCGGGGCTTGCCGTCCGGACCGACCTGGACCTCGGAGCGCTTGGAGTCAGTGATCAGCTGGGCTTCGTAAGCGACTAACTTGTCGTGCTTCGTGATGGATTCGACTTTTTTGATCGTGCCCTTCCCCGCTTTGGCAGTGAGCCCAGTTTTCACTTCCGCCGGGAGCTTCTCGAACTCGATTTGTTCTTCGACCTCCACGATGGCGCCATTTGCATCCATCAAAATGTCTTTGCTGTGGCCGTTGATCATTAATTCCGCTTCATAGAAAGTCTGGCCATTTTCCTTTTCTTGGGAAAAGCCCTTGATGGTTGCGCCCTGGCTCTGCGAGGCCACCGTTTTTTCCACGGCTGGCGGAAGGTCCCCGCGTTTGATTTTCTTCTCCTGAGCCAGCGTGGTTCCGGCTGCAAACAGGCTTGCAACGACTGCAATCGTCATGGTGTGGTTCAGTTTCATGGTAATCCCCCGCTTTGAAATGACCGCGCGCGAGCCGCGTTTGTCCAATATACGCAAAGAGGTGACAATTCGTTCAAGAAAAACTTTGCTCGAAAGACTCGATCTGAAACTCCACTCAGATCCGTACGACACATCGTCCGGCATCCGAATCTCACTGCAAATTGCGTTGGGCCCATTTCCCCCCGCTATTCGAGTGTAACTCATCGCTTCTGTTAGACTTAGGCTTGAAGCAAGGTAGAAACTCCGGCTGGTTATGATTACTCTTTTTGGCAAGCCTGAACCAACTCTTGCGGAACGCCTGAAGGCTTCTGTCAGCAAGACGAAAGCCGCGCTCTCGGAAGCCGTCGATACGGTCTTTCTCGGCGAGCGGAAGATCGATCCTTCCATCCTGAAGGATCTGGAGACGGCGTTACTTTCCGCCGACCTGGGCGTGAAACCGACGCGGGAAATTCTGGATGCGGTGCGCGAGAAAATGGACCGTAACGCGCTCTCCGATGCCGCGCAGCTCAAGCACGAAATCAAATCGCACATCATTCGCATCCTGAACGCGCCAGTGCGTCCAGACTTGGCGAGCACGAGCGGCATTGACGCTTCCACGAACGGCAGCGGCACACGGGTGATCTTCATCGTCGGCGTGAATGGGGCGGGAAAAACCACCAGCATCGGCAAGCTAGCCAGCCGGCTGCGTCAAGAAAAGCGCAGCGTGGTGCTATGCGCCGCGGATACTTTTCGCGCCGCCGCCGTCGAGCAGCTGGAAATCTGGGCGCAGCGCAACGGCATCGATGTGATCAAACAAAAATCCGGCGCTGATCCCGCCGCTGTCGTTTACGACGCCGTCGCGGCGGCCAAGGCGCGTTCCGCCGATGTCGTGATCGTGGATACCGCAGGGCGCTTGCACACCAAATCGAATCTCATGGCCGAGCTGGAGAAAATGAAGCGCACCGCGGCGAAAGTGATTCCCGGTGCGCCACACGATATTTTGCTGGTTCTGGATGCCACGACCGGGCAAAACGGGCTTGCGCAGGCGCGCGAATTCACTTCCACCGTCGGCGTCACCGGCATCATCCTCACGAAACTTGACGGCACGGCGAAGGGCGGCATCGTTGTGGCCATTTCGCGCGAGCTTGGCCTGCCCATTCGGTTTGTCGGCACCGGCGAGCAGATCAACGACATGGTGCCCTTTGACGCCGAAACCTACGCAAATTCCCTCTTCGACTGAACTGTGGACGCACACGACATCCGCTTCATGCAACACGCGCTGGAGCTGGCGCGCAAAGGCATGGGCCTGGCGAGCCCCAATCCCATGGTGGGCTGCGTGATCGTGCGCGAAGGAAAGATTGTCGGCGAAGGATTCCATCAATACGAATGGCGCGACCACGCGGAAATCGTCGCGCTGAAATCGGCGAGCGAAAAAGCGCGGGCTGCAACGCTATACGTTACGCTCGAGCCTTGCAACCACAAAGGCCGCACCGCCCCGTGCACGGAAGCGATCATCGCCGCTGGAGTTCACCGAGTTGTGGCGGCGGTGGAGGATCCCAATCCCGTCAATTCGGGCCGCGGATTCGAGCGCCTGCGGGCGGCGGGCATCGAGGTCTTCACGGGCGTGTGCGAAGAGGAGGCGCGGAGGCTCAACGAAGCCTTTGCGTGCTGGATTTGCACGAAGAAACCGTTTGTCACGCTCAAGTCGGCGATGACGCTGGACGGGCAGCTTGCACTTCCAAAGCAACGCGAAAAGTTTGCAGCGAATCGCGCACGCCACAGCCAATCAAACCGGATTACCTCGGAAGAATCTCGCGCTGAAGTTCATCGCCTGCGCCACGCTTCTGACGCGCTTCTCACGGGCATCGGCACAGTCAAGGTCGATGACCCGTATCTCACCGACCGCAGCGGCTTGCCGCGGCGGCGTCCTCTATTACGCGTAATTCTGGATTCCGGACTTTCGCTGTCGCCGCGGTCGCGCATCGTGGAAGCCGCCGACAATGATCTGCTGGTCGTCACGAGCAAGAATTCAGTGAATGCTCGGGCGGCACGAAGTTTGCGTGGGTCGGGAATCGAAGTCCTCTCCGTTCACGCTTGGGGAAAGCGAATCGATTTGCAAACCGTACTCGAAGAACTTGGCCGCCGCGAGATCCTCAGCGTATTGCTGGAAGCCGGCCCCGCGCTTAACGGTGCGGCGCTCAGCGCGGGCATTGTCGACAAACTGTTTCTCTTTTATGCGCCGAAAATTGCCGGTGACAATCGCGTTCCCTTCGCCATCGCCCCCGGATTTAGCTCGCCCGCATTGCATAACATCCGTACACATCAATTCGGCCCCGATCTTGCAATCGAAGCCTATCTGCGGGACGTCTATAAGAGATAAATCTTGATTACTGACCGGCGCGAAGAACTGCGGCACCGGAGATGGCGTCATTCTTTAGCGTGTTGAGTGCGCGGTTGGCTTCGGCGAGGGGAAAGACTTGCACGCGCGTACGAATGGGAATTTCCGCGGCGACGCGCAGAAAATCTTCGCCGTCCTGCCGCGTGTTGTTGGCCACGCTGCGGATCACGCGCTCCTGATACAAGAGGTCGTAGTCGAAAGATGGAATCGGGCCCATGTGAATGCCGCCGAGAACGAGCACGCCGCCTTTCTTGAGTGCCTTGAGTGCGGCGGGAACAATCTCCCCGGTAGGTGCAAAGACAATCGCGGCGTCCAGCTTTTTCGGCGGCTCGTCAAATGTGCCACCGGCCCAAACAGCTCCCAGCTCCAATGCGAGTTTTTGATGGCGCGCATCCCGCGTGGACGCGTAGACTTCCACGCCCCAGTGCCGCGCCACCTGGATCGCCACGTGTGCCGCGGCGCCAAAGCCGTAAAATCCCAAGCGCGCGCCGGCTTTGACCCCTGAGAGCCGCAGCGAGCGGAAACCGATAATCCCCGCGCAGAGCAGCGGCGCAGCCTGCTCATCGGGAAATCCCTCCGGAATCGCATAGACAAAATCTTGCGGCGCAACGATGTAGTCCGCGTATCCGCCGTCAACGGTGTAGCCGGTAAATACCGGATTGTCGCAAAGATTTTCGGCGCCCGACCGGCAATATTCGCAAGTTCCATCGGTGCGGTGCAGCCACGCGATTCCCACCCGGGCGCCGATAGCAAAGCGCCGCGCATTTTTTCCTTGCTGTTCGACTACACCGACGACCTGGTGTCCCGGGATCACTGGCGACTTGCGCGGCGGCAATTCGCCTTCGATCACGTGCAGATCGGTGCGGCAGACGCCGCAGGCGCGGACGCGAACGAGCACCTCGCCCTGCTGCGGCAGAGGAGCCGGCACGTCACGGAACTCCAGCGGGTTTGTCTCCACGGCTGCGGGCAATCGCAAGACGCACGCTTTCAAGGATTGACCTCCATGTCGCCTCGGTGATCCATCGAAACCACAGTCTAGTGCTTTCGGTGCCGCGGGCAAAATGCTGTACACTCAATTTCGAAAAGGGGCGGAATCGAGAACGGACGGATTCGCGAACGGGCAGAACAAACGTGTTCACGGGAATCATCGAGCATCAAGGCACCATCGAAGGGCTGGAGCTGACGAACGAGGGCGGCCGGATCACGATTCATGCGCCGAGTGTCGGACCGTCGCTGGCGGTTTCGAACAGCATCGCGGTGAACGGCTGCTGCCTGACGATTGTCGATCTACACAACGGGCGGTTCACCACCGACCTTTCCGGCGAAACGATTCTCAAGACTTCGTTCGGAGCAAAACGAGGTGCGCCGGTGCGAGGCGCGCGCGTCAATCTCGAACAGCCGCTCACCGCGGGCAAGGAATTTGGCGGGCATTTCGTTCTAGGCCACGTGGACACTACTGGCTACGTCACGCATCTCACTCCCGAAGGGGAGAACTGGTGGTTCGGCGTGCAGGTCCCCGCGGATTTCACGCGCTACGTCGTGCCGAAAGGTTCGATCACCATCGATGGCATCAGCCTGACGGTCGCCCGCTGGCGAAACAGCGTCGCCGAAGTTGCCGTCATTCCCTACACGTACGAACATACCAACATTCGTGACCTCAAGCCGGGCGACGCGGTTAACCTTGAGGGCGATGTGATTGGAAAATACGTCGAGCGGTATCTGCAGGCAGGCCATTTTTCGGCGCATGCGGAATCGCAACTTACGGTCGCGCGCCTCGTCGAACAGGGCTTCTAGAAGTCTGGAGTTTCGGCGCTCTTCTGCCGCGCTCCGCGCCAGTACAAACTTAGCCCCACGGCCATCGCCACCACCGTTCCCCCAACGAGTTTCAATTCAAAACCGAGCTTGTCTGCGGAATCTCCAGGCGGCACGAGCGAAACCAGGATGCCAATCAATACGATGCAAAAGCCGACGCCGGAAATAATCCAAACCCCCGCCTTGCCACCGGGAATGAGCACGGCCGCTTTGTTTTCCCGACGGTCCGGGCGCGAATAGAGTTTGATCGCGGCGGCAAACATATAAAGAAACGGAACGAAGTAAAGAATGATCGTGGCGTCCACGAGGAACTGGTAGGCCCCGCGCATGGTCTCGTTGATCTGGCTAATCAGCAAAATCGCGCAGGATAGCGCGGCCTGCACCAGGATCGAGACGTAGGGCGTCTTCCACCGCGGATGAATCTTCCCAAATGCCGCTGGCATGTAGCGGTCAATTCCTACGACGAAGGGCACGCGCGCGATGCCAGCAACCGTGCTTCCCACGCCACCAGCATTCCCGACGCTTACAACCACGGCCGCGAGGATTCCCAGGAGACCAATTTTCAGCGCGATGGAACCGACGGTAATCGCGTGAAACACTCCGCTAGTCGCGGAAACTTCGGCAGCAGGCACGAGCCCCAGCACCGCAATGGTCGCAACGATGTACATCGCCGCGATAAGCACTCCCGAGGCGAAAACGGCGCGAGGAAGCGTGCGCTGCGGATTGCGCACTTCCTGGCTCATGGCGGAAACGAGCTCCAAGCCGCTGAAGGCAAAGGCAATCTGGGACCAGAAATTGACGGTATCCCAGTTCCAAACGGGGAGAACATTGGCGCGCGTGAAATGCGTCACGGGACCCTGCCTGCTCCACAAAATCGTCGCGATAGCCACAAGCATCAGGAGCGGCAGGTACGTGGAGACACCACCGGCGTTCTGCAACCATTTGCCGATGTTCAGTCCGATGATGTTCAGCGCGACCGCGACGAGCAGGTATCCCAGAGAAACAAGAAGAAGAAACTGGCGGTTGTGCTCCAGCGTGAGGCCGCCCTCGCCGATGATATAGGCGCTCATAGCCGCGCTGGCGAGGAGCAGCCCCGGAAAATAAAATACCGTGTAGATCCAGTAGTTCCACCCGGCCACAAATCCGTGAAAATCTCCAAACGCTTCCTTGGCCCAGACGTATAGACCGCCTTCCACGGGAAACCGCGACGAGAGTTCATTGATGACTAGCGCGGAGGGCACAAAGAAAAACGCCGCCGCCAGCACCCAAAGGCTGATCGAAGAAGTGCCGTTATGCGCCGCGGCGGCAATCCAACGCGGCCCCAGCACCGTGGCAATGTTAAAAAATAGGACGTCCCAGAAGCCCATCTCCTTGCGCAGTTGTTTGATGGGATCAGAGGTGCCGTTTGCCGAGCTTGTACCAGCGGCAGGGAAAGCGTTTGAACTCTGCCGGTTCACAGGGTCACGTCCAGCGCGGGAATCAATTCATCTTGCAGACGAAAATTTTTCAGAAACGGATCATTCGAGTTTTCGAAAGCACTCCAGGGGCCGAAGAAAGCGACTCTGCCTTCCTGAAGAAAAACAACGACGTCCGCTAGTTTTTTCGCGAGATGCGTGTCGTGGGTCACGACGATGGAAGTCTTATGAAACGCTTGCTTCAACCGCAGGATCAGGTCACCCATGTGCCAGGCCATGATCGGATCGACCATAGTGGTCGGTTCGTCGTACAAAATGGCCTCGGGATTCTGCGCCAACGCTCGGCCAATGGCGACTGCGCGCTTCATTCCAGTCGAAAGCTCGCTCGGTAGCTTATCGAGGACATCATCCACTTCGAGCATGTGCGCGATTTTCGCGACGTACGCATCGATGTCATCCGGGCTCAGCCCCGGCTGCCCATCGAACGGAAATTCGATGTTTTCTCTCACCGTGAGTGAATCGAAGAGCGCCCCGGATTGAAACACCATGGTCACCTTGCGGCGCACCTTTTCGAATTCACGTTCCGTGAAATTCGCAATATCTTCCCCATCCACGAAGACCTGGCCGGAATCCGCTTTCAGGAAACCCATGATGTGCTTCAGTGAAACCGATTTGCCAACCCCGCTGCGCCCCATGATCACACAAGTCTCGCCGCGCTTTACCGTGAAGCTGACGTGGTCCAGCACCAGGCGGTCGTCGAATCCCTTGCACACCTCGCGAAATTCAAAATAGTTCGCGGCCTTGCGGTCGCCTGCAGTTGTCAATTCGCCACTGATACTCTTGTGGACCTCGCTCACTTTCTCTCCGCTTCATGAATCTTTCGTGCTTCTTCGTAATCGGCCGCGGTGTTCATGTTCCAGAACAATCGCCCAGCGTTATCAAATCGTTTCCAATCCGCCTGGTCAAGCACTTCCGTGGTCACGTGTTTCAATCCTTCGGTCACTTTGCGGATGCCGCTTTCGAATGCCGCCCGTAATTTTGCCGCCCCATCCGTTCGGTAGCACGCACAGAGCGGCTCCGGCCCGGAGTTCGAGTGCGCAAGCAAGACTTGTGCGTTACCCTTGGCCGCGCGTTCAGCCATGAATCTCAGCCAGTCGCTCGTCAAGAACGGCATGTCACAACTCACTATCAAGTTCCATCCACTTTGCCGCGAAGCCTTCGCTGCATTTTCGAGCGCGGTGATGATTCCGCCTAAGGGACCCTCTCCGGGCCACTGATCCGCGACAATCTCCACGCCGTATCCCGCGTATTTCCCAGGCGATGCTACAAGTTTCACTCTTCTCGAGACACTTTGCAGTAGTTGAATCATTCGCGTGAGCATCGGTTTTCCGTCAAATTCGACAAGGGCTTTGTCCCGCCCAAACCGCGTGCTTCCTCCTCCGGCGAGCACGTAACCAGCAACTTTCGCGGAGGCTAGCGCGTTCGAGCCACCAGTCACGAGTCACTCTCCGTCAATCGGCTCACGTCCCGGCCGCCGGATGCCCAGCTCGCGCAGTTTTTCCTGCAAGCTTTGCCGGTGCAATCCAATCGTCGCTGCGGTGCGCGAAACATTCCAGCGGTGGCTCGCCAATTGCTTCTTCAAGTAGGCCACTTCAAATTTTCGCTTGGCCTCACGAAAATCGCGTTCGCCGAGTCCATGGTCCTGCCCTTCGCCACCGTGTTCATGCGAGACGCCCTCGCCGTCGACGACTTCTCCGGGCAAATCCTCCACGCCAATCTCTTCCCCGCGGCAAAGGACTAGGCTGCGCTCCAAGGCATTCTTCAACTCGCGGACATTGCCGGGCCAATCGTATTTCTCGATCGCCACCATTGCTTCGCGCTTCAGCCGGGCCGTGCGGCCCAGCCGCGCTCCATGCATCTGCAGAAACGCTTCCGCCAGCAGGGCGATGTCCTCCTTGTGCGCGCGCAGCGGCGGCAGATCCACGGTTACCACGCGCAACCGATAAAACAAGTCCTCGCGGAATTTTCCCGCGCGGATTTCCGCCAGCAGGTTCCGGTGCGTCGCGCTGATTACCCGGACATCCACGGGAATCGACGGTGTCCCTCCAAGCCGCTCAATCGTGCGGTTTTCCAGCACGCGGAGAACTTTTGCCTGCGTCACCGGATTCATGTCACCAATCTCATCGAGGAAAATCGTCCCGCCCGAAGCCAGCTCGAACTTTCCTTTTTTCTGCTGCGCTGCGCCTGTGAATGCGCCCCGCTCGTAACCAAACAATTCGGATTCAATCAACGTTTCCGGCAACGCTGCGCAATTGACCGCCACATACGCTTTTCCCGCTCGGGGTGAACGCGCATGAATCTCCTGTGCGAGCAAATCCTTTCCCGTTCCGCTTTCTCCCAAAATCAGCACCGTGGAGTCCGTTGGCGCAACCCGGTCGGCCATCTCAAACGCTCGCCGCATCTCCGCGGAGCGCCCAATCATCTGTCCGAATTGACCTTCCGTGGCCATGCGGCGCCGCAACGTGTCGTTCTCCCTTTCGAGACTCGAAAGTTTCAATAAATTGGCCACACGCTGCCGCAGTTCTTCCAACTCAAATCCCTTCACCAAATAATCGGCCGCACCAAGTTGCAATGCGCTCACCGCAGTTTTCGCCGTATCCAGCGCGGAGACCATCAGTACCGGGAGTTCGTTTCCCTGCTCGCGCATCCAGCGCAAAAAGGAAAGACCATCTTGTCCCGGCAGAACCACATCCAGCAGCACCAGGTCCGGTCGCTCCCGGGGCAGTGCTTCCCGCGCCGCCTCCGCCGAACCCGCTTCCGCGATTCGGTATTTCGCTTCCAGCGCCCGGCGCAGCCCGTAACGCGCTGCCGGCTCATCATCCACAATCAGAATGGTCTTCATCGCGTTGAGTCTCCAAGAGGAAGCCACACCAGGAACCGCGTGCCGCGCCCATTGTTCACTGGACTCTCGAGTTCGAGCTTGCCGCCTACATCCGAAGCGCGACGGGCCACGATCGCCAATCCCAGACCGGTCCCCTTCGTTTTCGTGGTGAAAAACGGCTGCAGGATTTTTTCTCTGAGATCGAGGGGCACACCCGGCCCGTCATCTTCCACCACTAACAAACCTTTGCCATCTTTCCGATGAACTCCCACTTGCACGCGCCCACCCCCCGGCGCTGCGTCGAGCGCGTTCACGACCAAGTTGGTGAGAATGTCGTTCAAAGCTTCCGTACCCACGGCCACCTGCAGCGAATTCGTTGATGGTGCAAGCTCAAGCGCGATTCCCTTATTTTGCGCATCGGGGCGCAACACGCTAGCGACATCTCGCGCCACTTCGCACGCGTCGCATTTTGTCGTCTTCCCCTCTCCGAGCACCACAGGCCGGCTGAATTGCAGTAGCTGATTCAGCTTTGCGGAGAGCCGCCCGATCTCCCCGAGAATCATTTTCGTTTCGGCGCGCATGGATTCTGGCATCTCCGGATTCTCCAGTTGCAGCTGCAGAATCGTTTTCATCGACCCCAGCGGATTCTTCAAATTGTGGGAAATGCTCGCGGCCATCTGTCCGAGTGCCGCCAAGCGTTCACGTTCCGCCAGTTCCCTTTCCAGCAGGAGTTTCTCTTCGATGAGCCGGCACAAATCCAGCGCCCCCGGCAACTGCTCGCACAAGAACTCCAGCGCTGCACGGGTCTCTCCAGAGAGCCCAGCCCCGTGCGGGTCCGCGTACAATACGCCGACCAGTTTCCCTCCTTGCCGGAGTGGAAAGTGATCCTCTTGAGACAGCCTTGCGGCCCCGCACCTCTCCTCTTCCGAAGAAGGCCGAAGGACTGCGTTACCTTGATCGAGAAAGCGAAGTTGTACCGACGACAGTTCGAATTCTTCCTTTGTTCGGCGCTCGATGAAGCACCGCAGGTTCTCGAGGTAGCCTTGCCGCGCCTCCTGCTGAATCTCGGCCGTCAACCGCTGGACGCGGTCCATTTCTCGGTGAGCCGTCTCCTGCAATCTGCGTCCGAGTGCGCGCTGCAGGGGCTCGATGAAGATGACCAGCACGAACAGCAGTATGGATGCCGAGGCTTCCGGCGGAAGAAGCGGCTCAAGCCAAGTGCCGACGCGGCGGACCAGGCTCAGGTAAAGCAGTGCCAGAAAGGTTGCGGAGACCGCGTAAAGCAGATTTTTCTGCCGCCCGATCTGTAGAAAGTTATGCCGCTGTACGAGGTAAATGAGCGCGGTGAAGGGCACGATGGGCAACAGGGCAAAAGCAGTCGCGAGCGATTCGGCAGTCCGTGTTTCCGGATGAAATGGTCCGAGGTGCAAACCCGTGACCGCCAGAAACGACAACGTGAAAAACAGCAACAAGGTTGAATGAAAAAAGCGTTGCGGCCGGTCGGGAGCGCGCGTCGTGAAGCGCCGCTGCCACATCGCGCACCACGCCAGCGCCACGGCGAGCACGATGGCGAAGCCGTCTCCTAAAGAACTTCCCGGAACGAGGAAATTGAAATGTGGCTCTTCGAGGAGAATGGGAATCCGATGATAGGCCAGATGAAAACACGCGGCATAAAAAAGGAACAACACCGCCCACTTCCAGCGCTTAACTCGGAGCATCCCCCGCGTCTCGGCATATTCCACGTGCAGGTGCAGCAGAAGGGCGGGCAGCATACCGAGGCCAACACAAATCATAACAATCGCAAACTGATTGAGCCCGGCGGGAGGTTGCAGATAATGAATCTGCGAGTTCAGGGCGAGCAAAGATCCGGCATAAAAAAAGAATAGCGCTAGACAAAGAAAGAAGAACACCCGCTCAAAATTGCGCTGCCGGCGGTAGCCGAGGATTACCACCATCCAAAAAAGCTGCAGCAGCGTTCCTGCCGTGTAGCCAATCAGCCGGATGTAGACGAGCGACCCCATGGATTCTTCAGCCTCGCCGATTCTACCCTCCAGTCAATTGCAGTACAATTGCCAAGTGTCGTATTTTTCTTGCACCACATAAACTACTCTAAATACGTGGCTTATACCGATGGAGAATCCACAGAGTGTTAGCTGGTGTGTCAGGGAAATGCTTGACATGCACGGTATTTCTGTTATATTAGCAGTCGGTTGCGAGGAGTGCTAAGCCCCTCTTCCGCTCCCAACCGCAGTTCAATCCGCAACGTTACCTATGGAGGTTGTTCAAGATGGCAGTGAATCTTACCCCGCTCCACGACCGTGTCATCGTGAAGCGCATTGAAGAGAAGGAAAGCGTCAAGGGTGGCATTATCATCCCTGACTCCGCAAAAGAGAAGCCGATGGAAGGCGAGATCATCGCCGTCGGTGCAGGCAAACGCGAAAAGGGCGAGCTCATTCCCCTGGACGTCAAGCCCGGCGACCGCGTTCTTTTCGGCAAGTACAGTGGTACGGAAATCAAGATCGAAGACGAGGAGTATCTCATCCTTCGCGAAGAAGAGATTCTGGCGAAGCTGAGCGGTGCGGCGAAAGCTGCCAGGAAGTAGCAGTGTAATGGCCGGTCTTTAGACCGGTGTTTTTCTCTTTAGAATTTCGCAGCTGAGAGAGAGATTATCAGGAGGAAATACCAGTATGGCGAAGCAGATTGTAACAGGTGAGAATTCCCGCCAGGCGATTTTGCGCGGCGTGAACGCTCTCGCCGATGCAGTGAAGATCACCCTCGGCCCCAAAGGCCGCAACGCGGTGATCGAAAAGAAGTTCGGCGCGCCGATCATCACCAAGGACGGCGTGACCGTGGCCAAGGAAATCGAACTCCGCGATCCTCTCGAGAACATGGGCGCGCAGATGGTGCGTGAAGTCGCTTCCAAGACTTCCGATGTTGCCGGCGACGGCACGACCACCGCGACCGTGCTCGCCCAGGCCATCTTCCGCGAGGGCGTCAAGACTGTCGCCGCCGGCGCCAGCCCCACCGCTCTCAAGCGCGGTATCGAGCGCGCTGTGGAAGTGGCCGTCGAAGAGATCAAGAAGCTTCACAAGGACGTCAAGGGCGAGATGATCGCCCAGGTTGGCACCATTTCCGCCAATAACGACAAGCAGATCGGCGGCATCATCGCCGAGGCCATGAAGAAGGTCGGCAAGGATGGGGTCATCACCGTCGAGGAATCTAAGACGATGGAGACCACCCTCGAAGTAGTCGAAGGCATGCAGTTTGACCGCGGCTACCTCTCTCCCTACTTCATTACCGACCCCGAGCGCATGGAATGCGTCCTCGAGGACGTCCGCATCCTCATCCACGAAAAGAAAATCAGCTCGATGAAGGATCTCCTTCCCCTGCTCGAGCAGACCGCGAAGATGGGCAAGCCGCTCTTGATCGTCGCTGAGGAAGTCGAGGGCGAAGCGCTCGCCACCCTCGTGGTCAACAAGCTCCGCGGCACTCTGCAGTGCGCTGCCGTCAAGGCCCCTGGCTTTGGCGACCGCCGCAAGGCCATGCTCGAAGACATCGCCACCCTCACCGGCGGCAAGGCCATCACTGAAGACCTCGGCATCAAGCTCGAGAACGTCAAGCTTGAGGATCTCGGCCGCGCCAAGAAGGTCACCATTGACAAGGACAACACCACGATCATCGAAGGCGCCGGCAAGTCCGCGGACATCGAAGGCCGCGTCAAGCAGATTCGCCAGCAGGTCGAGAACACCACCAGCGACTATGACAAGGAAAAGCTCCAGGAGCGCCTTGCCAAGCTGGTCGGCGGCGTTGCCGTCATCAAAGTCGGCGCGGCCACCGAAACCGAACTGAAGGAAAAGAAAGCGCGCGTGGAAGACGCGATGCACGCCACCCGTGCGGCTGTCGAGGAAGGCATTGTCCCCGGCGGCGGCTCGGCGCTACTCCGTTGCATCGCGGCCGTCGAGAAGCTCAAGCTCCACGATGACGAAGCCGTTGGTGCAGGCATCGTGCGGCGCGCTCTCGAAGAGCCTTCCCGCCAGATCGCTCTCAACGCCGGCCACGAAGGCGCCGTTGTGATCGGCAAGATCCGCGACTCCAAGGAAGAAAATTTCGGCTTCAACGCGGAAACCGGCGAGTACGGCGACATGGTGAAGATGGGCGTTATCGACCCGGCCAAAGTCACCCGCCTCGCGCTGCAGAACGCGGCGTCCATCGCGGGTCTGATGCTCACCACCGAAGCCCTGATTGCCGACATCAAGGAAGAAGACAAGAAGGCAGCGGCTGCCGGAGCCCCCGGCGCAGGCGGCATGGGCGGCATGTACTAATCCTGCTGGCACAGGCTTTAGCCTGTGCTGCGGATCGCTTTACCAGCTAGCCCAGAATCTCAATCCAACAAAGGGCGTTCCGGTGAAAACCGGAACGCCCTTTTCGTTTTCATCTGCCCTTTTCTTGTACTCCTATCCCCTTGCTGCCTAGCCGCGCCAAATTCGCACTTCATATTTTTTCTTTGCCTTTTGTGACATCCTATGGCCCAGTCGATAGCCAAGAAGGGACTCATGGATGGAACGGACGGAATGCCGTCTTCGGAGTCACCGCAGCTGAATTTTGCCCTGCTGATCCTACGCGTAGCTTGCGCGCTGCCGTTTCTCTATCACGGGAGCGGCATATTGTTCGGGGCGTTCGGCGGCGTGGGACCGGAACACTTTGCATCTCTCTTGCACTCTCCGTTGATCGTCGGTTATCTCGTCGGCCTAGCTCAATTTGCCGGCGGCTTCGCCATTCTCACGGGCGCTTTCCTGCGAGTCGGCGCAGCCTGCGCGATAATCGTCATGCTCGGCGCCATCTTTCTCGTCCACCTGCACCATGGCTTCGACATCAATCGCGGCGGCTTCGAATTCGCGCTTACCGAACTGCTCCTCGCCTTCGGCTTGCTGATTGCCGGCCCGGGCGCGTACTCGCTTCGAAATGCATTGCCCGCCCCGCTCCGGAAGCTTTAACCCCGTTCGTCTCTCGATTTGCGGGTCGTATTGGGCCGCGAATTCTGTGTAAAATGGCTTGGCATCATGCCCCCACCACAGACCGGTCGCATCGATCGCGAATCTTTCCTTCAGCGCCATTCTGTAGTCGCGTATTTTCTATTGACGTTCGCGATCTCCTGGTCTGCTGCTTTCCTGGTGGCCGCGCCGCATGTAATCCGGGGCGAGTCTCTGCCGAAGATGACCGGTATTCTCATGTTTCCTGCGATGCTCCTCGGCCCAAGCTTCGCCGGCATTTTTCTAACGCGATTCCTTGACGGCCGAGCCGGTCTAAGCGATCTATTTTCTCGCATGCGTCGCGTCCGTTTCTCCTGGCGATGGCACTCGGCCCTTCTAATTCCCCCAGTCCTGATTCTCTCGATTCTCCTGTGTCTGAAAACCTTCGTTTCCCCGGTCTACTCGCCTAATCGCTTTTGGCTGGGCCTTTCGTTTGGAATTCCCGCTAGCTTTTTCGAAGAGATCGGCTGGATGGGTTTCGCGTTTCCAAAGATGTGCCAAAGGCTCTCCCCTTTTCGCGCGGCCATAGTGCTCGGAGTTCTTTGGGGGCTCTGGCACATTCCCGTCATCAACTACCTCGGTACCGCCGTTCCTCACGGCCCGTACTGGCTTCCTTTTTTCCTGGCCTTCACCGCCGCGATGACCGCCGTGCGCATCCTTATCGCGCGGCTCTACTCCAACACCAATAGCGTGCTTTCAACTCAGCTCATGCATGCCTGTTCGACCGGTTCACTCGTCATCTTCAGCCCGCCGGGTGTTTCCGCCTCGCAAGAAGCCTTCTGGTACGCCGTTTACGCCGCTGCCCTCTGGCTCGTTATCGACCTCTCCGGGTTTATCCTCCGCAGCAGCACTCGCTCTTCTCCTTTGCTTCTCCGTCCTTTGTAGGGTCGGCCCGAGGCCGACCGCTCCCCACTTCTCCACGCCACCGCCTGTCATTCCAAGCGCAGCGAGGAATCTGCTTCTCTCTTTCTTTATCCTTTGTCCCTTGCTGCCGCCAGCACCAACGCTGCGCCGCACATCCCCAAAATCTCAAATCCGCTCGTCCACGGCCCGGGATTTCGCGGCATAGCCACGATGCGCGGCAAATGCAGGAAGAGAAACCAGCCCACCATGATCGCCCCGAGAAAACTGCCCGCCCATCGCCTGCCCTTCCGGATGACAATTGCTGCTCCCGCCACGATCAACGCCGCTCCCGTGAGATACGCCCACAACGGCCGCCCCGGATACCACGGCGGGCCGACACGCGTTCCGACCTTGGCATCAATAAAATGCTGAATTCCGAATCCCACCATCGCAAGGGCGAACAAATACGGCCCAAGTTTCAGAAACGGATCAGCGGTTTCCCGCTCTTCGAGCCGGGGAGTTCTTGCTACAATCCACGCGCCTCCGCACATCGCGAGCGCCACAAGCCCGCTGGTCCATTCATTTCCTTCACCGGAACGCTTTACGATGCGCGGGATATGCGTCGTCACCAGGAACGCCAGAAACATTACTCCCAGCAGCGTTCCCGCTAGCGGCGTCAGTTTTTCAACAAGAATGCCCACGGCCGCCGCAAAGAACGCCACGCCCACAAAGTACGCCCAGAAGAGCCGCCACGGTATCCACACAGGCACCAGCGTGGACACAAACGCCGCGTACAGAAAATGCTGCACCCCAACAACCACCAATAAGCTGGCCATGAAAAATCGTCCCACCGTCGCCATCGCTCCCCCCGCCGTAATTTCCCAATGTTGTTGTCATTCTGCAGCTAATCCTTTCAGCCGCCCTTCCGAATCCGCCTGCCCACGGCGGATTCAGCTCGTACACCCTGGCGCGCCCACGACAAGCAGCTTTCCGACCACCTGCCTCTTGCCACTCCGTTTCAGGATGGACACAGGAAAACTCGCGCTATGTACAGCTAAGTCTTAGAGCTTCACGGCTGTGATTTCTCTGCATCCGGATTTACACTGAAGCAGTTCTGCGCGATCAAAGACCGCGGCCGCTTCACGTTTACAGGCCAGCCGGACGGCAAGAATGCCAGCCCTGCATCATCGGTGTCTAAGGCTATTTGGGGTATCCCACGGCGTGGATGATGGACCGTCTCCAGGGCAACGTCACCGCCCACGCCGCCTTCATAAGCGCCACCGGCTATTCCCTACCCCTATCCCCTTTCCTCGCTTCTTTACATCCTCGCCTCATTACTTCTATCCTTTTCCCGTGAGGGACACTTCTAAAATGTTCGCTACCGTCGAAGAAGCCGTCGAAGAAATTCGCCAGGGACGCATGGTCGTCCTCGTCGACGACGAGGATCGCGAAAACGAAGGCGACCTTGCCATGGCCGCCGAAAAAATCACTCCCGACGCCATCAACTTCATGGCCAAGTACGGCCGCGGACTCATCTGCCTGCCGCTCACCGAAGACCGCTGCGACGAGCTGCACCTCCCACTCATGTCGCCCATCAACACTTCGGTGCACGGCACGGCGTTCACCGAAGCCATCGACGCGCGCCTCGGCGTCACCACCGGCATCAGTGCTTCCGACCGCGCCATCACCATCCTCGCGGCCATCGATCCGAAAACCAAGCCGCAGGATCTCGCGCGTCCGGGACACATCTTTCCGCTGCGCGCGCGCAACGGCGGCGTGCTCGTCCGCGCGGGCCAAACCGAAGCGTCCGTGGACCTCGCGCGCATCGCCGGACTCACGGCCGCGAGTGTGATCTGCGAAATCATGAACGAAGACGGCACCATGTCTCGCGTTCCGCAGCTCGCCGAATTTTGCAGGGAACATAACCTGAAAATGCTCACGGTGGCGGACCTCATCCGCTACCGCATGCAGCACGAACGCTACGTCCGCCGCGTCGCGGAAGCGGTCCTTCCCACGCGCCACGGCGAGTTCCGGATGATCGCCTATGCCAGCGACGTGGATCACGATCAACACATTGCGCTCGTGCGCGGCAATCTCGAGGGCGACACGCCCGCACTTGTGCGCGTGCATTCCCACTGTTTGACGGGTGATGTCTTTGGATCCACCACATGCGACTGCAGGGCACTTGTGTCACGCTCGCTCGAAGCCATCGCCAAGGAAGGCCGCGGTGTGTTTCTCTATCTCCACCACACCGGCCGCGGCTTCTCTGTGGATGCCGCCGAGGAACCCGGCACGCTCCCGCAAATTCATTTTCACAAGCGCGGCCAGCTCGATCGCGAGCCCGCGCGCCAGCGCATGGTCCAGCACGAAAGCGGCATCGGCGCGCAAATCCTGATCGACCTCGGCCTTCGGGACATTCGTGTGCTCACGAATCACCCGAAAAAAGTCGTCGCCCTCGAAGGCTACGGCATTCGCATCGCCGACCAGGTCCCACTCCGCCTCGAAGCACCTGCGCGCCCGACTCACCAAACCCTCTGACTCAATCACAGCAGCACCACGCATTCAGTCCGCTCGCTTGCCCTGCGCATCGTAAATTTCTAGCTCGCCAAAGAGCGCGGCTTGCGATTCAATTTGCGCGCGGTCGCCCACAACGACGATTTGCATGTTGGCCGAATCAAAATATTTTCGCGCCGCCTCGAGCAAATCTTCGGGAGTCAGCGCGCGCACTTTAGCGCGATACGATTCGAGATAGTCGTCCGGCAATTCGTTCAGCGCTATCGTGGAAAGTTGGGACAGCAAGCCGTCCTGCGTGGCGAGGCCCAGGGAGAAAACGCCGCACAAATAATTTTGCGCGTCCGCCAATTCGGCCGGCGGCACCGGCACCGACCGCAGCTTATCGATCTCGTAGAAAATTTCCGTGAGCGAAGCGGCGACAACGTCATTTCGAACGGCGGCCGAAACGGAGAAATATCCGTGCTGCCGCAGCGCGCTCACGCCGCTCCGCGGGCTGTAGGTGTAGCCTTTGTCTTCGCGAATGTTCATCACCAATCTTGAATTGAATGCGCCGCCGTACAAACTGTTCGCGAGGCCGAGCTTCACCCAGTCGGGATGCTTGCGCGTGATGGCGTGGCAGCCGGCGAGAATTTGCGTCTGCACCGCTCCCGGCACGTGCACGAGGTAGACACGGCGGCCGCGGGGTTTCGAAACGGGAGGGACAGTTTTTTGTGAAGGCTTTGCGCCTTTCCAATCGGAGAGAACTTTCTCGGCTGATTTCAGGATGTCACTCGGATCGAAATCGCCGACCAGCAAAAGCAGAGCATTTTCCGGCGTGTACGCTTCGCGGTACACCGTTCGCAGATCTTCGCGCTTGTAGCCGGCGACCTGTTCTTCGCTGGGTGAAACTTGCGCGTAGGGATGGGCGCCGAATAAAACTTTGCGAAGGCGCTCGCTGGCGAGGAATCCGGGCTGCGTGCGCTCGAGTTTTACTTCTTCGAGTTTCTGGCGGCGCTCGCGTTCGAATTCCTTCTCCGGAAATACAGCTTCGCGCGCGAGTTCATTCACCATCGCGAGGAGCGGCTCGGCAAATTCAGAAAGGCCAGCGAAGGAAATGGCGCTGGTATCAGCTCCGGCGTTTGAAGAAAGATCGGCGCCGAGACGGCGCAAGTCTTCTTCGATTTGACGGCTCACACGTTTTGTGGTTCCCGTTCGAACGACGTTGGCGGTCATCTCCGCGAGGCCCGGAGCGCGATCGGCAAAAGTTGCGTTGCCGGAGCGGAAAAAGAGTTCGCCGTGAAATTTTGGAATGGAGTGTGACTCCGCGAGAATCACTTCAAAGCCGTTCGAAAGGCGGGCTTTTGTGCGCTTGGGCCAGGTTGCCGCGCGTTCCGAAGCCAGTGCGGGGACGCCTGTTGCAACTTCCACTGTACGTGTGGCCATTACGCGGCCTCCTTGGCGGCCTTCACGGGCCGGCGAAAGACGATCGCGCGCTTTTCGTTTCGCAAATATTTTTTGGCCACCGCCAAAATCTCCTCGCGAGTTACGGCAAGAAATCCGTCCAATATGGTGTTCACGAGTTGCGGTTCATTGTCGAAGAGGGTGAAGCACGCCAGCAGATGCATCAGGCCGTACTTCGGCATGTAGCCGCCGCGCCCGCCTTCAAGCGTGGCGAAGTAGTCCGAGCGCCACTTCACTTTTAGCTGCTCCAATTCGTCGGCACTGATGCCGTGCTCCCGGACTTCGCGGATGGCGCCATCAAAAGCAGCGAGCGTGGCTTCGCTCGAATATTCGGGCTTGTGGAGGATGCGCGTGGTCATCTGCGTCGGGCCGTTGTAACCGAAGAGGTCATCAACGCCGCCGTCGGCTTCGACTGCAATCTGTTTTTCGAGCACGAGTTCGCGATAGAGGCGACCGGCGCGGCCGCCGTGGAGCGCCTGATCGAGCAGCGCCATGGCGCACCAATCGGTTGTGCGCCGCTTTGGCATCGCGTAGCCGATAGCCATCGCCGGGAGAGTGCCAAACTTTTCTTCGACCTCGCCGCGACGCTCTTCGGACTGCTCTGGCTCGGTGGGATCGGCGAATTGCGGCGCGGGGGCAGCGGGAATGTCTTCGAAATATTTTTTCGCGAGCACCATGCCTTCATCGGCTTTCACGTCGCCAAGAATCAGAAGGACAGCATTGTTCGGAACGTAGTAGGTCTTGAAAAACACCTGCACATCCGACAGGTCAGCTGCGTCCAGGTCGGCAAAATCCCCATAGAAGTTGTGGGCGTTAGCCCAATTGCGAAACGCCACCGGCGGCATGTCCAGCCAGGGGAATCCGCCATAGGGCTGGTTCATTACGTTGACGCGGACTTCTTCTTTGACGACATCACGCTGATTCTTCAAATTGTCGTCGTCCACCTTGAGGGCACGCATACGGTCGGCTTCCAGCCACAGGACGCGCTCAAGGGCATTCGAAGGGACGGCCTCGTAGTAATTTGTGACGTCGTAGGAGGTTGAGCCGTTCAACACGCCGCCGCTGGAATTAATCAGCTTGATGTGCTGCATTTTCGGGGCGTTGGCCGAGCCTTGAAACATCATGTGTTCGAACAGGTGCGCAAATCCGCTTCTTCCCTGCGGCTCGAGCCGGAATCCAATCTTGTAGTACACACCAACGGTGACAACCGGCGCCGTGGAGTCCGGCGCAATCACAACCTTCAATCCATTCGCGAGTGCGGTGTTTTTGATCACGATCTGCAGTCGATTCACGCGTCGCCCCCTTTGATCTTCGCTCTCTTCCCAACGGATGTTTTCCCCAATTCGCCTAGCACTTCGGAAGGATTTTGGGCAAGCGTCCTCGCCGCCAGGCAATTTAAGCTTTCGTAGGCCTCTTGAAATTCCGGCGGCGAATCCAGAAGTGCTTCCTGGTGCGCGGCGATCACTTTGTAGTCACCGCGAGAGAGTGGCCCAGTCCAAGCCGCGCGCGGCCCCAGCCGCTCAAAATTTTCCAGTACTTGCCCCGTCAAGGGGAGGAGAGCGCGAACTGCCTCACGCCGATTCATACCGATGGAGATCAGCAACTGTGTGGACGCCTCCTGAAGCGCGAGTGCCTGGCCCGTGGCCATCGACGCAGCAGCGTGGTACAAAATTTTCTTGTTTCCTTCAATATGTGCGGGTGAGCCGCCAAGCGCTCGGGTCATCTGCCGCGCCGTTCGGACTGCCACGGCGTCACCCTCAATCGCAAAAACTCTTCCCTCCAGGGAGGGCACGGCCACCCCGCTGAAAGTCTGCAAAGGATGCATCCCCCCAACCGCCGCCCCATGCTTTCTCAGCTCACTCAATGCGCTGGAATCCAACGCACCGCTGGTGTGCAAGACAACTTTATCGCGGAGCTCTTCGGCGCCTATGCGCGCCAACTCCCGTGCAGTTTCCACAACGCGGTCATCGGGAACGGCGATGAGAATCACGCGCGAGGCGAGGATTCCGCGCGCAGCCACAGCGTGTGCCTGGCCTGCACCGATAAACCGCACGGCTTTTCGGGCGCTCTCTAAATTGCGCGTCACAACGGAGCCAATTTTCCAACCGAGTTCCCGGAAACGGAGGCCCAGAGCACGTCCCATTCTTCCCGCACCGATGATGGCCAGGCTCTTTTGCATCGCATGTTAGGATAACCTGAGGACAACGCCGACACCAATTTACATGCACCTTTTCGGACTGGTATTTTTTGGCTTCATCGCCCTTTTCTGGGTGACTCACGGACTCCGCGTCGCGTATGGCGCCAGCCACTTGCCGTGGCTGAAGGACTTCACTCCTTCACCGGATGCGGAGTGCCCGAGCATTTCAATACTTTTTGCGGCGCGCGACGAAGAAGAGAAGCTCCCTGCCGCGCTCGCGACGTTGATGGAAATCGATTATCCGAACCTGGAAGTGATCGCCGTGAACGACCGCTCGCAGGATTCTACGGGAAGCATTCTTGAGGAGTTTGCGGCGGCGCATCCGCGCTTGCGTGTGGTCCACATCACGCGACTGCCGGCGGGCTGGCTGGGCAAGCCCCATGCTCTCCAAAAAGCATACGAATCCTCGACGGGCGAGTGGCTGTTGTTCACCGATGCCGATGTACGCTTCAAGGCAGACGTGCTGCGCCGCGCCATTGCTCTCGTGAAAACGCGGAGCCTGGATCACCTGACGCTGTTGTGCGACGTGGAGATGGTGGGATTCTGGGAAACGGTGCTGATCACTTTTTTTGGACTTGGGTTTCATCTGGGCGCGGACCCATCACGCGCCAGTGATCCGCGTTCTGCCCGGTACGTGGGTGTTGGCGCGTTCCAACTCTTGCGGCGCCCCGCCTATGAAGCCAGCGGCACACACCGGCGGCTGGCAATGGAGGTTGTGGACGACATGAAATTGGGAAAGATCGTGAAGCAAGCGGGTTTTCTTTCCGTTTGCGGCGTTGCGCAAGATTTTGTGACGGTGCGTTGGCACGCAGGACTGGGAAATCTAGTACGTGGGGTCACGAAGAATTTTTTTGCCGGGGCGGGCTACAACCTGGGGCTTGTGGCGGCGCAATTGGCCGGACTGATGATGATGAATGTCCTGCCGTTTGTCGGAGTGATTTTCGCACACGGCTGGATCCGGTTGTTTTGCGCGATCGCTGTGGTCATTGCGGTTTGTTTTCAAGCGGGCATCGCGATGGTCATGCGCGTGTCGCCGCTGTATGCCCTGACGCATCCATTGGGCGGGTTGCTGTTCGGCTACATGCTGCTGCGCTCGACGGTGGTGACGCTGCGGCAGGGCGGGATTGTCTGGAGGGACACGTTTTATCCGCTGGAGGAACTGAGGCGCGGCGTGGTTTAGTTCGCAGATTCGGCGGTCGCGGACGCGGCGGAGGCTTTTTCCGTTGAGAACAATCCCGATAGGTTGCGCTGCTTTAGGCTGCGGAGGCGGTCGCGCAACTGCGCGGCCTTTTCGAATTCGAACTTCTTGGCGGCTTCGCGCATTTGCGTCTCGAGCTGCTGTAGCATCTCGGCGAGCTGCTTTTCGCTTTTGATATTGGCGGTGGCCGAATCCAGAGCGGCATCGTCCACAGGGATGGTGACGTAATCGGCTTCGACGATCTTGGCCAGCTCCATATCCACGGATTTGATGATAGACATGGGAGTGATGTTGTTTTCCGTGTTGTAGGCGACCTGCTTGGCGCGGCGGCGGTTGGTTTCGTCGATGGCCTGATTCATGGAATCGGTGCGGCGATCGGCGTAGAGGATGGCGCGGCCTTCGATGTGGCGGGCGCAGCGGCCGATCGTCTGAATGAGCGCGGTGGTGCTGCGCAGATAGCCTTCCTTATCGGCATCGAGAATGGCGACGAGCGAGACTTCGGGCAAGTCCAGGCCTTCGCGCAGCAGATTGATTCCGATGAGGACGTCAAATTCTCCACGGCGCAGATCGCGGAGGATCTTTATGCGGTCCAGCGTTTCCACTTCCGAATGAAGATAGCGGCACTGCACGCCGATTTCCGTAAAATATTCGGACAAGTCCTCAGCCATGCGTTTCGTGAGCGTGGTGACAAGGACGCGCTCGTTTTTTTCCGCGCGGATGCGAATTTCTTCGAGGAGATCGTCCACCTGCCCTTTGACGGGGCGAATTTCTACTTGAGGGTCGACGAGGCCGGTCGGACGAATCACTTGCTCGACCACGACACCACCCGCCTTCGTCAATTCGTATGGGCCGGGTGTGGCTGACACGTACAAGACCTGATTCATGCGGTGTTCGAATTCTTCGAAGGTGAGCGGGCGGTTGTCCAGAGCAGAAGGCATGCGGAAGCCGTAGTCGACCAGCGTCTGTTTGCGCGCGCGGTCTCCATTGAACATGCCGCGCACCTGTCCGACCGTTTGGTGCGATTCATCGATGAACATCAGGAAATCCTGTGGAACGTAGTCAAGCAGCGTAGGCGGCGCTTCTCCGGGCAAGCGGCCGCTCAAGTGACGCGAATAATTCTCGATGCCGTGGCAGTAGCCGATGGTTCGCATCATTTCGATATCGAACATGGTGCGCTGGACGACGCGCTGCGCTTCGACAAACTTTCCCTGCTTTTCCATTTCCTTTTTCCACCACCAGAGCTCTTCCTGAATGCTGACGATGGCGCGATCGCGCTGCTCCTGCGGCATGACGTAGTGCGTTTTCGGATAGATGGGCACGCGTGACAAATTTTCCTGGCCGGCCCGGACTTCCCCGGTAAGCGGATCGATCTGGCGCAGCGCATCGATCTGGTCGCCCCACATCTCGATGCGGTAGCCCTGATCTTCGTAGGTCGGATAGATTTCGATCATGTCGCCGCGAACGCGGAAGGTGCCGCGGCGCAAATCTTCCGAGCGATCGTACTGAATGTCCACGAGGCGCCGGAGAAGCGCTTCGCGAGAAGTTTGGTGCCCTTTTTCGAGCATGACGAGCATGCCGTAGTAGGCTTCGGGCGAACCGAGACCGTAGATGCAGGAGACGGAAGCGACGATGACAACATCGCGGCGCTCGAACAGCGAGCGCGTGGCGCTCATGCGCAGCTTGTCCAGCTCGTCGTTGATGGTGGCTTCCTTGTCGATGTAAAGGTCCGCGGAGGGCACGTAGGCTTCCGGCTGATAAAAATCGTAATAGCTGACGAAATATTCGACCGCGTTTTCAGGGAAGAATCCCTTGAACTCATGATAGAGCTGCGCCGCGAGCGTTTTATTGTGGGCTAGGACGAGAGCGGGACGATTGGCCTGCTCGATGAGCTTGGCCATCGTGAAGGTCTTGCCCGAGCCGGTGACCCCGAGGAGCACCTGGTGCTTTTCGCCGGATTCGAGGCCGCGAAAGAGCTGGTCGATGGCGGCGGGCTGGTCGCCGCGCGGCTGATAGCTGCTGTGCAACCGGAAATTCATGGAAAGCTTCTCCTGTGCTCTCGGCAAGTAAAGACGAAACCTTAATTATACTCCGGCACGCAAGCGGCTGATTGGCGTGGGCACCCTGGCCATACAAGAGTCGATTTGCGGTTGATTGGGCATGATTCCGCCTACGAAAAGTGCTTATTAAGGATGCGCGAGGAGAGAATCGGTTACGAGCAAAAGTTCGGAATGGCTGGTGGCGTTGACGTTGTAGTGGACGCGATGCGAACCGTCAGCCATGGCCACGACGACGTCCATGAACTGGCTGGCCGACTCGGTGGCACGGATGACCAGGCCGGTTCGCAGAGAAATATAGGTAATGATTTCGTTGGTGCCTTTGGCCGTTCCCATGGTTCGGAGGTCGTGCAATTTGAAATCCTCAGGCGTGGCGTCTTTTGGAGAGGATTTTTGTTTGAGCGTGGCGGTGGTCAGAACCACAGCGCAAGTTTCCGAGGGAGCGGTCGAGGGTGCGGCTTCTCCTGTGACCGATAACTGCGTGGCGTGGCACGGCTCGTCGCGGACGTAGGTGGACTCCCGCTCCCAATTCAAGCCGGCGATGGGCGCGGAGGCTTGTTCCATTTGTTCCGATTTCCATTTTTCGCCAAGCTTCACGCCGACGGAGGGAAAAGTCCAGGCGAGCGCGAAGCGGGCCGCCCACTCCTGCCAGGCCTGCTGTTGATCCGGGAGAAGAGAATCGAGGCCCTGGACTTTTTCAATGGAGCCATCCGGAGAAATTGTGAATTCGATGGCCTGGCCCTCGGGATCGATCCCCTGAACATTCCAATGCGGTTCCTTTTCTCGGGGTTTTTTCAGCCAGACACCGGAGTCCAAGGTGAGAAACTTGGCGCGCGCGTGGAGCGTCAGTGCGTTGCCCGCAGGTTGCACGTCGAGAACCTCGATTTGCAACAATCCATGGGCGTCCATCTGCGCGGCGTTTGGAGCCATTGGCGCGACGACGGTGCCTTCGGTTTTTATGTTTTTGTCGCTCTGGTAGCGGATCAAGTAGGTGATGGTTTGGGCCGGCTGCAGATTGGGCACGAGTTTGACATGGCTGCCCCCGGCTAAGGCGCTGGCGGCAACGAACAAGAGGATCGCGGCGGTCGTTCGGAAGGCATTTCTCATCGAAGGCTGATGCGTTTCGTTAGCACTGTGATTCTCAGTTCAGTTTTGTCATTCCATCATGTGGATCTCAGTCTGCGGGCTGGCGAACGCGGATTTTTTCGACCGAGACTTTTGGGCCATCGAGCGGACCGGAGATTTTCAGAACATGACTCGTCGCGGAATTAGTGGCCTGACGGTTCTTGGTTTTTTGTAACTTTGCCGTTTCGATTTCCAGGTCAGCGTCCCTCCCGAAGCTCAATGTCCCATTCAGCCGCGTCGATTCCTTCGCGCCGTCCAAACGAAGTTCATCCAAAAGGATGCTGCGGTCCTTCAATCGGAACGATGCTTCTCCCATCAACCATCGTGAATTTCCCGCGCGTGCGGCGCCGTCCGCGACGCTGGCGTTGACGTCCCATCCGCGAAACTCCACTTTGTTTAGATGCAAATCGCCCCGTCCAGAAAGTTCTCCGAGCAATTCATCGCGCCCGACGCCTTCGGTTTTCAATTGGAGGGTGCCCGAAGCGACTCCGCCCGCGCGATCAGCAAGCCGCCCTGCTCCCGGTACCTGCGCCAAATTCACGCGTTCCAGTCGGGCGGTGATATCGTAGGCCGGCCGAGGCAAAAACTTCGCAGCAAATTTCGCGCGGACTTTGCCGCCAGCCCAGTCACCATCGGCCTCGCTCACGTCGAGCTGCAGATCGTGCAGTGAACCTTTGGCGTGCACTTGCCCAAACCTCAGTTTTTCGACGGTTAGGTCCGAAATATCCAACTCGCCTTGGGCACTCACACGACGGACCAACTCACTCGCGGGGGGGTTGGCGGCCGCTCCGCCTAGGAGCGAGGGCAGCAACTGCTGCAGCCAGGTGGGCCGCGCTCTTGGGCCGACCCAACGATCCAACTCGGCAGCGTCCATTTGGTCGACAGACAAACGAAATTTCCATTTAAATGGGTTTTCTAAATCGGACGCCGGCGCTTCCTCGATCGTTCCCGTCCACATGCCGCCAAATCCTTCCACACGCAAGACGCGCGCGATGCGCCGCCCTTCGTTCCAACTCAGGGCACTCTCGGAGATATTCAGCGGCTGGTTCAGTCCGGCCACACTCAAGGTTGCTTTATTCAGGATAATGGAGCCGTTCCACCGGCCAGTGAACGGCTGTTTCCACTCCCAGTTCGTCAGTGCCGTGGCCTGCCCGCTCAGGTCCCATCCATGATTTAGCTTGTGTCCGAATGCGGCGGACAACTTCAGAAAGTCTTGCACGGTGAAGAAGTTTCCTTCGATGCTGATGTTGCCGGCAGCCGTATTCAGATTTTGGGTGAGCGTTAAGTCCGCAGCGTTGTTCATGGCCAGAGCAACGCGGCGCCACTTCAGCGCCATCACATCGCGAAGGTCGCCGCCGAGCGCAACTCGCACCGGCCCGATCACCAGTGAGGAGCGCTCAAGCCCTCCATTCACGGCACCGATTCGAATGGGCTCGGCGAATCCCGGCAACTTTACAGTTCCCCCGCTGCTGGAGACTGCCGCCGAGTCAAGTGCCAGCGGCCAACCGCGCAAGATCATTCCGCCGGTAAAATATTGCTCCGCCGTTATTCCCTCGGCGACGTCCGCGTGAAAGGCGCGGTACCAGGCCAGCAGGTCGGAGGCTTGAATTCCCATGGAGTCCAGCCGCAACTCCATGGAAGGTGCGTCACCGCCGACCAGGGTGAACATGCCCTGCAAATTCGAAGCGGGACTCTCTACTCCGAGTCGCTCGGCGATCAGTTTTCGTGCACCCACGTTCCAGCGACCCCTGAGATTCAAATTGAGCCGCGGATTGTCCGCTCGTTCCGTCAGATCCCAACGATGGATTTGCGAGGCGCGGCTCTGCAAAGAAAAGGTCCAATCTTCAGGCCCTTCCTCCTTTGCAAAACCGCTTTTCGCGGCCGCATCGAGCGCGAATGCGCCGCGCACGCCATAATCCTGGCCGCGGAGAAGCCGGAACACGTCGGCGAGCGAAGCGTCGCTCCAATGCAGTGTTATCTCCGCCGGCTGAAGGCGTGCGGAGGTTCCAGCCACATCGCCGTTCACTTTGATGGTGCCCGCGGATTGCAAGGACACACCGCTGCGCCAGGGTTGCGCCTCCAACCGCAATTGCCAGCGGCCCTGGGACACCTGCTCGACGCTCCCAGAAACATTGGTGAAAGCGAATGGGGTTTTGTCATCTTCCAGCTTGAAATTGATGCGGCCTTCGTCGAATTCAATTTTCTGAAGCCTGTTCACAGGAGCCACTGGTGAAGGAGGCCCGTAGACGCGGGAACCTGGTGCCGGACTGCCCTTCGCGGGGGGCAGCCATCTTTCCAAATTCCAGCGTCGGTGGGAATCGCGGACCAATATTAGGCTCGGCTTGCTCAAAAAAATCGTTCCGAATTCGAAGTGTCCGCGCAACATGCCAGTCCAGCGCAGACCGGCACTCAAACGTTCCGCACGCAGAAAGTATTCATAGCCGAATGCTGGATCTTCACCGACGGTCACATCCAGGGCATCAAGTTGCGGCGCCGGCAGGAGCCGCACGTTGAAATCTCCCACTTCGACGGGCCGGCCAAAAGATCTCTCGAGTTGCCCGACAAGATATGTATGCATACGCGGCGAGTGCGCCAGCAGCAACAAAGTAATTTGCAGAGCGATCAATATGGCGGCGAGCGCCAGCGCCGGCTTCCACCATTTTCGGAGAGTATTCATGCTGCCCGAAAGTTTCGCAGACTCAATCACAAAAGGATAGGGATGAGCTGTAACCCATTAGAAGAGGAACGGACTAGTACCGGTATTGATGACTTTCCGCGGAAAAGCTAGTGCACGGTGTGGAGCATCCGGCCCCAACGAGTGCGCGACGGAAGATGGCCGAGAGTCGCGAAAACGCTCTTCAATCGCTGAAAAAACGTCGTCTCCCCGCTGTAGTCGTCGCTTTTTGCTTCCACCGACCAATAAATCAGAAAGGGGCGTCCCATGATGGCGTCCCGATCCACAAAACCCCAGTAACGACTGTCGAGGCTACGGTCACGATTGTCTCCCATCGCAAAATACCTTCCGGGCGGCACCACGATTTCATCCCCCTTCATGAATTTCCGCATCTCGTGCGCCCATTCCGGCTGCATCGCGGAAGTGATGAACTGGCTGGCGGGCGGCGGGAAATTGTAGTTCAGGGGATCATAGGGAGCACTCGAGTCGTGCACTACATAGGGTTCCTGGAGCGGCTTCCCGTTGATGTACACGAGCTGATCGATCAGTTTCAGATGATCTGCGGGCAAGCCAATCACTCGCTTCACAAAATGCTGATGGTCCTGATAGGGGAACTTGAAAACAATGATGTCGCCTCGCTCAAGCTGCCGGTACGGCAGAATTTTTTCGTACCAGGCGCCGGTCCCGCCAAAAATAAATTTGTTCACCAGCAGGTGGTCACCGATGAGCAATGTCCCTTCCATGGACGCTGAGGGAATCTTGAAGGCCTGGACCACGAAGCTGGTTCCAAAGAGCGCCAAGATCACGGTCACAAGAAGCGACTCGATGTACTCGGAGATGGTGGTCTGATCCTCGTGAGGCTCGTGGGGTTGTTGCTTCGGTTCCGGAGCCTGCGCCTCCACTTGGGTCATGGTCTCTTCGGGCATACCACCTCAGCCTTTCGTTTCCATTTGTTCAAGCTGCTCGAGGGCCCTGCGCGCGGCCCGTTGTTCGGCTTCTTTCTTCGTGCTGCCTTCGCCGCTGGCCAAGCACTCGCTGTTAACCCAGACCTCGATCATGAAAAGTTTTTGATGGTCCGGCCCGCTCTCCCCGGCCAGGCGGTATTCCGCCGGGGGCTGACCTCGTCCCTGCAAAAATTCCTGCAATGCGGACTTGCGGTCGGACTCCGCGATCCGCTCGCCACGTTCTTCCAGCGCCTGTTCGAAAAGCACGCGCCGCAAAAGTCCCCGCGCGGCGCCGAGTCCAGCATCTAAATAGACGGCGGCCACCACCGCCTCGAGGGCATCCGCCAGCAGTGTTTGCTTTTCGCGGCCGCCGGTTTTCTCTTCGCCGCGCCCCAGCCGCAAATGTTCGCCCAAGCGCAGCCGCCTCGCCGCGGCATCCAACGAGCCGGCGTTCACAATGCGTGCCCGGCTCTTCGAAAGCTGCCCCTCGCTCCAATCAGGGAATGTGGCAAGGAGATATTCGCTGGCGAGCAATTCGAGCACGGCGTCGCCAAGAAACTCCAGCCGCTCATTATCACCGAGCCGCGGGACACTCTCCCGATCTTCCGATCCGGCTGCGCGTAGTTCCGCCATGGCAGAGCTGTGCGTCAGCGCCCTCTCCAGCAACTCCTTCTTTGTAAACTTATGCCCCAGACGCTTTTCCAGAGCTTCGTCGTCGATCCGCATCGTTTCTTGCATAAGCTCCGCCGCGCCGGCGGGCGTGATCACTTCGGCGCGCTCAGCTCGGTCGCGCTGCGTTTCTTGGCGTCTTCCGCGCCGCTCTTGCAGGTAGCTTGCATGACGCCGGGCAAAGCCGCGCATTGGTTGAAAGCCGCAACGGCGTCATCGAAATGCGAAGTGTTCTTGTCCGCCATACCCAGCAAATAATAGTTTACCGGGTCCGGAGCCGGGTCGATCTTTACCGCTTGCTGGAGTTCCGGAATGGCCTCCGCCCACTTCTGCCGCCGCACGTAGACCAGCCCAAGCCCGCTGTGGGCCATCGCCAGTGTCTGATTCTTTGCAGTGGCGAACGCTTGGTCGGTCAGGTTTGCCGGCTTCGGCAGCGTAGGTGTGATTTCGATGGCTTGCTTGGAGTACAGCTCGGCCTTGGCGAGTAGCTTCTCAGGCTCAGGGGTATTGCTGCGTAAGGACCGTGGGAGAGCCTGCGCCATCATAGCCAGAACGGACACGTCATTGGGTACCAGTTCGATGTCCTTTTCTCCATACTCCTGCATCTTCTGCATCTGCCCGGCCTGCACGCTGGCGTAGGTCAACGCCCCGTAAACAGGAGCGCGGTAGCGGCTCTGCGGATACTTCTGCAGAAAAGCCTCGCCGGCCTCTATTTTCTTGGCAGAGTCAGTCGTCGGCATTTCCTGAAAGGCCTTGAAGGCCGCGTCCTCTTCGGCGTTCACCGGCGGTGGCGCAGTGTCCAGCGTGAGGGGCGTAGAATCCGGGGTCTTCGATTTGTCGGTTTGCTGCGGGGGCGCCTGGCTCTGGCTTCCCTGCCCGCTGCCATAGCCCTGCGCCGCAACAACTCCGCAGCCGCACAGCATCAGTGCCACCATCGTTATGGCTCTCCACGAAATGTTCCAGTTCCTGCCCATGCCTTTTCTCCTCTTGACTGCTTCGCCCAGCCTTTTGGACCGGGCTACTTGAAGTCTGTTTCTAACTCGCTTAACCACAAACTTAGATTCGGCTTACGGCCGTGCTGTCGACTTCTCAGCTCCAACAACCGTAAGTCCTTTCTGCGCCGCTTGCCTTGCCTGATCCGGTCCACCCTCGACGGCCAGCGCCGACTGATACTCGGTCTTGGCCACCTCGGGGTTACCTTCATCGTCGTAAATGCGCGCCAAGTAAATGTGCGACCACGCTAGCACCAGAGGATCCTGGGTCGCGGCGTGCTCGCCGGTCGTCAATCGCCCGAAGACCTGCTTGGCTCGGGCGGCGTCGTGATCCAGCAGCGCGACCAACCCGAGGCCATACCAAGCGCGGGGCTGGTCCGGATATTTTGTCAACACTCGCTGGAAGGACGCTTCCGCGCCGCGTGGATTTTTCTCCGCGATGCGCCGTTCGCCTTCTGTCAGCGCGGCGATGATTTCCGCGTCATTCGGCACCGTGGTCGGTGCGGCCGCCCTGCGTCTTGCCACCTCTTCTGTCGAGGTCTCCTCGGCCGGTTGGGCAGATTCCACCGGCGCGAATTTTATTGCCTCCAGTCGCTTGGACTCAGCTCCAGTATCAATGGCTCGTACCAGATCCGGGAAAAAGAGTTTCATGGAAGGTTCGGAGTTTTCGAATTTAGGCAGCGCGCCGAAAAGTGGCCGCACGAGCACATAGCCGGACTCGTCGTCGCGCCCTAGGGCAACCTCCCTTTCTCCGGGAGACAACCGTCTGAGCTTCAAATCTACGGCACGCACGGTGCATTCGGCAAAATAAGAATCGAAGTCATCCTTCAAGTCCGGCGAAAGCCGCGGCGCTTTCGCCCCGGTGTCGAATAGCGGGCGCTTGACGGCCGTCACGTGTGCGTACATCAGCGGCAAAGGATCGAGCAGGAAATGAAGAAAAGCGTGGCGAATCACGTCGGTGGGAATCTCTTCTCCCCCGCTCAGCACCAGTGCATAGTGATTTCCGGAGTTCCGAACGTTGGTGATGCGTCCGACGAGCGGTTCGACGACGATCGCGAACGTACGAGGACCGGAGGGATCCAGGATTTCGCGCAGATATCCGGTCGAAAGAAAAACGACTTGGGACACCGGCTCGTGGAGCCTTTCCAGTTCGCGCTGATAAATCGGCTGCACCTGCAGCCAGAGCTGTCCGATCTTCTGCTCCTGGTAATAATTGGAGAGAATTTCGCTGAAGCCTTCGAGCGCCAGCAGTTCCGGCGGCAAGTCGTCGCGCCGCAAGGTAATACGAAATCCAGGCGAAGGACCCGAAACCAGGCCAAACCAGAGATAGCGTGAAAGGGTGGCGCCGGGATCGCGCAATTCGTGGTGTCTATAGAATTCGCGGACGGCATCGACCGCAGGCCCTTCCTGCGCACGCAGCCGCTCTCGCATTTGCGCGCGGAAGGCGGTCCAGTTGTCGGCGCTGATGTTGGATTCGAATCCCGCGGCGAGCAGCGCGCACATGGTCGTGAACATGGCCTCGCTGCCATCCACGGTCACCGCACTTAGCGGAGCCGGAGTTGAAGGACGCCGTGGCACCCGGGGTTGCACGGGTGCAGGAGTCTGCGATTGGGTTTGAACTTGAGCCGGAGTGGACGCCGGTGACTGCGCTGCCAGGGGGAACACCAGGACCGCGGTCAGCCCCATCAAGACCATATTTCGTTGCAGTTTTTTCATCCCTTTTGCCGAAGTCCTCACTCGGACCAACCGCAGCCACACTCTCCGTTTGCGACCGATCTCACGGACCGCTCCCAAAGATGCCCTTCCATGTGGTCCTGTCGCAATGCTGCGGCATATTGTCAATCTACCGTCGCGTTCCGCATCCGTCAAGGAATCGTCGGCGCGCCCAGCAAGACAACTGTTGTGCAACACTTGCCCCTTTTCACGGCATCTGCTAACAGAGAGGATGCGTGCAAATCTCTCGCGGGATGGCTGCTCCCATGCTTCGACCATTCATGAAAAATGTGTCATGCGCATTCGTTTGTGGCGTCGTCGCTGCATTTTCCCCGTTGCCGACCCAAGGCCAGTTCGTTCGCGAAAACACGCCACCGCCCGCGCAGCAGGCCGCATTGCAAGAGACCAGCGCGACCACGCAAGTCCCTTCCGGGAAGAAGCGCGTATTTCAAGAAATACAGCTTACCGGCGAAGAATCCTGGCTCGATAGCGGCATCGACATTCAAGCCGGAGAGCGCGTCCTCATCACCGCCACCGGGAAGCTCCATTACGCCGATGCCAAAGAGGACAACGGTCCCGAGGGTTTGGGTCGCGGATTCAAAGACCTTCTGCGCGTTCTTCCCTTCAATGAAGCCGGCCGCGGCGCGCTCATCGGACACATCGGCGATAAAGACACCGCCCAGCCCTTTCTTATCGGCGCTCGACGCGAAGTAGTTGCCCCTGTTTCCGGGCGGCTTTCGCTTGGCATCAACCAGGTGAGCAATGATACCGGGGAAGGCACCTACGCCGTTCGAATCGAAGTCTACGCCGCGGAGGGCGGCGCAGCGCCGGTTGTCGCCAAGCGGGTCAACTCGCTTCCCGGAGTCGATAGCAAGCTTTTCGCGAAAATTCCACGGCGAATCGGCGACAAAGAAGGCAACCCTGGGGATATGGTGAATTTTCTCATCCTTGGCTCCGAATCCGCGATGCAGAGCGTGTTCACTGCGGCGGGATGGGTCAAGGTCGACTCCGACGTGAAAGACACATTGCTCCACGGCATCCTCGACAGCATTTCGAAAGAATCGTATTTGACGATGCCTATGAGCCCGCTCTACCTGTTTGGCCGGCCGCAAGACTACGGCTGGGCCCATGCCGAACCCATCAGTGTCGTCAAAACTAGAAATCATTTGCGCATTTGGAAAGCGCCCTTCCAAGTGAACGGTGCGACGCTTTGGGTCGGAGCGGCCACGCACGACATCGGCTTCGAACGCGACCAGCGCAACAATGGCGTCACGCACAAGATCGATCCGGACATCGACCTGGAGCGCGACTACGTTGAAAAAACACTGACTTCGACTGGGCTCGTCGCGGAAATTACGCATTTCCTTCCTGACAATCCTCTGCAAGAAGCCAAGACGGCCACGGGCGGCACGTTTCATTCGAACGGCCAGGTCCTGATTTTAAAACTCCGTGACACTGGAAAAGATTTGTCCGACGGCTTGGTCATCGAGAATATCAGCATCACCGCGAGAGACTAAGACCTAGGTAAGGCTCGCGACCGAGCGTTCTCCAGCCCTATTTGAGCAGTTTCCGTCTCCGCCTTCGCACTCCGCCTTCGCCGCGTGTCGCCGCGTGTCGCCGCGTTGACTTGCCCTTGAACGCATCCTAAGATGCGCCTGTCCAGAAAGCTTGTGGCGCCTTGCGCCGCCGCGGTTCGGAGATGGGGGATGTTTTGAACGATTGGAAATTTGCGCAGAAAGACGTTCACGAGGAGCTAGCCCTTCTCCACCAATTCGCGTTTAAAAGGCACCAGAAGGACGGCGAGGTCTGCTTCTTGATCACCGTCAGGGAATTTGCGGCTCCTCCGCCGGGACAGTTTGCTCGCTTCTTCGCGCAAGCCGACAAACACGTGAACCAGAAAATTGCCCCCATCCTTCCCACGGGCTGGGGAAACTCGCTCCTCGACGCTCTCTCCGATTGCGTCCGCATGATTCGTGAATTCCCTTACGAGGCCGAGGAAATTCCAGCAGCATCCAATCCGCGCAAGGCATGAGCCCATTCCCGCGCCTGCTGATTGCGGTTGAGAACTTCCCGTCATCACCGTTAGAATCTTGGTGCGACACGGAAGGTCTCCTTGCATATCATTAAGAAAGAGTTGAAACCAGGGATCATTGTTCTTGAGTTGACAGGTCCGCTCCAAATGGGCACGGAGTGCAAGCAACTGGAACTGACTTTCGATGCGCTTCTCAAGGAGCGTCAGACGCGCGTGATCCTTGACCTTTCGCGCGTGACCAAGCTCGATAGTGGTGGTCTGGGAAAAATTGTGAATTGCTTTTCCCGCTTGAAAAATGCCGGGGGCTCGCTCTGCATCGCCGGCGCCAGCGGAATGATTACTGGCGTTCTCAAATTGACCCATGCCGACCATTTCTTGAAGGCCTATCCTACCGCCCTTGATGCTGCCGCCAGCTTTTCCGATCCTTCGCCGTCTGCTGCCGGCTAGCACGCTGAAATCCCCTTCTTTTTCAAGGGGTTATTCTTCGAAAGAGTTCTCGGCGCCCCGCTCATCAATCTGTGCGCATCGTCAGTGCAGAGAATGTCTCGTTGCGTGTCTTCATGAAAGAGGAAGAATAACACCGGAGTGTTTGCCCCAATGCAGGACCATCGGGCAGATAAAGAGTCTCAATCTTGCTGGAGCGGCGGTCGACTGTCGCCGCCGGGAATTTCGGGCGCCGAGGAGACTTCCCGGACTAGTTCAGTAGTGCGTTTAGGAGTTTGGCTAGTTGCGACTCCTGTTGCAGAACTGTCTCTTGGTGTGCCGCGGCGCCCTCACTTTCTGCCAGCCGCGCAAGCTGCGCCGCTAGATTCCGCACGGCCGCATCGCGTGGCAAGTAGATGCGATCCGTCGGCCGGACCGCCTCCCACCCCGATTCCGTCCGCCGCAGTTCCCAGCGAATCTTCTCGCCCCTCCGCTTGAAATCCATTGACCCGCCCGCAATGGACACTTTGGAATCAATTTGCACGCGTGCCCAGCCGTGGCCGCGCTTAAGTTCCAGTCGTTCCACCTGAAGACGCTCAAAAATTACCACGGGCATTTCGAGCGCCGAAGGCTCACCGGCGCGCAACACGTTTCCGGCGGCGTTGCTCAATTCTGAAATCCCTGCGGCAACCCCTTCGCGCGTTGGCGATTTGTTTCCCGTCGCGATGAGAATACTCGGTGGAAGCTCAGCGGTCTTCGCTGGATGTTCCAGTGTGGCCGGGGGCATCGGTCCATAGAATGTCGCTGTGCGCTCGGACGCTGGCTTCGGTGCCCGCTTGGCTGCCGGGTATTCCACGGCCGATCGCTCGTCGATGGCGAGCGGCGTAGTTTCCCGACCCGCACTCCCAGGCGCTTGTGTAGAAGCCGAAACCTTGGCAACGGTCAGGTTCCCCGAGCTCCCGAGTTTGTACCGATAAAAACGTGGCCGCCCGCGTGATCTCCAGTAAGCTCCCTCGTAATCCTGCGCTTCCCAACCCGTGCTCACCAAGCTGTAAAAACTGTGCTGCAATGGATCCACGACGATCCCAACGTGCCCCGGCCAGACAATCAAGTCTCCGGCCTGGGGAGTTCTCACGCGGTCGAAATTCTCACTCCCCGCATAAATGTCGAAGGAGCTTGCATACGGGTACTCATACCCGGCGTTCAAATATGTTTGGTGGACAAGGTGCGAACAGTCCTGGGTCCCGCGCGCCGGCTGATCCTCTTCCCATGCGGCATCGACAATCGAACGCCCTTCCGCCACGGTTAACAACCGTGATGCCGAGTGAGTTTCTTGCCTCGATGCTTTAACCTGGGCTTTTGCGGACGATACTCCGATGAAGCACGCCCAAGCCACACCCACTGTGGCCGCTGCGTAGCGCATCCCATTTCTTGCGGACTCAACCTTTCTATTTCTCATCTCGCGGCAATCTCCGGCGAATCCAGGGACAGAAACCCCACTCCTTCTAGAAAACACTTGGGGACGCGCCTCGCAATGGAACTTGCTCTCACGGTAATTGGCCGATTGGCCAGCTGCAGGAAACATGTGAAATCCGCTCGTGTTCCAGGGCTGGATTCGTGAGGAAACCGACGGCTTAGGAGGTTTTCCTAGTTCACAGGTACTTGGACCTTCGCTGAGTGGCTGAGGTTGCCCGAGGTACCGGGTGAGTCGCCTGAACGGCGTGAGAAGGCAAGCCTGGACATCCCCTGCGAGAGTTCTGCATGTGGGCTTTTGAACTCTCCTCTCTAAGAGCGGCGGTTCGACTGCCTCAATTCGCGGCCGCGCCCGCGAATTGCACTTTCCTGGACTCATTCCATAGCCGGATGTACGGCTCCAGGTCCTTCATCATTTTTTGGAATTGTGCGAGGTCCAGAGACTGCGCGCCATCGCTGATGGCCTTTTCCGGCGCGGGATGCACTTCCACGATCAAGCCGTCCGCGCCAATCGCCACGCCGGCGCGCGACAGCGCCGGCACCAGGCTGCGTTTCCCCGTGGCGTGGCTCGGATCGAGAATCACCGGCAGATGCGTCAGTTCATTCAGCGCGGGAATCGCCGCGATGTCGCATGTATTCCGCGTCACCGTTTCGAACGTGCGGATGCCACGCTCGCAAAGAATCACGTCTGGGTTTCCATGCGCCGTGATGTATTCGGCAGACATCAGCAATTCTTTCACCGTGCTGCTCAATCCCCTCTTCAGCAGCACCGGCCGCCCGCATTTTCCCAGCGCCTTCAGTAGCATGAAGTTCTGCATGTTCCGCGCGCCGACTTGCATCACGTCGGCGTACCCAGCCACCAGTTCCACGTCACTGTCGGTCATCACTTCGGTGATGATCGCCAGCCCCGTGGCTTTCTTGGCTTTCTGCAGCAGCTTCAATCCTGCTTCTTCCATTCCCTGAAAATCGTACGGCGAAGTCCGCGGCTTGAACGCGCCGCCGCGCAGCATTTTCGCACCCGCTTTGGCCACGCCTTCCGCCGCTTGCATAATCTGCTTTTCCGATTCCACCGAGCACGGCCCCGCCATCACCACGAATTCGCCACCGCCAATTTCCGTGCCGTTCACTTTGATGCGCGTTTTCCCAGGACGAAATTCCTTGCTCACAAATTTATACGGCGCGCTGATTCGCACGACATTCTCCACCTGCGGCATAGCTTCGATCGATTCCATGCACGCCGTCACGTCGCCCACGCCTACCACGCCGATCACCACGCGCTCTTCCCCTTCGATCGAGTGCACTTTGTATCCGAAGTGCTCCACCTGCTTCCGCACCTCGTCAATCTCTTCCCGTTTCGCATGCAGTCTCATGGAGATGATCATCTTTCCGGCCCTCTCAATGGATTTTCGTCCCCTAAAACAAAAAACCCACTCGGCTTGCGAGTGGGTCGAGTCTTTTTTCCTCTGAATCCGCTTACAGAAACGCCCCCCGCCACCTGGTTGGATGCCAAGTAAATCGATACCAGCGATAGCAGTTGGCGAGCTGTGTGTTCATGGTGCGCATAGTGTATTGCGTCTCAGCCCCGGATACAAGAATATCTTTCGAGCGCCTAGCCAATCTCTGGTCCCTCGGCGAGCCTGCCTCTCCCGCTTAAAACAACAGCAGCGCGATTCGAAAGTGAGCAAAGCCCGGGCCGCCACTTGCTTGGCAGGCCCCGACGGTTGCGTTTCGAAAGGGTTTGCTTCGTAACTTCCGCTCGAGATCTTCTGGCAATTTGCTCAGGTCCGCTGTTTCGAACCGCACCAGGGACATGGCCTTCATTCCCGTCCCCGATTCGATCTGATCTGTCTCGCACGCCTTGCGCGCTTCTTCCTTCGAACCGCTCACGCGCCAGCCACCCTCCGTCAGCAACGCCGCGATTTTTTTCTCCTGCTCTTCCACACTCAGATTCGAAACCGACAGCGTAAAATCCTGCACCGCAAAAAGCCCCGCGTTCGTTCGAACCGCCGCGATTCCCACCGCAGTCATTCGCGGATTCAAAATATTATTCCGATGCCCGGGAGAGTGCATCCATCCGTCGTGAATGGTCTGAGGATTTGACCCCACGGCTATGTTTTCGGCGATGGCGCCAAAGCGCGCGCCCGCTTCGGCCAGGCGGACCTCCAGGTCCGGTTCCCCGGAGAGTTGGTGCTCGACGACGTTATAGAAAGCCATGCGGCGAGCGTGGAGGCGGGCGGCTTTAGCGAGCCCTTCATCCCACTGCAGCGCAACCAGAGATTGCGCGGCGCGTTCGCGATTGATCGAGTCGAAAAACTGGCACTCGTCGTCAGTCATTTTTTGCTGGGCGAGGAGCGGAGAAGGAAAAAAAGCAGCGGGAAGCGGAAAAAATAATGTGGCGAACAGAAATTTGGCGATCGAGAGAAATTTGAAACTTCTCATCGCATCCGAATTTAGCCGCGAACGCGGACGGCGCTAAAACTGAGAACCACGTGCCCGCCCGAAGTTGGCCGGCCGAAGCTCAGCATCGGGCTAAAGCGCGAAAACAGCAGCATCTGATCGAGCTGGCGCCGAAGTTCCAAGCTGCTCGGGCCAGCGAGAATCTGGTAAGCGGTCATGTGTCCCTGCGCGTCAACCGTGACGTCAACAAGCAAACCATGCGGCAGCGCGAGCTCTACATCGTGCTGTTCGGGCGCCCAGGATTGCGGATAATCGGAGAGCGAAACAAGTTCTGCCGGACGCATTAAATTGATAGGCACATCGTTTTCCACGGCGCGCACCGTGATGCCCGGCACGATCATCTGGAAAACCAGAACGAACACAAGAATCGCCGAGAAAAATCCGCCAGTGGCCGGCAGTGTCAGCGGACGAAAAACGTTGTCCAGAAGAATTTCGGCTCGGTCCGTCACCCGGCGGAGACGGCTCGGCCAATCTCGCGACTGCTGGGCTTGGGCCGCAGCCACCTTGATGCGCACGGCGAGATCGGCCGGCGGCGGGCTCTTGGGCATGCGCGACAACATCACAGACAGCTTGCGGAAATGCTCTAGCTCCGCACGGCAACCTTTGCAATCTTCCAGATGTTCGCGAATCTCGACGCGCTCTTCGACGCGAGCCGCGCCCGTCATTGCGTCGTCCAGATACCCAGCCAGTTTCGTTCGTACCGTGGTGCACTTCATGGGAGACCCTCGCCCGCGGCCCTTGACCGCGGGGAATTACTTTCTGCAGAAACAACGATCCGGCGCGCCGCGGAAAATGCATCACCAAACGGCGACGCCTGCGGATCGGCAACGGCCCCATGCGAATCTGTCCGCAAACTTTTGTTTTCCATCTTGGGCTCGGCGAGCAGCGGTTCGATAATTTCTTTCAGCCCACGTCGCCCCCGAAGAATGCGCGACTTCACCGTGCCGACGCTGCATTCCAAGACTTCCGCGACTTCCTCATAGCTCAACCCCTCGAGGTCGCGCAAAATCACCGCGCTGCGAAATACATCCGGTATTTGCTGCAACGCCTCCTGCACGACCGCTTGGATTTCCAGCGCCGCGAGCCGCTCGAACGGCGTAGCGCCAAGATCTTCGATTTCGATTTGCGTGTGACCTTCCTCAGCCTCGGCGTCGATCGAAACATTTTTCTGCAAGTGCCGCTTGAACCACCGCTTGTGATTCAGCGCTTCGCGAATGGCGATGCGGTACAGCCAGGTTTTCAAGGAGCTGCCCTGGCGGAACCTGCGGATGCCGCGAAACGCTTTCAAGAAAACTTCCTGCGTGCCGTCAGCCGCATCCGATGTGTCGCCGAGCATGCCGAGGATGAGGTTATAAACCGGCGCATGATAGTGCGTCACGAGCCAGTCAAAGGCCGTCTCCGAGCCAGCTTGCAGCTCATGGACGAGTTCGGCTTCATCGCGGCCCCAGGAAAGGGCGCTAGCCCAATCGGACATGCCGACCTTTCCGGCCCGCTGTTTCTCAGCATCGCTCTCTAGATGCTGAATCGGGCCCCTGCCGATCGATCCGCGTGCAGAACACCTTTACCTTAGAACGTGGACCCAGGCACGACTTGCAACCTTGACCGAATCGAGGTCTCTGGCCGGGAACCTGATCGAGCAGTTCCCTTTGACCGCTTTGCGGTCACCAGAACGATGTCCGCTTTGCGATCACCAGAATCGATGTCCGCTCCATACTCTTAGACACCGATCCGCGCGGATATGTTTCCCGCGCCTGACGATGCCTATTGTGCCTTGGCCCATTGTTGCACCAAGGTTGTGCGTCTGCAATGGGACGGATACGCAGGGGTCTCGACATTCGCTAAGGTGCTGAAAATAAATAAGTTAATCTGAGCCGGCGGGCCGCGGTTCTGTGTCAGGCGTGCAAGTTCATGACTCTCAGGAGGGTCTGCTGGAGCTTTTGGATTTCTCGTTGCCGTTCATGTTCTTCCTTGGTGCGGTCATTGAGGGCTTCTTTCAGCAGCACCAGGTTGCGGCGGAATTCCAACTGCGCAAGCACCAAGCGGCTCAACGCCCTCAGGGCCTCCTTCTGATCGAAGCTTAGTTCGCGGGGTGTTCGATCGACGACGCACAGCGTTCCGAGGGCATAGCCCTCCTCGTTGATCAGCGGAGCGCCGGCGTAGAAGCGGATGTGCGGTTCGGAGATCACCAGGGGATTATTTCGGAAGCGCACATCCTCAAGCGCGTCCGGCACGACGAACACGTCGGTTTGCTGTATCGCCGTGGAGCAAAAAGCGATGTCGCGTTGGGTCTCTGAAACTTCCACGCCAATGCGCGACTTGAACCACTGACGGTTCTCGTCGACCAGGGATATCAGTGCGATCGGCGTTTTGCAGATGAAAGAAGCCAATAAAGTAAGGTCGTCGAAGGATTGTTCCGGATCGGTGTCCAGAATCTCGTACTTTTGCAAAGCTGCGACGCGAGCCGCATCGGTCTTTGGCATCACGACTGGCATCATCGGCCTCCCGCGGGAAACGCTTACGCCACGTGCGTCCTGGCTGCCGGCAATCATACTCCAATGCACGTACGGTGGCGGCACATAAAACGGAGTCGCCAGCAGGCAAGTCAGGCGTACAATCTTTTCCGTTTTCAAGCCAAGCAGGCAATTCCGAATGAGGAGCCAACCATGTCCTCCACCGAGGCTCCGAAGGAACCAGTGAAGGCCGCTGCTACCGAATTCGAGAACGTCACCCCGATTCTGCGTGTGGGCAACATTGCGGCCAGCATTGACTACTACGTGAGCGGGCTCGGTTTCAAGCTCGACTGGCAGCAAGGCCTTTTCGCTTCAATCTCGCGCGATCGTTGCCACATCTTCTTGTGCGAAGGTGACCAAGGGAATCCTGGCTCGTGGGTCTGGATCGGCATCGGCGACTTGGAAGCCCTCTTCGAAGAATGCAAAAGCAGGGGCGCCAAAGTCCCCTATCCGCCCACCAACTACTCCTGGACCTGCGAAATGCAGAGCGAAGATCTCGATGGCAACGTGCTCCGCTTGGGCTCCGACCGAAAGCCGGGCTTCGCCGTCGGTGAATGGCTCGATATGCACGGCGATTTGTGGACCATGCGGAAAGGGCGGGCGATTCATCTCTTCCATTTTCCGTTCTTACATTTTCCGTCAGACGCAATTTCGGCGATTGACCGCTTCAGTGATAGACCGCTTCCTGGAACAGCGCCAAAAGATCACGGCCGCTGGCCTCTTCCATCGCGCGCTTGAAATCCTGTGAGTCCACGAGCCGGCGCGCGTTCCGGGACGTGTACAAACCGATCCCGCGCCAGAAAATCTCGTCGCCCAATTCTTTCCTCAGCCGATCCAGGAACAACGCGCCTTTGACGTACGGGATTGGTCCCAGCGCTTCGCGCGCGTCCTTCCATTTTTCCCAATGCAGCGGGCGATCCTTCCCCTGCTCACGCAGTCTCTTCATGCGCTCTCGCAATTCCGCGATTTTCTTGTCGTACGCGGCGCGCCCCTGGCGCTTTTCGATGTAGGCATCCGACATAAACTCCGCAAACCCCTCGTTCAACCAGAAATCAGACCACGAGCGGATCCCGAGCGTCACGCCCCACCACTGATGAGCCAGCTCATGGGCCATCAACTGCACGTCGTCCTTCGTCGCGAGATCGGCCAGGTCGTCCTGCGACATAAGCGCCATCCCCGCGGCCTCCTGTCCCATGCTCGGCCCCGGCAAAAACGCTTGTGTGTAGTGCGAATTCATCGGATCGACCAAAGCGGCGGCTCGCAGGAAGCATACGCATCCGCCGTCTTCGTAAATGCCGCTTTGTTTAAATCTATTGTCGGCGCATAAATCGAAAACATTCCATCATCAGCGAGCTCGAGCCGCGCGACAGCAAAGCTGAACAAATAGGTTTGCACCGGATCGCTTTGCTCAAAAACGAAGTGATCGCCATCGCGGTCGCTCCACTGCTTTTCCCGCCGTCCGGGTCCCACCGCCCTGAATCCACTTGCGCCGTGGGTCAGTGGCTTGGAAGGAACAACAATCTCCATGCGTAGCAAGGCTCTCTGGCCCGGTGAATTGTCGCAGACCTTCCACGCTTCACAATAAAATGCCGTAACCAGCCCGGCGTTGCCGGCAAGCCACTTCATGCCTCTCGCTTGAGCCACCGTGTATTTGAGCTGCAAGGTGTGCTTGGCATTCGAATGCAAGCAGACGCGCACGGCCTGTTCGGCCACCGTCACTTCTCCGTCCGCGAACTTTGCCGTAACGATTTGCAAGCCCGTCTGCTTCTCCCACACGGCTTCACCTGCATCGGCTTGAAACTCGATCGTCTCTTCGCCCAGCAACAGCTGGCGCTCGAAATCCGGCAGCAGCTTCACCGAGTAACGAGTGGATTGCGCGGCCGCCGCTGCGGAGGAAAAGGCGCAGAGCACGAGGCACCAAGAAATTGTGCCGAACTGAATAAGCCGAGGCATTCGTGAAAGTATTACCGCGAGGACGGCAACCAAAGCGCGTTGGGGAATCTAGCACGGGTCGGACAATTCGCGGTAGCTCGCAGCCCCACTGAAAAAGGAACTGCACGCCGCTTGGCCTAGCAGGGCTTTAATAGTATTAGTACCCGATAGCATTGGGCGCATAAAGAATTTGATAGCCGTCAGCCGGGACATACGAAAATCAATATTTTGCGCGCAAAATCCCTCCAAGTAATTTCGTTTCCGCGGAAGAAATCCTCAAGGCTTAAGAAATTAAATATCTTTTTTTTTCATGTACTACTCTTGCGTTCACATCAGTGTGAGTGTATGGTGCAGCGGCGCCCTCAGCTGTCATTTCCTCAGGGAGAAAATCCATGCGAAATTTAAGGCGATTTGCGGCCCTGTTCTTGGGGCCGGTGTTGTTGGCTTGCTTTGCTGTACGCACGGCAGGCCAGACGGTTCAGAGTGAACCCTCTCCGTTCTCAGCCCAAGTCAGTGCAGGCTACTCCATCGCGTCGCCTGTAGCCTTGGGCTCAGCGGCAATCCCGAAACCAACAGACCCGGGATTTATTCTGATGTTTCCTCCCAACGCAACCATTTCTAGTCAAGTCTTCACGACGGGCAGCAGCGCCGCAGCAGGAAATACCGCGAGCACGAAGGCAGGTCCCAACCGTGTAGCGGGAAACAGCAACAGCTCAGGAGACTTTCTCCACCGCCCTGGCGGGAACATCCCTGGTCTCCTCACGGTGCCGACCTTTGCGGGCGCGTTTGCCGCTCAAGGAGGCCCATCTGTCGGCCGAGTTTTCCCTTACATCATGATGGGAAATGATCCGCAGCTCGGCGGCAGCACGGAAATTCCCGCGAACATTACGACGATTTCGCTAAATCTGCTCAACGTGCCTGCGGGCTTTTCGGCAGCAGTGCCGTTTACCTTCACCGATCTCCTGACGGATTCTCCGAACTTTGCGACAACAAACTATACCTCGGGCCCCCAAATTCAGTTCGCCGACGCGATTCAGCGCGCGGAATTCTTCAACAATATGGCAGAAAACTGGCACACCGTGCTGGACCCGAGCATCGTTAATCGTGTCACCATCGATATTCCGCGACACGTCCAGGTGCAGTTGCCGGACGGAAGCATCGTGACAGTCCAATCGTACTTTGTTGGCCGCGCCCCCGACGGTACGGAGTTCATAAAGTTGCTGGACTTGCTGTTTCAAGTCCTCTTTTCCAATCAAGTAGTAAACGACATCAACGCCAACAATTACTCAACGAATGCTTTCAACATGCAGGCATGGCCCAATACCTATTTGTTTTCGATCGACACTACTGGGAAACCCGCAAAATGCTGCGCCCTCGGTTTCCATACCTATTTTTTTGAGTCCGGCACCACGCCTCAACCGCGATGGATTTTCGCATTTTCGAGCTGGATCTCTCCGGGACTTTTTGGTGCGGGATTTCAGGATGTCACCGCGCTTTCACACGAAACTTCGGAAGCCTTCAACGATCCCTTTGTAAACACGGCGGTGCCGCGTTGGCAATTCCCCGGCCAGCCGCCGACTTCAAAGGTGTGCCAGGGAAACCTGGAAACTGGCGATCCCGTGGGGGTATTGCCGAACGCGACCGTGAGCATATTTGTTAAGGAACGGAATGAGGTCTTTCTTTATCACCCGCAGACCGAAGCCCTGTTGCAGTGGTTTGAAATGGGGGCGACTTCGGATGCGATCAGCGGAGCATTCAGCTATCCGGATACGGCCGCGCTGCCGCAGTCCGCGGTACCCTGTCCACAGTAGGCTCTTGCAAACCCTTTGCGGAGAGAAGGCGCCGGAAATTCCGGCGCTTTCTCTTTTTGCGAGCACCAACAGACCAAGAGTAATGATGCGTTGCTCCAGTGGAGCGGATGTTCGCGCGTGCAGATTATTTTGCGGGTGGCGCAAACAGCAGGCAGAGTAGCAATCCACGCTGGGCTGTGTTAAAGAGGGCGCGCAAGGGCAGGGGGGAGATCATGCGCGGAACCAAGAAATTCGGGCTCATCCTACTGTTGGCAGTGTTTGTGGTTCCAGCTTCCGGCCAGGGGCAGCCGACGGACAAAACCGTGCTGGTGTTCGGCCAGATGATTCACTACTTCGATGTGGGAAACGGGCCGGTGGTGGTGCTGCTGCACGGATTGGGGAGCCGCAAGGAAGATTGGTTGCCGGTGCTCGAACCCATGGCGCAGAAATACCGGTTGCTGGTTCCCGACCAGATTGGCTTCGGGCGATCGGACAAGCCGCCGCTGGATTACAGCATCCAAACCTATGTGGATTTTCTAAACGAGTTTTTGCGGCAATTGAAAGTGGAAAAGACGAGCTTGGTTGGCGAATCGCTGGGTGGATGGATCGCAGGGCTGTACGCGACGGAATTATCGGGCGGGGCGCATTTGATTCCGGTGGAGAAACTGGTGCTGGTGGACGCCGCGGGATTGAAGCAGGACAGGCCGATTCCGGATCTAAATCCGAGTTCTCTCACAGCGATGCGCGGATTGATGGAGGCGGTATTTTACGACACGAGCTGGCTAAATGAAGATGCGCTGCGGAAAACCTTCACCGATAAGCTGGCGACGAAAGACGGCTATACGGTGCGGAGCATCCTTATCAATCCGGCGCTCGCGGCAGAACGCCTGGACGATAAACTGGCGAACATCAAAGTGCCGACGCTTGTGGTCTGGGGCAAACAGGACAAGCTGCTGCCGATTTCGGCAGGGGAACGGTACACCGCCGGAATCGCCGGAGCGAAAATGGTGAGCTTCGACAAGTGCGGGCATGTACCGCCGATTGAGAAGACGGAAGAATTCCTCGCCGCGGTGGCAGCGTTTCTAGGTGGTGGAGTGGCGCCGACAAAATGATCCGAGAGAAGCTGGACGGCGGTTAACTCGTGCCGTGACGGAGCGCCGGAAAATTCCTGTCCCACAAGGCGGACAGCATGACGGGCATCACCTGTAGCGCATGGCCCCGGGAGCTCCTTGAAGTGGAGCTCAAATACCGGCCGCGACCAGAATTTGTCGCTATTTGGAGAACGCCCCATCCACGGAAAAGGCTCCGGAGCCTTTGATCATGATAGCGAAGGCGATGGCGAGCGCGAGAAGGTGGTACTCAATGCCTTCGCCCTTTTGATTGCCGGCCCAGTTTGCAAATAGGCCGAAGTGCCAATGAACCATGGCCACGGCCACCAGCATGTTCGAAGCGATCCCGAAAGCAGCGACGCGACCGAGAAGGCCGAGAATCAAGCCGATACTTCCCAGGAATTCGGCGCAGATGGCCAGGAACGCAAAAGGCGCGGGGATGTGCATCATGCTCGTGAAGAAGCCCATGGTGCCGGTAAAACCGTAACCGCCGAACCAGCCGAGGGCTTTTTGCCCGCCATGGGCAAAAAAGACGATGCCAAGAATCAGACGAAGAATGGTCAGGACGGGATCGTTGGTGGTGCTCATGAGTTTGCGAAGCATGGCCTTTTCCTCCTCTGTGATATTTGAGGCGGGGGATGGCGGAGAGGATAACACTTCTTAAGTCGCGGCGGACCAGCGATTCATGGAGAGGGGCGTCGGTAGAGGACACGGAAACGGCGCACGCCCGGTTCCTCTAGGTCGGGAAATTCCTCGAAGGAAAGTTCATCGAGACCTACTGCGGTGAAGGCTGAGAGTTCCGTCCGGGTGAGGGGCCAGGGCATCTGGCCTTCAGGGTTGGCAGGTTCGCGGCCGCGGGCGATCACCAGCAATACGCCGGCGGGACGGACGAATCCCGCAATTTTTTCTATCGCCCGGGGCCGTAGGACTGCTGGCAGAACTTGCAGCGTGTTTGCCTCAAAGACAAAATCGAAAGTGCGATGCCAGGTTAAGGGCGGCTCGAGCAAGTCGGCAGCGACGTATTTCACATCGGTCTTAGGGAAGCGTCTGCGGGTTGTGCGAATGGCGGTTTCCGAAATGTCGAACGCGGTGACACGATATCCCCAGGTGGCGAGTTGCTCGGCATCATCGCCGAGGCCGCTGCCGATAACCAGAGCGAGTTTTCCGGCGGTCGATTGCGGGTGAAATTTCCAAAAACCCAGCAGGTGAGGATTGGTGCAGAGATTCGCCCAGGGAAGGACGCTCTTCCCTGCTTCGGCTTCCCGGTAGAGAGGCTCGAACCAGCCAGTTGGGTCGCCGCTGCGAATGAATTCGGCGGCCAGTTCGCGCGCGCGAGTGCGATCCGGCATTTGATTCTATGATAGCGCGAGCGGCTAGGAACTTGGTGTGCGGGTGGTGGCGGCGGGTTTCGCGGGCGGCGCGGGTTTTACGGTGAAGCCGGCGGTGCGGATGACGGTTTCGTTGGTGAGCAGATCGATGGCAGTGATTTCGATGGTGTAGCGGCCGGGAGCGAGCGAGGCTACCGGCAGATAGCGTTGAATGGTGAGCTGTTCGCCGCCCTGACGAACTTGACCGGAAGATTCGACGGCGCGCCAGATTTCCTGCCGGTCCTTCCAGATGCGATACGCGACGGAGACGTTTGTCTTGTGGGAGGTCTCGTCCAATTTCAAGTTGTAGAGCTGGAGAAAGATGCCCAGCTTGTCTGTATTGGAGAATTCCTGGCTCAGGCGGGGGCGGACTTTGTAGGAGTTGAGAACGAATTGGCCGGTGCCGATTTGCGAGGTGGGGACGGACTCGATCTGATCCGCAAGAATCAAGGAACTGGCGTCGAGCTGGTCTTCGGCAAAACGAGGGACACGGAGGGCCGTGTCGAAGACCCCGAGGTTGCCGCTATGCGTGTCTTTGAGGACGACGTCGAGGCGATAGAGGCCGGGGCGGAGAGGAATTGCTTTTTGATAGATGGAAAAAAGATTGAGAGAAGACTGGAAAAGCGAGTCGGGAACATCACAGGAAACGACATCTTCAAGGGTTTGAACAACGACTCCTCCGGGAGTGGTGATGCGGCCGTAGAGATTCAAGACCGCAGAATGCACGCCTTGTTTGCTCTGGAAACTGAGATCGCGATTGGGCACCTGGACAGTGATGGGGACGAGAACGGTGTTGCTGGTGACGCGGAGAAAATCGGTGCGATAGTCCATGTGAATCTGGCTGTGGACGACGCGGACGGTGACTAGCTCTTCGAGGTCTTTGAAACGTGACGGTGGGCTTTGGACGCGGAAATACCGGTCCAAGCGGTCAAACTCATTCATGCCGGCGGAGTGACCACCAAGAGGCATTGGGCAGGTGGAGCCGTTGGAGTTGGAGAAGCGATTGGCTTTGGTGGATTGGCCTATGATTTCTGTCAAGCTTGGGCCCGCCCCCGGAACGTGAGAGAGCGCATCTTTTTCGCAGGGGTCATTCGTGATGCGGTATTCGCCGGATCCGCTGGGATCGACAAATTCAATCTCGATGTTTTCGCCGATGTCTTCGAGATGCCGGTAGCGCCACAGCTCCCAGGGGTAAGTTGTGGTCGAGCCGCCGCCCTGTTCGAGAGGGCGATCGTAGGCGCCGCCGGTGGGATGCGATTCAATCGCGTCGGGCGGACCCCAAATAATATAGATATGACCGCGATCGGTCTTTCGGCCGGAGATTCCGGAGGCGAAGTGCTCGTCGGCGTAGGCGAGGCGGCGGTAGTGCTCTTCGCGAACGGTGTTGACGGGTGAATCGGGTTCAGGATTGCGATCGCGCCAAAATATCTCGATGAACTGTTCGCGCTCTTCGCTAGTGGAGAGTTGAAGGAAGGCGCGGCGTTCCGCGTCGGTGATGATGTCCGGGACTTCGTTCAAGAGCCAGTTTGAGTCATCGACAGTGAGTTCTTTGATGAGTTTTTTGCCGCGTCTCTTGACTTCTTTGGCGCTCAGAGGCTTTGCCGAGTCGTCTTGCGGTGCAAGCTGGTCTTGAGCGGAAGAAAGGGAAGGCCAAAGCAGGCTGGCCGAGAGGACAAAGGGGAGGAAGCGGCAATCCCAACGTGCCATCAGAACACCTCACTGGAGAAGAGAGCCGGGAGAAGCGGAGCAAAACGTCTTTACCCCCCATTGCGGAGCCCGAAGAAGGCTCGTTACCCCCTCTGAATCATGGAGTGCGGTGGGGGTTGCCTGCTATTTTTGGCGAACCCTAGACGAAGGAAAAGCGCGCTAGCAAACTGAAGAGGGTAGTACCGGAGGTTTCCAGTTGGTCAAGGCTCCTTTGGGACGCTCTACTGTTCACACCGGAAAACGTCGTACCATTGGGACAAGGGGCATCTCGCCGGAGGCAAACATCGTGTACGACGAAAAACGCCGTGGGCCCAGGTATACGTTCATCGCCAGCGCCGAGCTGGTTGACGAAAGGGCCGATGTGCGCATCGCCTCGCGGGTGAGCGAACTGAGCCTGCACGGATGCTACCTGGACATGATGAATCCTTTTCCAAAGGAAACCATGGTTCTGGTGAAGATTGCCGCAGGCGATGCGTTTTTCGAAGCCAAGGCCAAGGTCATTTATTCGCAGCCGAACATGGGCGCGGGATTGGGCTTCCTGCAAGTGGCACCTGATTCGCAATCCGTGCTGGAGCGTTGGCTGGATGAAGCGGATCGAGAGCAGAAGAGGCTGGCAGGATAGCCAAAACGATCGACCTTGGCAACGGCAGAACGATTCGCGTTGTGATTCCAGAGCAAACTTGCGAGCAATCATTCCTTAGAAAATTTGGACCAATGCAGAGATTCTTCGGGCATCCTTATGGGATGCCCTCAGAATGACAGTTTTGGGTTTTTCAGAAGGCTGATAGAGAGGGTCCGATGAATGCAGTTTCGAGCCGCAGAGAATTTCTCCGGACCGCGACCGTGGCGGGCACGGGACTGGCGCTCGCGAGCCAGCTGCCAGCGGAAAAGAAGAAATCCATCCTCGTGTTCACGAAGTCTTCGGGATGGGAGCATGACGTGGTGAAGAAAATCAATGGGCAGCCGAGCATCGTGGACCGCGCGGTAACCGAGATGGGCGTAAAGTATGGGTTCGATGTCAAGGTATCGAAGGACGGGCGCATCTTCGACACACAGTCGTATCACCACTACTCGACAGTCGTGTTTTTCACTACAGGCGATCTCACGACGCTAGGAACGGACGGCAAGCCTCCGATGACCCCCGGCGGAAAGAAATCGCTGCTGGAGGCGATCCACAAAGGGATGGGCTTTGTGGGGGTGCACGCCGCAAGCGACACGTTTCACCCCGAGCCTGATCCCAAAGACCTTTCGAACCGCTACATCGCGCATGGCGATCAGCAAGATGCCTATCTGAAGATGTTGGGCGGCGAGTTTATCGTGCATGGAAGCAAGCCGCGACTGCAAGACGCGAATCTGACGGTGAACGACCCGAAGTTTCCGGGGCTGGAGGGAGTGGCGTCGCCAGTTCGTTTCAATGAAGAATGGTATTCGATCAAGGATTTCGCGCCGGACTTGCACGTGATCCTGACACTGGAGACGAAGGACATGAAGGGTGAATGCTACCAGCGCGCGCCGTATCCGGTGACGTGGGCGCGGATGCACGGCAAGGGACGAGTTTTTTACACGGCGATGGGAGACCGGCCTGAGAATTGGCAGAGCGATTTTTTCCTGAACTTAGTTGGCGGAGGAATTCGCTGGACGGTGGGAGACGCGACGGCGTCTGTGGACCAAGACTTAAAGCAAGTTACGCCGGGCTACGCGGAAATCCCGCCAAAACAGCCCTCGGAAAAGTAGCTTACCAGTTGCCACTTTTCTTTTCCGCTGAAACAGATCGAAATAGAAACGGCTGAACGATCACATTGGAATCGGCTGGTTGAGCTTTGGCTTGATGTACCAACAAGGCGAATAGCCGGCGTGCGGGAACAAGGAGTGGACGCAGGTAACGGTTTGCTGGGGATTCTGCGCGTCGGTTTCGTATTCCGTTTTGCCGTTTTTCTCGGGGATGGCCAAGATGCGCAAAGTGGTGATGGTTTCGAACGGATCGATGGGTTTTGCGTGGAGCATGCGGATGCGGACGGAAAGGTAGTCGCCAATGTAGACGAGCATCAAAAATGAAACCACGGCAATTAGAATGTGTTTGGCAAGTCTGTGCAGCGGATTCGCGTCAATTTTGGTGGAGCCGATGGGATTGTCTCTGGCTCGTTGAAGAAAACTCAAGAAAACCCGTTAAATATTAGAAATCATTGCCGCTTGCTGATTCTTGCATCGTCCCTCGGTGGCCCTGAAAGGCCCTTTGGACACCCACATAATGCCGGAATGTGGCAACAGTTGGCAACAGTTAGTCGCGGGGCCGTTGTGGCAGTTCAGAGCAGCCTGAACCTTAGACCTGAATGGTTGGGTTGTCGACAATGCCTTCTTGCGTTGTCGAACCTCTTCACCAGAATCGGATTTCCTCAATGAGAACCATCAATGAGTGTCGTTGCTTCTTTAAAAGGAACCGGGGGGGGTCATCGCGGACCCTCCCCGACGAAAACGAGCTCTCGAGAATCTCGGTCTAGGATTTGAAAGTGAGCCCAAGACAAATGCTCCGGATGTCACTATCCTGCAACGTCGGATCGGCAAAGCCGGTGCGCTATGCGGCGAGCCCTCAGGCAGGTTCCGCTAGAAGCTGTAGCGGAGAAGAACACGGATCTCCCGGCCGCCATTAATCGTCCCCGCTTCGTTGAGGACGTTGCCTCCGCTCAGATTCAGACTCGGGATCCCAAGGTTCGGGTGATTGAAGGCGTTCAAGAATTCGCCGCGAACCAGAATCTGCTGTCGTTGCAAGTCGTGCAGGGGAATCTTGAACGAGCGCTGAACGGTAAGGTTGTAGTTCTGGAAGCCTGGCGAGATAAAGGTGTTTCGGCCGACATTCCCCAGCCCACTGGCGGGAATCAGGAAGTGGAAACTCGATGCCGGACCGGCAACGCAAGTCGGTGCCCCGTTTATGCAATCGTGAGCATTCGGACCAAAGAATGTGCCTGGTGTTGTTGTGAGGCCCAATTGGGTTCCGTCAATGCCGACGGCGGTTAGGGGCGCCGCAGGATTACCGAGGTTGGGCCGATCGTTGCCGCCGTGGCCATCGCCGTTGGCGTCAAATCCATCGTTGAACGTTTCGGGAGCGCCGGTGCTCCAGGTGAAAATACCTGAAGTCTGCCAGTCCCGGGTAACGGCCTTGAGAGCGGAAGAAAATCGATTGCTGGAGCCACGCACAAAAGGCACGTCCCACACGTAGGTAAGCACCATGCGATGACGGCGGTCATACGCAGAGAGGCCTCGATCAGCCCCCTGGTTGAAAACGTTCTGCGCGAACGAACTGAGTCCGCTGGTGATAAAGACCTCAGACGTATCGTCGATGAATTTGGAATACGTGTAAGCTCCACGAAGGAGCAAGCCATGAGAGAACTTGCGGTCGAGCGTCAATTGTCCGGCATGATAGATTGAATCTCCGCCGTTGGTGCGCACGAGAATCGATCCAAGGTTCGGATTCATGCGGATGACGTTGCCGTTCGCGTCAAACTGGCCATTGCCGGGGTTGAAGTCCTGATTGACGAAGAGGCGCTCGCCCCGGGTTCCAACATACGCAGCAGTGAGAATGAAATTGCCAGGGAGCTCGCGCTGGATGTCTAAATTCCACTGATGGGTAAGTGGATTTCGCAGATTGCTGGCAATCGTGCTAACAGAACCCGTCGGACTAGGCACAGAAGAGAAGCCGGCCAAAACAGCGGAAGCATTGGCAACACCACGACCGCCCCCGGCATTGACGGTGTCCTGAACAGCGTTTGGAGAGCTAGTAGCGGTGTTATCGAGAATATTTGTGAAGAGCTGGTCGTAAAAGATCCCGTAACCCGCGCGGATGACGGTCTTGTCGTGCCCAAGAAAACGGCTCCAGAAATGAGGTGTATAGGCCAAGCCCACGCGTGGAGCGAAATTGTTTTTGTCCCCCTGCTGCTGGCTAGCGAAAACTCCAGGGAAATTCGTGGTTCCACGCAATCCGACGCCGAGCTTGGTATCGAGAGATGGGAATGGCAGCGAGTTTTCGAACGTGTTCTGATATTCGTAGCGCAAGCCGAGGTCAACAGAGAGATTTTGCCGAAGGTGCCAGGTATCCTGAACGTACGGCGCGTAGGTTGCAAGAAAAGGGAGAGTGACAGGGCTTCCGAACACTTTGTCAATGGATCCTCCATTGCCTGTGAAATCGTCAATGAAGTTGGCCAATCCTGTGAATCCGCCGCCAGGCCGCACAAAAATTTCGCCTCGGTTGTCGATCGGACTTATGTCTCGAACTGTTAGAAGCGCGACGTCCGCGCCAACCTTGAAGGTGTGGCGCCCGACCGTGTAGCTCAAGGCATCCTGGAATTGGTATGTCTTATGGCCGCGACCCTGCGGAAACCCCGTCAAGAATCCGAAAGACGGAGTTTGCCCGGTCGGCCCCAGCAGGTCAGTGATCACGATGGCGGGCGAATTGAAGATGGGGTTCGCGGCCGTCTGCGGAGTTGGACCAAATTCAATATCGAATTGGCCGTAAGAAAAGCGCAACTCGTTTACGGCGTGAGATGAGAGCGTATGCTGCCACGTAAAGCCAAAGTTGAACGACGGGCCGCCGACTTGGGAATCCAGTCCCGGGAGGGCGCTTGGCTGGTTGAAGAAATCCGGCGCAGTATTGATGTCGTCGCGGAAAAAGCGCACTGTTAATGTATCGGTCGGTGACGCAATATAGTCTAGCTTGACGCTCCATTGCCGGTCGTTCGTGGCAATGCTTCCCTGACTGCGCTGCACATCAGCCACTTGGACCGCCGGCCGGGGATTGCCGTTCGGATCATTGCCAAGCGCAAAAGTGGTGACACCCGTAGTGCCTCCCCGAAGTCCGCCGAGAGACGCAATGAGGAAATCGACACGGGGATTGGGGCCGAGCGATTGAAGCGTAGCGATTCCAGCGTCTGTTGGAACAAGCAGGGTATTCGTCTGCGCTGCGGCACTGGCGCGCTCGCGATCCCACTGGGACGTACCGAAAACGAAGAGTTTGTTTTTCTTGATGGGACCGCCGAAGGTGAACCCGAATGTGTTCTCGTTGTCAAACGGATTTTTGGTGATGCCGGCGAACCCACTTTGCGCGGGAACGGCCGCGAGTGCCGAGTTGCGATTCAGCTCCCACGCGGAACCGTGAAAATCGTTTGTTCCACTCTTGTAGATGACGTTGGTAACCGCTCCGCCGCCGCGCCCGAACTCCGCACTATAGGAATTGGTAAGCACGGTCACTTCCCGAACTGCTTCCTCGTTTGTTTGCAGGAATGCCTGGCCTTGGATGCTGTTGTCATTATTATCCTGGCCGTCGATTAGAAAGTTGTTGGCACGTGGGCGCGTCCCATTGACAGAGAAACCTACTCCATTAGTCACGGCGTCGCGATTCGCCTGCTCCTGGACTCCAGCCACTGTAAATGCGAGTTCGATCGGATTGAGGCCAAAAATAGGAAGATTCTTGAGTTCGGTTTGCCCAAGATTGCTGCTGAGCTCGCCGGATTGCGTTTGTAATTCTGCGCCAGTAGAGGCTTCGACAGACACCGATTCATTTACAGTTCCAATAACCAAAGATGCGTTCACAGTGGAGGCGAGAGACGCCTTCACCGCAACTCCAACCTCCACGAATTCCTGCATGCCGGAGGCTTGGATGGACACGCTGTAGCTCCCCGGTAGAAGGCCATCGATGCGATAGCTCCCCGCGGAATCCGTCTTCGTGGTCCGTTTGAAGGCGCCCAGGTCGGTGTTTGTAACGGTCACTGCCGCCCCCAGCACAGCGGCTCCAGCGGGATCCGTGACACTACCTACAATCGTGCCATTGCTCGTCTGCGCATGCGCCGGCGCAAGCGAAACGACCATACCCACAATGACTGCAAGAACGATTTGCCCACACTTCCACTTCAAGTTCATGACCATTCCTCCGAGAATTCGTGCGTCTGTCTTACTGTTAGAGGAATATTTATCGGATAGGTTGCAGCATTGAAATGTAATCATCCTTACAAAAGTGCGAAGAGGTGCGAACGGAGCTCTATTCCTGCGTGGCATGCTCGAGTCGTTCGCGGTGAAGAATGCGTATCGTCTTTCGTTCTATCGTGATGATGCCCGCCCGTCGTAATTCACCCAATGTGGCAGTTATGGACTCTCTGTGAACGGCGAGGTGGTCGGCCATATCTTTATGAGTCATACCAGCCACCACGCCGTTCTCCGCCTTTTCTAACAGCAAGGTTGCAATGCGCGGAATCAGGCCCTTAAGCGCGAGGGTCTCCATCTTGTGCAGAAAGTGCAGGCATCGCTCGCTCATCAGGTCGACGAGCTTGTGGGTTACATGCGGAGCGCATTCTAAAAGAGATTGGATACTATCGCGCGAAATTATTCGCACGCGGGATTCCTCGAGAGCTTCTGCGGAAGAAAGGTATCTTCCCTGGCCAAAGCAGCCCATTACCCCGAATATGGCAGGAGGTTGAAGCACCGCGATCGTTAGCTTTCTATCGCCGTAGGTTTTGAAAGTGCGAACCGAGCCCTGCTCCAAAATGAAGAGCACTTTCCCCGTCTGCCGGGGCTGAAAAAACAGATGCCCAGCACTGCAATTCAATACATGGCTGTCTTTCTCAAGCGCCTCTAAGCAGGAATCGGGCAGATGTTTGAAAAGGTCGATCTCCGAAAGAGAACTTACATCGAGCATAACTGTCGTCCTTCGCACTGATTGGGGACTTATAGGAGCAAATCGTCGCTGGAGCGGGAACGTATTTTAACTGCTGTCATGCGCTCATCGCGGGCCTTTTCTCGCTGAACTTCCTGGAGCAGTTCACGCAGTCGCGTGTGGGCCTTTTGTAATTGCGACTTCGAATCACCTACCGAGCGTCGACATGAAGGGATTCTCCCAGCTTCATGATTTGGCCCGGTGTGCCGTTCTTCATGTCCCCAGAAGAATGGCGCGGAGACGGGGGGCAGTCCGAGCCGGCGACGCCAAAGAGCAACAGGAAGATGCGCGCAACGGATAAAACGGGAGTCGTGATCGTGCTGCTTTTCATGGTGCTTCCAGCTTCCTATTTCGCACGGTTCCACTTAACGAGCCGTCAATGACTTTGGCCTTTTCTTCCTCACTCGGATGGGTCACCGAAGTGCTCGTTTGGCTCGAGAATCATCTCTCGGTGCGCGTAGTCGAATATGACTGTGAATCGCCGCAACATTTGCGCCCCGATGATCCCTGCTAAGTCAGGTGTGGCCAGAATGCCCGAAGTATTTTGGGAAAATTGCGTGAATGGCATGGAGACTACGAATCCTCCGAGTCTAATCGCCGGCACCCACCCGACCCGGGCACTTAACTCGCCCCCTACGGCAACCACGTTTGGTACTTCGATTGTGTCCTTGACCGAAAGAAACTCTGGGTGTGCGTTGCTGAAGGCCTTCGTGAGCCAAAGCGCGGACGTCGCGCCTGAATCGATTAAGAAGACACCGGAGACTTCTGTCCCATCTTGCGCCACTACCTGCGCCCGAACACTCGGTATGTTGTCCCAGATAAACTGGAGTGGCAAACGCTGACCCGAGCCGGAGTACGAATAGGTTGTCGGATCGTGGAGATGGAGCACTTGGTTTGCGTAATCGATTTCAACAACATAGTTGCGGAATACATTGGAGCCGAGGAATCCATCAGTACTTCGGCCCACTTCACGCGAGAACCATTCTAGAGGCAGCGTCGCCACAGTTTGATCGCCGAGCTCTGCCCCAGCAAAACTGAGGGTAGCGTGGCTGGCGAATGCCAACTTTTGGGAGGACCCTTGCCCGGGTCCATAAGCGTTCCCTTCGCCAAGGAACCGAATTCCCAGGGTCTTCGATACCGGCTCGTCGAAGACGGTGACACTCGAACCCGTGTCCAACATCATCCAGAGAGGCTGTGAGCCGTTGAGGCTTGCCTGCATGTAGATGAGACTGTCCGCGAGCTGAAAATAAATCGGCGCGGAAATGGTGTCCGAGATCGAGTGGGAGCGCAGGATCCCTTCGCTGGCTGGGGAGTGGTCCGATGCGATATGTATTTGCAATTGGGCTTCGGAGGTGATTGTCTGGGAGCCGTCTAAGGAGCATTTGCTGTTGTTCGCATCGAGCAGAGCCTCAGGCCGCTCGCTAGCAGCCGTTAAAGCTAAAACAACCTTCTTGCCGGTTACGACTGGCCAGCCGTTCGCGTTTTGTGCATTGATTGCTGTTTCGTAGTGCCCCGGAAGAATCCGAGCTGATCCACCGGAATTGACGCCACGAGTGAGAATTGCGGCGTAGCGAAACAACGGTCTTATCTCTGCCGCTTTCAAAGAGAGCGGAAGCAATGTCAGGAACAGGCTGAACATCGAAACCACGCTAGGGAATGGGGGGCTTCCCTTCTTCATATGCTGTCTACCCTTGAGGGTCCTTTCGTTCGAACGTAATGGTCACGAGCAATCGCACGGGAACAGCCTCAACGCCTAAGATGGTCGGCTCGTACTTCCATTGGCGGAGCGCCTCCATCGCGGCCAATGCAAGTATCGGCTGCCCAGATACCGTCCGCATTTCAACTACATTTCCCCGGGCGTCGATGACAGCATCAATCACAACCGCGCCGCTGATCCTGGCGTGTCGGGCCAGGAGGGGGTAGACGGGGTCGGGCCCAAAGATGCGTCGCGGTGCCTTCACTTTTCCACCGACACGAATCGGGCCCTTCGGCGCTGAATCGATTGGAGTTGGAGCTGGAGGAACAGCGCCGGACAGGGCTCCGCCGATCACGCCACCAGGGACTCCTCCAGGAACCCCACCGGCAACGCCTTCGCCAGGGGCAATGGCAGCAGCCAAATCGTTTCCTTCTGGCTCCTCAGGGAGACGAGCGACCTGATGCGGTATGACCCTCGGTACCACCAATTTCCCTGTCACCGACAAGGCTCGCCGTTTCGGCGCGATCGACCGTGACGAGGTGAGTGGCGGCGGTGGAGCTGGTGCGCGAGGAGGAACCACGAGCAGAAGCTTATTGAACTGATGGACATCGATGGCTTCGCTGAAGTAAAGCGGAACCCAGAGCAGCACTGCTAGAAAAAGGAATTGCACCGCTGCAGAGACAACAAAATCACCCACGCGGCGCGCTGGTCTGGTCGGACTATTCTCCAGCATCGCTTCCGCAAACAAATCCTTACGAGTTGCAACTCCCATTTGCTTCGATTCATAAACGAATGTTGGGGTCTTGCGCGCTCGACCATCCTTCGACCTTTCTTGGGCAGTCGCGAGGTCAGGCAACTTAACGTCAACCGGTACGAGAAACCTTGGAGGTATCACTTTCTGTCCTTCTTCAATATCAAGCGTTGTTGGCCGCACATATACCGGATGGTGCCCGATTGCATCTTGATTGGCGTGACCAGCGTAGATACTGCGTTCGGTACCTAATACGTTAGACGGACGAGAGCCGAGCTGGATCGGGAACGCAGCTTAGCTGCTGCCAGGCGCTCAGCGCGCGCCTTCTCACGCTGATGTTCGTGGAGCAGTTCACGCAGCCGCATCCGGGCCTTGTGTAACTGCGACTTCGAGTCACCTACCGAGCGTCCCAATATCTCCGCAATCTCGTTGTGTTGGTACCCCTGAATATCGTGCAAGACAAATATTGAACGGTACCCCACGGGCAACTGCCCAATACAACGTTGGAGATTTATTCGATCAACCGATCCCTCGAGTGACAAGTCGGACTCCCCGATATCGATACTTGGTGAGGCGGTTTCATCTTCTGGATCGGCAGCCGCTTCGATCGAGACGATTGGTGGAGACTTCTTGCGCAGGTGCATCAGCACGATGTTGACCGCTATTCTGTGCAGCCAAGTAGAGAAGGCTGATTCGCCACGAAATGTGTGAATTTTGCGGAACAAGAGCAAGAAGGCTTCTTGAGTCAGATCTTCTGCCTCCGTCGTATTTCCTACCATGCGCAGGCATACCGCGTACACACGTCGGCTATGCAACCGGTAAAGGTATTCAAACGCAGCCGCATCGCCATGCCCGGCTCGCCGGATGGCCGCCGCTTCGCTCAGCTTATCGCTGGCGATAGGAGAGACTGGCGGCGCAGCCTTCTTCGAGATGCATTCCGTGCTGGGACGCGCATCCCAGTTTAGGCGATGCCGCCTCTCTACAGCGTGCCTTGCCAGGGATCCGCTCACTTGCTTTCTGCACCCGACATTTGCGGTGACTTGCATGACTTCCTTCCTTAGCGACCCGCAGAGTGGACTTCGATGGATGTTTTGTTCTGACTGACCTGCGATGCAGGCGCGGTCTGTGGCACCGTCTTTTGACGGGCTTCCTTGTGTCCCATGTGCTTTTGCGTGG
>DATKEV010000133.1:0-113943 GCA_035511855.1 Candidatus Udaeobacter sp.
ATGAGAGAACTTTGGTCCGATTAAATACGCTCCGGTTTCAGTCCGAATCAGATATCCGTCGCGTTCGAGGTGCTTCAGAAAGCGATGCGCTGTGCTCTTGTGGACTCCAGTAATGTCGCAAATGGGCTTCAGTGTTAATCCGGAGGAAGAGCCCTGAATGGCTTCCAGGATTCTGAATACTTTCGTGATTACGCCAACGGGAACAAGCTTAACTCTACCCATGATTCACCTGATCATCAGACTGCGAGATTCTCTCGCAGCCTGGAAGATTCCCGCCTTGAATTGTGTCTCGACGCATTTCCCCTATGATCCTTTGATTCTTACAAGACCCCGGGCGGGTGACTCTGCACCCTGGGGAGATGGTATTGTGTTTCGCCTGCTAAAACAATTCCGACATCGCTCTTCACGCGCAGTGTTCTGGTCCGCGCACTATATCGAGCCAAATCGCGAGATTATGAGCTATGGGTGTGTGCATGTCCCAGGCGAAGCGTACCACTATTTGGAATGATGTTCAACTGTATGAAATTTTCTGCTTGACACGATTCTTTATTACTGTTACAGAACTCAGCATTGTCCCGTGTCCCGAAGTCGGAAATGAGGGGGTGGGCCGCCTAAGAAGGCGATTCCAAGTCACATGCGGGTGCGGGCTCAAGAAAGCTTGCTCGTTCGACGTCAGGAGGAGCGACGATGACATCTCTAACTTTTCGCAAGGCTCCAAACTTTTCGTCCTTGGGGGTGGGGCTCATCTTGTTGTTTGTTGTTTGCGCGTTGCTGCCGGGGAGAGCTTGCGGCCAAGCGATCGCCTCGATCAAGGGGACTGTGTACGACACGTCAGGTGGAGTTGTCCCCGACGCGACGGTCGTACTGCATAGTAGGGCTACCAACCTGGATCGAACCACTTCGACAAATAGCGCTGGCATCTACGTCATTCCCGACATTCAGCCTGGAGATTACGATCTGAAAATCAGCAAGCAGGGTTTCAAGTCCGCCGTGCAAGCCAACGTCACTCTGGTCGTGAACCAGACGGCAACGTTCGACGTCACCTTGGCTACCGGTTCCGTCACGGAAAGTGTCACCGTGGCGGCAGAAGCGGTAGCTTTGGAGACTGCCACCTCGGAGCTAGGCGTAGCCGTCGTCAAAGAGCAAGTCAACGCCCTGCCTTTGAACGGGCGCAACTTCACTCAATTGCTGTCCCTGACGCCGGGTGTCAGCACCGTGAACGTTTCGCAGAACTCCACCGCGGCAGGCGGCATCTGGTCCAATCCTATCGGCACCTTTTCCTATCCCTCGATCAACGGCCAAACGAACCGCAGCAATCTCTACTTGCTCGATGGGTTGAACAATGAGGGTTCTTTTGGAAGTACCTATGCCATTGCCCCGATTCTCGACGCGATCCAGGAATTCAAGGTCCAGTCCCACAACGACGAGGCGACATATGGCGGCGCCTTGGGTGGCATCATCAATGTGGTCAGCAAGTCGGGAACGACCCAATATCACGCCACCTTGTGGGAGTTCCTCCGCAACACGAATTTCGACGCGCGAAACCCGTTTCTTTCCAAGGTGACTCCGTTCCAGCAAAACCAATTTGGCGTCGCGGGCGGAGGCCCACTCTCTATACCCTGGGGCCACTTCGCGATTCCGAAAACATTCTTCTTTGCGGCGTATGAGGGTTTTCGGCTTCATACTGCCGCCTCAAGCTTATACAACGTGCCTACGGCGTCGGAACTCGGCGGCAATCTTACAACTGTTGGGGGCGTGCCTTTTGCGGGGCAGATATTTAACCCGTTTAGCGGTACTCCTAGCGGTACTCCCTTTCTCTGCGATGCGAGTGGTAACCCATCCCCGGACACGAACAAGATTCAGTCGTCCGGCACGCCGTGCAACAAGATTCCAGCGGATATGCTCGACCCGCACATGATTGCGTATGCCAATGCCATTTTCCCGCCCGCGAACCGAACCCCCACGGCGGCCTCTCCAAGGAACGCTCAGGACGTCACAAAGTCGATTGTCCGCCAGGATGAGTTTAGCGCCCGATTGGATCATCAGTTCACGACCAATGACAACATTTTCGGCCGCTGGAGCCAGTTCCGGCAGCCTGATACGGGTTCCGGCGGATTTACCGGTCTTTCGCACTTTCAGATCACGAACGGATATACCGTGGGAGTGGAATACCTGCACACGTTCTCCAGCAGCTCCTTGCTGGAGACTCACTTCGGGCGTGTCCTTTTGAACATCTCCCAGGGCTCTAGCTACTCGTCAAGCGCAACCGGTACCAGCCTGGGCTTCGCGCCGAATTTCGTGAGCAATTTTATCGGCGGGGTTTCGCTGATACCCAACATCACCATAAACGGGTTCATCGGCAACTCCGATCCCGCCGCGCACGGCGCAGCGCACACCGACCAGACGCAAGGTACGAACATCTGGCAGTTCGGTGGAAGCTTTACCAAGACTTACGGACGCCACACCTTCAAGATGGGCGCGGACTTTGCCAGCAACAACGCCAACGCACTGTACTTGAACGCCTCGGAAGTCTTCGACTCTTCAAATACCGATAATCCAGCAGCCCCGGGGACGGCAGGGACCTCCCTGGCCTCCTTCCTCCTGGGCGTCCCGGCCAGCTTTAAGCGGCGGAACGTGAAAGAGACCGAACACGGTGGCTGGGTGGACGGAGCATTTTTCTCGGACTCCTGGAGGGTCACCAACAAGTTGACTGTCAACTTCGGTCTGCGCTACGACCTGACGCTAATGCCCATTTACGGCAGCTTGAAAGACGGGAATGGATTTACCGGTGACCTGAACTTTAGCAACGGAACCTTCATCCTGACCCACCTACCCCCTGTTTGTGCGCAAACTAATCCAGTTCCGCCTTGTATCCCCTTTGGTCTTGGTCCTGGCGGAAACAATCCGCAGCCAGGGCAGAGCTATCTCCCGCCGAACGTGGTTGTTACTCCCCACGCGAACGGGGCTATTTTTCAAAATGACCTTACCGACTTCCAGCCGCGCGTCGGATTCGCATATGAGTTGTCGCGCAATACCGTTCTGCGAGCCGCTTATGGCAGGTTCTACGACAATTGGGCGGCCGTCACCCAGAGCGCTCAGAACTATGAAGGGTCCTGGCCTGATACCGGCCAGCTCGGGGGCAGTAACCCAGCTTCTGCAGAAGCGCCCACGGGCACAGGTCCGGCCATCGCCGGGCCGACTCCGTTCCTCGGCTTTAACTGGTATGCCGATCCGCACATGCGAAGGCCTTACGCGGACCAGTTTAATTTCGGCGTTCAATATCAACTGGGCTCGAGCACCGTCCTGACGGCAAACTACGTGGGTTCGCGTGGCCATCGTCTCGACATTGGTTTCACTGGGAATACGGGTAGAGTGCCTTCGGCGACTCCCAACTTGGTTACATTCCTGTTCCCCGGAACGTCCACGCCTGTCCAAACGGGCGCCACCAGCAGCTCTCCTTTTCCATACATCGCACCCGCTGATTTCGATACCGCGGTCGGCAAGAGCAGCTACAACGCCCTGCAGGCCTCATTGAACGGCCGCGCCTTTCATGGGCTGACCTATCTGGTCTCCTACACATGGTCGAAGACCCTGGATCTCGGCTGCACCGGCTGGTATGGCGTGGAAGGCTGCAGCATACAAAATCCTTACACTCTGAAGAATGACAAGGGCCCAGCCGGCACAGACATTCCGCAGATCTTCTCGGCGTCCTGGGTCTACCAGCTTCCCTTTGGCAAGGGGCAAAAGTACGCCTCCAGCAGCGGGCCTTTGAACTATGTCGTAGGCGGCTGGACGCTGAATGGGATCGTCTCATTTAGTTCAGGAATACCGTTCTTCGTCGGTGCATCCGGGGATATCGCGCATATCGCAGCCAATACGGCCTGCTGCGCGCTTGGTTTCGGCAACTACGAAAGACTGAACTTCCTTGGGGGTAGTCCTTATGCGGCCAACAAATCACCTGCTCAATGGCTGAACCCAGCCGCCTTTGCGGTTCCGGCTCCAGGTACGTTCGGCAATTTGGGCCGGGATACTCTGCGGTCGGATCGGTTCAAGAACCTCGACCTCTCTCTGTTCAAGCAGTTCCCAATCACCGAGAGCAAGCGGCTCGAATTCCGGTTCGAGACGTTCAATTTGACAAACACCCCGGTGTGGAATGTTCCGGATGTAAACATCAGTCATACCAATTCATTCGGAACGATTTCGAGCACGGCAAACACAGCCCGTCAGTTGCAGTTCGGCCTGAAGCTCTACTTCTGAGTTTGGCATCGGAAGACCCAGTAGTCTCACTTTTGATGCGGAAGAGTGGCAAACGCCGGGTGGGCTCGAAACTTGTGCCCACCCGGATTCTTTTCGCCCTCCCGTTTTGTTGGCAAGACGCCTTTCCCACCGTTTATACTAGGCGGAGGCAGTCTGCAGGGAGGTAAGGCGCCACATGAAGCATGGAAGCGTGCGTCTCCTGAGGCTTGCTACCTTGCTAGTATTCGCTGCCGCAAATCGTTGCGTCGCGCAGAACCGTGCACCGGCCGCGCGCGGTGACGTCGCTCGCAAGTCCTCACGGGCTTTGCCTAAGTCCTGTCTGGTTCAGGAACATCCGTCGGAGCAGATCAGCGTTCTGCTCGAAACGATTCGCGACCACGCCACGGCCGGCGCATACAACACGCTCGGAGCTCTATACGCACAGGACAGCCGTGTCGCGTGCGCCATCTCGGCATTCGAAGCTGCGCTGCGCCTGGACGTTCAGAATTGGCAATCGCACTATAACCTGGGCCTCGCCCTTCTAACGAAAGGCGACCGGACTCGCGCCGCCAGCGAATTCCAAGCTGCTATTCGGCAGAAACCCGATTCAGTTGCCTGCCATTTCGCTTTGGGTACCCTGCTTCAGGAAGAGCGAAAGCTAGACAGAGCCCTACAGGAGTTCGCGGCCGTCCTGCAACTTGATCCCAATTTTGCGCCTGCGTACCTCAGCCTGGGTGTCTTATACACTCAGCAAGGAAAGGACTTGGAAGCCACAGGCCTTTTTCGACAAGCGATCCAGAACGATCAGAAAAACGTCCAGGCTCATGTGAATCTGGGACTAACAATGGCGAGACTCGGCGAGTTTTCCGAAGCGGAGCAGGAATTCCGGTCGGCAATCGAAATCGATCCGGAGAATGCGGAGGCTTACACCTCGCTTGGGATGCTCGAAGCTAAGACCGGCCGCGGGGGAGAGGCGGTCGAGAGCTTTCGAAAAGTGGTTGCGCTGCAGCCGGATTCAGCGGACGCGCACTTGAATCTGGGCATTGGCCTCGTGGACCAGTACGATCGGACGACGGGATTCAAGGAGTTTACGGAAGCCGCGCGGCTGAATCCCGAGTCTCCCGGAGTCCATTACAACCTGGGCCACTTCTTTTTTGAAACTGGCAAGTATGAGGAAGCCCGCAAGCAGCTAGAAACAGCCGTGCGTCTGCAGCCCAACTTCGCCAGTGCACTCTATTTCCTCGCTCTCACGGAGAGGCAAGACAATCGGGTAGAACGTGCGATGGAACTCTTGCAAAAGGTTGTAGTGCTTCAACCCGACAACGCGGACGGGCAATACCTTCTGGGCCAATACCTGGAAGGTGCGGGGAAAACAACTGATGCCATCGCGCACTGGAAATTGGCCCTTCATGCCGATCCAAATCAATCCGAAGCTCTATATAATCTCGCGAGAACTTTGAATAAGTTGCATGACCCCGAGGCCGTGCAATATCAGGACCGCTTCGACACATTGCAAAAAAACCAGCAGGTTACGGACCGCGTGGGCCAACTGGGGAATTTCGCGATCCAGGCCGCCAACGCCCAAAATTGGCCTCAGGCTTTGGAACAAATGAAAGAAGCCCTTGCCCTCTGTGGGCGGTGCGGGGAGGCCGCTCATCTCCACAGGAACCTGGGATTGATGTACTGCCGGACCGGAAATCTAAAAGACGGGGAAAAGGAGCTTCAAGCGGCGCTGGACCTCGACCCGAATGACGCTGATGCCAAGAAAGCCATTAGCGCGCTTCAGAACGCGCACACTGCGAATGATAAGTAGATGGGACCTAGGAAGAGTGGCGGGCCGCGATGGAGGAAGTCTTTCATCTCCATTGAAAAAAACTGCAGCGCGTTGCCGGTGGCCACTTTTCGAATTGATACCTCCCCGAACACTTAGATAGATTCTCGGTACGCCCCGCAGGAGTCCACGCATGGTGATGAAGATCGTAGACACGCACCAACACCTGTGGGATCTGGACCTTTTTCGTTATGCCTGGCTTCAGCAATTGCCTGATCTGAATCGCTCCTTCCGCATGAACGACTATCTGGCTGCGACGAACGGACTCGCTATCGAAAAGTCGGTGCACCTGGAGGCCGATGTTGACGAGCCATTTATGCTTGACGAAACAATGCACCTGCTTCGGCTTGCGGATTGCGCAGACAATCCGCTCGAAGGGGTTGTAGCATGTGGACGGCCGGAGAGCAAAGAGTTTAAGACTTACGTGGAAAAGATAGCGGGTCATCCGAAACTGAGAGGGATTCGGCGAGTTTTACACACACGACCGGATGATCTAGGACAAAGCGAAACATTCATCGAGAATATTTCTAGCTTGGCTGGCTACAGTCTTTCGTTCGATATCTGCGTCCTCGCGCGCCAACTGCCGATTGCTATTCGTCTAGTTTCGCAGTGTCCCGATGTGACCTTCATCCTCGATCATTGTGGCGTACCACAGGTGAAGGACAAGATCTTCACCCCCTGGTGCTCGCTCATCCGTGAAATCGCTAAATTTCCGAACATATTCTGCAAGGTCTCTGGGTTGATAGCCTATGCGGATCCCAGTAACTGGACTGAGGAAGATCTGCGTCCCTACGTCGATCACGCCATAGAATGCTTCGGCTGGGATCGTGTGATGTTCGGGAGTGACTGGCCGGTTTGCACGCTTTCCGCCAATTATCGCCAGTGGGTTGACGTTCTTCTGTCGCTCACCCGCAGCGCGGGAGAGGCGAACCAGAAGAAGCTGTTTCACGATAATGCAATTCGGGTCTACCGGCTTACATGAAATCGCGATTCCACTAACCTTGTGACCGCAGGGCGCTAAGGGTTTGTCAGCTGGAGCTGTCACCATCGAGTGAGGGGTTCCTTGAAGCTGAATGGTCGAGTGGCACTGATAACAGGAGCCGGAACTGGCATTGGACGGGCCATCTCCGAGCTATTTGCCTGCGAGGGCGCTCGGATCGCAGTGAACTATAGGCGTTCCCGTGATGGCGCTGAGGAAGTAGCTTCACGGATTCGATCTAAGGGCGGCAGCGCTATTTCCATCGCAGGCGATGTGTCGCGAGAAATGGAAGTCCGCTCCATGGTCGCCCGGGCCCACGCTGAGTTTGGACGGCTGGATATTCTCGTGAATAACGCCGGCTGGAGCACGGGCGTTCCCCACCATAAGCTCGAAGAGCTCACCGACGAAATCTGGGACAGAACCCTCGACACAAACCTGCGTGGATCCTTTTACTGCATTCGCGCTTCAGTTCCCTTTTTGCGCCAGCAACCCGGCGCATCCATCATCAATATCGCTTCCACTTCGGGCACAACTGGTGTTGGCAGTTCCATAGTGTACGCAGCATCGAAGGCGGGCATACTTACAATGACAAAATCGCTGGCACGGGCCCTAGCACCACAGATTCGCGTGAACGCGATCTCGCCAGGCCTCATCCGAACGCACTTCGCCAGTCGGCAGGATTCCGATCCGGTGTTTGAAACCGAAGCGAGAGCCACTCCTCTCCAAAAGCTAGCAACCGTCGAGGACTGTGCGGCCGTTGCACTGTTTTTGGCCGCCGACGCTCCGGCGATTACGGGACAAACCATTCTTGTCGAGGGCGGACTAATTACCCTCGGGGCTGTTCGTTAGCCGCGAATGTTCACACGGAGGGTATCATTATAATATTCAGCGCGCTGTAGAGAATCTCGCGTTACCAATTGAAGGGCGCGGAACAGCGCACGAAATTGATGGTCGCGCTCAGAATGGAGTGCCGGTGAGTCCGATAATTTTTGTGGATTACGAGAACTATCTCGGAGCGGCTGATACCATAGCCGAGACAGATCCTGCTTATGGAAGAATGCTGGTCCTCGCCTGGACTTCCGGGCCCGAGCAACCGACCGGCGATGCCTAAAGGACTACGCACGGTAGCCTCTCCCCGCGTCATCAATATCGAGGATTTCCGTCGGCTGGCGCGTCGTCGCCTTCCCCAAGTCATTTTCGATTACGTCGACGGTGGCGCCGAGGGCGAAGTCACGTTAAGAGAAAATTGCAGGGTTTTTGACGAGGTCATATTTCGACCAAGGCAGGCGGTGGCGATTTCGAATTGTGAGCTCAGCACTCGAGTGCTTGGCCTGAACCTATCCTTTCCCGCGATACTAGCTCCCGTTGGGTATAGCAGACTAATGCACCCTGCTGGAGAACTAGCTGCAGCCGCAGCCGCCGGCTCCGCGGGCATTGCCTACACGCTGTCAACTATTTCTGGACATAAACTTGAGAATGTCCTAGCAGCATCTTCGGGACCAGTTTGGTATCAGCTCTATCTGGTAGGTGGACGCCAGGTTGCCGAAGCAGCCATTGAACGCGCGTGCCGGGCCGGTTTTTCAGCCCTCGTGGTGACCATCGACACACCGGTGGCCGGTATGCGCGAACGAGACCCTCGTAACGGCATGAAGGAGCTCCTGGGCGGTTCCATCTTCGCCAAAATACCTTTCCTTCCTCAAATTCTCACCCACCCAGCGTGGCTCGCGTCATTTCTCTTGGATGGCGGCGTACCGAACCTTGAAAACATTGTCATACCTGACAAAGGCCCGATGCCGCTAGTCGATGTCACCGCTGCACTTGCCAAGGCCGCCGTCACTTGGGAGGATTTGCGCTGGCTCAGGCAACTTTGGGCCGGTCCGATTGTTGTCAAAGGCGTGCTTACAGGAGACGACGCTAAACGAGCTGTGGACGAGGGCGCAGCTGCGGTTATCGTCTCGAACCACGGCGGGCGTCAGTTGGATGGTGTTTCTTCCTCTTTGCGAGCTTTGCCGGAAGTGGTCGCCGCCCTCGGCGGCCAAGCGGAGGTCCTCATGGATGGTGGTATTCGCCGCGGTAGCGACATTATCAAAGCAATGTGTCTTGGGGCCCGTGCTGTTCTCGTGGGTCGTGCCTACGCTTACGGGTTGGCTGCAGCCGGGCAGATAGGAGTCGCGCGCGCTCTCGAGATTTTGCGCGATGATGCGGAGCGCACCCTAAGACTTCTCGGCTGCGCGTCCGCTTCGGCGCTGAACGCTTCCTACGTGGATGTTCCCGTTCACTGGAGAAGGAAAGCTAGCCCCTAGGATCAGTGAGCGAACTCACGAGTTTATGACCGCCGCTCGCCAATGTCACTGATGGAAAAGGAGATGTACGAGTTCGGTGCGTTCTCGCTGGACTCCGCCGAACGTGTGCTCTCGCGCGATGGCAGCTCTTTGACCCTTACCCCGAAGGTTTTTGACACGCTTTTGTGCCTGGTGCGCAATCGCGGGCGGCTTCTTACGAAGGACGAACTCCTAAAGGAAATCTGGCCGGATACGTTCGTCGAGGAAGTCAACCTCGCCGTGAACATCTCGACTCTCCGCAAGGCGCTCGGTGAGAACCCGCAAGATGGTCGGTACATCGTCACGGTCCCAGGACATGGCTATCGGTTCGTTGCCGACGTCCGCGAGGTCTCGAATGAGGACGAAGCTGAACAGAAACCAGTGCGGCGAGCCCCGCCGAATCCGAACTCGAAGGATACTCCTCTCGAGGGTCCGGGCCGGCGTGTTTTCAGGTGAAGTTAAGCTCTAACGACTGCTTCGCGCTGTGTAGAAGCTCCCTACTCTACCTGCAGGAGCACGAATCTGCGAATATCGGAGCGGGCCTCATGCTTGCAGGAAGTGCTTGCGAACACCGTAGCAAATGCGGCGGCCGCGGTTCTGGGCTGAATACCAACCACGCTGCCATCGAGCGGTAGAAGTCGGGAACAACGGATAGCCCGCCGTCCACTCGTGGTTCTATACGGAGGAGATCGGTTTCAGTTGAGCTGGTTCTTCGAGAATGTCTAGCAATTCTTTTGCACAGTAGACACGGTTGCGGCGAGCGTCAGTTGTCCTCCTTACTACCCGCTTCTGTTCAAGCCGCTGGATCGCCCGTTGCGCCGTCGTAAACGCGATGTTCAATCGGCGCGCAGCGCCTGTAGCAGTAATAAACGGGTTGGCTGATAGCAGCTCAATGATTCGCAAGGCGTTCGGTTCACCGGCCAACTTCTTACGCCATTGGGCAACAACGTCGTTTATGCGAGTCACGCGGCTGAGAGCGTCTTCTGACATCCGCGCAACACCCAGCAGAAAATATTCGATCCATTCGTGCCAAGCCGCTCTCTCGCTCACTGCGCGCAGACTGTCGTAATAGTCTCGACGGGACGCCTCGAAGAACGCCGACAGATACAGCAGAGGAGTCGGCAGGATCTTTCGCTCGATCAGGAACAACGTGATCAGCAATCGCCCAACTCGGCCGTTGCCATCTCGAAACGGGTGGATGGCCTCGAATTGATAGTGCGCGAGCCCAATTGTCACCAACGGCGGCAAGTTAGATTCGTGCAGAAAGCGCTCCCATGCAGCAAGAGACGGCTCGACTTCGCCGGGTGGCGGAGGGATAAACGACGCGGTTTGGATCGTGCTTCCGGGTTTTCCAATCCAGTTCTGCGTCTTTCGGAACTGCCCCGGTGCTGCTTGCCGGCCGCGAACGCCGCTCATGAGCTTTTCATGCAGCTCCCGGACCAGGCGCACACCTATCGGAATCCTGCCGAGCCGTGCGATCCCGTGTTCAAGGGCGACCACGTAGTTGCCAACTTCGCGCAGGTCTTCTGGACTGCGGGCCACCACCGCTCCGGCTTCAGCCGCGAGAAGCTCACCCAAGGTAGCCTCCGTGCCTTCAATCTTGCTGGACAACACAGCCTCGCGCCGGACAAAAGGGCGCATGAGCACATGAGGGTTGGGGAGTCTCCCGCCCTCGCCAGCCAGCCTGCCAGTGAGCCGGTCTGCGTCGGAAAGCACTCGGATGAGTCGCGGCGTCCAATCGAGTGCCGGCGGAAGTGGTGCCGGTACGAAGGCGGAATACCCGCCTTGTGGCACCAGTTTGCCAGGTATGTTCGCGGTTTTGGGCATCTCACCTTCTTGCGTCGCGAAAAGAGTCAAGACTGTTATTTTCGATATTCATGATAATCGAAAATAAGGCTATTGGCTATTAGCGATCCCGAAAACACATGGAGGCGCTATTTGCGCGACTCATTGCGTTCTGACGGATCTTCCGAGCTATTGGTGCGGACGCCCGGCTTCGGCAATAACTAACGGGTGAGATTGGTCTGACAACACAGAGCGCATTCCGCGAAAGAGCAGAGGCAAGCGACACGGGGAAGCACAGGATGTTGTAGATGGATCGTCAAAACCGAATCCCCAGCGATAAGAAGGGCGCGGTGTCATGCGAGTGTCATGCGAATGGAGACGAATCGCGGCAAATGATCAACAAAAGTGAAAACAGAAGGTGAATCTGATTTGCCCGGTTTTGTCAGAACGTGTTAGTGCCCCTCGATTGCCCTCGGCTCCGGCAAATCGTAGTGAATTTGGTTCAAGGCTGTTAACCGAAGGGTTGCAAAGGGCCAGAAGCATCGGCGTAGGGCTCTACGCGCCATTCCTGCCTTCGGTTGTGGGCTGCATCGCGGGCCAGCGTTGGTCAATCTGCGCGGCACGATTTTCCGTCCACCTTCCGTCCAATTCAAGGCGATGGTTGCGCCCTACGTTTGCGTGTAAGCGACACCAGATGCGGCACTTATGTGATTTGACCTGCCTAGTTGCAAAGCAGGTGCTCTCCCAGCTGAGCTACACGCCCACAACAGTTGGTCGGGAAACCAAGCATAGTAAGTTTGTATTTGACTAAGACGAAATTCCCATGGCAGTATCTGGCAACTTTGAAAGCCCATACTTATTACGTGCTTGCGTAACTACCACCTGCGGTTCTGAAGTTTTCTAAATTTTTGAGGTACATACGGTTCGGTTCAAGCAAATGGCGCCTCTTGTGAAACTGGCTTCGTGGTTGGGCATTTGCCTTCTTGGTGGATTTTTCGCAACCGTATTCTGGAAACTATTGACGGGAGGGATTAGCCTTGCCCAATTGCTCCAAGGCGATATTCGGGATACGCATGGCGAGAACGGCTATTCGTCCTATGTCAGCCCCGGACGCGTCCAGAGCCTTCTGACCGCTCTCTTCTGCGCCTTGTATTACCTCATGCAGGTCATCAATAACCCCAGGGAATTCCCCGTGGTGCCGAGCGGACTCGTCGCGGCTCTAGCTGCCAGCCAGGCCCTGTACTTGGGTGGTAAAGCTCAGGCCATGCTACTCGGCCGACTGCGGAGCTTCTTGAAATAGGAGATCACATGAAGAACATCGAGTTCGTCATCAGCATAGTTCTGACGGTCGGGACTGCATTCGTTGTCGCTTTGTGGGTGCAAGGCGACGCAACGCTCAAGCTGAAGCTGGCCTTCGAGTACGGCATGTTGGTATTGCTATTTCTCTTCGGTTTCATGATTTTGGCGGCGATTGCCAGCGGCAAGATCGACATCAGCAAGCTGCTGGCCGAGGACGGCGGCGGCGCGAGCATGTCAAGATTCCAGCTACTTATCTTTACGTTTGTCGTTGCGCTGAGCTTCTTCCTGATTGTGGTGTGCGATTGCAAATTCCCTGAGATTCCTCCCAATGTTCTCGCCCTGCTCGGGATTAGCGCCACAACCTACGGAGTGAGCAAAGGAATTCAAGCCAGCTCGGGATTGAAGGGAAAAGACAGCACGGGTACGAACACTGGTAATACGGCAACACCTAAGTAGACACACCGGCTCCGCACAAGAACGGTTCCAGTTTAAGGAGAAAATCATGCCGACGAACAGTTCGCAAACACATCATACGTTTTCCCGGCACGTCGCTCCATTCGGGCCGGTGGCGCTGGCTTTACTAATGAATGCCACGCCTTCAGCTTCTCCCACGCAATCGAACCAACACGCCGGGGCTGCAGCCGGTGTTTTTGTCCCCGCCTGTATGCCGTACAACGGGCAGAAAATTCCGGCGATCGACGATCACTGTGGCGTACAAGGAGGAAGCTCGGATCCCAGTAAGCAAGCTCAGAGCAAAGCCAAAAATAACCTGTGCGCGGCCACCGGACCAAGTCGGCCCATTACCTATCAAGAGCTTCTGGACCTTCAGGCAAAAGCCTCGGCCGAGAATCTAAGAGGTCTTGCAGACCGCAGCCCCCTCACGCAACTGGGGGAGGGCCGCTACGTCGAGTACGTCGCCTTCATTCAGGATGCACACTATTCGGATGTGGCGAGAGGAGAAGCGGTCAATTGCAACATTCCAGGTGACACCACCAATGATATCCACATCGTTCTCGTACAGCACCCAACGGATGATCCGTGTTTGAGCACGACGGCCGAGATGATCCCCCATTTCCGCCCAACTAACTGGACGGATAAGAACCTCATGGCGGTCAAGCAGCATCCGGTTAAGGTGCACGGACAACTATTCTTTGATGACAGCCACACGCCGTGCACAGCGACCTCGCGGCCCAACCCGAAGAGAGCATCTCTCTGGGAGGTACATCCCGTGTACTCAATGCAGGTTTGTCGTTTGCTTGATCTGGACCAATGTCGAAACACCACGAATGCCTCAGACTGGGTCGCCCTCGAAGATTGGGCCAGTGATCCTAACGCCGACCAATAATGGCGTGACCCCAGCCGACGGCTGGTCAGGAGTCTCCGTGCCTAAAAACATAGTCATCTGCTGTGACGGAACAGGGAACGAGTTTGGCGACCACAACTCCAACGTGGTCAAGCTCTACGGCACGCTGATCATCGATGGCAAACAACAGGTCGGCTACTACCACCCGGGCGTGGGCACGATGGCCGCACCCACGGCGTCCAACAGCATCAGCCGGGCTTGGTCGATGGTGACGGGATTGGCGTTTGGAGCGGGATTGCTGGCCAACGTCGGCGATGCCTACCGTTATTTGATGACCGCCTACGAGGATGGCGACAGTATCTTTTTGTTTGGCTTCAGCCGAGGCGCTTACACCGCCAGGGCACTCGCGGGCCTGCTTCACATGTTCGGCCTCCTCTATCCCGGCAATGAGGGTCTGATCCCATACATCCTTCGGCTCTACGCCAAGCGAACGCGAAAGGCCGGCGGGATGACGCACACTTTTCAAGTGGCGGATGGGTTTAAACGAACATTCTGCCGCCATTGCCCCTTGCACTTTGTGGGAGTTTGGGACACGGTGAGCTCCGTCGGATGGATCTGGGATCCCCTGAAACTGCCGTATACCGCCGTGAACCCCGATATGGCGGCCGGGCGCCAGGCCCTTTCGATCGATGAACGTCGTTGTTATTTTCGAAACAATTTGTGGGGCCCAGCCTTAGCCGGTCAGGATATTAAACAAGTCTGGTTTGCGGGCGTGCATTCCGATGTCGGAGGCTCATACGCATACACGGAAAGCGGGCTGTCGCAGATCAGTCTGGAATGGATGCTCTGTGAAGCCCGGTCGTTTGGATTGCTCATTGATCCGCAGAAAGCGCAATGGGCTCTTGGCAGGATTCCTCCCCCGCCACCCGTTGCGCCTGACCCTCGCACCGCTCCACACAACTCACTGACTTTTAGTTGGTGGCTCATGGAGATCCTCCCCCATTCCTTCTACGACGCCGCGTCCAAAACCGTTAGGTGGCGTATCCCGCTTGGAGCCAGGCGTACGATCCCGCCCGGGTCCGTATTACATGAGACGGTAAACGAGAAGCTCCGAATTGACCCGAATTACAGGCCGTCCAACCTGCCTGCAAATTCGCTCGAAGAACCCAGGAGCGCTTGTCAGTTTGGGCCGTAGCCAACAGCAATAGAAGGAGATTCCGTGAAACGATTGCCTGTGCCACATGGCGGCCTCCGTGGTGGTTCGAAGTCTGCGACTCAATCGTCATCAGCCACGATGTGCCAGCGGCCTCAAATGCGACGCTTCCTGGGCCGACTGCTGTGCGGGCACGCTCCGCAGAATCAAACCGATCAATGTGCCAGAACAGCGGCCCTTTGAGGCCGTTGGGCAGCAATTTGTTCTCAATGATGCTGCAACCAAGCTCACCTCGCCGCTCGGGCGAGTTCTCGACGCAGGTAGGCGCAGCTGCGCAGCTGCCATATTCGCCGTCAGCAGTGAGAGCAGCATCCCTCCGATTGCGCAACATGCCTCGTGCGTTTTCATTGGGAGTCTTGCCGTCCAATTTACGAAACGCTTCACACTGAAAGTCCTTTCCATAGTGGGCTGCTGAAACCCGTCGATGGCCGACTGAAACGTCGCGACGGGTTGCGCGCCGACGATGCGCACGCCATCGAGCTCGTCCGACAAAGGTTAGAGTGCCGCTGATCTGCAACTTGGCAGCTTCGCTGGCGTCGGCTGCCATGTACTTCCCTAACTCGGCGAGATCGAACGCGCTCACAGCGAATCCTCGTAGGGCCCCGGATTGACATTTTTCCCCGCTTGATCAGCGCACCATCAATCGATACCGATCAGTTTTTGCTGCTGGGATCGTTTCATCAGCTGATCAGGACGAAACCATTCGTACCGTTCTGGCACGTGCGCTCGTTTGCTACGCGAAGACTAGTTTCCTGTGGAAGGACGCCCGCGACACGAGGTTTGATCCTGCACGCAACGGGCATGGAGTACGGCTCACTTCGCTAATGGTCGGCCAACTGAGTTATTGGTGCGGACCCCCCCGCCAAAGCAAGCGCGTGATACTGAAACTCAGTAATGCGCAGGGCTAACTCTTCATCGATGCCCAAGACTTCTTTAGCCCATCCGAGAGACTTTTGCGCTGCACTCATGCCTTGCACGGTAAGCGGGCTTGCCAGATTGACGCTCAACCCATCTAAGTTCCGAGCCAGCGCATTCAGGTCAATCAACAAGAGAAGGTCAAGCTTCAAGGTTTGGTCTTGCGAGAGTTTTGTGGCTTCGTCTCGGATACGCTCGAGCGCTTCCTGACAAGAGCCGTAGCGCCTCTTTATCTCCTCTTGTTCCTGGTACTCAACCCCTAATCTCATAACATCGATACTCTTCAGCCGCGCTTGCCACGTCGCAACATCCGTGGCGAGCATTTTCAGAAAGCGTTGGAATTGACGGGAGTCCATTGCCCGGAGAACATTGTTCGAACTGGCGGGAATTCCCTGCACTACAGGAGCAGCCGCTGCAAGGTTCGAACTGGCGGGAATTTCCTGAACTACAGGAGCAGCCGCTGCAAGGGCGGACTTCTTCTCTAGTGCGATTCGATACAAGTCCCACGGCTTTAACAGTCCGGCCAAATCGTCTTCGGACCAAACCTTCCTGGGTTCTGGTTTGAGGATCAACAAGTGCGGAGATGTGCTGGATGGGTCTTGACCCAATGCCCTAGCCGGTGCAAACGTAAACAGGAGTAAAAACGCGGCAGCGAACCTCAGTCTTCCGACACACGTGAAAAATGGGAGTACGAACTGTGGCGCCATACTTGGTTGCCTCTCTTTCTGGATACAGGAATCTTGATGGCTTAGCTGTCTCCGCCCGTTTTGCTCCTTCTGCATGGTCAAGCATTAGATCGTTCAAGTTCACTGCTTACTTGATTCACCGGATGTTCCAACGCGCTCCGGCAGCGGGGGCCGCAAAGCAAAGTAATTTCGCGCAAAGCCAGCCTGTTCTCCCGTTTGATTCACCGTGATCACCTGTACGGCATACTCTCCGACCTGGAATTTATCCAGGGGCAATTCGATACGAAACGAGGCGATATGAGCCTTCGTGTCTACTTGGGACGGAGGAGACACCGGCGTCTCACTAGACCACTCCCCGTTTCGGTAGAAAACGAGACCAGCGCGCAACTTCGAACCGTCCAGATCGGCTTGCCAGTATGCTTGGAAAAACACTGTGAGCTTCTGCTGGGTCGTGAATACGCGAGTCACGCTCGGAACAATGCGTCCACCCTGGACGTCCAGCGGCGTGACTTTCAGCCTGGCGTCGGGGCCGAGTGCGCTACGCTTCACTTCCGAGTTATCCTTCCTGGGTTCCAATTGACTCGACAGCAGCACGGAACTTAATTCCAATCGCGCCGGCTGCAACGCTGGAAGTTTCAGATCCTCTTCAAATGTTCCGATTCGGCCGGTTTCGTCCTCGCGGGCGAGGAACTTTACCCGAAAGCTGCCCGGCGGGAGAATCACGCCGCCCTGGTACAGCAGTGCGCGGCGTTGAACCTGCTGGAAGCGTTCCGCCCCGAGGCTGATCTTGATTGAGTCTTGTAGGACCGAAACAATGCGATGCGATTGCTCGTCGCGAACTTCGGCGGCGAAGTCGAATCGCGCCTCGTGCTTGCTACCCTTTTCCGCCCATTCGAGCGCGGTCGAATCTACTTTGGCCGCGACCGGAACGAAGAACTCCCGCTCGTTCAAGCGGAAGTACGTTGTCTCGAGCGCGACCGGAAATTCCACGCGCGGGGCTTCGGCACGCATCGCTTGGTCCAACTGCTGCTGTCGATCCTCGGCCGTGGCCGTCCCGTAGTCGCTAGCTGCGTAGTACCCCTTGCGGTATTGCACGTGAGCGCCCGGCACACTCACCTTCACGCGGACGCGCCGCCAGCGACCGTCATGCTTCGAATCCGTGCTGTAGTATCCAAGCAGGTAATAGCCCGTTCCTTCTTCTTGGACTCTGCGAAATACTTCGCTGAAATCACCCAGGTCGAAAAATGCTCGCCCGCCGGTGTCGGTTGCCAGTGTTGCCAGCGTGTCGCGTGACGCGTAACGCATTTCCGCCTGACGGAAGACTGCATCGCCTGTAAACATGGCCCTTCCGATCGCGGCGCCCATGCTCGCATCGTCACCCGGGACCGTGGCGTACAGACCCCGTGCATCCACGGTGTAAAGCGTAACGTTCGATCGGTTGGCTGCGTCTACGGCGGCATCCAATTGTGACCGATTCTCCTCGCCGGTCTGCGTGATCCCGCTCGTGAAATGAATGACGGATTTCTTGCCCGGAATTTGGCGCAGGAGTTTCGATAAGGATTCGACCGCGGAAAGTTTGCGGTCACTGTTGAACACGTTGAATTCGGTTTCATCGGCGGTGAAGGCAGCGCCGGTGTCTTCCGCGACGACTTCGTCACCAGGTGCTGGAGCAGCATCAGCGTAATCCGTCAACCACGATTCCTTGCCCGGCGTTATTCCCCGGATGGCACGCATCAGCGCATCGCGATTGTTTGTGAAGTTTGCAAGCACACGCAACTGGTTGCCGAAAGCGACCACTGAAACAAGATCCACGGGCGACATTTGCGCGCGTAAGAACTGTTCGCCGGACTTGACGGCGCGCAGCAATGCATCCGGGTGCATTGAAGTCATATCGTAGAAAAGGACGATCAACCGCCGATTCTGAATTTCTTGTTGAACACTCTCCGCCGGTGCCACTCCTGCCAAGGGGACGACGATCCGCTTCGGCTCAGTTGTCCCTGCCGTTTCGATAGTCGCTACATCAAAATATTGAAAGGTCGACACCTTCTGCGATTTGTCGTCCTCGAACACGGTGAATTGCTCGGGTTTTAGCTCGCGGATCGGCTTGCCATTGCGGTCCGTTACCCGAACATCGATCAACACAAGGTTGACCTCCACGTGGATCCTGCGTTGGGCAGGGTTCGATTGCTGGGCGGCTGGTGGCGGTTGTGGCGCGCTCCGCGGGTTTAGCGGAGGGGGCTGACCCTGTTGTCCGATGTTGGCGGGCACAAGGAGTAAGCCTATAAGTAAGCTTCCAAGTAGGCCGCGCATTAGAAGCTCACGCGCAGCATCAAGTCCATGTTGCGCATTGGCTTGGCCGAGCGGACGCGGCCGAAAAGGTCGGAGCCCACAAACGTATGCAGCCCCACGAAATTCGGCGTGTTGGTCAGGTTCTGCACGTCCCAGCGGACATCGGTGTGAACCCTGCCGCCCTCGCCGAACCTGAGTTTCTTCGTCAGGGAATAATCGGTCAGGAATGTCCCGGGCCCGGTGATGGTGTTGCGCCCAGCATCGCCGTACTGAAGTGCCGGCGGAAGTGCGAACGCCGCGGTATTAAAGAAATGCAGCGGCGTGCGCTGGTCATTCGGCAGATTGGGGTTGCCGATCTGATCCGGGCGCGTCGAGAAGTTGCTGCCGGTGCCCGTGTTGTCAGCGGCGCTGCCCTGCAGCAGCGCCGTGAACGGCGTGCCGGTGGAAATCAGCGTCATTCCGCTGACCTGTAGATTGGCAAATGCGCCGAACAGCCATCCGTGATGCAGCCAGCGTTTGTTCGGTCCGAATGGCAGCTCGTATGAGAAAGAGCCGCGAAACTGCTGGCGGACGTCGAACGAGGAAAGCCCGCGCTCGGCGCGGAAATTGTTGTCGTTCTGGACGACAACAGGCACGCCACCGCCAATCGAGCTGGCATCGTCAATGGACTTCCCAAAAGTGTACCGGCCCTGAACCATCAGGCCGTGCGCCATCTGCCGCTGCACGCGCAATTGCAAAGCATGATAGATCGAGGAAGCCCCATCCGTCTCGTAATTGAAGCCCGGTGCGTTGGGGATGCGGCGCCTGAGGTCGGTACTAAACGGGCTGCCTGGAGTGGCGCGGTTTGGGGCACGCAACAAGTCGAGATGGCTGCCTTTGGTGCCCGTGTAGGTCACATCCACGACAAGGTTCGACTTCAACCGCGATTCGACGGATACGTTCCACAGTTGTGCGTAGCTCACTTGATAGTTTGGATCCACCGCCACTGAATTCCCGATGTTATTGAGAGATTGAACCGGGAAGCCGTTTTCAAGCGTCAACACGGTCGCCGTCGTCGTCTGCCGCTCCTGCGATTGAGCAAAGGGAGGCTGGTTGGCCATCGAGAGGGAAAGGTGGTTGTAGATCGACTCGTTGTAGGAGATGCCGTAGCCGGCACGGAGAACGAGCGCGAACTTGGTGGGCGGCCGCCAGGCGATTCCTATCCGCGGCGCCCAGTTGTTCGTATCCGTATTCATCAACGCCCGCGGCATCCTTTTGCCCGTGAACGGATTTATCTGCCCGGGGGTCACCAGAGCGGCGGCGCTAATGTCCGGGTTCAAAACGAGATCGGCAATCCTGTTGAACAACTCCACCGGCGGCGTTGCCAGCTCATACCGAACACCCAGATTGACCGCCAACCGGGGATGCACGCGCCAGGCATCCTGCACATAGGCGATGTATTCGCGGCTGCGGAAATAGCTGCTCGGATTGCCGAAACGCACCGTTGTGGATTGCGCAAAGCCCATCAGAAAGTCCGCAAAATCAAAGCCCGTGTTTGCAATTGGCTGCCCCTGGGTATCGAGCTGGCTCGTCATCAGGCCCGTGAATGCAAACTCGCCGCGGGGGACCGGGTTCGAATCCTTATTGATCTGACTCCAGCGAATCTCCGCCCCAGTACGCATCGTGTGTTTGGCAAGCGAGTAGGTCAGGTTGTCCACTACCCGTAAGGTCTGGTTCCGATGGAGCGCTGGCACTACGTCGTTCAGATCGGTGAAGTTCGTGAAGTGCGCGAGAGGCACTCCCCAGTCGCTCGGAACCTGGGAGACGCCCTGAATCCCCAGTTCGCCAACAATGTTTCTCTTGAGGGCGAAGCCATTCAGGGTGTTGTTCGCGTTGCGGCTCCAGTTGACCCTGCTCTCGTTGATCAGCCGTGACGTCCAGTTCTGAGTTAGCCCGAGGGTGACGGCCTGGCCGAGTCCGGAGGTGTTGCTCGTCAACTGTGGCAAACTGTTTGGGTTCTGCGCATTCAGGATTCTCGCGCTATAACTTGCCAGCAGATTTAACCGGGGCGAGATCGTATGCAGGATCTTTACGTTGACGCGATTGTTCGTCGTCGGCAAGACCGATTGCAGATGGAAGTTCTGTACGAACCCCGGCAGGTTAGGCAGGGGAAGAAATTGAAGCATCCCCAGCGCTGCTTTATCGAGCCGGTCGTCGGGAAGTCTGCTGCCGAGCGGTGTGCGCGGCCCAGTCAGGCTGGACGTCGGGTCGAACAACTGGACGCCGCGGTCCGAGAAGTCTCCATTTCGTTCACTCGACGTCGGGACGGTGGCAAAGAAATCCCGCAGCGGATTGGAACGCTCGAACTCATCGCTAATAAAAAAGAACGTGCGCTGCCTGCCATCGTAGACGTGAGGGATGTACAACGGCCCGGCGATACTCATCCCGAAGCTGTTGTCGTAGTGACTGACCTCGTGCGCACTCAGCCCTCCCAGAGAATAGTGTCGGGCGTCCCAAACGGAATTGTTGTAGCGGTTGTGAAAGCTGAAGTGCAGCCGGTTCGAGGAAAGACGTGACAAACGGTGTTGCGCCCACAACTTCTCAATTCCTTCGCCAAAGTTCGTGGCTTCGGTCGGCGCTTGCTTCGTCAGGCCGTCGAGACTCTCGGCGCGATTCACGCTTCCGCTCACCAAATAGGCGTCGGATGACGACACTTTGCCGAGAGACGAAGATGCATCATCAGTTGGCACAGCGTCCGCAGCACTCAAAGGTTGCTCCTTAGATCCACCTTTGGAACGGCTCGAGCGAGGCTGGCCGTTTTCCGCGGAGGTCGTCTTCGCCTTTTTCTTCGAGACCGCAGAAGTTGATTCCTCGGCGGGCTTAGCCCTTTCAGGTGCTGTGGTGGCGGCATTGGCCGGTGCCGGCTGAGCTTCCGCGGGCTTGGTGTCTGCTGCAATTGTTGAGGAGACATCAACGTGGAGCGTCAGTTGTGCTTCCATGGCAGTTCCGACCGCAAAATCTGTTTCCGTCTGACTCGTGCCAAAACCAAGCTGTTTCACTTCCAAGCGGTAGCGGCCTGCCGGCAGACCCGGAAAGGAGAACTTCCCGTCTCCAGCTGTCCATCCCACCCAGGAGCGGCCGCTTGCGAGGTGAACGACGCGCACAGTCGCCCCGGGCACGGGGACGTCCCGCGCGGTTCGGACGATACCTGCAACAATCGTCGCAGGCGTATCGTTGTCTCCAGCCTCTGGGTTGGAGTTCGCCGCAGGACTCGACTGACAGAAAACTCCCGAAGGAAATAGAGCCAAGGCAGCCAGCATCGCAAATCGCAATCCCTTTTTTTTCATGGGCTACCTCATACCGCCCCTAACCATGACGGCACCATTGCGGCCGTCCACGTCCCGGTCCGCGGTATTGCATATATTGGCTACGCCCGGCTGCAGCCTCAAGAGTTCAAGGGGAATCTGCAGCACGGCGCCACTCTACGGGCGGACGAGCTCGACCCGTTCTACGTGTCCCGCCACAATTTCGAGTTGGATTTCCGGGCTGCGATTTGGCCGTATCTCGAGGCGCACGTGGTAACGCCCTGGCCGCAGTTGAGCAAAGCCGAAAAAGCCGTTTCCATCCGCCAGCGTACGTCTCCTGCGCGCAAACCATCCGACACGCTTGACTGTCACGGCAGCTCCATCCGCCGCACCGCCGCTCGCATTGCGCACCGTTCCGGCCAGCCAGCCGCGCGTGGGCCGTGTAATCCACTCCATCTCCGGGGGCGCCGCAGGCTGCGGAAACGCAGGCGGCTCGGGCGGTGCCCCGGTCGTTAAGAACAACACCCGCTCGGCCGGATCTTCTTCCTCAGACTTGGCCTCTGGCTCCGGTTGAACAACGGGGCCTCGAACCCTGATGCGGCTAGGCGCAAGGGCTGCGTATGAAAAAAGCGAGACTCCATCGGCGTGGTACATTCCTTCGCTGTCCCGGACTCGCCGAATCTGTGCGAGTGTGCCTGCCGGTGAGTTCAAATACGCGCCGATGCCCACGGTGAGCGCGCGACCGTGCTTATGCCGTTTCTCCCAACGAAGCCATCCATCAAACCAACCCCGCGTCACGGTCCCATTTGCCCGTGCGTAGTTCATCGGCACGGCGAGATCAAGGATGCCTTCTTTAAGCCAGCCGTGCCAATCCTGGAACATCCATTGCATGGCCAGCGTCTCATCAAAATCTTTCTCCGAGGTGGGTGGCTTGTCCCAGGCAATCACGGCCGCGCTGACCTTTAATCGTGGGTTGATAGCCTTTGCCTCGATATAAATTCGGCGAACGAGTTGCGTCACTTGCTGGCGACGCCAGGCGTTCCACTGCGGGTCGTCGGGCGCGGGCGTGTCTTCGCGTCCCATCGAGCGGCGGAAGCGATCAAGACTAATGGCATTGTAGCCAACAGGGGCACCCCGCTTCGGGTGCTTCCTGGTCTCGGGATAGCGCATGAAATCGAAGTGGATGCCATCGACCGCATAGTGGCGGACGATGTTCAGATAGATCTCGGCCAAGTAAGCGGCAGCAGCGGGGTGCCCGGGATCAAGGAAGTACCCCAGCGGGAATCGCGTGTCGCCCTGGAGCGAACGCGTCAGCCAATCATCATCGCCGTTCTGTCCTGGGCCGTGCAGGTTGAAGACGTGGCGCGGGTCTCGCGGCGGTGCGGGGCCGCGCCACGCCGGTGTCGCGTTCAGCCAGGCGTACACCTCAAGTCCGGCGCGGTGTGCCGCCTCGATGATGTACTGAAGAGCGTCGAAATCCGGATCATAGGCCGGGTCATCGTACGGCGGCTCCGACGATTGAGTGTAGAGAGCGTCCGCGTGCCCGCGCACCTGGACGAAAAGGGCGTTGATGTTGGCCCGCCGGGCTTCACCCACTAGTCGTGTGGCTTCTTCCCGGGTGCGTATGCCCGCGTGGAACTCATCTACCCAGAACGCGCGAAACTCCGCGCGGGGCGGCGCCACCCCTTGAGCTCTCGCGGTTGCACGGCGGCCCGCACACCCTGGGCTGCCCAGCAGCGCGACGCACCCAAACGACAGCGCGAGAATTCTCGAGAATTTCGTTGACATCATTTAGGCGCTCTCCCAGATAGCCGGATCCTAACGGGTCCCGAACTCACACGTTCGGGGATCGCAAAAGTCCGGATAGTGAACGTAGTGGCTTGAGACCCACCATGCGACCGGGACTTGCACCATCATTTGATTCGTATGCTGCCCGCAGAACTGGGTGGGTTCAGTTCCGACCAGGAATACTTCCTTGAGAGTAATGGGACAGTACGGCGTAGCCAATTGCAGCGTTCTGGGATCGATAGCCGCCACCTTGATTCCTTCCGGTGGCGAAAAGACCTCGGTGGATTGGTACTGTCTCAGGGAGGAGGCGCGCTCCATGAATTCCGTCCAGATGGGCACTGCAGAAGCAGCGCCAGTGAGCTCTAGATCGCGGTCATCGTCGAAGCCTATCCAGACCACGCAGAGTAGGTCGGGAGTAAATCCCGCAAACCAGGCGTCTCCTGACGTGCCTGTTTTTCCCGCCGCTGCGCCGGTAAACCCTTGACGACGAACGCCTACGCCTGTACCACGATTGACTACATCTTCTAGGAGACTGGTCACGACATAGGCCACGCGCCGGTCCAGCACTTGGCGCACTCTGGGCATGTCTTGTTCGAACACTTTCCCCTCGGGGCTCACCACTCTGTCGATGAGCAGAGGCTCGGCCCGCGCCCCGCCATTGGCAAATATTGTGTAAGCTGCGGCTACGTCCAGGGGTGTCATCTCGTAGACTCCCATTGCCGCTAACGGGGTTGGTTGGACGTTCGGGCCGAGTCCGAGCTGACGTGCGACCTGTGCCACACGCTCGTATCCCACCAGCTCGGCCAGCTTCACCGTGGCCACGTTCATCGATTCGACAAGCGCCTCGCGCAGGGTTACGGTTCCGTGAAACTCTGAGCGGTAGTTGTTCGGCGAGTATGGCTTGCCCTTCGACCAGAACGTGGTGGGTTCATCCACAACCGTGGTTGTCGGGATCACGATTGGAGCCAAGCCATCCACCGCGTTGCTGAAGGCCGCGGCATAGACAAATGGCTTGAACACAGAGCCCGGCTGGCGCCATGCTAGCGCTCGGTTCAGCTGACTCTGCCCGTAGTTGCGGCCGCCGACCAGCGCCTTCATCGCGCCGCTGCGAGGATCGAGAGCCACCAGCGCAACCTGCGCCTCTGGGACAGGCTGGCCGCGTTCTCGCCAGCGCTCCTCTCTGCGGGCAAGTAAAGCGTCGACGTTCTTCATCTTGACTTCGATGGCTTCGGCAGCGGCACGCTCCAGCTCTGCATCGAGGGTCGTGTAGATACGGTATCTCTTGGAGAGCAGCTCTGACTCCGAGTATCGGTTGAGCAGTTGTTCCCTCACCATATCCACAAAATAGGGAGCTGCGGTGCTTTCGGGCACATTCTCCCCACAACGCAATGGTGCTTCGGTGGCTGCCCGGGCGGCCTCCGGCGAGATGGCCTGCCTTCCCACCATCGTCGCGAGGACGCGGTCGCGCGCCTCGGCCGCACGTTCTGGGGTGCAATTGCTCGAGGAGTAGCGATTCGGCGAGCGAATGATCCCCGCGAGGAAGGCGGCCTCACCCAGGCTTAGGTCGCGAACATCCTTGTCAAAATAGGCATGAGCGGCTTCGCCGAAGCCGTGGATGGCAAAGCTCCCGCGATTCCCCAAGTAGATCTGGTTGGCATACAGCTCAAAGATTTGCTGCTTGGTGAAACGTCGTTCCAGTTCCAAGGCCATCAGCGTTTCTTCCAGCTTGCGGCGCCAGGTGCGTTTGGTGGAGAAGAAGAAACTGCGCGCAGTCTGCATCGTGATCGTGCTTGCTCCCTGTGCTTTTGCGCGTCGGCGAAGGTTGATCCATGCCGCGCCTAACACACGGACAGGATCGACCCCGTGGTGTTCGAAGAAGCGGTTGTCTTCCGCCGACAACACGGCCGCTACTAGGACGACCGGCAGGTCGTTGAAGTGCACCGGTCGCTGTTTCTCGCGGGAGTCATCGTTGAAGAGATTCGTGAGTAGGATGGGCTCGAGTTCCGCGCTGCTGAGCTCTTCGCCAGTGTCCAAAGAGCGAATTCCTGAAATCCGCGGGCCAGAAAATCCGACCCACAGAGCATTACTCCCTCCAAAGTAGGAGTCCACAAACGGTCGGATCTCAATTGAAAAGTTAGTGACCAGAAACTGGCCGGTCTCGCCCGAGCGGGGGGATTCCGTATAGCCCGCCTGCCGCAGATGATCAACCAACTCCTGAAGCAAAAGATTCTGGCCTAGGAAAATCCGTTTTGGCGCGGCAAAGATACACGAAATGTTGTTGAACGGCTGGCCGCTCACGCGCCCTTCGATCATGCGACCAAACCGGGTGTGATAGAAAACAAAAACGCCCGCTGCGACTAGAAGGAAGAGAAATGTTGCTCCTCGCAAGGCCAAACCACCCCGGAAAGAGCAAGAACTTAGGCCGAGCCGAAGTCGCATGATTAGCCCCCCTTACCTCGATTTCGCGAGATCAGGCAGCAGAGCGTTGCACGGTCCACAGTCCGGATCGGAAAAGACCAGAACTACAGGTTTATCGTCTTGGCGTAATTCATCAAGACTGATTTTGCCGCCCGACATGCGCACGGCTTCAAAGGCCGGCGTCTGCGAACCAATGGGCAGTGCGAGGACAAGCGGTGGCGTGGGCGCAGGGGCGGCTAAATTTGCGCCAGCAAATCGCGCTTCCGGTGCCTCGATCCGAAGCAGCAGGCGTCCGTTTTGGCGCAGGAGCTGAACTAGCATTAGCGCCTGTCCCCCAATAGCAACAAATAGCAGAAGCACAACTACGGCCACTGCAATCTCTTTGCTTGTGATTAATACCCGGGGGACAGAGCCGAGAGCCGACTCAGTCGGACTTCGTCGCGCACACGGAAGGAACAGAGGTGGTTCGGCTGAGTGCGGGGATAATATACGCGGGCTCAGAATTGTCAACAGAAATTAAGAGAAATATCTAAAGCAGAAAATAATGCTGGTTATAGTAGTCCTGATAAAGAGGACTGGCGCCATACTCGGCGACCCACAGGGAAATATACGGCGCGGGAGATTTGCAAGTATTTCATCCCAGATTTCAGCAATTGGAAAAACCACAATGAATTTCAGAATGCCTTTGGGCGGTTGATGGTTGATGGAGGATTTGAAGGCGCGGGACAAAGGCAGTGGTTAGTGATCAGTGTTAGACAGCGTGGCGAATGGCGAAGTTGACGATGGAAAGTTGAAAGTTGAAAGATCTAATCCTCCGGGGTCCGGCGACGCGCTTCGCAAGCAGCCCGGTTTTCCGCCTCCAGCGACGCCAGCGAGGACTTAGTCCGCTGCGTTGCCTCGGAGATAGCAAGATCTATTTGCACTTCCGCCTGCCTCCGGAACTCGTCCAGGATGCCGTGTGCCGCTGTCTGGATCATCGCGCGCGCTTCCGCCGCTCGCGCCTCGAGTTGCGAGGAAGCTTCGCGCGTCTCCATTCGCGTGGCTTCCATAAGGCGCACCAATTGCCGGTCGGAAACGAGGGCGGCTGCAGCCTCAAACTCCTCCCGCGCACGGCCAACGGTTTCTTCCATCCTCGTGCGAATCAGTGGTTCTAATTCGGAGGCAGCTTTTTCGATGAATCCTTGCGTCTCGTCCGGCTCAGGTTCGGCTGCCAGCTTCTGGAGTCGCTGCGCAAGCTCTTCTGCCCCGCGGTGATACGCCTCCTCCCAGTGGCTCCGGGCTTCGCTGAGGCGCTCCTCAAGGCGGCTCAGGATTTCTTCCCGCGCGGCATTCACCAGATTCTTAAGGCGCTCTTCAACGGTCTCGTCCAGCCGCACGCGCATTTGAGTTTCGAGTTCGCCCGCGACCTTTTCGACGAAATCCCGCGTATTGGCCAAATCAGTTTGCGTATTGGAAGCCAGCTTCTCCAACCGCTCGGCAATCGCCTCAGTCCGGCTGCGATAGATATCCTGCTGTTCCCAGTCTCTCCACAATTCTCCAAGCCTCTCTTCCAGGCGACTGAGGATCTGTTCGCGCGAAGAACGGAGCAGCGTCTCGATTCGTTCCTCGAATAAGGGGCCGGCTTCACCGTTTAGTCGCGAAACGACCTCCGCGGAACGCGCTTCCAGTTGTGCGGAAGCCTCTTGCGTCACCTTCAGGGTGCTTTCCTTCAGTTGTACCAGGTGCCGGGCAGAAGCACTGGTTACCAAGACTTCGAAATCCTCAGCGGCACGGCCAGCGTACTCGTCCAGCCGCGTGTGCAGCGATTGAAACTGGGGTACCAGTTCGTGGGCGACCTTCCCGATGTACGCCTGCGCATCGCTGAAACTTTGTTGAGTCTCCCTGACCAGTTCCTCGAGTCGCTGAGCAATTTCTTCGGTCCGGCTGCGATATTCGTTCTGCTCTTCTGCCAAGCGGCTCCGAACTTCGCCGAGCTGCACCGTCAGCCGGCTGAGAACTTCTTCTTGAGAGGAACTTACCAGGTTTTCCAGGCGTTGCCCCGTGAACTCCTGGGCTTGCCGCAGACCCACCTTGTAAACCTCGGCGATCTTATAGAGAGCCTTTTTCGCGGCTTCATCGAGCTGTGTTGCCAACGCGTCCTGCACGGCCTTCTCGGCGGCCAGCTGCAGTTGCCCCTGCAGCGCCTTAAATAGCTGGTCCTTTGTGACTACCATCCGCTCTGCTTTGGCCAATCCGGGATCTTTTGCGGGTTCCGCGGCGGCTGGCGGCGCAGCGAATGCGGCAACCTCGGCCATATTCTGCTCAGCAGCGGTATGCGTGCGCGGGAGCGTTGCACCGATCACCACAGGCTCCCGCGCAGGAGCCACTCCGGCGACGGCCTCGATTCTCGAGGCATCTCCTTCGAGGGCGTCTCGCCAATCTTCCGGGGGGACAGGAATTCCCCACACGTTGCCGGGCGCTTCGAGTTCTACGCCGACTTGGTACGGCTCAAGCGGGGTCTCGGGAACGCGGACGGACCGCACCTTGGCGCGGACGGGCGGTGATTTGGCCTCGCCGTTTGGTTCCGTCACCTGCAAGTTGATCCAGGTCTCGACCGGATAATCGTGGCGTGATGAAAATCCGCACCCGTGGAGATTCAGACTTACCGCCGAGGTAGTCTCCTCGGAGAGTTCTCCAAGTTTGTCTTTGCCCATGATAATTAGGGGGATAGCGCGTTCTAACCGGGTGCTTCGTCGGGCATCGATGCCGGAAAAACGCCCGGTAACAGCGGGAGTAGCCAAGATCATTTCCTCTCTTCCATCTTTTTTGGCCGGATCGGCAACCAGGTTTCCTGGAGCTTCCTCTTGCTCGATGTCAACGCCACCGGACCTGATGTAGGCAACAAGTCTATGCAGTGGGCCCGGTGTCATCAAGACTCTAATTCCCCCGGAGAGAGTCTCGCTTTTGAACGCCGACATTAGGAGAACAACTCGCCGGGCCCAGAGTGCTATGCTCACCCCTAATAAAACGAAAAGTCACAGATCGGCCGGCGAGGCGTACTAGTTCCTTAGGCTCACCTTGTCCTTCATACTCAATTCCCACACGCACGTCAATAGGGAGTCCTATGAGAGAGGGGGCGGCTAGAGGCGGCGCGGAGGGAATGGAGACACCTCTCTGCGCAGAGCGACCGCTTCACACACAAAAGGGTTACGGAATGGAGAAGAGCGCACAGGAGCAAAGAAGCAAGAAAAACCGCCGGCCCGCTCAGTCGGCTCCCCTTGATTTCATGACGGCGTCGGCTCCTTGAACCCGGTAGAGTTGGGCGTGCAGGGCGACCCCAGGTCGGGAAAGTCGGAACAAAATGGTGTGATTGTACGTGCCGCCGATTCACCTGGTGCGCCGGGCCCTTATGTGATTTATCCTGCTCACTTGCGAAGCAGGTGCTCTCCCAGCTGAGCTATACGCCCACAGTAGGAGCAATATTCACTCGAATTCATTTCCCCGGATTCCAAAATCCGTTTCCTCGCATTTTGTTTAACACTGTTCTACCGCTCTTACAAGACCACCGCTTGTTGAAACAGACTGCGCCTCGCCAGCCGTCATTTCCACCGAACTGATTCGCGAGCATTTCATCCGCATTCGATTTACTGATTGCATTGAGCCTTGGGCTCGGACTTTTTGGAGGGATTCTCCCGTCAAATATGGCGCGGCAGGAGTCGTTCTTGTGGGATACTCGGTTCGGTTTTCGGACAGACTTTTCACGCACGACATTTTCTTGAGAGACAACTCCGCAGGATCCTTCCGATGGCGCCGAGTCGCGACCAATCCATTACGGGCACCAGCGACACGCCCCGGCGGAGGTGGGGCATTGCCTGCTTGCTGGGTTTCGGAGTGCTCGTCAACTACTTCGACCGCGTAAACCTTTCCGTTTCGCAGGAAGCACTCCACGCGGCGTTTGGAATATCCACGGTGATGTTTGGTTACCTGCTCGGCGCTTATAGTTGGACTTATGCTCTGCTGCAGTTGCCGTCCGGCCTCCTGCTGGATCGATTTGGCGTGCGGCGGGTTGGGCGCATCAGCACGGTTCTCTGGAGTGCTGCTTCCTTCGGCGCGGCCGTATCCACTGGCATTGGCAGCTTTGTCGCAGCGCGGCTCTTGCTGGGAATCGGTGAGGCGCCTACATTCCCGGGGAACGCGAAAGCCATCGGATATTGGTTTCCTTCCGAAGAACGAAGCCTGGCAACCGCTATCTTTGACGCGGCCGCAAAATTTGGCTCAGCGATTGGAGTGCCGTTGATCGGTATCTTGCTGCTACATTTTGGCTGGCGCTGGAGTTTCGCCGCGACCGGATTCATTAGTCTTGGATATTTTGTTTTGTTCTATGCCTTCTACCGCAATCCCAGCGAGGACAAGTTGCTCTCAGACGAAGAGCGGCAATTCCTTGCGAGAGGCGGAGCCCAGTCGGAGGATCAAGCGAAAGCCGCCAAAGGGGCACCGCTTTTGTATCTGCTCCGGCAGAGAGAGGTTTGTGGCTTAGCCTTGGGACACGCGGCGTATAACTACACTTTTTATCTTCTGCTGACCTGGCTGCCGTCCTATCTCTCGACCGCGCTTCACGTCGATCTGCTGCACTCCGTGCTCTATACAAGCGTGCCCTGGCTGATCGCGACCTTCACGGATCTTGTCGTTGGCGGATGGCTCGTCGATGCGTTGATCCAACGTGGCTGGAACGCGGTTCGTGTTCGTCAGGTCGTCCTGATCGGCGGAACGAGTCTCGGACTGGGAATTTTCGGCGCGGCGCGCGCTCACAGCCCTATTACTGCACTTTTTTGGATCAGCATGTCCATCGGGGGATTGGCCGCCGCGGCGCCGGTGGGATGGTCGATTCCTTCTCTGATCGCTCCGCGGGAGAGCGTCGGCACCGTCGCAGGAATTGTGAATTTTTGCAACCAACTCTCCGCGATCGCCGCGCCGATTGTTACCGGCTACATCGCCCAGGCCACGCACTCTTTTTCTATGGCTTTTGCCGCCGCTACCGTGTTTCTCCTCGTGGGTATTTCGGGTTATGTGTTCTTATTGGGTCGCATGGAACCGATCCCTGAACCCGGTGCTGCTCGCTGAGATTTCCCCAACGCTTGACACTATGGCGTCACTCGATATAGCGTAGTACGACATAACGGGCCCGCTGCCCATGAAGGACTCCTTATGAAAAAGCACTTCTTTCTCGCGCTGCTTCTCACGTTCTTCGTTGCAATAGCCACTTCCCCCGCGCGCGCCAGCGTGCCGAAAAGCTCCGCCGACCGCGAACCCATGGTGGTAACTGTCGACTGGCTGGGTGATCATCTCAACGATCCTTCGCTGGTGCTGTTGCAGATCGGCGATAAGAAAGATTTCGACAAAGGACACATTCCCGGCGCGCAGTTCATGGAATACGAAAGCATCTCGACCCCTCACGGCCAGGGTCTGATGCTGGAGCTTCCGCCGGTTGAGCAACTCGTCTCTGTCTTTGAAAAGCTCGGCGTATCGAATAGCTCGCATATCATCCTCTACTTCGGAACAAATTGGGTTACGCCCACGACGCGGGTCTACTGGACGCTCGACTATCTTGGCCTTGGCGATCGCACCTCGATTCTCAATGGCGGTCTGGTGGCGTGGGAAGCGACGCACCATCGCGTTTCGACGGGAGTAAAACAACCCGCAAAGGGCTCGATCACGCCCGCTCCGCGCAAGGAAATCGTAGCGGATGCCGCGTGGGTCAGCGGCCATCTCCACAAGCCCGCCGTCACCATCATTGACGCGCGGACCCACGAGTTTTATAGCGGCTCCGAGAGCGACGGAAATCCGCGCAGCGGGCACATTCCGGGAGCGACGAATCTTTCCTATCTCGACGTCATCGATCAGGACAACAACAAGTTCAAGTCCACTGAGGCGCTGAAGGAGCTTTTCCGCGCTGCAGGATTGAAGCCCGGCAACCTGATGGTCAGCTACTGCCACATCGGCCAGCGCGCGACCGTGCTGTACTTCACGGCAAAGATGTTGGGCTACGATGCAAAAATGTACGATGGCTCCTGGGAAGACTGGAGCCACCGACAGGATTTGCCCATCGTCACGGGCGAAACTCCGAACAAGCAGTAGCCGATACTTTCGTCGAACTTCTGGTTGCTTTTCTTCAGAAAATTCCAATTTTGAGTGAACTTGCCGCGAGGCTGGCGCTTGGCGCCAGTCCGTTCCGCTGTTTCTCGTCCGGGCGTATGATGAATGAAGTTGCCGTCTGCACGGCGCAACTCACCCGGAGAATCATCATGAAAGCAATCATCAACATTTGTTCCGCAATTCTTCTGGCTTCTGCCATCAGTACGGCCCAGGACAAGCCCGCGGCCCCGCCGCAAGAAATGGAGCACATGCACCACGGCGGTTTCATGCAAGAAGGCATGCACCATGCCGTGGCCAAAGGGGTGACGCTCGACGCGAACGTAGATGCTACGGCGCACACTGTAACGCTTCGTGTGGGGCCAATGACGTTGCCGGCGAATACTTCGCACAAGAAAATGCCGCAGCCGCCCGATCTCGTCTGGCAAGTTCCGTTCGACGGCTGGCTGCTTGCTTATCATCCGCGGATGGTGGACGCCGGCGGCAATGCGGTGCCGGGAACTGTGCTGCATCACACTGCTTTCTGGAACGAGAATCGCCCTGATTTTCTCTGCCCCAACAAGGAAGAACACATTTTCGGCGCGGGCAGCGAGATGACCGACTGGGCGGAAGTGCCCGGCTACGGCTACCGCGTGCAGAAGGGCGACAACATTCGCATCGAGACGATGGTCTACAACCCCACCGCGACATCCCACGAGAAGGTTTATCTCGAGGTCGTGATTCCCGTGCAGGAAGCGAAGGAGGCCGCCGGCACTGCGGCGCGAAAGAATGTGTATCCCGCCTGGATGGACGTGAAGGTGTGTGCCGATTCGAGCTACGACGTAAAGCCGGGAAAATCCGAGGAAGCCGGGGTAGTCGAAGTGAAATATGACGGCGTGTTGCTGGGAGTCGGGGGACACATGCACGATTACGGCCGCCAAGTGGTGCTGCAAGACGTGACGCGCAAGGAAACCGTCGCGACGCTCGGCGCCAAGGTGGATGAGCAAGGCCATCTCGAATCCGTACCCGTAAAGTTTTTCCTCGAGCAAGGCGGCTACAAGTTGGCAAAGAATGACGTGCTGAGAATTTCCGCCACGTACGACAATCCTACTGGAAAGCTCTTACGCGAAGGCGCGATGGGGATCGCGGTCGGTTATTTTGTTCCTACGGATGACCAGCTTATGGCCTCGCTGCGCCGCGCTACGAAGCCGGCACATGATATGGCCGCGACGTCGCACGACCATTGAGAAGCAAGGAAGTAAGAATTTATGAGGCAAGTACGATCAAAATGCGGCGAGCAGCGAACCACCTCTTAACTGCGTGTCTTTGCTCATCACGCGCCGCTGCCTGATGTCCGCCGCTTCCTTTGCTGCGTCGACGTATTCCAACGCTTTCAACTCCTCCGGCGCCGGCTGTGGTAGGCTTACCCCGCGAAGTAGGCCAAACCTACTCGGCTCGCATTCCAAATATTCCGACCGGCAAAGACTTCTGGAAGGAGGCTTCCCATGAGATGGCGTCACGCCCGCATTTTTCTCCCCGCAATTTCACTGGCATCCCTGCTGGCGGCCTGCGGCCCGCCGCCTTACCACCAGCCGGAAGAGCACTACATCTTCGTCGCGTTCAACACCAGTCTCCCGTACTGGCAGGAAGCCGAGGCCGGATTGAACGACGCGGCCAAACAAATGGGCATCAAAGCCGAGCTAACCGGCCCTGCGGCGTTTTCGGTGGATGAAGAACTGAAGGCCTTTCAACAAGCGGTGGCCCAAAAGCCTTCGGGGATCATGCTCTCCGCATCGAATCCGGACATTTTCAAGGAGCCCATCAACGCCGCCGTCGGACAGGGCATCCCGGTGATTTGCGTGGATGCAGATTCGCCGGAATCCAGGCGTGTGCTTTTTGTCGGCACCGACAACTTCCGTGCCGGCCAGGAAAGCGGCAAGCGCATGGCGGATGTTCTCGGCGGGAAGGGCTCCGTCGTGGTGATCAGTGTTCCCACGCAGTTCAACATTACAGAACGCATGCGCGGCGTTACCGAAGCGCTGAAGAAATATCCCGCGGTAAAAATCACCAAGACCATCGACGACAAAGGCGATCTTCGCGTGGCCGACGATGCGATCGCCGCCCTTCTGCACGGAAAAGACAAACCCGACGGAATCATCAGCCTCGAAGCCTCCGGCGGAGCCGGCGCAGCCGACGCCCTGCACATCGTGAACCTGGAAGGAAAGATTCATATCGTCACGTTCGACAAAGATCCTGAGACTCTCGATTGGATTCAGCGCGGCGCCATCACCGCGACGGTGGTTCAGAAACCCTACGTGATGAGCTTCTATGGACTCAAATTTCTCGACGACTTGCATCACAACGCGGTGCACGAATTCAAAGACTGGCGCACCGCGCCCGCCTCGCCAATCCCCGCCTTGGTCGATACGGGCACCGCGGTCGTGGATAAGAACAATCTGGCGATCTACCGCGAAGCTCTCGCGGCCCATCCGAAACCCATGTAAGGTGTGGACGTTTAGCTGACAAAAGAGATCTAAAGGCAGATCTAAAGAGCTGATCGCGCTCAAGGAAGAAGCGGCAGCAAAAAGGATGGCTTTCGCTTGCTGGGGTCGGCGAACTACGTGAGTCCCATCGCGGCAAACGCGGTAAGAGAAGCGCACCCGAGCCCAACGCCAAGGACTACGCCGGCCAAGACATCGCTGAGGAAATGCATACCCAGCACGATGCGCGACATCGCGATGCTCAGCGCCAGGAAAAGGAGCGGCCCCTCCAGCGCAGGATAGAAATAACTCACCACCAGCGCGATGGAAAACGCCGTCATCGTATGGCCAGATGGAAATGAGAATTGATCGGGCGGCAAAACTTTTGACCAGCAGTGCGGCTCGACCTGGCACGGCCGCGGGCGCTGGCTCAGTCTCTTCAGCACCTTGAAAACAAAGATACCTGCAACGGCCGCGGCTCCCGCCGCGCACACCGCCGAAAATCGTTGCGGCCCGCCGTAGGCCAGCAACATGAATCCCAGCCCGTACCAAATCCAGCCGTCGCCCATGCGCGTCGCCGCCATCATCCAGATGCGGATCCAGCGCGGCGCACGCCAGCGATTCATGCGCAGCATCAGCCGGCGGTCGCGGCGGTCGATGTATCCCCAGAGGTCTCGTGTGACGGCCATCGCGACCTCAGCTTGCCCAGTTTGCTTCGAAGCGCGTGTCCATATCCCAAAGCATTTTTGTGCGCTTCTCGCCGCGTTCCATCAGCGAAGTCCATTTCTTGCAGAAACGAATTTCATTCAGCCAGTGGCTGAGCGTGAATGCCGGTAGGAGAACCGCCAGCGGCGAAAACGCCACCGTCCACGGCTGGTCGCAGAACAGGCTTTTCACGATGCTGTAAACGTCCGCGGTGAGCTTGGCGTAGCTGCCGTGCATACCTTGAATCGAGCCGTTCCCGGCGCGCAAGCCGGCAAAGAATTCGTCCACCGTTCGCGTTCCGGGCACCTCCGTGTAGGTGAGGCCCACCCCGGCAAGCGTGTGCGAATCACTTCCGGCGATGGCGATTTTGCCGAGACGCGCGGCAAGCCTTGCGGCGCTGGCATTTGCCTCGGGGCACATTTGACCGTTGCGGGTTTCGACTGCTGGGACATAGGATTCGAACCAGCGGAAATCCTCCTCTTTACGTCGCCCGGTAAGTCCTGAGAACACATGGTTTACGGTGAAAAAAAGTTTGCGTTCCGTGAGGTACATCAGCAAAGCCACGAAGTCGGTCCGGCGACGTTGAATTTCCCCATGATCGCGTTCGGCGATGCCATAAACACCCAGATGCATCTCCGTACCGCTGGGCATTTGAACGGTCACTTCTTCACTAAGAAAAAAATCCGCGTGGTGCCGGAGAACTTCCGCGCCATCGATCGAGTCATGGTCGGTCACGGTGACAATGGACATACCCCGCAGTTTCAGTTGGTTATAGACTTCCGCGGGATCATTGTAGGACTCCCGGCAAATACGCTTGAGCACGGGAGCGGTGAACATGCCGGATGCGATCGAGTGAACATGAAGGTCGCAGCGCATGGTCCGATTCTCGATGGCGGGTATGAACAGCCGGTAAAGAGACGACGAAATCTGCGTGAATGTGCCCATGAAACTCATTGAACACAATGGAGTTAGATGAATATCCACATGGCATTGAGGATGCTCTTCTCCCGGGCTTCGCAAATATGTGAGAATCGAGCCCGTGAAGAAAGTTCATATCGTCTTCCATGACGGCGGAGGAGGACACCGCAATGCTGCCGTCGCCCTAGAAACCGTAATCTCCCGGCAGCAACGCCATTGGCAGGTTGAACTCATCCAGTTCCAGGACTTGACGGACCGGTTGGACATTCTCCGGAAACTGACCGGCATGCGAATTCAACAGCAGTACAACGTTCTGTTACAAAACGGCTGGACACTTGGGAGCCAGTATTTACTGCGGGTGCTGCAGGCCACTATCCGTTTATTTCACAAGCCTTTACTACGGTTGCTAGAAAAGTTTTGGCGCGAGAAGCCAGCGGATCTGCTCATCTCGGTCATTCCACATTTCAACCGGCAAATCTGTGAAAGCTGGACCAGCGTGTATCCGGGACGGCCGTTCGTAACCATCATCACGGACTTAGCTGATTTTCCTCCGAGATTCTGGATTGAGCCGATTCCGGAACAGTACGTCATTGCCGGGACGAAAAAGGCCGCGGAGCAAGCGCGCGCGATGGGCCATGACGACGCGCACGTTTTTCGAACTTCAGGAATGATTCTGCGGCCGGACTTCTATGTTGCGGACGATTCGAATCCCATAAAATTCCGGGAGGATATGGGCTTGCGCGGGGATCTGCCGACAGCCATTGTCCTGTTTGGCGGCCATGGTTCGAAAGTCATGTACGACATTACGGAAAAACTCAATGCCGCAGGACTCCCCTTGCAACTGATTTTGATTTGTGGACGAAACCAGGCGCTGGCCGCGAAGCTCCGAGCGAAGCAATGGAAAATGCCCGTGCACATCATCGGCTTCACGAAAGAAGTTCACAAATTGATGCGTGCGGCGGATTTTTTGATCGGAAAACCCGGTCCGGGAAGCATCGCGGAGGCGATGGTGCGTAAGCTTCCCGTGCTGATCGAATGCAATGCCTGGACGCTTCCGCAAGAACGCTACAACGCGGAGTGGGTGCAAGAGGAACAAGTCGGCATCGTGCTGAAGAGTTTCAGCGAGGTTGCGGCAGGTGTGAAGCAGATGCTCGAACCGGCAACTCTGGCGCAATTTCGAAAAAACGTCGCGGCGCAAAATAACCGTGCCATTTTCGAAATACCGGAAATCCTTGCAAAACTTCTTAGCGAGACGAGACGCGTCAGGAGCTCCAGCGAACAACTCCTTAACTGCGACGCTTCGCAGTAGCGCAAGATCAAGCGAGATCCAGGGAAGTACAACAATCCAAACCGACCGAAGTAGGGTGTAAGCCGCGGCAGATTAGGACGCGGGCGGTAAGTTTCGGCTAAGCTTCTTGTATCCTCCTTAGCTCCCTTGAGGATGCGCAGGTGGGTCTGCATTCTTCCGGAACGTCAACAATTCCCGCGACTGGGCGAGGCTTTCCTCGGTATCTCTGACTCCTAGATGTCGTTGCGGCGCGGTCTGGCGAGGGACATCCTTGTTTCGCTGCCACAGGAGATCTAGGGCGGCAACCCGATGCGATGAAGCAGGTCCGAGAAGCGCGGGTCCGCGCGCAAGGAGTCAAACCTGGGCTCCACGTTCACTCGAATCAGCTTGGTGTCATGTTGATCGTACGCCCTTTGCAAGCTAAAGAATGCTTGATCGTCGTCTCCCAAGCCCGCACAGATCGGTGCGATGTCGACCCAGGAGACATACCTCCTCTTCGATTGCTCCCCCAACTCATCGAGCAGCTCTTGTGCCTTAGCCCTTTGGCCCCCACGCGCAAAAGCGTTTCCAAGCGCGCCGGCGAACTCATTAATATTGGGGGCGAGCTTCATTGCGTTCTGATATTCTGCAATGGCTTCCCCAAATTTCGCTTTCCTCAAAAAAACGTTCCCGAGAGCGCCATGCCCCCAGCCAAAGTTCGGGTCCAACTCCAAAGTCTTCTTCAAGCGTTCGATGGCCTCATCCTCCTGTCCAGCTTGTAAAAGAAGTTCCCCTACAAGTCCATCGATGATGAGCGAGACCGGGTCTAGCTCTTGGGCCCGCCGGATCTCGGCCAGGGCTTCCTCATGACGCCCAAGCCGACTCAAGAGTTCGGCATACCACTGGTGCGCAGTCGCATAGCCTGAGTTAAGCCCCAGAGCCCGCCTATAACCAGTCTCGGCGCTCCCGAAATCCCATTCATAGAGTTCTTTTACGGCTGCCAGCGAAGTGTGCGCTTCGGCAAGGGAGTCATCCAACTCCAGAGCTATCGTTGCGGCTTCCCTTGCCCTTGGCAGGCCCTCTCTTGGGGGTACCAAGCTGTATTCTGCCAGCTCGATGTAGCCATCGGCGAGCCCGGTATAGGCCAGAGCGTATATGGGGTCCTTCCCAATAGCCTGATTAAAGTACTCGATCGATTTCTTGAATCCTTCTTCGCTCCTTCTATTCCAGGAATACCGCCCTTTGAGGTAAGCCTCGTAAGCTGCAGGGATAAGCGGGCGCGTATTCACGAGGCGCGTTCGCTGCTGAGGAGTCAGCTTAACGTTGATTTCACTAGCTATGGCTAGCGCGACCTCACTCTGCAAGGCCAGAGCGTCACTCAAGTCGCGCTCGTAGCTTTCCGCCCAGAAATGCGTCTGATCCGACACCTGGATGAGCTGCGCAGTGATCCTTAAGCGCTCTCCGGCGCAGCGCACGCCGCCTTCCAGGACATAGTCCACGCCGAGCTCCCTCCCAATTTGATCAATGCCCTTGCTCGCGTGTTTGTAGTTCATTGCTGAGGTACGCGCGATCACTCCAAGCCTCTCGGGGTGCAACCGCCCAAGCTGGTTAATCATCTCCTCCGTCAGACCGTCACTAAAATACTCTTGCTCACGGTCTCCACTCAGATTGTCGAATGGCAGCACAGCCAGCATTATTTTTCCGGTCGCTGGTTGCTTCCAGGCCGATGCGGGCTTGACGCCGTTGACGGGCGCAATGAAACGGTATCCCCGGCGCGGGACGGTCTCCACGAAAATCGGGTTTTGCGGCGAGTCCCCGAGTGCCTGTCGGAGCTTTTTCAGGGCCGTGTCCAGGCCCTCATCGAAATCCACGAACGTGCCTTCCGGCCACAGCTTCTTTTGCACTTGCTCGCGGCTGATGACTTCCCCCGGCTGCTCCAGCAGCATAGCGAGAATGCGGAACGGCTGTTCTTGCAAGTGAACTAAGTGCCCACGTTTGTAGAGTTCACGCGAGACCAGGTCGGCTTCGAACAAGCCGAAACGCAGTCGCAGGCGGTCATGGGAAGAAGATTCCAAATCGAAACACTCCGCCGAAAGTGCCGGGGAGTTTACCATGCCTGAATCGCCACGAGTTGAAGAGTTCAGGGGCGCGCCTAAACTCATGTCCCGCCAATAACTTCCGGGTTCAGCCTCAGTTCGGCATTGGTCCGGTTGACTAGGTCTCAGTAAAGTGAGAAACCTCTGGCGACAATTCCTCTCGGCGCCACTTCTCCCAAGCACCAGAGCAAGAGTTGAACAGAGCCCTACGTGATCGGTTTCGGCTCTGATTCGCAGATGAGTGAGTAAGAACGATCACGAGAAGTTCCTCGGGGGATGGAGGAGGCGCTTTGAAAAAATCTCTGTTGTTCCTAATCTCAAGCTGCGGTTTGTGCCTCCTCAATGGTTGTGGTGGCGCAGGCAACCCGCCGCCACCGCCGCCAGCGATAATTGTCGCACTCTCGCCCAATTCGGCCCAGGCGCTTGATGTGAACCAAAGCATTTCCTTGACGGCCAACGTCAGTTTTGATTCCAGCAGTCAGGGCGTTACGTGGACGGTTACTTGTCCTGCGGGAGTGAGCGCCTGCGGAGCTATGGCACAAGCGAACAGTGCCAGCGGTGTCCCAAATAATTTCGTCGCGCCCGCGAATGTCAGCGCCGCTGAAACGGTCATGGTTAAGGCGACATCTGTCAGCGATTCCACCAAGTTTGCGTCGATTGCAGTGCAGGTCAATCCTGCCTTCGGGCTCTTCAGTCCCCCGCCGGCTCAGCCGCAGCCCGGAATTGTGGGGCAGTCTTTTTCGCTGAACCTGATGAACTACGTGCAAGGAGGAACCGCACCCTTCGCGTGGTCCGTCAAATCAGGAATTCTTCCCGCTGGCTTGACCCTCGATCCCAACACGGGCCTGGTTTCGGGAACACCTAAAGCGGCCGCGACCGCCGTGGCCATCGTTTTCGGTTGCATGGATTCGGGAAATCCTCACACTACTCTTCCGGCTGACCTGCAAATTTCCTTCACGTTTAGCCCTCCACTACCGCTCTCGATTACCTCTCCCGCCCCACCAAACGGAGCAGTCGCGGCAGACTATGCTCCGCACACTGGATACGAGAACTGTGTGATTAATATTTTTCGTCAGCGTATATGTCATCCGTGTAATCCCGGCGGTGCGACAGCGACACTTCCGCCCTGTACGCCCGGCTACATCACGTACACGACGTATGGTTTCTTGCTGAAAGCGACGGGGGGAGTGAGCCCATATACTTGGACCTGGGCCCCCGCTCCAAGTTCTTCGCTGCCCCCTGGCTTGCATCTATCCACCGGAGGCTTCCTCTCGGGCACACCTCCACCCGCCCCTTCGTCGATAGGCAGCTTCAATATCGTCGTAACGGTCACCGATTCAGCGTCACCGGCAACGCAGAAAGCCGTGCCGTACCTCATAGTCATCGCTCCGCCACCACCACCCGTGATTAACACCACGCCGGCACCAGCCATTGGCACTCTAAGCGTGGCCTATGTGGGCTACACCTTCACGGCGGCCAAGGGGATTCCGCCCTATACCTGGACCGAAACGGGCACGCTGCCTGCCACCATGGCGGTCAGCAATGCGGGGGTGCTTTCCGGCACGCCATCCGCAGCCGGCTCGTTTCCAATCACCCTCACGGCGCACGACACGTTTGGCCAGGATTCCGCCCCGCAAGGGTTCCAGATTGAGGTGTTGGCCAAGGGCTTCGCTCCGACGAGCAGCCTTGCCGAGCCGCGCGTTTTGCACATGGCCGCTTTGCTCGCCAGTGGGAAAGTGCTCATCACTGGGGGAACCAATGCGACCGCGCCCCCGCTGACAGCCGAGCTCTATGACCCCGCCGCCGGAACTTTTGCGCCCACGAAGGGCAGTATGGGAACTTCGCGCGAATCCGCGACGGCCACGGTGCTTCAGAGCGGGAAGGTTCTTGTTATTGGCGGAAAAGGACCGAATGGAAACCCCCTCGCTACTGCCGAAATCTATGATACCGCTACTGACAGTTTCACCCCCACGACGGGCAGCATGCAATCCACGCGTGTCTATCACACCGCGACCCTGCTTAACGATGGGACCGTTCTCGTCACTGGCGGATTGGATGTCAGCGGGAATTTGTCCGGAGTCCCCGTCGCAACGGCGGAGCTGTTCGATCCAGCCACCGCAAACTTTACTCCCGTGGCCAACATGGGCGCGGCGCGCTTCTTCCATGCCGCCACATTGCTCGCTAGCGGGAAGGTGCTCCTGACCGGCGGCCTCGAAGGCGGGAACGGCCTCACAACCGCCGAGCTCTATGATCCGGCCAGCAAGACGTTTTCCCTTACCATCGGCAACATGACCGTCGGGCGCGCCGGCCATACCGCAACGCTGGTCAGCGGCAAAGTGCTCGTGGCAGGCGGGGCGGCCAACTTCAGCGGCGCTGCCGCGTCGACGGCCGAGCTCTTCGATCCTGCGATCGCCACTTTTTCCTCAACCGGAGCGATGGTAAATGGTCGCTCCTTGCACACGGCCACGTTGCTCAGCAATGGCCAGGTGCTCCTGGCTGGGGGCGACGTCTTCTTTTATTATGGCGCGGGATCTCACTCCCTTTCGGCGGCAGAGCTATTCGACCCGGCGACAGGTAGTTTCGCCCCCACCGCTGACATGACCGTCCCGCGCGAATCGCACACCGCCACGCTTCTCTTGAACGGTGAAGTGCTCGTGGTGGGTGGTGCCAATGGCACTCTAGGTTATGTCGCACCGACGACCGTCTTCGCCACTGCCGAACTATACCAGTAGCGCAAGCCAAACAAGGTTCTCTCCGCATTCGCCGCGCGTCCACAAATGATACGCCGGTATCACAACCTGATTAGCGGAGCACCAAAGCACTAGTTCCAGCGGAGGCAATAGCACCCTGCCAGCGCGAGCGGCAGCGAGGTTTGAATCAATTTGCACAGGACGTCCGGATACGAAGACTTACTCATCGACGGAGCATGCGCACACGGGATCCTGGAACTTCGGCGGGAATTGCGAGTGAGCCTTTGATAGACGCTTGAATGCGTCAGAGATTCATTGTGGATTAGGCGTGAGCTGCAATTTGGCGTGCTCGGCTTTTCCGGGATGAGGGAAACGGGGGCCGGCGTTCGGATTATCCGTGGGGGTCTGCATGTGGGGCTTCACGCATTTTTTCGCCCACCAACGCGAGGCATAGCGTTTGGAATCGCAGAGCTTCACGCAACCGCCGCGCTGGTGCGATTCCGAGCAACGGCAATAGCATCCGCCGGAGGGAAGGCTGCGAAGCATGCCGGGCGTGTTCGCAAGAAGCGAAATAGAGCAAGTTAGGAGGATGATTCCCAGAGAGAACAGCTTTTTGACGGGAGCCAGCGGGAGATTGATTTTGGAAGAAGCCTGCTGCATGGAAGAATTTTGAGGCCGGGCGCCAAAAAAACCGATAGTTCGGGAAGCTAAAAAGAATGTTACCCAGGTACTAGACCCCCGACGGGGGACCAGCGAGGGCAGAAACGAGGGCCAGGCTTCCCAATTCAAAATCAAAAGGGTTCGGAATTGAATCTAGAGGCCGGATTGGCTCCCTGCGGGAAGGGCGCAAAGTTTTTCAACGCATTGATATACAAAGACTTAGTACTAATGGCGCGCCATAGGGCCAGTGGCGAAGTTCGTGCGATAAGGCGCCGTGCGGGCGCGTTTCAAATGACGAGATGTAGAGAGGTCCGCTACCGGAGCCAGCCACGGCGAGGATCGTAAATCCGCTTCCTGCTTAGGTAGGTTTTTCCATCGCCACGAACCTTGCCGACCGCGGATTCCGCCTAATTGACCCTGCGTGCTATCGCGATGCGCGCCTGGCCGAGCACATGGGCGACTTGCGTTTCGCGCAAGCGCGAGGCGTCGTATTCGAACGACAACTGGTTCTTGTCTTGATCGACGCGAAAGCTGCGCAGGCCGTAAGTGTTTGCGAACTCGCCTAAATGGCGCAGTTGTTCTTCGGTGAGCGGGGATTCGAGTTCGTAGGTAATTTCCACAAGTGTCATGGCGGCATTATAGCAGCCCAGCTGCGGGGGATGAGACGAGGGCTTGTCGGACGATTTGACAAATATAGGGGCCAGGGGTATATATAGGGGTTGAGGGTATCATGGCGGCGAGAGAGAAAAAGGCGCTTCGAGGCGCTCACGAAGAAAACAATCCGCTCGCCGATTGTGCCTGCGAAACCATGGCCGGCGGGCGTAAAGCCGTGGCTGTCGATCCCGCAATCAAAGCAGCGAATCGCCACCGCCTCCGGCGGATCGAAGGCCAAGTCCGCGGCTTACAAAAAATGGTTGAAGAAGACCGCTACTGCGCGGACATCATCACCCAAGTCGCTTCTGTACAGGAGGCACTGCGCGGGGTGGCGCGCAACCTGATGAGAAATCATCTGCATCACTGCGCGGCGAAGGCCCTGCAAAGCGGGAAGAAGCAGCAGACCGAAGCGATGTACGACGAACTGCTCGAGCTGATCTACAAACATTTGCGATAGCCTCGACGAACTCCAAGGAGACCTGCAGTGAAGCCGCAAGAGACGAGTCAAGCGCCATTCCCCATGATGCAAGTGTCGCCCAAACAGCTAGATCCACAATTGATAGATCCGGTCTGCGGGATGATGGTCGATCCAGCTAAGGCCACCGCGAAATTCGAGCGCGAAGGGAAGATCTATTATTTCTGTTCGGAGCGCTGCGGCGAGCGTTTTTCTGCCGACCCGGCAAGATTCCTGAAGGCGCCGGGGACGGCCGACATGGAGAAGGTCCATCGACATCACATGCAAAGCCTTGATGCCCACCGTGAATCTTCAGATGGAACAGAAAAACAGACCCCGTACACCTGCCCGATGCATCCAGAAATCATTCAAATCGGCCCGGGGACATGCCCGAAGTGCGGGATGACCCTGGAACCGCTGGATGTCTTTGCCGAAGTGGAAGCCGATCCGGAATACGGCTCGATGCGGCGCCGCTTCTGGATCAGCGCGGCGCTGTCGTTGCCGGTGCTGCTGCTCTCCATGCTCGGTGACTCCATGCGGATTCCCATTGCGCCGAATTTGAGAAATGGAATCGAGTTTCTGCTCGCGACGCCAGTCGTACTGTGGGGCGGTTGGCCGTTTTTCGAGCGATTCTGGTCTTCGCTCGTCAACCGCAGCCCGAACATGTTTACGCTGATCGGCCTTGGAACCGGCGCGGCCTTCATGGAGAGTGTTGCCGCGACTCTATTTCCTCAAGCCTTTCCGGCTTCTTTCCGCGGCCTGCATGGTGACGTGCCGGTGTATTTCGAAGCGGCCGCGGTGATCACGACGCTGGTGCTCCTCGGCCAAGTTCTCGAACTAAGGGCTCGGCAGCGCACCAGCAGCGCGATTCGCGCGCTGCTGAACCTCGCACCCCAGCAAGCCCACATGCTCGGCGCGGATGGATCAGAAAAAGATGTGCCGCTCGATCAGGTGAAGCGCGGCGACCTCCTGCGCGTGCGCCCCGGCGAACGCGTCCCCGTTGACGGTGTAATTCGCGAAGGCGCCAGTGCCGTGGATGAGTCGATGGTGACGGGCGAGCCCATGCCCGTCGAGAAAGCCGCGGAAGATAAAGTGACCGGCGGGACGTTGAACACCAGCGGCAGCTTTGTCATAGAAGCCGAGCGCGTCGGCGGCGAAACGATGCTCGCGCAAATCGTGAAACTCGTAAGCGAAGCCCAGCGCAGCCGCGCGCCGATGCAGCGTCTCGCTGACAAAGTCGCTGGCTACTTTGTGCCGGCGGTCGTCCTTGCTGCGATAGCTACTTTTTTCGGGTGGGTGTTTTTCGGGCCGGAGCCGCGCTTTGCCCACGCTCTCGTCGCTGCCGTTTCCGTGCTGATCATCGCCTGCCCCTGCGCGCTTGGGCTCGCGACGCCGATGTCGATCATGGTGGCCGTAGGCCGGGGCGCCCGCGCTGGCGTTCTCATTCGCAAAGCCGAGGCGCTTGAAACTCTCGCGAAGGTCGACACGCTCGTCATCGACAAGACCGGCACGCTGACCGAAGGCAAACCGGAAGTCGGGAGCATCGAACTCTTTGCTCCGGATCAATTTCCGAAGGACGCTCTCCTGTCGTTCGCCGCGAGCCTTGAAAGTTCCAGCGAGCATCCGCTCGCTCGTGCGATCGTGCAGGCCGCGGAAGAGAAGAAAGTGCCATTTGTGCCGGTCACGGACTTTCTTGCCACCCCGGGCGGAGGCGTAGAGGGCAAGATCCTGGGTAAAACGGTGCTCGCGGGGACAGCCAAGTTTCTTCGCGACCACGAGATCGCACTGCCTGAAGGGAGAAAGATGGGAGTGCTGACCGCTCAGCCGTCCGCGATCACATCCGTGTACGTGGCCATTGGAGGCCACGCCGCAGGGGCGATCCTGTTGCGGGACCGCGTCAAACCTTATGCTGCGGGAGCCGTCGAGGCTCTGAAACAGAGCGGCTTGCGAATTGTCATGCTAACTGGCGATCGCCAAGCCTCGGCAAAGATGGTTGCTGACAAACTAGGCATTACTGAAGTGCAAGCAGAAGTTCTCCCTCAGGAGAAGGGAAAACTCGTGAGGGGATTGCGCCAGCCGGGCCGCGTTGTGGCGATGGCGGGAGACGGCATCAATGATGCGCCCGCGCTGGCGGCGGCCGACGTGGGCATTGCCATGGGCACGGGGACGGACGTGGCGATCGAAAACGCGGGCATCATCCTGTTGAGGGGCGACCTGCGCGGCATTGTCCGGGCGCGCAAACTGAGCCGGGCCACTATCCGCAACATCAAGCAAAATCTTGCGTTCGCTTTTGTTTACAACGCGATCGGCATTCCCATCGCCGCGGGTGTGTTCTATCCCCTCTTCGGCTGGCTGCTCAGCCCTATGCTTGCCAGCGCGGCCATGAGCTTCAGCTCGGTTTCCGTCATCGCCAACGCGTTGCGGCTTCGGAAATTCTCGTTGTAATTCCCGCAGATCGGCGCCGTTCCGCCATGACCAATCGCTTCCATCGTCGTCTAAAGCACCTGCGCCTGGGAACATTTCGGTCGGGCTTGCGTATTGATAGATAGAAGCGAGCAAGGAGAGCGGGGGTCCGGTATGTCCAGTAATGGCAATGGTTTAGGAAACGGAAAGAACGGGAAAAAGCGTCGCAAGCGCATTGTTTGGGCGGTGGTAGCGGCGCTTGTGCTGGGCGTTGGCGCTTATGGCGTGAAGGCGGCACTCAGCCCGAACCGCACGATTGATCCTTCCAAGCTTGCCGCGGCCGAGCGCGGCGACCTGGCGCGTGTGGTCGTAGCCACAGGAAAAATTCAGCCGCTATCGAAAGTTGAAGTGAAATCGAAGGCCAGCGGCATCGTGAAGAAGCTGTACGTGGATTACGGGGATCAAGTGAAGCCGGGGCAATTGCTCGCGGAACTGGACAAGGTGCAACTGGAAGCCGCCGAGCGCGCTTTCCGCGCCAACATGCAAGCCGCGGAAGCGGCGCTCGATTCCTCCAAAGCCACGTTGGAGCGCAACAAAGTCGACGCCGAGGGCCCCGACGTGCCGTTCTTGAAACTCAACATGGAACGCGCCGAGCAAATGTTCAAAGACGGCGTCATGTCCAAGAGCCTCGTTGAAGACGCGGAGAAAAACTACCAGCTCGCGCTCAACAAGCAAGTGAGCGCGCAGCGGAACCTCGCCGTCTCGAAGGCGGAAATTGCCAAGTGCGAAGCGCAGGTGGCGCAAGCAAAAGCCTCTCTCGAGAACGCCCAGGAAGATTTGCGCAACTCCACGATCATCAGCCCGATTGATGGCCTGGTGCTTTCGCGCGACGTGAACGTCGGCGATGCGGTCAGCTCGATTCTGGTGCTCGGTTCGCAAGCTACTTTAATCATGACCCTCGGCGACGTTAGCGAAGTCTACGTGCAGGGCAAAGTGGACGAAGCGGACATCGGGAAGGTCTACCTGAACCAGCCGGCGCGCATCGTGGTGGAATCGTTCAAGGACAAGAAGTTCACCGGCAAGGTCACAAAGATTTCTCCGCTCGGCAAAGAAAAGGACAACGTCACCACCTTTGAAGTGCGCGTCTCGATTTCCAATCCCGGCGGCGAGCTAAAGGCCAATATGAGCGCCAACGCGGAGATCCTGCTCGAAGAAAAGAAAAACGTTTTGATGATTCCCGAGGCCGCGCTGATTTACGACAAGGAGCGCAAAGCTTCGGTCGAGATCCCCGATGCCAAGTCTGACAACGGCAAGAAAAAGCTTAGCGTCAAGCTCGGCATTTCGAATGGCGTGAAGACGGAAATCCTCGAAGGCCTGAACGAGAAGCAGCAAGTCGTCCTGCAGTAGCGGGCGCTGAAGGCCGGCCGCCATGTCATTCCGCGACCTACTCCGAGACACGCTGGCAACGCTTTGGGCACATAAGCGGCGCACGATGCTGACGATGTTCGGCATCGCCTGGGGAATTATCTCCATCACCGTGATGGTGGGCGCGGGCGAAGGACTAGGCAAAGGCATCCAGAAAAATCAGGAAACGTTTGGCAAGGACGTGATGATTGTCTTTGCCGGGCGCACCAGCATGCAGGCGGGCGGCACACGCTCAGGCCGCATTGTTCGCTGGCGAGAGGATGACTATCTTCAAGTCGCCGAGGAATCGCCCGCTTGCAAGTACGTGATGCCCGAGCTTGGCAACGATGTACAGGTTCGCAGCCTCTTCAACAGCGGCAACATTCGAACCGTCGGCGCGCTGCCGCCCTTTACGGAGATTCGGAGCGTAGGCGTGGCGCAGGGCCGTTTCTACAATGACCAGGACAACGCCGAAGCGCGCAACGTAGCGTTTCTCGGCAGCGACGCGAAAAAACAGCTTTTCGCCGACCGCGAGGCTCTGGGCCAGACGATCTGGATGAACGGCAATCCTTATACCGTCATCGGCGTGATGAAGCCGAAGGAGCAGAATTCCAGCTACGACGGCGCCGATGTTCGCAAGGTTTTTGTTCCATTCAATGCGATGCGCCGCGATTTTCCGAACAAACCCCCCGCGGTCGAGCATAGTGTGGACCGGCTCCTCGTTGCGCCGTGGTCGCTCGAGACCCATCGCGATTGCGTGAAGCAGATTCGCCGCTCCCTCGGCCGTTTGCATAATTTCGATCCGCGCGATAAGGAAGCCGCTGGCATCTGGGACACGGTGAAGGACGCCGAAGCCAATCGCATGATCATTGTCGGGATGCAAGTCTTTATGGGCGCGGTCGGCGTGGCCACGCTTTTCCTTGGCGGCCTTAGCGTGATGAACGTGATGCTCGTCTCCGTCCGCGAACGCACTCGCGAAATTGGCGTGCGCAAAGCGCTGGGCGCGACGCGCGAATCGATCCTCCGTCAATTCTTCCTCGAAACGGTCATCGTCGTGGGGTTAAGCGGTGGCACGGGCCTGCTCATCGCTTACAGCTTTTGCTCGCTGATTAATCTTTTGCCAATGCCCCCATTTTTTGAAGGCCTGCTCGCCAGTTGGAAGCTTGGCGCGCTTTCTGTTTTTCTGCTCGGCCTGATTGCGGTTCTTTCCGCGCTCTATCCGGCGAATCGCGCGGCGTCCGTTGACCCCATCGAAGCGCTCCGCTTCGAGGCAGGAGGCTAGATGCTCCGTGAAATCTTCAAAGAGGCGTGGGCAGCACTGGGAAGAAACCCTGTGCGCAGTTTGCTCACCATGACGGGCATCTCCTGGGGCATCGTGGCGGTAACCCTTTTGTTGAGCTACGGTTCCGGCTTCCGCGGTGTTCTGATGTACACGTTCGAGGTATTTGGCAAAGGCGCGGTGGTCTGCTGGCCGGGAACGACCAGCGAGCAAGCAGGTGGAGAACGCGCCGGGAAACCCGTGCGATTCGAACAAGAAGACGCCGACTGGGTGAAGGCGCAATCGCCGCTCGTCAAGCGCGTGACGCGCGAAACGGTGCGTTGGAAAGGGATCACTCACGACGAACGCCTCTCGGATACCGCCATCCGGGGCGTCTATCCCGAGTACGGTGAAATGCGCAATGAGATTCCACTGGAAGGGCGCTGGATTTCCCCTGAAGATATCGCCGAGCGCCGCCGCGTGGCTTTTCTTGGCGCGATCCTTCGCCGGAAGCTTTTCAGCGGCACTCCCGCCATCGGTGAAACCGTGCGCATCGACGGCGTGAAATTTACCGTCGTTGGATCGATGGACACGAAATTCTCCGATAGCAACTATTTCACCAGCGATGACGAATCGGTGTTCATCCCCTATAGCACGGCTGGAGATTTGTGGGACGCCCGCTACGCCAGTGTCATGCTGTTCGAACCCGTGGCACCGAATTTCGAATCCGCCGCCATGCAGCAATTTCGTGCAGCCATCGCCAACCGTCAGAGATTCTCGCCAAACGACAAACGCGCCATCACCATGTTTGGCCGGGAAGAGTTCAAGCCCATCTATGAAGGCATCACGCTGGGAATTGAAGCGCTGCTCTTTTTCGTGGGCGCGCTCACCCTCGGCATCGGCGGCGTCGGCGTGATGAACATCATGCTCGTCTCCGTCGAGGAGCGCGTGCGTGAAATCGGCTTGCGCCGCGCGCTGGGTGCAAAGAAATCCCACATTCGCTGGCAATTCCTGCTGGAAGCTCTGGTAATGACGTTGGCCGCGGGCTTGATTGGCATGTTGCTCTCCGCCGCTATCACCTCCGCGGTCGGCACACTGCCCTTTCTCGGCCCGGCCTACGAAGACGACTCCGGCAAGGTGGACATCCACCTCACGCTTTCTTTCGTCACCATGACGCTCTCGACCGCGATCCTGGTCGTCGTGGGAGTGATCAGCGGCTGGCTCCCCGCGATGCAAGCTGCAAAACTGGATCCTGTCGAAGCCCTGCGCTACGAATGACTGCGCCTGCGACTGCTGGTAACCGGCGGCGGCAGTGCGCCGATGGCCACTTCCAGGATAGGACGACCGCACATGATAAACCTCCAGTTTGAATCAAAGTAAGGTGGGAGAGTTGCGGGGAGTATAGGCGCGGTCATATCGAAATACCGGTACCTACATTCGGATAAACGGACGGGTGTGTCGGCTGGCGAGATAATCCAGGAGGTTCAGGTTCGTTTCAGGATTGTCCGAGGAGGGCGTCGAAGTACGCCAGCATGTCCGGTGAATCCCACTGCTGGGGGCCGATTACCTTGCGCGCCAGCTTTCCATGCCGGTCGATGATGTAGGTTTCCGGAATCATCTGGGTTCCGTAGTCGTGCATGAGCTTGCGTGTGGGCTCGCGTCCCGTAGGAAACGGCACGCCAAAGTCTTTCAGGAACTTTGCATAGGCCTCGGGATCTTCGTCGATGCTGACGCCCAGAATCGTTGCGCCGCGCCCGGCAATCCGCTGTTGCAGTCGGTTCATCGACGGCGCCTCTTCCACGCAAGGCGGACACCAACTGGCCCAGAAATTCAGCACCACGACCTTACCCTTGTAATCCGAAAGATGCGCCGGCCTGCCCGAAACTTCCAGCGAAAAGTCCTGCGCGGTCTTTCCGGCAATCGAGGCCTCGCCTTGCCGGTACGAGGGCATCGCAAACATCACGAGAACGAGCGCGGCAAACGCCACGACGCCCCAAGCCGCTATTTTCCGTAGGATAAGCATCAAATGCTATACTAACCCAACTGCTGCAGATCGGGAAACCACCTTCCGCGCACCCAATATACGATGACTAACGATGCCAACCACCGAGCCCCTGTCGCCGTTCTCCCGGCGTCCGTCGAGAGCTGTGTTTCCGCCATCATTCCGGCGCGCAATGAAGAGGCCGTCATCGCGGCCTGCGTTGCATCCCTTTCAAGCCAGCCGGAAATTGGCGAAACTTTGGTGGTCAGTGATCAGTCGACGGACGGCACCGACAGCATCATTCAGGACTTGATGCAGAAGCTTCCAAACTTGCGGCTGCTGCGAGCGAACGGATTGCCCGACGGCTGGGTCGGCAAGAACTATGCCCTCTCGATCGGTGTCCAGCAAGCGAAGGGAGCCTGGCTGCTCTTCACCGACGCCGACGCCGTCCACGAGCCGAATTCGGCTGCACGCGCTCTGCAGATGGCGCAGGAAAATGATGCCGTTCTGATCTCTTTCTCGCCGGAACAGATTACCGAGGCCTGGTACGAAAAGGCGCTCATCCCCTTTATCTATCTGCGTCTCGCGAAACAATTCTCATACGAGAAGGTGAACGACCCCCATTCCCGCGCTGCGGCTGCCAACGGTCAATTTCTGATGATCCGCCGCGACATTTATGACGCGCTGGGCGGCCACGCGGGCGTCGCCGGCGAAGTTCTGGAAGACGTGGCCTTCGCCATTCGCGCAAAAACGGCAGGCCATCGCATCTGGTTTGGCTCCGGCAAAGGCATCGTCCGTGTGCGCATGTACCGCTCTTTCGACGGCATGTGGCAGGGCTGGAAGAAAAATCTCTACCGGCTGATGGGCGGCACGCCCTGGGCTGCGTTTCGCGAGATCGAATCAAGCCTGCCTTGGATTCCCTTTCTACTGATTCTCGCGGGGCTGAAGTTTCCATTCTTGCTGTTCATCGGGATTTTGCTTTTCATTGTGCGGCAAGCGGCCTATGGCCTCGATCTTTCCCGTAACCTTTTCCCCTTCTCCTTCATCTTTTACTATGTACCCGCAGTTTTACTCTATGTAGGTGTGCTCTGGGCCTCCTACCGGAGCCACGCCACCGGAAGAATCGCATGGAAAGGCCGGGTCTATTCGATAAAAACTCCCGGATCGTCGAGGTAAGCTCGCACCAATGGTTCTTCTGACTCGAAAAATCGAATTTTCGGCTTCGCATCTTTACCATAACCCGAATCTTTCGGCCGAGGAGAACCGCCGCATCTTCGGGAAATGCAATAATCCCCACGGTCACGGGCACAACTACACCTTGGAAGTGACCGTCGCCGGTGAGCCGGACCCCATGACCGGCATGGTGCTGGACCTGAAGCAGCTCAAGGAAATTCTCGAACGCCAAGTGATGCAGCGCATGGACCACCGCCACCTGAATCATGAAGTCCCGGAGTTGGCGGGCCAGATTCCCACTTGCGAAAACATCGCGCGCGTAATCTGGCAGTTGCTCGATCCGAAAATTACGCAGGGCAAATTGCATCGCGTGCGTCTTTACGAGTCGCCGGATCTTTTCGCCGATTGTTACCGCAATGGAGCAAGCGCAGCGGGGACGCAATGAGCAACGAACTCAAGATCGAGCTGGGCCGCCGCTACCGCTTTGCCGCCTCACACCGGCTGCACACGTCGCAATTGAGCGAGGATGAAAATTGGCGCGTCTTCGGCAAGTGCAATAATCCCTATGGCCATGGCCACAATTACATCTTGGAAGTCAGTGTATCCGGTGACGTCGACCCGGCCACCGGCATGATCGCGAACCTTGCGGATCTCGATGCCTTCGTCGAGAGCCGCGTGCTCGAGGAATTCGATCACAAATCGCTCAACGAGGATGTTCCCGCGTTCCGCGAAAAAGTTCCGACCACCGAAAACCTTTGCATCGAAATTTTCCAGCGCTTGAAAACATTCCCCAAGGCCAGGCTCGAACGTGTCCGTGTCCAGGAGACCGGAAACAACAGCTTCGAGTACTCCGGGGAAAAACCTCAGGGAGACCCGCAGTGACCAAACCGACAGAAGAACTTTTGCTCAACGATCGCAAGGAGCTCGACGCTCGCACCATCGCGTGTCATATGCGCGAAGTCATTAAGTTGGTCGGAGAAGATCCGAACCGCGAAGGCTTGCGCAAAACGCCGGAGCGCTTCGAAAAAGCTTTCAAGTTTTTGACCAGCGGCTACCATCAGAATCTCGACACCATCCTCAACGGGGCGACCTTCAGCGTCGCCTACGACGAAATGGTCATCGTCAAGAACATCGAGTTCTTCAGCCTCTGCGAACACCACCTGCTGCCCTTTTTCGGCAAGGCCCATGTGGCTTATCTCCCCGAAAAGCGCGTGCTCGGCCTCAGCAAAATTGCGCGTCTGGTGAATATGTTTGCGCGGCGCCTGCAAATCCAGGAGCGCATGACCAGCCAGATCGCGAAGGCTATCGAGGAAAAAATTGCCCCGCAAGGCGTCGGTGTCATCATCGAGGCTCGCCACCTATGCATGCAGATGCGCGGCGTCGAAAAGCAGCATGGACAAGCGGTCACCAGCGCCATGCTCGGGGCTTTCCGCCACAACAAGCAAACGCGCGATGAATTCCTGTCGCTCATTCGTTCGCGAAAAGGCTAATCGGCTCGGACCTGCGTTCGCTTCAGCAAAAAAGGCGCCCCGCACAGGTCGGGGCGCCCATCCAACATTTCAACTTGAATTTCTTGCACTACATCTTCGTAATGTCCAGCGAAGCTCGCGTGGTTTCCCACTCCATGATCAGCGGGCATCCTTTCGCAGCCTTGCCGAAGGTAATCGTGAAATTTTCGACAGCTGACGGCACGGTCGAAACTTTCATATCAACACGCGCCAGGTCGGAATCCGCCCCGGGATAAGGGATGCCCCATTCACCCGTCTTTTTGCTAATGATCAGCGTCCACTTGGCTTTGTCCGGAATCACGAAAAGCGTGTAGCTCCCTGCAGGCACGTGCGTGCCGCCCACCATCACGTCTTCGGCTGTCTCAAACGTGGTTGCTTCATTAGCTCCCGCTCGCCACACTTCGCCGAGCGGCACCAACCCGCCGAAAATCTTGCGCCCCTTGGCGCGCGGACTCGAATAGTCCACGGTAATGGTCTTGCCATCCGGCAGCGCGCAGCTGGCCTTCGCCGCGGGACTGGGCCGCGACCCCTTGTCCATCTGCGCCGAGCCTAACGTGGCCATCAATCCGAGCGTCAGACATGCCCCCGCCAATACCACAAATTGTTTCCTCATCTCTCCCCCTTTCGTGGCTGTGCGAAAACATTGAACCTGAATTGCCTGCTCCTTGCAAGGCCCACCGTCGCCCTCTACAGACGCACCGGAACGAGACCGGTTTCCTTCATTTTCTATGCCCCAGGTTGCCAAACACAAAAAAAGGGGCTAAACCTCAATCTTGTCCGAGGAGACTTAACATATCGGGGATATGTTTCAGGGGGTTACCCATGCTAAATCCACGCCGAAGAATATTGATGGCTTTCGCCAGCGCCGCCGGCCTCCTTGCCGCGGAACCTCTTCTTCTTTGCACGCTGCTTGCGCAGACTCGATCGAACCCTCAGGCCAAACGCTATCCCAACGGCCGCGATCCCAACAGTCCGGGCCTGGACGAACGCCGCAGCCTCGACCCTGAGGCCGTCCAGCGCGCCAACCAAATTGAAATCAGGAAAGATGTGTCCAAGCTCTATGAGATGATCTCCGAACTGAAGGAGCAGGTTGACAAAACAGATGGGTCTGCCACGCTCTCGCTTTTCTTGGTGAAAAAAGCCGAGCAAATTGAAAAGCTCGCTAAGCAAATCAAACAACTCGCCAAAGGCTAACCACCGGCCGGTGATTGTGAGCGCCACAGAATGAGCAGGCAGCGCATCATCGCGCTCCTTGGAAAACGGGACACGCCCACCGATGCGGTGGAGGAGTACTGCCGGCATCTCGGCGAGGCTCTCCAGGCGCACGATTACGAATTGATCGTGGAGCGAGTGGGCTGGGACAAGCGCGGATGGGCCTCGGCGTTTCGCACGCTGCGGGGGCAGGCGCGCGGGTGGCGCGGGACTTGGGTCCTGGTGCAGTACACGGCGCTAGCATGGTCGGCACGCGGTTTCCCCCTACGACTCCTTCGGGTGGTCAAAATGCTGAATGCCGCCGGAGTGCGCGTGGGCGTGGTGTACCACGACGTCGAGCCGTTCGGGGGGAAGCGGCTGATCGACCGCTTGCGCCGCCGCGCGCAGTTGCGCACCATGCGCGAGGCCCGGCGTGTTGCTGAGGCAAGCATCGTGACGGTGCCCGCGGAGAAACTATCCTGGATGCGCCAGCAGAGAGACGTCCCCATTTTCATCCCGGTGGGTGCCAACCTTTCCGTTTCGACGCCCGCGTCTTCGAGAGCGCACATCGCCGGTGACGGAAAATTGGCGATCGCGGTCTTTGGGATAACCGGGGGAGAAGCGGGCAAAAAGGAAATTGAGCGAATAGCAGGCGCGATTCGCTTTGTGACCCCGCGAGTGAAGAATCTGCGGTTGATTGTCTTTGGCAGGAATTCCGAAACCGCGGAAACGGAAATGCGGACGGCTCTGCACGGTACCGAAGTTGAGCTGCATGTGCTAGGGGTTCTGTCGGAAGAAAATGTGGTGCGAACGCTGACAGTCTCTGATGTCTTGCTGTTTGTACGCGGGCCCATCTCGTCACGGCGGGGCAGCGCGATCGCCGGGATCGCCTGCGGTCTGCCGGTAATCGCCTATGCGGGTCCTGAGACGGCACCGCCCATCACCGAAGCGGGACTCGCTTTGTTTTCGCCGCAAAGAAAGGGCGACTTGGGAGAAGTGTTGCTGCGCGTTCTAGAGGACGTACACTACCGCGCTTCTCTCGCACAACAGAGCTGGGTAGCGCAGCAACAGTATTTTTCCTGGCGGACAATTGCGGCGCGCTATGCAGAATTTTTGGGCAGACCGGATCCCCTCAGGACGGCTTCGGAGGATTAGCCGAAGCGGTGATGGCTTGCAGTTCTTTTGCAGGAAAAACGGCCAGAAGCGCAGGGAGCTCCACGCGAAAAACGGCGCCGCCCTCCTGGCGGTTGTAGCAGAGGATCTTTCCCCCGTGTTCTTGGATGATGCCGAAGCAGATGCTCAAACCCAGGCCCGTGCCTTTGCCGACCGGCTTGGTGGTGTAGAACGGATCGAAGACCCGGGAGGGATCCTTCAGGCCAGGCCCGGTATCCGAGAAGAGAACGACGACATTGGCGCGGTCGCGAATGGTGCGAATCGTGAGCACGCCGCCGTTGCTTGTTTCCATGGCCTCCAGCCCGTTGCTGATGATGTTAAAGAAAACCTGCATCAATTGATTGCCATCGCCGCGAACACCGGGCAAGACGGATTCCAGCTGCAATTCAATGCGCGTGGTTCCGGAGCGCAGATCGAGCGCGCGGAGCTGGACGGCATTGTTCACGACGGTGTTGATGTCGAGGAGCGTGCGCTCGGCGGGCACCTGGCGGGCGAAACTCAGCAGGTTGCCAACCAATGTTTTGGTGCGGCGCGCCTGGTCACGGATTTTTGCGGCGGTGGCCCGGGCTTTTTCTGGAACGGTAGGATCGTCCGCGAGCAAATCGGAAAAACCAAGGATGGCGGCCAAAGGATTATTGATTTCGTGCGCGGCGCCGGCGGCCAACTGACCTACAGAAACGAGCTTCTCGGATTGCACCATCTGCGCTTGTAAGCGTTTCAAATTCTCGATGGACTTCTCCGACTTGGCCAACAAGAGGGAGCGGTCTTTATCGGCCAAATGAGCGCGGAGGAAGACCAGCAATGCCAGGGGTACGGCCGCGACCAGCGTGGTCATCAAGCGGAAATCGCGAACGGCCGGCGACTCGTGGCCAAATCTCAAGGTGTAGATAGCAAACACTGGCAATGAAATGACAGCGGCCATCGCCAGCCGCGAGGCCCAGACGCTTCCTACTGCAGTCTCAGAATCTGCTTCGGAGCCAAAATAGTCTTCTGAGGGAACGTCGAGTTTGTCACGAAGCAGGTAGGCGATGACTCCCGCCAGCGCGAACCACAGAAACGAGGAGATCATGGGGATATCGTACAAACTGCCTGTGTAATATTCCCCGTTATCGGAGGCAACATCGAGCACCAACGAAATCAGCATGTAGAGCGTGGCAGCGCCGAAGAGATTGGCATAAACGGTCCGCCAAGGGCCGCGGGTTCGGAACCAGAAGACTCCGAAACCGGCGCCGACCAGCGTATTTTGAATATTCGTAAGCAGGTTGTAATTGAAATTGTATTGGCCCAAAGATGGTGAGGCGTACAGCCAAGGGAGGACGCTGAAGACGTAAAGAAAAGTCCACCAGGTCAGCAGCAGCACGAAGTCTAAATAGCCGAAGCGCATGCGAATTTCACCGCGCTTCAGGTGAGGACGCAGAGCAAGGGCCGCCATGACGGGAATGCCGCGCAAAAAGAATACGATGTCACCTTGATTGAGACTTGGCAGCGGCTTGTGAAGGTAGACCTCGTAATAGGTCCACTCGAACTCCCCAATCATCCAAAGCGTACAGCTCAAGGCGATCAGCATCCAGAACACATTCCTGCGCCAGTGGGGAGTCCCAGCGTTCAGAAGCAGTCCAGCATTGGCCAAGAGCGGCACAACGCATTGCACAACGTTCCCGAAAGTGTTCAAAGCCCCCGAAGTGCGCGGAAGCGAAAGCGAGACCGTGGCATAGATGGTAAGGATCAGCAACCAAATCCCCAGCATCCAGATGATTCGGCGGGAAAAAGTCATACGTTTGTAGTTACTAGTTTAGGCGCGCGGGGTCCGGCTGTGCGGAGGCAATCACTCTGGAATTGCTTAATGATAAACGAACAACGGACTGAAATTCCGGGTCGTGCTCCCACAAAATACTGGCGGAGGAGGAGGGATTCGAACTTATGCAGTATAAGGGGCGGCCCCCGTTGGCATGTGTTGGTTTGCTACACTCGGAACGTTATAGATAAAGGATTTATCTTTCCTATGCATAAACACAGCTTTCCCACGGTCCTAATTAGCCAGTTTTTTGTAGCATGAGTAGCACGAGGCAGGCTGCGTCTTGCTTTCCCAGCTTCGCCAGTTCACAACATCGTCTTTGGTCAAAGAGTATCTTCCCGCTCAGGCCGTGACGTGGGCGCTGTGCGAAGAAACCTCAAGAGACCTTCACCAGTAGACTTTCCAGCGCGCCTCTTGAAAAACTCGGCCGCGGTCTCCACGACGCCAACTTTCTCGGCGACCGCCGCTGCAATCCATTGGTTCAAAGACACGCCGTCTTCTTTTGCGAGACGTTGGGCAGCCTTTTTAATGGACAAAGGCAGTTTCAACGGATACGAAGCTCTGCTCATGCTCTCACCTTCTTCAGCAGGTCGCCTGGACTCAGCACAGAAATCTTAAAACGCTTCGCGGCAGAGGCGAAGTCTGCGGTGTTGTAAGTTACTACCGCATTTGCTCTCCCATTGATCGCAGCCTCCAGCACCATTTCGTCATTCGGATCGTGCGTTTGCGGTCGCCACTGAAAATGGACCTCTACCGGTTCGGTCAAGGCAGCCAACTCTGCTAGGAATTCATCAATCGCCTCAGACGTCAGTCCATGCGCAAGGCGGTGCTCAGGACGCTTCAAGACATCCTCATATTCCAAGAAGAGAGGTGGAGTCGCCAGGAGAACCACCTGCCTCCGGGCAACCAACCGCAAAACCGCGTTTCCCGCTCCTAGCCGAGTGCGAAGTCCTGCGACTACAACTGAGGTGTCGAGAACGATCCGGATCATCGACATCCTATAGGATATCACATCCTATAAGATGTTCCAGAGCAGCGCCGCACATAAGGTGTTCCATTCGCCCGGACGAGTGATGCCTGGGTTAGACTTGATTTGCGACCGATAAATTTGGATGACAATCGAGTTGCCGGCGACTTGGATATCGGCCTCGTGATCAGGTTGTTTCTAGTAGCGCGATGCCGAAACCATTGACAAAACTCCGAGTGAAGCGAATCGCAATTGGGACTTTAGGCCGGATCGTTCTCTTACTGGCTTACGGCTTGTACTCGAGCCTATCAAGGAGGATGATTCGCCGCTCCGACGTGGCTGCACCGAGCCTGCGCGTCATTCTCACCGGAATCATTGAGTACGAACACGCCTACAAGACTTACCCTCCCACGCTTTCGGCGCTCGGGGGACCCACAGGCTCAACGCCGAGCGCAGAGCACGCGGAATTAATCGATGATTTGTTGGCTGCTGGTGTCAAGTCCGGATATAGCTATGGTTACAAAGCCATTGATACATTGCGTAGCGGTAGACTCGATGCTGTCACAATTACTGCGGACCCTCTTACCGAGGAGGGGACAAGGCAACGTCATTTCTTCACTGACCAGACAGGCGTGATTCGAGTCGAAACCGGTCGCCCCGCTACAGCAGCTAGTCCTCCAGCTGATTGAGAATAAGGACCGCCCATCTCGCTCCCCATCTCTCAGGTCAGCGACATAACAATGACCCATGGTGTTGGCCTTGGGGCAGCCCAGGAGATTGGTGACGCGCGTTTTGTATGAGCGGCCTGACACATATGCTTATGGCGGAGGAGGAGGGATTCGAACCCCCGAGACCCTTGCGAGTCTAACGGTTTTCAAGACCGCCGCATTCAACCACTCTGCCACTCCTCCACCGCATAAACACTGCACTTCTGGAAACGCTGTCGCACATTTCTGTCGCACATTCGCCGACAACGTGAGATGATTTTATCACGAAACGGAGACCAACCAATGCAGAAAGGTCGTATCGAAAAGCGTCACGGTGCTTGGCATCTTCGCTACAGAGCGGAAGGCAAGCAGGTCACGCGCCGTCTCGCACCGTTCAACGACAAGTATCGTACCGAGCGCAGTGTTCGACCGCTCGCCGACGAAATTCTAGAACCACTGAACGCAGGCCGTCAGGTCAACGGACCGATGACGCTCCAACAGTATACCGAGACAGTCTTCTTCCCAAGCATCAAGCCGCCGAAGAAAAAGCCGTCCACGTACAAGGGCTATTTCAATCTCTACTCCAAACAGATTCAGCCGCGCATTGGTGGGCTCAGACTTTCGACGTGTACGACTGCCGATATGCAACGCATTTTGTACCGCATTGATGAAGAGGAAGAGTTATCCCATCAATCGTTTTTGAACATCAATTCGGTACTGTCGGCAATCTTCACGCACGCTAGAAGGAGCGGAACGCTCACGGGTCCTAATCCAACAGACGGTGTAGAGATTCCAGAAGGCAAGCGAACGGGGAAGACGCACAAGTACACGCTTGAGGAAGTCGAGAAGATGACGGCTGCGCTTGACGGTGTGGCTCGCTGTGCCGTTGTCGTCGCCGCATGGACGGGTCTATCGCTCGCCGAACTTCGCGGTCTGAAGTGGGAAGATGTAGATTTCGAGAATTCACGCTTGAACGTCGTTCGTACCGTGTGGCACAAGGAAGTCATCGACACGAAGACAGAGCACCGCGCCGCTACTGTCCATCTCCTACCGAATGTTGTCACCGAACTGAGCAAACATCGAAAGGCAAATCCTGACACGACATGGGTCTTTGAGGGTCCGCGAGTTTTCCCGCTCGACCTTGCGACGCTTGGCTCTAAGCGAATCAAGAAAGCACTCGAAGGAACTGGCGTTGAGTGGCACGGTCTGCACGCCTTCCGGCGTGGTCTAGCGACGCGATTACTCAACAACAAGACCGACCTTCCGACGGTTGGTCGAATCCTTCGTCACACACCGGGCAGCATCGTCACGCTGAAGCACTACGCCGAAGTTGAGGAAGGCATGCAAGCCGACGCTCTGAGGAATCTACCGACGAAGTCACGCAAGAAGTAAGCGCCACTCAGTACGGAAGGATCGGTGACGCGTTACGAACTCTCGAAGAGTTCTTCTATTTGGTCGTCGTAGAGTTCAACTGGTCTGCGTTTGACGCCGATGCCTTTTTCAATCATTATCTGGCCAATTTGGTCACCGTCAAACAGAATCACTGGCGCTGCTCCGATTTTAATGGACTCTGCTTGCGCCGCCTTCGAGAAGGTCGATGTCGCAAAAAAATACCCTTGCTCAAACTGTCCTTGAATGGCACCGCGAAAAGCCTGTACCTCTTTCGAGCCAACTTGGTCTCGCCAGCGTTTACATTGAAATGCAGCCTTTACGACGGCCAAGCCCACTTTCAATTCGCCATGCCCGTCGATTCCTCCGTCTCCCGCCTTCCCCGTAATTTTAACTTTCTGAAAACCGTAGCCCCGTAAAAGATGACCTGCAAATTCTTCAAACTTGTTCGGGTCTAGGTCATGGAGTTTCTGCAATAACTTTGCTTTGAATGCCGTCAGGTAATCGTCCACAGTTTCTTCGAAGTTAATCGGTAAGATTTGAGCCTGAGGCATCGGTGCGACTTGAGAGGCTGGTGTCTGTGAGGCCGAAAAGGGAGGAGCAACAGTCGAAGTTGCAACTTGTAAAGGCGGCGCTACTGGCTGACCACCTACCGGATTCCCTCGCAATCTGGCAAGTCCCTTAGCCGTGGCGGCCCAAATGCCATGCATGGGGCTCTCCATTTCGCCCCTCTCTACGAGTGTTTGCCTGACCCATTGGATTCTATTTGTCCATTTGCTACCGCCGCTCTGAAGTTGTTCCGCTAAATCTGCCTCGGTCAGTTCTGGGAACGATTTTGTAACGGCAGCATAAACGTCTTGCGGCCTCGCTTTGCCGCCCAGTTTCTCAAGCGCGGCGAGTAGGGGAACTTCAATTTCCTGCTGCTTTGGCATCATAGGCTATTCCCTTTTCAATCTGACCGACCTCCTGCGCGGGATTCTATCACGCAGTTACGACGATACCGCCGGGCAGCATCGTCACGCTGAAGAACTACGCCGAAGTTCAGGAAGACATGCAAGCCGACGCGCTGAAGAGTCTTCCAACGAAGCCGCCGAAAGGGAAGTGAGTTAGAGCCGCGTGACTGTGTGCGGTCCGCCAGTCTTCTCCATCTGAGCGGCGTGCTTCTCGCATACGTAAGTATTGACCGTCTTAGACGGTTGCCCTTTGGATTCAAGTGTCCCCTGACTTAACAAGGCTACGGCGGGTAGACCGCACTGCCTCGTACCTTCAATAACGCCGCATGTTTCGTTGGCCATTGGCTGTTCCTTTCCTCTCGTTCGCCGACACTCGCGGACGCAAAGTTCGCCCCTTCTTCTATCGGGCACCTCAAGGCAATTTGTGGGGTGGAGTCGGATTGATGTCGATGACGACCGTACGAATCGCCCCCACGCTTCGCTTGATTGTGTGGTCCACCTTTGTCTTGTAATCGGCGTTCCGCGTGTCAAAGAGGACCAACCAACCTTCGGTTCTCTTTTTCTGCTTCATATAGACTGCGAGTTGTGATGGGCCGGGCACACCTTTTCCCTTCAGCATCTTCAGTTCCACCACATGTAACAGGCCGGAAGAGAATGTAACTAATACATCTACAAATCCGATTCCAGACTTGGCCTCTCTAATTAGCGCGCCCCTGTTTTCCAACCTTGCGCGAGCAAAAAAACCAAGTAGTTCTTGACCGAGTTTTTCTGCTTTCTTTTTTAGATTGCCTTTTTTACGCGACTCCCAAAAGGAGTCCACGGCTTCGGCTTCGACGGAATCTTTGAAAGCTTCCAAAAACATTCGGATGGAGATGCGGGGCCGCTTCGCTAGACGCTTGCCTGAAGCCTCAACTCTTTCGATGACTTTTTGGGAGACTGAGCGCACTCTTTTTTTTTAAACTTAGAATCCAGCATTTGAAGAAGCTTCTTTTCGAACGGCGCTCGCGGACTTTGGCCATTCCTCTTGTAAAAAACCGTTCTCATGCGCTTCATCAGCAACAAAAAGTCTGCGGCTGTCCCGTGATGCCGCTCGCGGTCGTAAAGCGCAGCCAGACTCACAGCATATTGGTCGGTGTCTACGAGCCCTAACCGATTGAAATAGTTTTCCAAATATGTTTGAAGCGCGAAAATCACGTCGTGTTCCTACTTTTTCTTTTTCTTCTTCTCGCGATTAATCCTGCCATCTGGCTTCAGATTGTACTCGCTACAGAGATACTGAGTGATGCGAAGTGTCCTGTCGATTGCCTTCTTCGCCCAAAAATCCTGTCGTCCTGAAGCATCCGTGAGTTCAAGCAGGCCTTCGTTCTTCAGAACTTTCAGTTGCGGACTCACGTTGGGTGTCTTCATCCTAAGATGCCTGGCGATTTCCACGACCCCTCTCGTACCATCGGCTGCCAAATACACTTGAGCACGTCGCTTCCCACGCTGGAAAATGTGCTGAATCGTTTTGTGATGCGCGGGTGCCTCAGCGCGGAGTGCAAATGCGTTCGTCTCATCTATAGAGTCCACTTTGTGTTCAATGTGTGCAAGACGATTCAAGATTTGTTGGTAAGGTTCTTCTCTATTTTCCTTTTTCTTTCCGCTCATTTCTTTTTGGCCTTTCTCTTGGCCCGATGTAACGTCACATTTACGGTGTTTGCAGTAGTTCCAAGCAGACCGGCTATTTCTTTCCGACCACACCCCGCCGAGTCAAGTAGGGTAATCATCTCGGCTTGAGTGCGACCGCCCTTTGCTGCTTGGACTTGCAGTCCCACAAGGATTTCGAGCAGACGAACCGCTTTGGCAAGCAACGACGTTTCGTCCAATTCGGCGTCTTCCCGACGCGAAGGTTCCTTACTTCTCTTTTTCTTTGACATGCCGGGCTATCCTTGTGACTCGACCCATATCAATGCCAAGTATCGCTCTAATTTCCTGTTGCTTAATACCTGCGCGAGCCGCTTCCAAAATGAACAGGTCGCCAAGCCGCCGATTTATGTCTTCTAACGCTCCAAGTATTTTTTCGTTGTCCGTTTTGGGATTTGCCATGTGAGTTCTCGCTCCACTTATTAGCGATTCCCTTTTGGGAGATGCTTCAGAACGTCATTCACACGCCCCATGCCACAACCGACAATTTGTCGAATATCGTTCTGAGCGACTTTGGCCAAACCGAGTTGAACTATCAAAAGGCTCCGCAGAAGTTCTACAATCTCCGCGTCAGAATCCACCAATTTCGTTCGCGCCATTCGATGCCCTCCGCACTTCACGTAATGCTCAAGAGCATACTATATCGGTAAATGTCTATTGACAATGACTGGGACGTAACGACGTAAGAACAAGGAACAGTGCGCCCGGCATCGTGCGGACTTACTTCCTTTCCAGTTCTTCTGCTTTTTTGTACTTTGCAATCTTGCCGATGAGTGAAGCGTCGTTCAAGGACAAATTGTCAGGGGGTCGTAATGGTTCGCGGGTTGTGGGAAAGGACCATTTGCCGCAGCGCCCGATTTTAGGCGGCAGGGAAAGGTCTTCGCACCGTTGACGAATGAGGCATTCTGAAACGGGCCGGGCAACCCTTCGCCGTTGTTTAACAATTCACTTCGGATGTCGTCGCACTCTTTTGTGCTTAGCAGACCATTGTCGTGAGAAAAGACAAGCAAGTCGAATAGGCGAAGAACAGGAGCAGCTACGGCCATCATCTGGCCAGTTAACGTAAGTACAGCCTTCCCGTCATTCGACATGGCTGGCAGCCCTAAAGACACCGCCGCTGCATGGGTGTAGGCTTCTCCCCTTTGTACGACCAATTCGTACCGCTGGCCGAGTGCCTGAAAGTTTCCCCACGACATTCCGGGCGTTGCCGTACTGAGAAGGGATTGAAAAGCAGAGGGGTCAAGTTTGGTGAGCACACCGTTTTTCAAAGCCTTGTCTAATTGCGGTACAAATCGGCTCTTATATTTCTTCATCCATCGAAGCTCTATGTCAACTTCGAGCACAATCGACGGTTGAATATGATAGGTACTTTTGAGGGACTGGAGTGGTCGAAGATTGTTGGCGATAAAAAGTTGAACTAGAGCATCCGAATCGCACAACAGTAGCGGTGGATTCGGCATACTCGCGTCAATACTCTACGTTTTCGTATATGTCGCCGAACCGCTCAGCCAATTCTTGCTCGTCGATGAGCAGATACTCAGCAGCCTTTCCCGGACTAATTTGCCGATTCCTATACGCATCCACCACAGCGTTAACATAACCGATGGGCAGACGGATGGCTTTTGGTAACAGCGTAGTGGTTCGCTTTCCAATCCAATCAGAAGTGCTTTCGCCATTCTTTTCCAAGAACTGTTCAGTGCTTAGAGCGTGGTCGCTTAACTTAAGAAGCTCACCATGAATCTCAAAACTGTTGAGTTGGTCTTGCCGCTCCGATTCGACAAAGCCGTAGTCAATAGCAGCGGATACAACAAGTTTCTGTTCTACGTGCGTGTCAGCGACCAAACACGCGAGTGCGTACTCGTTCAGCGCAGACCATTTAATTCCGCGAGACTGTGCCGCGTGAAACAGAACTTCCTTTGGAATTAAAGTCTCCTGAGCAAACGCCTGCGCTCTCAACTCAATGGAGTCGTGCGAGTTTCCGACACCGGAAAAATCTAGGGACGCTCCCGCTAAATGCTCAAAGATGGCGTGGCCAACCTCATGCACAAGAATGACGTTCCGCCGGAACCAGGTCGTATGGTGCGAATTGGCAAATACGCAGGGCCGTGGAGAATTTGTGGAACCAACGTAAAAGCAACAACCCTCAATGCGAGAGTTCGCCAGTGGCGACTCCACTACGAGAACGCCAAGTGCTCGCAAAAGTCCGCGAAGGACATTTCCCGAACCGCTCGCGCCGTGAGCCAGCGATGTGGACTGTCTGAATATTCGCGCCGCCGCTTTACCCTGTTCAGTTGGCGGCGCTTGGATGTCAACAGCCGACCTGATGGATTCAAAGAGAGTTTTCCACTGCACAGATTTTTGACGAGTGACCTCTTCCAGTTCGTTCAGGAAGTGGCCAATCTGTCGAATCAGCACCACGTATTCGCGGTCGGACTCTTGCAGCCCTTCGCCTCGAAACTTGTACCAAATCTGAGGCGTCACGTCCTCGTCTTTGAGATGCTTAGCAGCCTTCGGCGACGTTGTGAAAAGGGATTGGGGCACACTAAGCACGGCTGACAAAAGAGGCACCACCGATTGCGGAATTTGATTTGGATTCGCAGCCCACTGCACAAACATGTCGGGGTTAAATCCGAGAAGTTCAGCGCAGCTACGAACGTCGATACCAGCCGAGTTCAGTACTCTTTGCAACATCTTATCCGTCTCCTAGTGTTCCACTCGCTAGGGCTTGCTTTAACACTTCCAGCCTGTTGGTCGCCTTGCTCTCGGACAAGTTGGCCAGAATCCTACTTCCTTTAGGGACCGCTCCGCAAGGACGAGGCACACGTCCTTTGTGTGTGTCAGAGCACCGGTCGAACCATTCTAAGTTATTCAAAATCAACGGTAATGGGTCTCTTGAAGTGCGGAAAATCGGGAAAGTTATATACTTTTTGGCACACTTACCTCTGGCAGCAGTGTAGCGCATTAGAGTCTTGGACACCAGTTCTCGCTCACCAGTAAGATGACGCAACAAGCACTATAGATGTTACAGGGCAGCGTTTTGGTACCAAGGCAAGTCGAAGATTCCCTCGCCGACGTTTTTTTACGCGACTGCGCCGCCTTCGTCCGCGTGTCCGTCCGCTTGTGATATTGCGTTGCGCTCTGCGAGTTGCCGCGCGCCTTGTGGCGTCGATTTCAACGACGACTCGAAACAGTCGGCCAGTTCTTTGACCGACACACCAAACGCAAGCGATTGAACGACGAAACGTTTCATGTTCCGCAAAAGATTAGCACGGTCGGTTTTCGTTGCCGTTGACCTATTGTGCTCCCAAGTTCCGACTCGGTGAAGATGACTCATTCCTGTTTCTCTCTTTTCAATTTGAAATTGCGACGGGAGCGACCGAAGCCGCTCCCATCGGAAAATTGTTCTTGTTGTTTAGGACTTGATGTTCAGCGAAGCGTAGGGAGCCTGAACAGAATCCAGAAGCATCGGGCGAGCGTCCGCCCTAAAAAAGCCTTGGAACCCGACGAGTCCCGCTTCGATTGCACCTTGCGACTCGGTGAAACGCCTGATTAACGCGCCGTTTTTCACTCTGCGTTGCAGAATGTAGTCAGGATGAGCAAACACAATCGCGTTCTGCACGCCTGCCGCTGCATCCTGCATCGAATCGCACGTCACGATTTCTCGACCGAACAGCGTGTCGAATCCGTTTGCGTCGCCCTTCGAGCGAGTCGCGCTCTCCAATTGACGCGCCACGTCAAGCAATGTTCCGCTGGACATGTAGAACTTCGCGCCGCGCCGGTACTGACGCGGGAGAGTCTTGTACAGCGAAATTAAATCGTCGATGAAATTTCCGCTTACCGTGTTCACCGACGTGATGTTTGTCGATGCGGGTAGGTTCGTTGTCAGACCGAGAGGAACGCCAGAGGTTCCACCGATCGCTTCGACACCCGACCCAGAAATCATGTCCGCGCCAAACGCAAGAGCGTGTCGTCTGTTGAAGACTTCTTCCAGTAGAGACAGCATCGCGAAGCAACTGTCTTGGTCAAGTTCCGTCGCGACGTAAACGATTCCTGACCGGTACGTTGGGCAGGCTCCCCACGCGACCTTGGTAGCACGAACTCCCTGCACCGCTCCCTGCGTTGCTTCGGAAACAAGCACCGACCGAACAGCACTAACTGGACTTCCCGCGACATCGTCCACGGACGGAGTGGTCATTGCCGCGCCGCTCACCGTTTCTACGACGTTCGAGTTGCCGGATTCGACGATGCCGTCAACGGCTGCCAAAGATGCGAACAGACGCTCATCGTAGGCAGGGGGAACGAAGGCCGCGCCTTTATCGCCTGCCGCCGTTGTCCATGACAATCCCGTGACGTTTCCCCATTCGGATGTTGCTTGATAGTCAGTACGAGTCTCGGCCTGTCGAACGAAAGCCGACCATGCCGAACGGAGTTCCGAGTCTTGGGGAATGCGCATGTCGATGGGCAAGCCAAGTTCGGACCGCAACTGCTCAACCTTCGCGCGCGATATTTCCTGAGACGAAACCCCCTGCTTAAGCAGAGAAATCTTCGCAAGCGAGTTCGTGTACTGACGTTCTTCGCTTGCTGTCAACTTTTCTTTGCTCGCAAGATTTTCAGCCGTGCGAAGTTCTTGGAGCAGTTCAACGACTGCTAGATTTGTGACGTTCATTCTGTTACTTCCTTCGAATTGAATTTTTATCGAGACTCGAAGCACTCTCTCGACCGAGTTACGAAATGATGCGACGGAGTAAATCTTTCCGAGCAGCCTGTTTGAGTTTTTGTTCTGCCAGCGGTGCAACGACTTCCAGTGCTGCTTTGACGGTGTAGACGCGACCGGACGAGCGTGTTTCAACGAGTTCGGGAGTTCCATCGGGGAACAAGGAACGAGCATCACATACCGGCGCGTCGTAGGCTCCCGTGCCTTGGGTTAGAAAAGCTACGTCTTGCAGATTTTCGACATCTTTGATGATGCGGTACTGGCAACGGTGACCGTCGTCGTCCTCATCGTCGTCCCAAGCCTCACCGGAGCCGTCTTCTGGTGTGGAAAACGCGAAGGACATGCTAGATAGGTTTCTGGATTGTGCATTGTGCCACGCATCCATCGCGTAGCTAACGGCTGGATTAATTTCTGCGTGGACCGCTAGTCCGTGACCGTCTTCCCACAAGCGAAGCGTTCCCGCTTTCACCGTCGCCAGCGGCTTCGTCATGTCGTGGTAGAGATTTGCGACCGTGTTTCCTTTTTTCAAGGCACGTGTGAACGCTAGGGGCGAAATTCTCTCGTAGAAAAAATTTCCCGCGCGCGTGTAGATTTTCTTCGAGCGTGAGTTCCAAACAGCGGCATACCCCACAAGAGCAGGCTTGTCGTGTTCACTTCCCGTCGCTCGCACTGATACGTTAAATCTTCGCTCAAGCATTGTGACTTCCTCTGAATTGAATTTTTCCTGCAACCCGAAGCACTCTCGCAGGCGAGTTAAAATTTACCTAGTCTCGACACCGCGACGCGCGTCGTAGGATGCGCCTTGCGGTTTCACGAATCCTGATTCAAGATGAACTTTCCGCATGGCAACCTTCTGCGCCAGCAGATATCGGAAGTTACCGAAATAATCCGCCATGTTTGCTGCTAGACGCGAGTGGTCTATCCCGTCTTCCGCCGCTTGCTGAACAAATTTCTCGATGTGGCGGTGTAGCTCCAGCGCGTAATCTTCAGCGGTCTTTTTTGCTTCTATTGGTGCTTTGAGTCCAAACATTTTTCTCCCTTGTTGTATTTCAAGTCTTTCAACTGCTTCGCTGCGACTTCTTTCTGATAGCAACCGCAAGACTTCGAGCGACCTTGTCGAAGATTTTTCGAGAACACAATGCGCTTTTGGCCACAGTCGCACTCGACATGCCATCGGGACGCGCTGCTCTCGTGTCGTTTGCCGTTGCGGTCGCGCCAGAGTGAATGCCTGAATCCCCATAACGACACGACCGTCAGCCGACCGTAACGTTGGTCTGTGATGTCGATGAAATTTCCCACGGGTCACCGCCCGAAGACGTTGCGACTGGTTGCACGTTCTCGCAGCGCCGCGAGCTCTGCGGGAGTCATTTTTTCAACGATGTCGAGAGCGTCGTGCTCCCAGTAGTTAGAACCTGACGCGTCGCGCACCTCTTGCAGGCGTGAGGAAACGACGGAGTCGAGCGCAACTGCGAAATACATCCCGTACATGTCGTAGGACCGCATGGTCGGAGTGAGCAGGCCCACCGCGCGCAAGAGTTCAACGTAGGTCTCTAAGTTTTCTTGATTCTCTAGCATGTCTTCATCCTGCCTTTCGAATCGAATAGCTCTGGCATCATTGCGCCGATGCTACCCGCTGGATACGTCGGGACGCGTGCACCCGCTGCACTCGCCTTCGTCTGCTTTACCTTCGTTCGGTCGATTGGATTCAAACCGAGAGCACGCGCCGACGTTTGCAAACGCGTCTCGCACTGCTCAACAATTTTCAAGTTAGGATTCGGGACGCGGACTTCGTACGGGTCGCCGCTCTTCGAGTATCGCGTTTCCGTGACGATGAGCCCTTCTTTCTCCAGCGCCTTCGATGCTGTGATGTATCGCGCCTTGGTCCGGGACCAGATTTCCAACGCTTCGCCGTCGCCGCGACTCAACACACCGCGCGCCTTCAAAATTTTGAGCGCCGATTTCCAGCACGACACTTCGAGTTCGCTGAACTCTTTTGGCGTCTTCGGACGACCGCTAGGCACGCTAGGCTCTCCGCCTTCGTCGGTTTGCTTCGCCCGTGAGGGTCGAGTAGCTCTTGTGCCTTTCAAGTCGTGAAGTTCGGGCGAAAGTGCAGGTCTTCCTGCTGTCATAAATCTGTGCTCCATCTCCCCGCCTTCGGGCAGGAAGTTCCTTCGATGTGGTTTCGAAAGGCGCATCAACGACAATCGAATCCAACAAAATAATTAGGCTAAGTCTTCGCCGATTGGCGCGCTCGGTCGCGATAAGCGAGAGTGGCGAAAATGACTCCCCCTATCCCCTTTACTATCAATAGGTTGCAGTTGCTTGCGTTCGTCGTGGGATTTTATATCTGTATCAGAACACGCCAGTTACAGGCGCAGAACCACTCGAAACACGTACGAAAACGCGCACAATCGGTCCCAGAACACGGGCTATCTATGAGTGCATAGCCTCTGCTACGTCCTCACAGTGGGCTTCCTTATTGCCGTGGTTGACCCTTATAGCGAGCGTCCTGTACTGTCGTGCTTGGTCTAGTGCTGCTATCGCAGGGTGTGTTCGGCAGTGTGGCGCGCCGTTCTTAGAATCCGTATTGCGGCAACACGGTCTCCACGTAGTCCGCGCCTGCTGTCCACTCTGGCGTACCTTCCATGTGACCGTGGCAAGCATCGCACAAAGCGATTAGGTTTGATGCTCTGAAGAACTGCGCCGCGTCAACAGTCGGCGCTATCTTGTGGTGCACCATCGCTGACGGGCTGTGGCACTGCTCACGTCCGCCGAACGGGTTGTCAACGATGCGCTGGCACACCGGGTTGAGTCGTCTAATCAACAACGATAGTTTTTTCCAGTTTGCCGTCTTGTACTTTTGACGAATGGCGTCGTTACTTCGGTCGGCGTCGATGCGTTGCTCAGTCCGCTTCCGACAATCATCGCAAACGCGTCTAGGCGATGCCTTGCCACAACGCGCGCAGGCGATAGGTGCTGCAACTGGACTCATTCTTGACCACTGACAAACGCTTCGTAGGCTTGTGAATCGAGCACCAAACGGTCAAACTTTTCGTCGGTGTATTCCTCTGAAACGTCCTTAGCGGATTCCAGCACCGCGTCGCGCAAGGTAGCTTTGATGTTCTCGACCGCCGAGTCTGATAGCGTGATTTTATTTAGCATTGTTTTCTCCGAGTGCTTCGCTCGTCAAGGCCGTAGAAAAACTGTACGGGATTCTTGGTGCTCTCCTGCTCTGGGTGCGATTCGTTGATGGTCTTCTGGACGAACTCGATGACATCGCCCTGAAAGTTCTTGTACTGTTCGTATTCTGAATCACTCAAGTATATCTGCACGGCTGTTTCTCCTTTTCGCGCTGCGCGCGTTGACTGCGGGGTGGTTGTCAGGACTTCTCAATAAATTCAATGCGCGCTTCGAACACGTCCTGCTTCAGGTTGCGCCACAACAGGTACAGAATCTTGATGACTGCGGGTATCTGACCTAGTTTGTTGGCGAGTGCGTAGACGACTTTGAACTCTTCGTCGTCCATCTTCACGTCAATGATTGAAGCAAACTCCTTAACATCGGTTAGCATGTGATTCCTTTCTCCGACTGGACCACGAAAGTTATGCGGTTCCCGTCCGACATCTTGAAATCGCGGAACCAAATTCCGCCGCCGTCTTGGATGTGCAGGACATCGGTATCGGAAAGTCTGAGCGTTAGCGTGATGTCGCCCTTGGCGTCGCGCTGTGCGTTGATGTGCGACATTTTAGAAAGTTCCCGCGTCGGCGAACACTTTGCCTTGCGCGTCGATGAGCGCTTGCACGAGAGTGTTGATTTTTCCTAGCAAGTCAGCACTGACGCCGTTCTGGACGGGTCCAGCCCAAAGCGTGTCCAAGCTAATCAAACCGCCGCGTCCCATTGAGACGTACAGATTTCTCGAATCCGTGCCGTAGTACAGGTCGCCTTGCACTGTGTCCAGCGATGTCTTTGGGATATCTTTCTCAAGCAGGCTGTGAAATTGTGAGTTCATGGTCGGCCTATTTCCAATCCTTTGAAATCTTTGTGCACCAACACACCGCGCGAGAGCAGACTACGGAGAACCTGCGCCGTTTTCCATTCGCGCCGTCTGCTTTTTCCGATGACCGTATAAAGATTGATTCTGTTTCCGCTGGCGTCCACACGCTTAAGGATGTCGCGCTCGATTGATTCGAGTTGTCTGTAGGTCATACTCATGGTGATGTCTTCTTCCTGAAAAGTAGTTTGCTCTTGGACGCTTGGATAAACAGACCTTGCGTTCGGAGCATCTCGACGAGTTCGCGGACTAATTTTTTCGTGACGCCGAGTTCTTCGGCAATTTCTGGCACCGTCGCTGGCCGGTCGTCGAGTAATCGCGCCATAGTCCGCGCGTAGGCGTCGCGCACTTTGATTTCTCTTTTGGACGGCGGACAGCCGTCAAACGCTTGGCATGTTCGGTCAGCGAACAACACGATTCGAAGGTAGTTGCAAGATTCAGGAAATGGTTGCTCGTGGAATCCGTACTGCGGATCACGCTCTTTGGAATCCCAGTCTAGTGTTTTCGTTTCGGGTCCGCGCACGGTTGAACTTTCCGAAGCGCTAGACCGGCGACCGTCAGCGATTCCCAGATTGTTAGCGGTCGTCCGATGCGCCGCTCTTCTTCGTCGATTGCGAACCTCACGGCTTCCGCCTGCTCTGGCGTAACTTCGTCGTTATCGGTCACGCTGCCATCTCTTTGACCGTCGCTTCGTACTCTGCAATCTGGTCGCGCATCTCTTGCCGTGTCTTTTCGTCGAAGAGTTGACCGTTCACGTCGTAGTCGGCCTTCGCTTCCTTCAATTTCTCGACGTAGTAGTTCTTGTCTAAGTCTCCGTACATGGCGACCATTCGCAGCCGGTTCGCTTCAACATCTTCGGTGCTTAGTTCTGGCGTCGGTTGGTCCTGCTCGAACTGTGTCCGGTATAGCGGGTACTCGTTCAAGAACATTGCCCAACGACGCTTGAGCGTGTCGATTCCTTCTGGCCGGTGCAGCCAAAGGTCCGCGACCTTCGCGAACTTCTCCAGTCCGTCCGCTCTCACCAACGCCCCTACTTGCTGGCGCTCGCCTGCTGACGGTGCCTTGCCGAGTCTTACCGAAAATGAATCCATCCATCCATCCGTCTCTTTGGGGTTGGGGTTTGTTCTTTCAAGATTTGTTCTTTCAAGACTTGTTCTTTCGTCTGCACTCCTAGAGTGCAGTCCTTCGATTGAATCGTGCAGTCCTTCGATTGAATCGTGCAGCCCTTCTACGGGCCTGTTGACGAACTGAACGAGCAGTGGAATTCCGTCCGACGTTAGACAATCCTTAACAGGCATCCACGGAGACGAACCGGGGAGCGGTAGCACAGGAATATCGACCGAACGGACGCGCGTTCCATTTCTCCCGGTATACTTCCGACCCTTCGCGTCTTTGGCGTTGGGCAGACATCCTAGTTGCTTCAAGTCTTCAAGAATTCTGTACGTCCAACGCTCGCCCCATCCCATCATCTCGGCGAGTTCAGCGACGGACGGCCACGGCTTGAGCCCATAACTTGAAACCTGCAAGAATAGATTGCGCCTGTCTTGTCGCAGACCTTTGGCCTTTCGGCCATCCGTTGACATTGAGAACGACGCCGGGGGATAGTTCCGCGCCGTGAATACTGGCGCGCCGTCTTTGATTTTATTCTTCATCTCATCCTCTCACTCTTTGCCACAGCACAAGCGACGACGGAGTGAGACGTCGTCGCCTGCCTGTGGACTCCGCCGCGTTCGATGCGCGACGGGAACTCTTTAGAAATTCACAAAGCGGACGCTTACTTTGGTTTGTTCCGGAGTTCGGCTATGCGGGTGGCCACCCAAAATCTCGTTTGACCCCATCCGTCTTCTAACGCCCACGCGGTATCAGTAATGGTCGCGCCGGGTATGTTCGCAGCCGTAACGCAGTAATCCGAAAGAGCCTTTTCCAGCCGGGTCGCCGCTTCCTTGAGTGCAACCGCTTCTATTTTGGTCATGTTCCCTTCCTACAGTTACCCATCGCAGGCACCCATGCAGGGTGTTTCCGCATCTCCGCTACCTGCCTTTCAACGGCCTTCTCGGTCCACTTCGTGGGGTTGTCGTTGACGATGTCGTGTACCGACCATCCGTGCAAAAAGTACCGACGACCGATTTCCAGCCACGTGACTGCCCGGTCGAATCCTTTCGGCGCATCGTAGTAATAGCGTTTCTCATCCTGGTCACACCACGTCGCCGGACTGGAAAATACTTCGGAGAAGTTTTCCTGCATCCACCGAAAAAGTTCCTTCTCGTTTCGAAAAGGAGCGGGTCGCGAGATGCGCCGGGGAACTTCGAGCACTTTTGCCCCGGCAAGGTCGCCATAGCTCAGGCCGACGTGTGGTTCCAGTGCTCGACCGTTGGCACGCCACGCTATCACGTCTTCGCGGTTCTTCTGTTGCGTTCGGGCAAACTGCTCGACGGGTCGCGGTGCACGCTGTCGTAGGCCGTCGCCTTTCTTTTTCGGTCGTAGTTCGGCGAGGCATAAGGGACACTCGACCTGCGGAACATCTTTCGGCACGCGTCCCGTGTGAACATGCCAGCGTAGGTGGTCCGTGAATCGCCGACCATGAACGCGGAGAGACGGGTCGTCGAGCCTCACGCGACATCGCCTTGCCTACGGAGCCACACAGATATGTCATCCCACGAGAAACGCAGATAACGGCCGAGACGTAGAACGGGAAGAGGATGCTGATTTCTGCTCCGCGACTTCTCATAAATCCATCGCGGTGAAACCTTCAGACGTTTGGCGAGTTCTTCTGGTGTGAGAATCGACGACGGGTCAACGGGATGGACTGCAACGGAAGTAACTGCAAAAGTAGATTTTCGAGACATGGAACTGCCTTATCGTGGGGTTTGATTGATAAGGCAGAAGACCTGCTGGTCTACGGCTGGCACATTCTCGTCGTGCCGTCTAACACAACACAGTAGACGTGTAAGGTCTACTCCTTTAGCGTGCTGTGAAGCATTGCTGTTACGCCGTGACCACTGCGTTCACGGATGGAGTACTAAGCCTTAATACTAGTACAGCTTAACACAAAACGGTTAAAAAGTCAATGCCTATTTCGGCGTTGGTCGCCGAACATCGTGGGGAGCCCGTCGCACAAAATTATTCTTGTCGCACTATCTGTCGCACATTTTGCTTTCTGGGATGGCCTATAGACGCCAAATCGGCGTACTAGAACCAACCGTAAAGTGTTGATTTGTATTAGAGGTACTATTACCCTAACATTTTTCAAGACCGCCGGTTTCAACCGCTCACCCACTCCTCCGTTTTTAATTCTAGCGCACTCTATGGGTTAGAGGGCCATTTGTGACAGTTGAGGATTTCGATTGCTGCATTTTGGTGCAACTGTTACCGAATTGTCGCCAAAATCCACAAGCTTTGCGACTGCCGCCTTTTTCGCCGGATCAAGCGGGAATTTTTACCATTGCGGGGAGTGGCGGACGTTCGATCGTGTGCCCGCAGGCTATTTTTGTCCAGTGTCCTAGACCTGGAAGCGGGATTTCAAGCTTCCGGCAGACTTTGGCGAGACCAACTCGGAGATGCCGTATTCTATGTCGAGTTTACGAGCGGAAACTGCCAGACTCTTTCGTACAGCTCCTGAACGACCTCGCCGAGCCAGGGATCAAGCGTAGCAATGAATTTCGAAAACGCTTCGAGTTCGGGATCCTGTTCGCTCATGGTTCGGACGACTCAAATGCGGAAGCCAGAATTTTTCTCCAAATAAGATCCGCCTGCTCCTTACCTCGGGACGGATGCTGTCCGACATCAAGCCAGACCTGGAGAATATCACTCACCGGCACATGATCTTTCCTGACAACTCCGCGAAAAACGCTCTCGCGGTTCCCTGGAATGCGCACGAAGAGATCCGCTTCTTTTTCCTCGGCCTCCCCCGAAAGGCCCAGGTCCTTCAGAACTTCCGCGTTCAAGCGCTCCAGATAAAGATATGGTTTCACCCCGTGCACAAACCCGATGCCGAGCGCCTCGGCCGCTTCGAACAGGAGGCCGACGAGAATATCTTTGCCGTGAACAGCGGCCATCCCAAAGTGCAAAAAGCGCTTAAGGCCCTCAGGAAGTTAAGGGACTTTCTTGATGTAGAACTAGCTTGTTCCGGTGCCGACGCAGAGCGCGGCGCCGCCGGCGATTCCCGCGTTTGCGCCGTACCGTGCCGGGACCAGAGGGATTTCGAGGCAGCGGGAATTGACGCACCAAGCGGGCAGGCGGCTTCGAATCTCACTGAAAAGAGGATTCAGCATGCCCGCGACGCCGCCACCCATGATCATGACGTCGGGTTCTAACACGTCCACGATGTTTCCCAGCCAAATGGCCAGCAGTTCAACGGTCTCCAGCAGGATCTCTCTCGCCAAAGGATCGCCTGCGGCATACGCACGCCCGACGATTTGGCTGTTTACGGCATCGAGAGTTCCGCCCGCCATTTCCAGCATTGCCGAACTCTCGTGCGAACCATCGCCGAGCTTTGCACGCGCCTTCTTGCCGATGGCTGTGCCTGAAGCCAAGACCTCGATACAGCCCTTCTTTCCACATGCGCACCGAGGGCCGTTGTAATCAATGGTGACGTGCCCGCCTTCGGCGGCGGCGCCGGTGCGGCCGTGAAAAATGCGGCCATCAAATACGACGCCGGTTCCGATCCCCGTTCCGATGCACGCATAAAAAACGTTTCGATGACCGCGCCCCGCCCCCCACCAACTCTCGGCGAGCGCGGCAGCGTTAGCGTCGTTGTCGATTTTGACGGAGCCGCCGTAGCGGCGAGAGATCTCTGCCACCAGCGGAAAATTGCGCCAGCAAGGGACATTCGGCGGATTCAGAACGACACCGGTATGCGGATCGAGCGGCCCCGGGGCGCATATCCCGATGCGCAGCTTGGCTTTCTTTGATTCCGGTTGAGTTTTCAGCAGCTCATCAATCGCCGAAGTCACGGCCGCGAATCCCTCGGCCGCGGTGCCGTTGGGGTTCATCGGCGCGCGCGTGTGCTGCAGGATTTCGCCAAGATGGTTTACATACCCCGCGGCAACTTTGGTGCCCCCCACGTCCACGCCAATGGCGATACCTTCTGGGCTTGGGGCATTCGGCCTCACCGCAGTCCTTGCCTTTGCATTCCGGTCCTGGTCAAGCCGCTACGCAACGCCAACGGGCCGCGAACCCCGGATGGCGTAATAAAATATATACAGGTAGCAGACGGCGGGAATGATGAAAGCGTGGTGGATGCCGATCCGGTCCGCGAGCGCCCCTTGCGCCACGGGAAGAATTGCACCTCCCACAATGGCCATGACTAGCATTCCCGAACCGTCGCCCGTGAGTGGCCCGAGCTTGGCAATTCCCAGCGTGAAGATGCTCGGAAACATAATGGAATTGAAGAATCCCACCAGCAGGATGCTCCACATGGCGACATGGCCCGACGTGAGCATCGAGATGCAAACCAACGTGCAAGCAGCGATCGCGGCAGTTCCCAGCACCATGCCGGTCCTCAACTTCTGCAGAATGGCTGAACCAATGAATCTGCCCACCATCGCGCCGCCCCAGTAAAAGATCAGCAGGCGCGACGCGGCCATTTCCGTAATGTTGCCGATCTCCTTTTGCGTGAAATAGTTGATCAGAAAGCTACCGATGGAAACCTCGGCACCCACATAGACGAAGATGCCGACAGCCCCCAGCACAAGATGCCGATATTTCCAGAGACTGGTCTTCAGCCCCGCTTCGCCGTGCCGTTCAGCCTGCGGCATCGGGGGGAGCTTGAGCATCCCGATGATGATGGCCAGCAGAATGAGCGCCAACCCGATAATCAAGTACGGCGTCTTGACGCTCGAGGCTTCCTGCACACGATAAGCTTGCAGGGCTTGCGCGGGCATCTGCCGCACTTCTTCCATGGTCTTTGGATTTGCACTCAGGATCAGCATGCCCCCCAGGTACGGCCCGATTGTGGTTGCCAGTGAATTGAATGCTTGAGTCAAGTTCAGGCGGCTTGAAGAAGTCCTTTCCGGCCCTAGAACTGCAACATAGGGATTGGCGGCCACCTGCAATGCCGTGATTCCCGCGGCCAGCACCATCAACGCGCCAAGGAACAACACATACGAAGCGGCGGTCGCTGCCGGCAGGAATAGCAGCGCTCCCACGCCCACGGTCATCAAGCCCACGACCATCGTCCTTTTGTACCCCACCCAATCGATCAACTTTGCCGAAGGAATTGAGAAAATGAAGTACGCCGAAAAAAACGCAAACTGGATCAGCATCACTTTTGCATAACTCAAGTCAAAGATGGCCTTCAGGTGGGGCACAAGGATGTCGTTGAGAACGGTGACAAACCCCCACATGAAGAACAGACTGGTCAGGATCGCCAGCGCGCCCCTGTGGGTCTCCGAAGTCTCGCTTGCAGTCCCTGAACTTTTAACGCTTACATTTACCATCGAGGGTCACGTCCGTTCCTCCGGAAACTTTGTCTGAGCGCGTTTTCTTGCGGCATAACTGCACCCAGATAGTTGGCCATTCTCTCGGATCAAGTTGCGCGCGATGATGACACACTCGGCGCAAATTCGAAACCTGGAAGCAAGCCGCATAAAGACTGCTGAGAGATCGGCCTATCTTGCGGCCAGTTTTGTCGAGAATCAGTTCGGAGGCTCTGCTCGGTCACTAGACTTCGGCAAGGCTGGAGGCGGCACAATTTTCTTTAATTTTCCAGTAATGTTCTTGGGGGAATATCCCCTTGGTTTTAGTCAGTCTACAGCAAACTGCTTTACGCGGATTGCGCCCAGCAATATTCCCGCAATCGCATTTTTATGAGAACCATTGACAGTCTTCCAGCCGCACCGTAGCATCGCCATCATTGGCCGCGACTTGTGCACTCGCGCGCCGGAAGAGAGAACCCTCATGAGCCTTCGCGACTTCATAGCCAAACAGTGGATCGATGTCATCGAATGGGTCGAGCCCGAAGAAGGCATTCTGGCATACCGCTACCCCATGCAGGACCGCGAGATTCAGAACGGCGGCAAGCTGACCGTCCGTGAATCGCAACTGGCGGTTTTTGTGAATGAAGGGCGCGTCGCGGACGCCTTTGGTCCCGGCTTGTACACGCTCACGACCCAGACGCTGCCCATCCTGACTTACATCATGAATTGGGACAAAGCGTTCAAGTCGCCGTTCAAATCCGACGTCTATTTCTTTTCCGCGAGAATCCAGACCGATCAGCACTGGGGCACGCAGAATCCCATGACCATCCGCGACAAGGAATTCGGGGCCATCCGTCTCCGCGGCTTCGGCATCTATTCCTATCATCTGAGCGAGGCCAAAACGTTTTACACTAAAATCAGTGGCACGCGGGACCTCTATCGCGTCGCCGACCTCGAAGGCCAACTGCGTAACACCATCATCGCCAAAATGACCGACGCCTTCGCCGCTAGCCAAGTGCCCTTCCTCGATATGGCGGCCAACCAGGGTGCGCTTGCGGAAAAAATCAGCGAGACCCTCAAGCCGTCCTTCACCGAATACGGACTTACGCTGGACAGCTTTGTCGTCGAAAATCTTTCTCTCCCCGACGAACTCCAAAAAGTACTCGACCAACGCATCAGCATGAACGTGCTCGGTGACATGGGTAAGTTCACGCAATATCAAGTGGCGCAGGCCATTCCTGTCGCGGCCGCGAATGAAGGCGGGGGCGCAGTGGGGATAGGTGCGGGACTGGGTGCCGGGGTGGCCATGGGCCAGGCGATGATGGATGCAGTAAAGAAATCCACGCAATCTTCGGGGGGTGGCACCGCGGCGCCAGCTGCGGCCGGCGGTGCGCCCGCCGCCGACACGAAGTTCTGCTCCGAGTGCGGCAAGCCCATCGCTCGCAGCGCCAAATTCTGCCCCGAATGTGGAAAGCCGCAAGCGTAGCGCCACTGCGTGCCATGAGCGGAATCGAGTGGGTTGTCGAAGCGTTTGGGTGTTCGCCGCAGTCGCTGCGAGACACTGCGGTCTTGCAAAGCTTATTCGACCGAATCATCCGCGAGATGAAGCTCCGTCCCGTTGGTGACACGCAATGGCATCAATTCCCCGGGACCGGCGGAATCACGGGGCTTTGTCTTCTCGCTGAATCTCACGTCGCCTGCCACACCTTTCCCGAACATGGCTCCCTCTGCCTAAATCTCTTTTGTTGCGTTCCGCGCGCCGAATGGGACTTCGAAGCGGCTCTTCGTCAGCTCTTCGATGCGGATCGCGTCTCAGTCCGCCGCCTGCAGCGGCCCTACGAATTGAAATTGAAGCGGGCTGCGGGCGACTGACGTGCGAGCTCTTCTAGCAATCCCGGTGTGCGCATCGCGATGACCCATCCTGTCTCCAATTGTCCCAACTGCGGGGCGAAGATTGTGTTTCGCTGGTCCAGCAGCGTGCAGACCGTCTGCGAATTTTGTAAGAGCATTCTTGTTCGTACCGATGTGGACCTCAAGAAAGTCGGCCAGGTTGCCGACCTCCCCCCGGACAGCTCGCCCATCCAGGTCAACACCGAAGGCCTCTATCGCAACAAACCTTTCGTGGTTGTCGGCCGCATCCTTTACGAATACGATCAGGGCGGCTGGAACGAGTGGCACGTGATGATGAATGACGGCGCCAGCGCGTGGCTCTCCGATGCGCAGAATGAGTACGCGGTCTCTTTTTCCGCGAAGGAGCAGAATCTGCCCGCCGCCGCGCAAGTCCAGGTCGGCCAGCAACTCACCTGGAGCAACCAGCGGTATACCGTGAGCGTCATCACGCCCGCGCATTATCGCGGAGTCGAGGGTGAACTGCCTTTTCAGTATTGGGACAAGACCGATATCACCTTCGTCGATCTGCGCACCGAATCCGGCAAATTCGCCACGCTCGACTACAGCGATCGAGAGCCGACGCTTTATCTCGGGGAGCTTGTCGAGTTCGACGACCTGAAGCTGAAAAATCTTCGCCGTTTTGAAGGCTGGTGATGAGCGCCGGACCTCCACCTCTCTCCACCCCGCCGAAGCCCCAGGCCAAGGCGCTGAATTGCCCAAAATGCGGCGCTGCCATCGCGCTGCGCTCTTTTGGACAAGCCGAAACCGTCGTTTGCGGAAGCTGCCACTCGATCCTTGACGCGAAAAATCCGAACCTGGCTATCCTTCAGCAATTCGAAGCGGCCACGAGCGTTTCCAAACCGCTGATTCCGCTCGGCACTCGCGGCAAGCTTCGTGGCACGGACTACGAAGTCATCGGTTTTCAGCGGCGCCACAGCAAGATTGAAGGCATCAGCTACTACTGGCACGAATACCTTCTCTTCAATCCCTACAAGGGCTTCCGCTATCTCTCCGAATACAACGGCCACTGGAACGACATCAGTGTTTGCAAGCAACTTCCGATGGCCGACGGAGGTTCTGCCAACTATCTCGGCGAGAACTACAAGCACTTCCAGTCGTCCGACGCCAACACCGACTTTGTCCTCGGCGAATTTCCGTGGCAGGTTCGTGTCGGCGAGCAGGCCGCCGTTACCGACTTCGTTCATCCGCCACGCGTCCTCTCGAGCGAAAAGGTCGACAAGGAAGTCACCTGGTCCATCGGCGAGTACATGTACGGCCGGGAAATCTGGGAAATCTTCAAGCTGCCTGGCAGCCCACCCGAGGCCATGGGCGTTTACGAAAATCAGCCTTCGCCCGTCACCATCAACGTCCGGGACATCTGGATCGCTTTCGCCGCCTTCGCTGCTTTCCTGCTCATGGTGATGGCCGGTTTTGACATGTTTGCCAAGAAAGAGCCGGTTCTCAGTGAAACTTATCGCTTCAATCGCAACGAGGCCAAGGTCGAGCAGTCCTTCGTCACCGATGTTTTCGAGCTCACTGGCCGCACTTCCAATGTGGAGGTCAAAACCTACGCTCCGGTCAGCAATCATTGGATCTATCTGAACTACGCGCTCATCAACCAGGACACCGAACAAGCCTGGGACTTCGGACGCGAAGTCAGCTACTACTCCGGCCATGACAGCGATGGTTCGTGGACCGAAGGAAAACAGAACGACACCGTAGTGATTCCCAGTGTCCCTCCCGGCCGCTATTTCTTGCGCATTGAGCCGGAAGTTGATCCGTCGCTTCCTCTCATTCCTTATACCGTCGAAGTGCGCCGCGACGTCCCGGTTTTTGGAATCTACGCCATCGCCTTGCTCGCCTTGCTCGTTCCTGCTCTCGTTATTTCCTGGCGTTCTTACACTTTCGAGCGTTCCCGCTGGTCGGAGAGCGATCACCCGCCGACGGATTTTTCCAACTTGTCTAATAGTTCGGGAGACGATGAATAATGTTCAGAAAATTTTATCTGCTTTATGGATTCCTCACCCTGGGCACCGCGGCCTTCGGCCAATACCGCGGCTGGAGCCTCGACACCGTCAATCAACTTAAAAATGTTCCGAAGTCCGTCCGCGATAATCCGGGCTCGTACCGTTCGATTTACAGCGGCTATCACCATTACACCGGAGGCAAATAAGATGAACCTCGTTCCACTCGGGAATCTCGTCAGTGCGCTAGTCTACGCGTTTATCGGGATACTCATCTTCATCGTCGCGTTCGTGTTGATGGATAAGATGACCCCCTACCATCTCTGGAAAGAGATCGTGCAGGAGCACAACATGGCCCTGGCTATTCTCGTCGGCGCCATGTCCCTGGGCATCTGCATCATCATTGCTGCCGCGATTCATTAGCTCATGGGCATCCTGCTGTTCATCTCCGTGCTGCTGGTGGCGGCTTGCGGGCTCATCTATGAGCTCGTGGCCGGAACGCTGGCGAGCTACCTGGTGGGTGATAGCGTCTTCCAATTCTCCACCATCATTGGCACGTATCTTTTCGCCATGGGCATTGGCAGCGCTCTCTCGCGGTACATCAATCGCGGGTTGGCTCAACGCTTTGTCTGGATCCAGCTGCTTCTCGGCATCATCGGCGGATTTTCTTCCGCGCTGTTGATGCTAGCCTTTGCCTTTACGCAAGGCTTCGAATTAATCCTCTATGCGCTGGTCATTGTCATGGGCGTTTTGGTCGGCCTTGAAATTCCGCTCCTCATGCGCATCGTACGCGACCGCTATCAATTCCGCGACGTCATCGCCCACGTTCTTACTTTCGACTATCTCGGGGCGCTCGGCGCTTCGCTTTTGTTTCCGATTCTGCTTGTGCCGCGCCTTGGCCTCGTGCGCTCCGCCATGCTGTTCGGCTTGATTAACGCGGGCGTCGCACTCTGGAGTACGTTTCTCTTTGTCCATCAGCTCGCCAGCACTCGTGGCTTGCGCGCCGCATGTCTGGTCGTGCTAGGCACGCTGGGAGTTGGCATGGCAGAAGCCAGGCAAATCACGGCCGCAGCTGAGGAGAACATCTACGCCGACGAAATTATTTTTGCCCGCGACACCCGCTACCAGCATCTGGTGCTCACACGTTTCAAGGACGACTTGAGGCTCTTCCTTAACAGCCATCTCCAATTCAGCTCCCGCGATGAATACCGTTACCACGAAGCGCTCGTCCATCCCGGCCTTGCCGCCATTCCCGCTCCTCGCCGCGTCCTTATCCTGGGCGGCGGCGACGGACTCGCCGTGCGCGAAATCCTCAAATATCCGCAGGTCGAAAGCATCACACTCGTCGATCTTGATCCCGAGATGACCAGAATTTTTTCATCAAATCCCATGCTGACCAACCTCAACAACAAATCGTTGCTCTCTCCGCGCGTGCATGTCATCAACGCGGACGCGTTCCCCTGGGTCGATTCGAACACGGACAACTTCGACTTCATCGTCATCGATTTTCCCGATCCCACGAACTATTCCTTAGGCAAGCTGTACACCACGGCGTTCTATCGTGCCGTTGCGCGGCATCTCAGCGCCCAGGGATTCATCGTGGTGCAAAGCACCTCGCCCATGTTCGCGCGCGATTCCTTCTGGTGCATTGCGCAAACGCTGAAGCAAGCCGGTCTGCACACCTATCCCTACCACGTCTACGTACCATCGTTCGGCGAATGGGGCTTCATCCTTGCGGGCACGCATGACTACGCACCCCCAACCGCCGTGCCCCCCGGATTGCGCTTCATCAATGCCGAAGGACTCCCAGCGCTCTTCCAATTCCCCCCGGACATGTCGCCGCTCCCCATGCCCGCCAATCAGCTCAACAGTCAGGTCCTCGTCCGCACCTACGAAAACGATTGGAAGGACGTCAGTCATTGAGGCTGGGCCGCCGCAAGTTTCTCGGACTCGGCGGCGCGGCGCTCGTGGGTCTCTCGCTTAAAGGCGAACGGAAAATCGAAGGCTCGTTCGTCAACGATTCCTTCCCGATGGGTCATCTCCTCCGCGACCGCGCCTCATTCCCCGCCGCGAAGCGTACTGAAAAATTTCCCATCATCATCGTCGGCGGAGGCATAGCCGGCCTTAGCGCCGCCTGGCGCCTCCGCAAGCGCGGCTTCAACGATTTTGCCCTACTGGAAATGAACGCCCAGCCCGGCGGCAACGCCCGCTGGGGTGAAAACGAAATCACCGCGTATCCCTGGGCCGCCCACTACGTTCCCGTTCCCGGCCCGCGTGCCGAATACGTCCGCGAGCTCTTTGAAGATCTTGGGGTCTTGAAAAACGGCCAATGGGAAGAACGCTATCTCGCCTTCGCCCCGCAGGAACGCTTGTTTCTCTACGGCCGCTGGCAGGAAGGCATCGAGCCCACAGTCGGCCTCACTTCAAAAGACCGCGATCAGTTTCAGCGTCTCGAAAATCTCTTCAATGAATTTCGCAACAGCGGATCCTTTACTGTTCCGCTCGAACTCGGCCGCTCTTCGAAATTTCAGGATCTCGACCGCCTTTCCTTTTCCGCTTGGCTCCGTCAGCAAGGTTGCGATTCCCGGCTCCTCAACTGGTACATGAACTACGCCTGCCGCGACGACTACGGCGCGCTCTCGAGCGACACCTCCGCCTGGGCCGGCGTTCATTATTTCTCTTCGCGCGAATCCGAGGAAAAAGGCCCGCTCACCTGGCCCGAAGGCAACGGCTGGATCACCCGCCGCCTCCTCGAGTGCATCGGCGCAAACATCCGAACTAATCAAATGGTCGACCGCATTACCCAATCGACCCGCGGCGTCAGCGTTTTCGCGGGCGACACCGAATTTCAATCCGAGTTCGTCATCTTCGCCGCTCCGACATTCCTTGCTCCCTATCTTCTTGAGAATTTCCCCCGCCTCCGCGATTTTGTTTATTCTCCGTGGCTCACCGCCAATCTCACTCTCGACCGCTATCCCGATTCCCGCGGCGCCGAACCTTCCTGGGACACCGTTTTCCTCGATTCCCCCACGCTCGGCTATGTCGACGCGATGCACCAAAGCCTTCGCACACACATCGACCGCACGGTCTGGACCTTTTATTGGGCGCTCGCCGAAGGCGCTCCCGCGCAAAATCGTCAGCTCCTCCTCGAAAAAGATTGGGCCTACTGGAAAGAAGCCATTCTCCATGACCTCGAGCGCGTTCACTCCGACATCCGCCAGTGCGTCTCCCGCATCGATATCATGCGCATGGGCCACGCCATGATCCGTCCTGCCGTCGGTTCCATCTTTTCCGAAGAGCGCCGCCGTCTGTCGCGGCTCGATGGCCGCATCCTGTTCGCCAACTCCGATCTCAGCGGCATCTCCATCTTCGAGGAAGCTCAGTATCACGGCGTGGAAGCTGCCCAAAAAGTGTTGAAGAAGCTCCACGGCTAGCCACCAGCGATCATCCCAGTAACGAACTTTCCTGTAACTTTTCTGTGTCAGACGACTCTAACGCAGGCAGGCGGAAAACGGTCCGTCGCGCTCAGAAATGGAAACAAAAGTCTCTAAGCCAAGTTCCAGCATCCAACACAGAGGAATGCACGTAAAATAGATGGGTGGCCGAAAAGCGCCAAGGGACCGGGAGGAAGAGATGTTGATTCGCAATGCCGCCGATTTGACCTACGCCGACGTCACTCCCAAGTCGGTGTATCTGAATCGGCGCAAATTTTTGCAAGCCATGGGAATTGTTGGCGCGACCGCCGTGGCCGGTAAGGGCTTGTTCGACCTGGCCTTCCCGTCTCAATCCGCTTTTGCGGCGACAAAGTTCACTGGCCTTGCCAAGAGCCCCTTCAGCACCACCGAAAAGCAAAACAGCTACGAAGATGTCACGCACTACAACAATTTCTACGAATTTGGCACCGATAAAGGCGATCCGGCAATAAACTCGAAAAACTTCAACACTTCCTCCTGGACCGTTTCCGTTGAGGGTGAGGTCGGTAAGCCGCGCAAGTTCACCATGGACGAAATCCTCAAGATCGCCCCGCTCGAGGAACGCATCTATCGCCACCGCTGCGTGGAAGCCTGGTCCATCGTCGTGCCCTGGATCGGTTTCTCCTTCAGCAATCTCATGAAACTTGTCGAGCCCACGCCAAAAGCGCAGTTCGTCGCCTTCCAAAGCTATTACGATCACCAGCAGATGCCGCAGGGGAAGTATGCCGGCATCGACTTCCCCTACGTCGAAGGCCTGCGCCTGGACGAAGCCATGAACCCGCTCGCGCTTCTCTGCGTTGGCATGTACGGCGAGTCGCTTCCTCCTCAGGACGGCGCGCCCGTGCGCATGACTCTTCCGTGGAAATACGGCTTCAAGAGCATCAAGTCTCTCGTCAAAATCAAATTCCAATCGAAAATGCCGCCCACGACCTGGAACCTGTCCGCGCCCTCGGAATACGGCTTCTATTCAAACGTGAATCCCAACGTGGATCACCCGCGCTGGAGCCAGGCCAAGGAGCGCCGCCTCGGCGAAATTTTCAAGCGCCCCACGCTGATGTTCAATGGCTACGGGGATCAGGTCGCCAGCATGTACAACGGCATGGACCTGAAGAAAAATTACTAGGCCCGGATCTCCACGTGCGCGCGCTCCTCACCAGCAAATGGACCAAGCTTGCGGTTTTTCTTCTCTGCCTGATACCGTTCGGCGATCTGGTCTGGCGCATCATCAAAAGCGATCTTGGCGCCAACCCCGTCGAGTTTCTCCAGCACGCCACCGGTGATTGGACGCTACGTTTCCTTGTCTTCACTCTATGCATCACCCCGTTCCGCAAACTTTTCAAGCTTCCCGACCTCATCCGTTTCCGCCGCATGCTTGGCCTGTTCGCTTTTTTCTACGTGTGCTTGCATTTCATCACCTATCTCGGTCCCGATCAGCAGTTTGATCTCGCTGGCATGTGGAAAGACGTGGCCAAGCGGCCTTTCATCACTGTCGGCTTCGCGGGCTTTGTTTTGCTGATTCCTTTGGCGATTACTTCCACGGCGGGCTGGATTCGCCGTCTGGGCGGCAAGCGCTGGCAAATGCTCCATCGCTCCATCTATTTCACCGCCGTCTTCGGCGTGATCCACTACTACTGGCTCGTAAAATCCGACGTGCGCAAACCGGTCTTCTACGGGGCACTTGTGGGAATTCTTCTTCTGTGGAGATTGGGCGATTGGTTTTTCAAGCGCGGATCAGCCGTCGCCGTCAAGCTTTCGCCGCAGCGCGCACCCGCCAACTCCACACAATAACTTACGCTGTGTTTTAGTCTTAAGCAGTTACTGCGGACGGGCAGGTGGGATTCTTGGCTAGTGAACGCCGTTTTCCGGCGAACCTTCGACAAACTCCACTCCCCAGAACCGGGGCGCCGGCGTAAGAAACTCGATGCCCACGCGCTGGCCCTTGTCTCCAGGGTCGCCCAGGTAAACCACGCGGCATTCCAGCTCTTCCAGCGTTTCCGGGTTCGTCAACACGAGCATCTCGCCGTTGTTCACTTCATGCTTCAACAGCAAGAGCCCTCCGTGCGCGTTCACCACCACCGTCTCGCAAACTTCGCGGAACTTCTTGCCATTGTGGCTCTTGCCCTGCGCTTGCATGCGGATTTTGTGAAAGACTCGCCCGCTCCGCCGTGGCGTTGCTGCAGTGACTTCGCTCATACCGCCATCTTCGACCGCCGCCGACGCACCGTCAATCTGGCCCTCCGGACAGGTGTTCCGGAACGGCAACAATAGGCGCAATTTCGAGGGCTCGACGAGTTTCCCTGTCGATTGAATCAGACAAGAACCGTTAGGTCTATCGGGAATCCACGGAGTAAGAAGCCGGTTAGGCATTTTGTCTGATGCTAAACGAGCTTCTCTCCGTGAGGTTTAAAACACCCTTGCTAGGGGTCGGCGCACTGTAGCATCCTCCCTGGCTTGTACCCGGAAGTGAGCAGTCATAGAATGTTGGGTAGCGTCCACGGACGTCATCGGCAACTCCGCATTCATTCCGTGGCCGCAATCTTTCGTTTAACATTTACGTCACAATAATTTTGCAAGGACTCATCTCCCCTGGGGGGGCTTTTTATGAACCTTAGTGAATTTATCGAAGGTCACCGCGACCAGCATCTGGCCGAGCTGTGCGAGTTGCTTCGGATCCCAAGCGTTAGCGCCAAGAGCGAACACAAGCCCGATATCGAGCGCGGCGCGCGCTGGGTTGCGGATCATCTTCGTGCGGCAGGTTTCAAGACAGTTGAGGTCGTTCCCACCAATCTTCATCCCCTGGTTTACGCGGAATGGTTGGAAGCGCCGGGCAAGCCCACCATCCTCTTCTATGGTCACTATGACGTTCAGCCCCCCGAACCGCTCGATCTCTGGACTTCTCCCGCTTTTGAACCCACGGTGCGCAATGGAAATCTTTTTGGACGCGGCACTGCCGACGACAAAGGTCAGGTCCACATTCACCTGAAGGCGCTCGAATCCCTGCAGAAGGTGGATGGCAAGCTCCCCATCAATGTGAAGATCTTGATCGAAGGCGAGGAAGAAGTCGGGAGCGTGAGTCTCTGGGATTACGTCCAGAAAAACAAGGAAAAGCTGAAGGCCGATGCGCTCATCGTTTCGGATACCTCAATGCTCGGCAAAGGCGTTCCCTCCATCACCTACGGTCTCCGTGGATTGAACTATTACCAGATCGAGCTAACTGGCCCGGAGCGCGATCTCCATTCTGGCGTTTATGGCGGCGCCGTCCCCAATCCCCTCACAATTCTGACGGAACTCTTCGCGAAACTTCACGACAAGAATTTTCGAGTCACCATCCCTGGCTTCTATGATCGGGTTGCAAAGGTTTCGAGCGCCGAGCGGAAGTTGCTCAATGCGCTTCCCTGGAAGAAAAAAGATTTCGAGAACGCCGTCGGTGCGCCCGGCTATATTGGAGAGAAGGGTTTCACCACCGTCGAGCGGCTTTGGACTCGGCCCACCTTGGAACTGAACGGCATGTGGGGCGGTTACCAAGGCGAAGGTGCGAAAACCGTTATCCCCTCGAAGGCTTATGCCAAGTTCTCCACGCGTCTCGTTCCCCATCAGAATCCCCCGAAAATTGCCAAACTCGTGGAAAAGCACATTCGAAAGCTCCTTCCCAAAACGGTCCATTGCAAATTCGAAGTATTAAGCACAGGAAAACCCTGGGTCGCTTCCTACCAGGATCCCATCTTCAAGAAAGCTCAATCCGCGCTCGAAAAAGGTTTCGGCAAGAAGGCCGTGTTCATCCGCGAAGGTGGTTCCATTCCATTCGTCACCCAGATGCACGACACCTTCAAAGTGCCCTGCGTTCTGCTTGGCTTTGGCCTGCCCGACGAAAATGCCCATGCCCCCGACGAGCACCTCGCCCTGGAAAATTATTTTGGTGGCATCAAAGCCATCGCCCACTTCTACGCCGATTTGGCCTCGCTCTGATTCGAACGCGCTGGCTTTGATAAGCATCTCTAGGCGCGCTAAAACACAGGCGCTCCATTCGAACCGGCGTCGCCGGCAGCACTCGCTTTCCCCTGAATTTTCGAGGTTTTCGGCGGGCAACCTGCGGGGCGGGGCCGCCGGGAGATGTCTTCGAACCGCATTTTCAGCGGCGATTTCCACATGCCTCCAAAAAATCCGCATTTTTCGGGCCTTTTTTGCGATTTTCGCTTGCGTTCCCGGAATTCCTTGGCTATAGTCCCTTGCGGGCCGGGATTTTTCGCCGGAAAACCAGGGCTAGCGGACTCGCGGCCTGCCTCGATTTCATCGGGCCTCGTTTCAAATCCGTTCGAATGGGAAAGACAAATTAGGAGGATAAGCAGACTAGATGGCCAAGCCATTGAGCAAGACGAAAATTGTTGGACACATCGCCGAGAAAGTCGCCACATCGAAGAAAACCGCCGCGCTCTTCTTCGAGGAGCTGTTCAAGCTCGCCGTGAAGGAAGCCAAGGGCGCCGCGGGTAAATTCGTAATCCCGGGCATCGGCCGCGTCGTAAAGGCGCACCGCAAGGCGCGCATGGGCCGTAATCCGCAGACCGGCGAGGCAATCAAGATCAAGGCCAAGACCGTCGTGCGGCTGCGTCCATCCAAAGCGTTCAAGGACGCGGTACTGAAGTAGCTGCAGTTCGCATCGAGTTTAGGCCCCCGGCGGCTTGAGTGACCAGGCTTTTGGGGGCTTTTCTCTGTTTAGTGCTCCGTTTTCAGTAATCAATGTTCAGTAGAACCAAACCGAGATTGTCAACCAAAAATTCCCTCGCCGAAACTCACTGCCAAGAGCTGTTCCCTGAAAAACGGCCAATAAAAAACTGACAACTCAATGCTGAATCCAAGAAGCCTAGATCCAGCGCGACCACGGTCACAGTGTTTTGACGTAGGCCACGACGTCCTTAATCTGCGCAGGCTCGAGGACTTCCTTGAACGGCGGCATCAAGGTGTCGCCGTTCTCGATCCAAGTTTTCAGAGACTCATCGGTGACTTTATTTCCGTTCACCGTAAAAGTTCCTCGCTTGGAAATTCCCTTCAAGCCCGGTCCAATCTTTTTTGCATCGTTGTCCGCGAAATGGCAGAGCCCGCATTTTTGATTGAAGACCTCTTTGCCTCGTACCGCGGACCCCGCAGATCCGTGGCTGGCTGCTTTTTTGGTAGTTGTTTTTGCCGGCGGATCTTGTGCCAGAAGCGCTCCAGCCACGCCCAGAATTGCAATCCCAACAATCAAATAATCCCGCCTCACGATGCCCCCTCGTTTTTGCGATTGTGGCCCGGCCAGGCCGGAGTCTCCGTTACCGCGATCCGCGGCCAGCGAATGCCGTCGCAGCCGCCAAGCACTCACGAAAACCAAGACCACCCTATTTTCTCCATTTGCCGCTCGAATTTCCACTCCGCACCCGGCACAAAGTACAGGTGCCCTTGATGCACGCCCGGAGCAGTCGTACTTTTGACCTCGGCAAAACCGTATGCTAACTATGTGGCTTATGAGCATGGAGACCGTCACGCGGGCGTGGGAAGTTCTGCAGGACGCTTATCAGGCGCAGATGGAAGGCGACTACGATCGCGCCGTCGAGCTCTATCAATCTTCGTTGGATCTGCATCCTACTGCCGAAGCTCACACGTTTCTGGGCTGGACGTATCATTTCCAGGGCCGTGCAGAAGACGCTATCTCGGAATGCAAACTCGCCATCGAGATCGATCCGGAGTTTGGCAATCCGTACAACGACATCGGCGCCTACCTGATCGAGCTGGGCCGCTTCGATGAGGCTATTCCCTGGCTCGAACGCGCGACGGAAGCGCGGCGCTACGAGCCCCGCCACTTCCCGCATTACAATCTGGGCCGCGCTTATCTCGGCAAAGAAATGTACAGCCACGCCTTGCGCTGCTTCCAGGAAGCGCTGGCGATCGAGCCGCGCTACTCGCTGGCCCGCCAGGCGCTCGCTTCCCTCCGCCGCATGGTCAACTGAAAAAAGTAATCCGTTCTCAGTGATCAGTTTTCATCCCAGAAAAAACCGCTCCCTCGATAGCCAACTCCCAAATCCCGTGAGCGTCATGACGACGGCTCCTGCGCGGATGGTTTCACGATCCGGTCATAAATCCATAACCACAGAACGGTGAAAAGCCCGACGGCCGTGATGCTGTACCAGGCGCGTTCGGGATGGTGCGCGACTTCGCCGAACTCATGCATGATGCGGCCGCCGAACCATCCGCCGATGAGCGAGCCGATGCCGATGGGCAGGAAGGCAAAGCCCATGTACGTACCTTGCTGGCCTGGCGGCGCGAGCCGCGAAATGTATTCGTAGTAGCGCGGAGCCTGGATCATTTCGCCAAGCGCCAGAACGAAGATGGAGAGCACGGCTCCGAGAATCGTGGGTTGGAAGGCAATGATGAGCCAGGCGAGAGATGTGACCAGGGTTCCGAGAATCACGGCGTGAAACGCGGGAAGCTTGCGGATCAAATAGTTGATGACGAGCGTGAGAAAGATGACTGTCACGCCGTCGGTGATGAGTATCAGCTCGACGTCGGCGCCGGCGTTGATGTTGCTGTGAATGTAGCCAGGAAGCGAGATGTACTGCTGCCAGAACACGATCCAATAGCCGGTGAAGATGAGCAGGAAGAGCATGAATTTCGGATTGCCGAGCACGGTGAGAAAATTCTTCAACGTTTCGGAAATGCTCGGAAGCGGAGCATCGCCAGCGCGTTTGGGCTCGCGGAAAAAAAACAGCACGGCGAAAAACATCAGGAACACGCTGAGCGCGGCGACCCGAAAAACATTTTCGACGCCAAGATGGCGGTGCGCCCAGGACGCCACGTACGGGCCAGCGGCCCCGCCGATGTTCACCATCGTGTAGTAAATGGAGTAGCCGATGGACCGCACGTTTTCCTTGGAAGCGCGCGCCGTGGTTCCGACGACGCAGGGCTTTACCATGGACACACCCAGCGCCGGCAAAATCAAGATGAATCCCACAAACACCGAAAGCGGCACGGCGGTCTTAACGGGCGCGAGCCACGGCGCACCGATCGATCCCAGCAGAAAATAGGCAGCCGCCAGAATCAAATAGGCGAGCGAAAGCGCGCGGCGGAATCCCAGCCGATCGGCGATCGCCCCGCCGAAGATGGCCAAGAACCAGACCATGCCGCCGAATATGCCCGTGAGTGTGCCGGTTTGCTCGGTGGGGAAACTCAACTTTTCGTGGAGATAGTTGGCCAGCGAGGCGAACGCGCCGTAGTAGGATAGGCGCTCGAAAATCTCGCTGATATTGGCGACCCAGAAGGGCCGCTCGAAGCCGGTTCTGATCTCCTCGAGTCGCTGGCTGAAACTCATTTCTCCCCCTGAGGCAAGCGCAGCGATTGTAATGGAGCGAGCCACAGAAGCAAGGAGGTAAGGAGGCAAGGTCGTGGCGCGAGACGAGTTCCAGAATGGGAAGAAACTTTGAGTTTGATCTAAAATCCCTCTTGAAGATGGGGAGCGGCTCTAATTTAACTCCATCAATTCCGCGGCCCCGAGTTAGCTCGATCCGCGCTTGACCAGACCCAGTAGCCCAGACTGAGAGCCACCAGCCAGGGGACGCCGGCCAGCAAGGTGATGCGAAATCCGGGGACCCACCAGGTTGAGACCAGCACTGCCAATACCGCTCCCAGGCCCAAGAGGGACGCCCACGGCCCTGGGGGCCCAAGACGGAGATACGGCCTGGCGTGCCGCTGGTGGAAGCGGCGGAAGGCCAGGTGAGTCAGCAACGTCATGAGCCAGGCGAACAGTGCGCCAAATGTGCTGAGGCCGATCATGAACACGAACAGAGACTCTTTGAAATACTCTGACAGCGCCAGAGCCGCTACCATCCCGCCCGCCGAGACAAGGACCGCGGTCACGGGCATGCCCTTCGCGCTCAATCGCCCAAGGGCCGAAGGAAGATAACCGCCGCGCGCCAGCGAAAACGCCAGCCGCGCCCCGAAATACAAATTGGCCACAGCGCTGGAGAGCGCCGCCGTCAGCACGACCAAGTTCATGATGTGACTCGCGGCGGGAATTCCAACGGTCTGGAACACGCGGACGAAGGGGCTTTCGCCGAGACCGATCTGCGGCCAGGGCGCAATTCCCACCACGAGAGCGAGTCCCGCGACATAGAAGAGCACCAGCGCGCCGACGGCGCTCCGCAGCGCCTTGGGCACCGCCACTTGCGGGTCGGCTGCCTCGCCCGCCGTGCTGCCCACCACTTCGACTCCAAAAAAACTGAACAGACCCAGGATGACGCCCAAGCTGACGCCCTTCCAGCCATGGGGAAGGAATCCGCCGTGCGCGGTGTAGTTTGCGAAACCGACACGCGGAAATCCCACGCCGCATAGCAACGCTGTTCCCAACAACAGAAAGGCAACGATGGTCACCACCTTGACCATCGAGAGCCAGTACTCAAAGGTTCCAAGGTGGCCGACGCTGGTGGTGTTGACGTAGAGGACTAGCAGCGAGAACAGGCCGATCCAAATCCACGACGGAATTCCCGGAAACCAGAACTTGCAGTAGATGGAGGCCGCCACGACTTCGCTGCCCACCACCACCATCATGCACAACCAGTAGGTCAGGCGAATCGAAAATCCGGCCCACGGATGCAGGTACATCTCGGCGTAAAGTCCGAACGATCCGGCCGCGGGGTGCGCCGCGGCCATTTCCGCAAGCGCCCACATCATGGTCACCGTGATGCACGCGCCACCGACAAAGCTCAGAATGACCGCCGGCCCTGCTAGCTTTACCGCGATGGCGCTTCCCAGAAAAAGACCGGTTCCAATGCTGCTTCCGAGGCCGATCATGGCAAGCTGAGCCGGCGACAGGTTGCGTTTCAGGCCCACCTCGCGTTCGAGAATATCTGTGGGTTCGATGGTGGTGCTCGCCACGGGATTTCCGTTGGATTCTTCGCTCATCGGGCGGCATCCTAACAGAAAGTTCTCTCCAATACTTGACCTGAACGACAGACGAACGACAGACCTGAACGATGGGACAGTGAGCGACGCAGCACGACTGTACTCCGGCGGCGCCGCCGAGCTCCCCCATGTCTCCTAAAGTGGAGGGGATGTGGCGGTGGCCGAGAGATTGCCGCCACGGAGGATGTCATGAAGGCAGTCCTGGCATTGGTCATCATCTACATCGGTACATTTTTCGTCGTGATTCAGGAAGCTTCGCAAAGTCCTGTGCAGGCCGCGCAAAGCGGGAGATCCCCGCAGGCCAACGCGGCCTCCGCGCAAACAAATTCCATCGATGAAGCGAAGGCAGCGGACATCCGTTCGCTGATGGAACTCGTCGGCGCCCGGGAGATGGTGCAGGACGGCGCGAACACCGCCATCGAACAATCCCGCGAAAAACTGCTCGCCACCGTACCCGATAACGACAAGGGCCGGGCGTTCGTGAATGCGTTCGCGACTAGCTACCAGAAGAAACTCGATCTCGATGCCGTGACCGACCAGATCGTGACGATTTACGACAAGCATTACACGGACGAGGAAATCAAGGGCCTGCTGCAGTTCTATGGATCACCGCTCGGACAGAAGGTCGCGGCAGAGATGCCGAAGATCGGCCGCGAAATCCAGGCGGCGACTCGCGCGGCGAGCGGGAAAGCCGCCAGGGAATCCCTGGCCGAGATGAAGCAGCAGGATCCCCGGATTGGCCAGTCAGCGCACTTGGGGAATGGGCAGCAAGCCCAGGGCCGCTGGCAGCAGCAGGCCCGCGCACGTCAGGGTCAACAGCAGGCGGCACAGCAACAAGTTCCGCAATAAAATGGCGGCAGCTTGAAAAAGCGCTTCCTTCCTACGGGAAGCGCTTTTTTATTTTTATGTCGATGCCGAAGGTGCCGTTCTGATCGCGCAATCCCACAATCGAGACATTGCGATCGACGTTGTACTCCACCTGGATCACTTGCTGTTGCGTCGAGCTCACGTTTGAAACGTAGGTGATGGTCAGGTTGCGCGCGATCTGTTGTTCGACGGTGACCCGGGCTGCGGCGTTTTGCTCCGAGCCCGTCGAGCCCACACCGGCCAGGCCGGGATCTACGCGAAACCGTGTAATGCCGAACAAGCGCTCGAGACGCCCTCCCAATTGGCTCGATATCGCCTCCGAGAGAATTGCCGAGGCCCCGGCGGTACCGCTCTGCGTCGTGCCTCCGCTGCGCGCTGTTGCTTCGGAACTGGTCTGCCCGAGGGCCAGCAGGGTGACGATGTCATTCGCGGGAAGTGGAGGATCGGAGCGGTAGGCCAGCGTCAGCTTGCTCGCCGAACCCGTAAAATTCAGCGTGATTTCATATTGCTGAATCGTCGTAGTGGCCTCCACATTCATGACTGGGTCCAGCCGGAAGGGATTGGCGAAATTCAGGTCCCCGCGCGTGACCCGGTAACGGTTGCCCGCAAAATGCAGTTCCCCGGAAAGAATATGAATGTGGCCGAGGAGAATCGGATGCTCCCAGGTTCCACGCACGCGAAGATTGGCTTCGGCCTGTAGCTCGGCGCCAGGCCACTCCATGCGGGCATCGGGCGCGGAAAGTGCTTCGACGTCAAATTGGAGATTGCGCAGGAAGGCAGAACTCGCCGGCTGGCCGCTGATGCCTTCTTTCGCGGAGACCAGTATGGTCGCGACCTCCAAGCCCTGCGTCAGGGTCACGCGTTCGATCATCAATTTTCCAGAAAGCAACCCGCCGCCCAGCGTACCTGTGAGGCGCAGCGAACCTCCCAGGAGCCAGCTCATGCCTTCGGGATAGCGGACGCGCACGCGGTCGGTGCGCACGCCGACGTCGTAGCGCAGTGGTGTTTCCGCGTAATTCACACTACCGGTGACCTGGAGATTTCCTCCGCCGGCCTCCGCGCTCACATTTTCGAAATAAAGGCGTGTCGCGTCGAATACGAACTCTCCTTTGACCGAGCTGAGACCCGTGGGAAAATCTACGGCGCGAGCGGATGCATTTTCGATGTGCACGCGCCCCGTGATGCGCGGACGGTCCAGAGTGCCCTCGAAGGAAGTGTTTACTTGCGCAGATCCCCGCACATCGATCTGCGGCACGAATCCGCTGATGAGCCGCAGGTCCACTGCGCCACTGAGGTGCAAGCCGAGAGTGCGGCGACCGGAGAATTGCACGGAACCCGCTATCTGCAGATTGGTGTCCGTCCCCTGCAAAGTCACGGGATAAATCTCCAAATTCTCCTTGGTCGAGCGCAGATGCACGGGTCCGGCGTTTTCCAGCCGGATGTTGACGCGTTGCGTGGCGTTCGCTTGAATCTCCGCAGATGCATAATTCAAGACGAGCTTCGAAAAATTCGCGTCCACTACAATGCTTTCCGGTTGCTTCAGCGAGCCCTTTACCGAGATATCTCCATCGGCAAATGCCTGGCCGCCAGATTTTGCAAGGTGAAAGGCGGTCAGCAGAAATGGATCCAGGTTGATGTTCCTGATGGAAACCTTCCCGCTAAGGGGGAACGGATCGGCCAGTCCGAGCGAGGAACCCCCGGAAATCTCGCCGGTGCTCATGGCCGAACCAAGTTCCAGGTGTGCCGTTTGTCCGTCGGACTTGAGGCTGCCGTCGAAACTGCCGATGACCTCTTGGCCCACCCGGAAGTCCACAACACGAAATGTTCCTTCGCCTTGCGGCGCTTTCATCGGACCGCTGGCTTTCAAGCGGAAAGTCACTTGCCCGCCGAGGGGAAGCCGAGGTGACTGCAATTTTTCGAAATTCTGCAGAGGCAGCGCGGCCCCTACCAGATCCGCGAAAATTGTGGAATCTGAATACCGATATCCGGCGGAGCCCGTAATAATCCCCGCCCCGCTTCCTCCTTCCTTTCCGGGCTGGAAGATTCGCAGTTCCGCATTGGCGATGCGTACTTCATCCGGCACTAGATTCAGTTGGCCGCGGAGCCGGTTAAACGACAGCCCATAAGCCTTGCCATCCGCCAAATCAATGAGTCCCGTAACGCTGGGTTCCCCGCGCGTGCCCTTTCCATGGAGCTGGCCTGTCAGCAAACCATTGACCGGGTAAGACCAGCCGAGCAACTGTTGGAGATTCTCGATCGAAACTTTTTCGAAATTGGCCTCGGCCGACCAATCGTTCTCCGGCAGAAAATTCCACCTGGTCAAGGAGAGATTTGCCTCGATATTGGTTTCCATGTCACCGCGCCGGGCGTGGCCGCGCGCCAGTGTCAACTCCGCGGGCGAATAAGTGAGATCACCGTCAAGAAAGTCCAGAAGAACTCCGTCGTAGCGAAGGCGCTCGCCGCGCAGGTGCCCCTGAAAAACTGGATCGCTGGACTCGCCGAGGATCTTGCCATCCCATCGGGCACTGCCGGAGATGGGCCTTGCGGCCTCGGGTGAACCCGCTCTCACACCGCGGAGGCCGTTGATGAAATCTTTGTAGGTCTCCAGCGCTGCGATTTCAAATTTTAGGCTTAGCCCCGAATTGTGCGGGGCGAGAATGCCATCGATGCTGCCCCGCGATGACGGCGTTTCGAACTCACCCGAGTCGATCGATAAAATGTTCGGATCGTAGCGGTAACGAAACTTCCAGGCACCGGTCACGGGTTGATGCCCATCCGCTGGTTTCTCGGGGGCCTCCCACAACGTCTTACCGGAGATATCGAAATTTCGAAACGCGGCATGCCAGGTCTCGACCGTGTCCGCGCTGACCACAGCGTCCCAGCGCAGTTCTTCGATCGGGAAGTCGCGATGCTCGATGGCCGGCAAAACCCCAGCTAGCCTCACGTTCTGAACATGCGTCGCGGCGCGGAATTGCAAGCCCTCTAGGCTCATCGTCACGCGCCCGCTCACGGTCCCGCCAAACGCGGCGACAAAAAAGTCCGGCAGTTCGAGGCCGCGGTTATCGATCCGGAAACTGCTGCGAGTCACGATTCCGGCCGCGTGAAAATCCTCGTAAGGCAAGGCGATGTTCTCGGAGGAATAGCTTCCGCTCCCCTTGAACTGACCTCCGCCAAATTGGCCTTCTCCGCGAAGATCGACTTTCCCCGAAGGCACCATCGGCTCGCGCAATGTCTCGCGAAAATCGAGCAGGTCCACCCAGCCACGGTAGCGGAAATTCCATTGCGGTTTTACGAACCCATTCATTTCCGCCTGGGCATCAAGGCGCGATCGTCCGGCGACGAGGACGCCCTGTTCGAGCGCGAACCCTTGGCGCCAGAGGGTGAACTTCGCGGACAAGCTGACCGGCAACGGTAGGTAGCGCCGGGAAGTGAACTGCACGCTTTGCCACTCAAGGTCACCAAGGTAGAGCGGATGATCGAGAGTGCCGCCCGCATCGAGTGCAACACGGAGGTCTCCGCCCCTAACACTTAGCGGAGCTTTGACTTCGTTGTACAGAATCCAGCCATCCTCGAGCAGCAGGCGCCGGATATGCAGATCAAAGAGTGTATCGCGGGCTGGCTTTCGAGAGGAACCGCTGTGCGGCGGCGCCGGAATGTTCGTCGTCCCGTTTTTTTCGACGCGCATGTGGACATGTGGCTGTTTGACGAGCAGCTCGCTCAGCGAAACGCGCCTGCCCCAGAACGAATCGATGCGCAGACCTGCCTGGATTTCCTCCGCGGAGAAAAGGGCTTCCGTGCCGGCCGGCTCGCGCCCGTGAATCACCAATCCTTTCAAGGTCGCACGCAGAGAAAGCCATTGGATGGACAGGCCGCGCAACTCGGCTTTCCCTCCCGTGGTGACTTCCAGACGGTGAAGGAGAAGCCGGCTGAGCAATGGATTGCCGGCGCCGCTTCCAAAAAAGATGATCACCGACAGGATGCCGAGCACCGCCAGGACCCACGGCGTGTGAATGACCCAGCTCCAGATGGGATGGCGCGACTCGCGCTTCATTTCGCACCCGTGTCCAGAAATTTTTCGATGTGCAGCCGGGTCCGGCTCTCCTTCAGCCATTGATCGGCTTGGCCATTGATCCCATTTTGCATCAGGGCTTCTTCGATGAATTCACGCGCTGCATCCAGAGACGGCGGCGCCTGGCCCCGGGCTTTGGCTCGCGGCACCACAGAATTTCGATAAAAATCCTCGATGGCCTGGGGTTCGAGGCGAACCGCGGGACGAAACCGGGAATCAAGATAATTGCTCAAGTAAAGCTGCATGACAACCATCGCGCGTATATCCTGGTCCTTCAGACCATACAGTTTCTTCCTCGATTCATATTCTTCGGCGGAGCCCAATGACTTTTGGATACGTTCCATGCCGCGGTCGATCTCGGAACCGGTGGGAGGAGGAAACCGCGATACATTCGCTTCGGTCCGCACGATCCATTGATCGATCAACCGGTCGAGAATCTGGCCATCTGTTTCTGATGTTCCATCCAGCAATTGCTGATAGCGGCTGAGGGCGCGTACGTCACTCAATAGAATGATATCGTTTTCCACGCGGGCAACGATGCGGTCGACGATTTCCTGTGCGGCAAGGCATCTTGTCGATCCCGCCGCCAGCAGCGAGATCACCACCACACGCATCGCCACACTGCGCATCAGAAGCTCGCCCCCAGATTGAAAAAGATCTGGAAGCCGGGAAGCCGCGTGCCCTGCTGGCCGAGCGAGCCAACCTGGCAATTGGCCGCATTGCTGGGGCATGGAATGGGAACCACGAACGCTGGACGGTTGAGCTGATACCCCAGGTCGATGCGAATCGGGCCTACCGGCGTCTTGTAGCGGAAGCCAAGACCCACGGTATGCGCGAAGTAGTTGAGCTCATTAGAACAGTTGGTGACGCAAACTGGGAAATTTGCCGGGCCGGGCGGTTGAGCGGGATTCTGGAGCGTGAACGTGGGACTCGGCAGCATCGCGCGAAAGGAAATCCGGGTGAGCCGGCTGTAGACATTTCCGCCGTCATAGAAGATCGCGCCGCCGAGAGACGTACCGACAAATGGCAAGCGCATCGGGAAACGAAACTCTTGATTCAACACCAGAAGCGCTTGGCCGCCGACTGGAAAACCGGTGACGGAATCGCGCGGCCCCGCTTGGTTCAGCGCAAAGCCCCGCAGCGATGTACCGCCGCCCGCGAAAAATCTTTCTGGAAGGGGAATGACGGAGGGCAGTGGGGGAGTGGTGGGAGCGGGAAAGCTGAGCGAAACGGTATCGTGGTATGGATCCAGAATGCCGAAGCGGATCGACCGCGCGAAACTGAATCTGCGTTTGATGGGATAGTAGGTCGAATTCTGAAAGAAGAAACGCAGGAAACTTGCGCTGGAGCCAAAGGAAGTATCGGCATCGCTGAAGTCGGCGCTGTTAAAACTCCCCTTTGAGGCATCCGCGGGATTGTCGCGGGAATCACGAACCCAGGTCAATCCTAGTTGCGAAACCAACGTCGGCTGATTGAAGAGCGGAACTTCCTCGCTCAAAATCTTAAGATTCGAAACGCGCACCTGGCGGAAGGCGTAGTGATAAAGAACCGTCGTCCTCGGCGTGACTTGATCGGTCAATTGCACCGAACCTTCATAACGCTCTTCTGTGAAAGTGTTGATGTCCTGCGTTTTTTCCGCGAACGCCGTCGCCTGAGTGCTGAAGTGGGAATTGCCAAAGGTGTTGGGCACGGAATATCCCAGCAGTGCTCGTCCTTGGAGCGTGCTGCCACGCAACTTGAAAGAAAGCGAATCCGCCCTCCCCGTCAGATTTAGCTTGCTGACCTCCAGAATCCCCCGCGGTGCCGCTTCGATTTGTCCAGCGGTGGGATTCGTGGTGCTCGCTAGTCGTTGCACTTCGAAGCCACCGCCGTAGGCAATCGTATAGCGCTTCGCTTCTTCCACCAGGACAGCGATATCCTTGTCCACGTCCGTGCCATTCGGATTCTGCGGCTCGATCGTCACCCGGTTGAAGACTCCGAGGTTGTATAAGCGTCTCTGCGATTCCACGACATCGCCTTCCCGCAGGGGCTCCCCGACTTTAACCCGCACTTCCCGGCGGATTACCCTGGGGCGAGTGTGTTCGTAACCGCTTACGAGAATTCTTCGCACCCTCGTCTGCGGACCCTCCTGAAGGTGATAGATCAGGCGCACTTCCTCGGCCTGCTCCACTGCAGGTTTTATCTCTTTTTCTTTCTTATCTCCATTTTCCGAAGAAGATGAACCATTTATTCTGCTCTGAGCTTCCGTGGAAGCCTCGATGGGCACGCGTTCTGCTGTCGCCGTGAAGGTGGCTTCCGGAAATCCCTCGTTGAAGTACAGCGCCAGAATATTGTCGCGGTCGGTAGTGACTCCCGATTCAGAGTAGGGCTGACCGCGGGTCGACCCGATGTTTCCGAGCAATTCTTCGTCCTTGAGCGCGTGATTTCCCTCGATCGTAAGCGAAGCGACTCGCGTCTGCTTCCCCTCCTGAATCTTGAACCGGATATAAACGTCCCCTTTTTTATCTTTGTAATCATCTTCCACTTGCGACTCGACTTTGGCCTCCAGAAAGCCGTTCGCTTCATACAAGCTGCGCATGGACTGGGCATCGGATTCAACTAGCCGCGGGCTGAATCTTCCTCGCGAAGCAAAGGCCCCGCCGAAAATCTGGAGGCGGCTCCGCAAGAGCTCGTCATTGAAGTACCTGTTTCCCGTAATCTCGATCCCCACGAGCTTGTGGCGTTCTCCGCGGTCGATCGTATAGGTGATAACCTCTTCGGTGCGTGCCCCGCCTTTTCCAGCCGCATTTACTTCGTGCTCGTCTGTCGCATAGTCCACGTCGGCGTCGAAGTATCCGTCGCGCTGCAAGCGCTCGAGCAGGTTGCGCTTTCCTTCCTCGAGAAGATCTGCGTCGACTGTTCCTTCCTGGTAGATCGGTATCAATTTTTTCAGACTGCCCTGAGAAAATTTTGCGCCGGTTACCGTCATGCGAACGAGGGGGCCCTCCGATACCTCCAATTCGAGGGGCAGAATATTCTTCGCGGAGTCATACTCACCTCGCCGCACGGTTGCGCGCGCACTCAGATGCCCCTTCTTCGCGAGGAATTTCCTGATGCGCTCGGCGCCACGTTCGAAGCGAGCGGAATTGATTTCGCGGCCGGCCTTCATCTTAAGTTGCGAAAGTATTTTTGCATCCGGGTACTCGGTCCCATTCTTCAGCTGGATGTTCCCAACGCGAGCGCGCGGGCCCGGTTTCACGTGGACGATAATGTCCATCTGATGCGTTTCTGGATGCGGCGATTCCTCGGCGGAGACCTCTGCCAAATACAACCCTTCATCGCGCAGTGTTTCTCTCAGCCGTTCCAGCGCCTCGCTCACCACTGGCTTCCGGTACGCCTGTCCCAGCCCCAGCTGCATCGCGGCCCCCGCCGATGCCTCGCTCGGCGGCGCCACTAACCCTTCAAAGCGTATTTGGTTGAAAAACAGGTTTTCTCGCGCGACAAAGTCCAACCGAATTCCGCCCGGCACCGGCGTCGCCACCGCCTTGAGATCGGCGTAGTCCCCCGTTCGGTACAGCGCCCGCAAGCTTTCCGCTACTTTTTCACGTTCGAGCGGCTTGCCTGTTTCGACGGTAATTCCGCGCGGCGATTCCACAAGTATCGGGCCGTCTTCCCGGACGATTCGCACCTGGACGACGTTCGATTCCGCGCTTGCGGCAATGGAAGGAGCCTCTTGCGCGGCACGGGCGCATGCCGGCACGGCTCCCGTCAGGAGCGCGAGCGCGATAATCCCTCTCCACCCATAGACTCTGCCCAATTTCAGCCTTCCATTCGCTCAGACGAAGCGTAGCACAGCGGCGTTGCCTCTCCCGCGCCCAGTGGCGCTATGATGTAACTACGCAGGCCGTCTGCGGAGCCGGCCCGGGCCACATCACTCGTGAACAATTCTTTCCAGGAAAAATACTCGCGCCAGATGCTCTTCGCCGGCATCGGTCCCGAAGGGCAAGCAAAACTCTTAACCTCGCGCGCCGCTATTGTCGGCTGCGGCGCTATCGGCGCTGCGGCAGCGAATCTTCTGGTTCGCGCGGGAGTGGGCTATCTCCGCGTCATCGACCGGGACTTCGTCGAGCCCTCCAACCTCCAGCGTCAAACGCTCTTTGATGAATCTGACGCGGCGCAGGCCTTGCCGAAAGCAATTGCGGCGGAGCGCAAGCTGCGCTCCATCAATTCTAGCGTCTCCCTGGAAGGCATCGTCGCCGACCTCAACCCGCAGAACGCCGAAGAACTCCTCGGAGGCGTCGATCTACTTCTCGATGGCGCCGACAATTTTGAAACTCGTTTCCTGATCAATGATTTTGCCGTGAAATCCGGCAAGCCCTGGATCTACGCCGCGGGAGTCGCGAGCTACGGCCTCACCATGACCATTCGTCCGGGTCTTACGCCATGCCTTGCCTGCCTCCTTGAAACCGGAGGGGCAGGCCTGGGTCTCGAGGAAACGTGTGACACCATCGGCGTCCTTGCTCCGATCGTCAATCTCATCGCATCTTGGGAAGCCGCCGAAGCCTTAAAGCTTCTCGCCGGGCGCGAAGAGGCCCTTCATGGCCGGCTGATCTCCTCTGATGTGTGGAGCGGGCGAATGCAGTCCATCCGCATCGCCCGTCTTCCCGGCTGCCGGGTCTGTGCGCAACGGGAATTCACCTATCTCGAAGGCGAATCGCAACCCCATATCACCATGTGCGGTCGGGATTCCGTCCAGATTCACGAGCGCTCCCGCGCGATCGATCTCTCCGCGTTGAGAGTCCGGCTTGCGCCCATCGCCGCCGAAGTCCGCCAAAATGATTTTCTTCTGCGCTTCCGGATTCCGCCCTATGAAATGACTGTGTTTGCTGATGGCCGTGCCATCCTGAAGGGCACCAAGGATCCTTCCGTGGCGCGTTCCCTCTACGCGCGCTATATCGGCGCGTAGTTCACTCTCGTTCCGGTTTCTGGAAGGCCTCTCAGCGGGGATGGCCGGTGCGCCCAAACGAGCTTCGCATGTTCGCCCGGTCGAGATTTTCTCGCAGGTTCATCAGCGTCAGGAACGTGCTCAGGATACGCGCTTTCAGGTCGTCCGTCAGGTGCAGTCCGCTCGTCGCCACCCGCGCCAGGCGTTCGCCATGTTCGGTGATGAAGCGCATGATTTCGCGCTGACGTTCCTGCGGGGCGTTGCCCAGCGCCGTCTCTCGGCGCATTCCCGCGCAACTTGCTTCCAGGGACAGCGTGAAGTGCAGCACGCAGAGCTTCTGTTCGGCGAGAGCCGGAGGCGCGTCGTTCTTGCATCCCGAGGTTTGGCAGGAGGTTCCCATGAGGCCCGTGGCGCTTAACGATTGGTAACATCCCCGGCGCGGAAAATCCAGCGTGCTTCTCGCCGGTGCTGCGAATCTTACATTGTGCGCTTTTTTACGCCTCACACTCCTGAGCGCCGGTACGGGCGAAAAGTTTTTAGAAAAGCATTGACATGAGTATGCAGTAGCCTGTATAAAAATACAGAGGGCGCAGAGCCGAATCGAAAATGAATACGCACAAGACATTCCGGCACGGTCAGATCCTGCGCCTGGTTACCGACCAACAAATTGCCAACCAGGAAGAGCTGCGCCGCCGCCTTGCCGCGCAAAAGCTCCGCGTTACCCAGGCCACGCTTTCCCGCGATCTCCAGGAACTGCGGCTGGTCAAAACTCAGGAAGGCTACCGGCCCGCAACGTCGCTGCCGGAAGAACCCACGCCGCTTCCTCTATTGGCCCATGCTCTCGGAGAATTCCTGCTCGATATCCGCCCCGCGGAGAATCTGCTCGTATTGAAAACTCCTCCCAGCGGCGCACAGCCTTTGGCTGCGGCCGTCGACGGAGCAAAATTCCCGGAAATCGCCGGAACCATTGCGGGTGACGACACCGTGCTCATCATCACACCAAACAAAAAGTCTCGCGAATCGCTCCAAAAAAAGATCGAAGCCCTGGTGAAATGAGAAATCCTCGGCAAGTCGCTGTTGTCGGCGTCACCGGCTACACCGGTCTGGAGCTGGCGCGCCTTCTTCTGCGCCACCCTGAGTTGCAAGCTCCCGTGTTCTACGTACGCGAGCCGAACGGCGCCAAGTGTCTCGCGGAGCTTTTCCCCCAATTCCGCGGCTGGGGCGAAGCTCCCGTGCGGCCTCTTTCTGTGGATGCCATCACCTCCAGCAATGCCGGCACCGCGTTTCTCACGACGCCCCACGAGGCCTCGGCGGAATTGGCCCCGTCTTTGCTCAAAGCCGGTCTACGCGTCGTGGATCTAAGCGGCGCTTTTCGCTTGCGCGACGCGGAAACTTTCACGAATTGGTACAAACTGCCGGCGCCTCATGCCGATTGGCTTGGCCAAGCGGTTTACGGCATTCCTGAACTCTATTCCGAGGAGATTGCCAAGGCCCGCTTGGTCGCCAATCCCGGTTGTTATGCCACCAGCGTCATTTTGGCCCTGCGCCCCCTTACGGAAGCAGGCTGGATTGCCAAGGATTCCGGCGTCGTGTGCGACTGTAAGTCCGGCGCCAGCGGCGCAGGCAAGGATCCCCGCCGGGATCTCCACTTCGTCGAAGTGGACGAGAATTTCAAAGCCTACAGCCTCTTCTCTCATCGGCATACGCCCGAAATACTCGAACACACGGGCTTGAGCGAATCTCAGGTCACCTTTTCGACGCATCTCTTGCCCCTCGCGCGCGGCATTCTGTCCACCATCTACATCACTCTTGCCGAGCCTCGCACTGCCGCGGACGTTGAGGCGCTCTTTCGCAAATTCTTCGCCGCACGCCCCCTGGTCCGCGTCTGGCCTGCCGGCGCCCTGCCGGAGCTCCAGCACGTCGCACACACCAATTTCTGTGATCTTGGTTTTGTCCTGGAGCAATCGGGCCGCCGCCTGATTGTCGTATCCTGTCTTGATAATCTGGGGAAGGGAGCGGCCGGGCAGGCGGTCCAGAATTTCAATCACATGCTTGGAATCAAGGAGCAGACCGCACTCTAATGAGAAAAGTCATCAAATTCGCAGGCGCATTACTCGAAGACGAAGCTACCGTGCGCGCCCTGGCGCGTCAGGTCGCGGAGCTCGCGCAGGAAGGTCACGAGATTCTCGTGGTCCATGGCGGCGGGCGTCTTTTCACCGCCACGCTCGAGCGCATGGCCATCGAGAGCAAATTCGTCGCCGGCCTGCGCGTGACCGACCGCGAAACGCGCGACGTGGCGGTCATGGTGTTTGCCGGCCTGCTGAACAAGAAGTTGGCGGCGGCGATCTCTCGGGAGGGCCAGCCGGCGGTGGGCGTCTCTGCCGCCGACGCGCAATGTTTCACCGCGGAGCCGATGGTGCACAACGAAGTCGAAGGCGGGCTCGGCTATGTCGGCTACCTCACAGGGCTCAATGCTCCCTTCATCGAATCCTTGTGGCGCGAAGGTTTCCTGCCGGTCGCGCCCTGCCTCGGGCTCGGTCCGGACAACGAGATATACAACATCAATGCCGATCACATGGCCGCGGCCTGCGCGGAATATCTGAACGCCGATCAGTTGATTTACCTCACCGACGTCGCGGGTGTGCTCGATGGCGAGAAGGTTCTTTCCGCGGTCACCTGCGAAGAGATCGAGCGCCTGGTGCAATGCCGGGTCGTCTCCGGGGGCATGGTCCTGAAGCTCGAGGCAGCGAAGCGCGCCATCGAAGGCGGCGTTCGCGAAGTTCGCATTGTCGGCGGCACATCGCCGGAGGCCCTTTTGCTCGCTTCGCACGCCGCGGAAATTTCACCCCATGATAGCCCTGCGGCAATCCCCGGTACGCGCGTCTTGCGCGAGCCCAGTTCCGCCGCCCAGGCAGCTTTCTCGGCGGCCTGATGAGCACTTCGTCAAAAAAGAAATCCCTGAAGCGCTCGGTGGGCAAGCCGAAACGCTCGGCTTCACGCCAAGCCAAGCCTGACGCGCGTCTGCTCGATGCCGGGCAGTTTCTTCTGCCTACGTATAAGCGCCCGCCCATCGTTATGACGCATGGCCGGGGCGCTTACGTCTTCGACTCCACCGGCAAGAAGTATCTCGATTTTCTCGGCGGCATCGCCGTCAATGCGCTCGGTCACGCGCATCGGCGGATCGTGAAGGTCATCCGCCGCGAAGCGGCACGCGCGATTCATCTTTCCAATCTTTATCACAATGCCTTTCAAGGTCCGCTGGCGCGTAAACTCGCTACCTGGTCCGGGCTCGACCGTGTCTTTTTTTCCAACAGCGGCACCGAAGCGATTGATGGCGCCCTTAAACTGGCGCGGCTTTATGCCCGGGAGCCCGAAGAAGCCCCCGGCACAGCCGCTAAAAAGCATCGCTTTCTGGCGCTCGACAATTCTTTTCATGGCCGCACTTTCGGCGCCATCAGCGTTACTTCGACGGAAAAATACCGCCTGCCTTTCGCGCCCGTGGTTCCGGGCGTGGAATTTGTCCGCTTCAACGACGTCGCCGATCTCGAATCGAAATTCGACGACACCGTTTGCGCCATTCTTCTCGAAGCGGTTCAGGGTGAAGGCGGCATCCACCCCGTCAGCGAAACCTTTTGGAACCGCGCACGGCAACTCGCAACACAACGTGGCGCACTTCTCATTGCTGATGAAATTCAATGCGGCCTCGGACGCACGGGCCGTTATTTTGCTTATCAGAAGTTTTCTTCCAAGCCGGATATCGTCCTGATCGCCAAGCCTCTGGCTGCCGGGCTTCCTCTAGGTGCCATTCTCACGACCGCTGCCGTGGCCGCTCGTGTCTCTCCGGGAATGCATGGAACGACGTTTGGGGGCGGTCCCCTGGCCTGCGCGACTGCTCTGGAATTTCTCGGCATCTTCGAGGATCAAAAGCTCCTCGAGAATATCCGCGAGCGCGGCGCAGAGCTGCGCCACGGCCTGGCAAAGCTCGCCGCCAAGTTTGACTTCATCCGTGAAATTCGTGGCGAAGGCCTGATGATCGGGATTGAGCTGGCCACTGACGGCACGCCCTTTGTCACGGAAGCCATGCAGCGCGGCCTGCTCATCAATTGCACGCACGACTTCACGTTGCGGCTTCTGCCGCCATTCATCATCACTCGCGCGCAGGTGCGAGAATTCCTCTGGCTGTTCGAACTCGTTCTCGCGGCGACGCCGAAGCAGGCCGCATCTTCCGATTCGGCAGCGGCCTCAAATCCCGCGCGCGTCGCCCACGCTTCGGCAAGGTGAAGAAATGACGACCACTACGCTTGTTGCACCAATCGCATTATCGAACGATCTTCTCACGGGAGCGGAGTGGAGCCCCGCGCACACGCGCGAACTCCTCCAGCTTTCCGCGGACATCAAAGCGCGTCCTGCGCGTTACGCTTCCACGCTGACCGGCAAATTCATCGCTCTCATTTTTGAAAAGCCTTCGTTGCGCACGCGCGTCACCTTCGAGGTCGGCATCCAGAGCATGGGCGGCTCGGTGGTGTTTCTCGACCACACCCAGGCATCGGCCTCTCTCGGCGCTCGCGAGTCCATCGCGGATGTAGCTCGGAATCTCGACCGCTGGGTCCAGGGCATCGTCGCGCGCGTATATCAGCAGCGCGTCCTCGAAGAAATGGCCGCGAGCGCCAGCATTCCGGTGATCAACGCGCTTTCCGATAAATTTCATCCCTGCCAGGCGCTCGCCGATTTCTTCACCCTCGAGGAAAAATTCGGCGCGTTGCGCGGCTTCAAACTTGCCTACGTTGGTGACGGGAACAATGTCTGCCATTCGCTGATCTATCTCGCGGCGCGTCTCGGTGTTCATCTGCGCATCGCCACGCCCGCGGAATACGCGCCTCTGCCCGAAGTTGTATCCGACGGCAAGCGCGTGGCCCGTGAAACGAAAGCCAAGATCGAACTGATGACCGATCCGCGCGAAGCCGTCGATGGCGCGATGGGCGTGTACACCGATTCGTGGACCAGCATGGGATTCGAAGCCGAGGAGAAAGTGCGGAGCGCGGTGTTCCAGCCGTATCAAGTGAACTCAGAACTGATGTCACTTGCTGCGCCGGAGGCTGTGTTTATGCACTGTCTTCCGGCGCACCGCGGCCGGGAAGTCACGCCGGAAATTCTTGACGGCCTGCGGTCGCTGGTTCTCGATCAGTCTGAAAACCGCATGTACGTGCAGAAGGCCATCCTGCATACTCTGTTCTGATGTCGCGATGTCCATCACCCCGTCGCATAGAACTCCAAATGTATTTGTAGGGGCGCAGCACGCTGCGCCCCAGTTTGGCTGAACTCATACCTAAGAGAGGAATCGTGAAAGTACAATTGCCCCAACCAAAAAAAGTCGTGCTCGCCTATTCGGGAGGACTCGACACCTCCATCATCATACCCTGGCTGAAGGAAAATTACGGCTGCGAAGTCATCGCCGTGATCGGCGACGTCGGCCAGCAGGAGGATCTCGAGGCCGCGCGCAAGAAAGCGCTCGCTACGGGCGCTTCTTCCGCCCATGTCGAAGACCTCCGCGAAGAATTTGTCCGCGATTACATTTGGCCGACGCTGCGCGCCGGCGCGATTTACGAGCACACGTACCTGCTGGGCACTTCGATGGCGCGGCCCGTCATCGCCAAGCGTCAGGCGGAAATCGCGCTGAAGCTCGGCGCCGACGGCCTCTCCCACGGCTGCACCGGCAAAGGCAACGATCAAGTGCGATTCGAACTGGCCTACAAAGCCATCGCACCGAACGTGCGGATCATCGCGCCTTGGCGCGAGTGGGACATCGATTCCCGCGAAGACGCCATCGCTTACGCCCAGAAGCACAAAGTTCCCGTCGAGCAAAGCAAGAAAAATATCTACAGCCGCGACCGCAACATCTGGCACCTCAGTCACGAAGGCGGCGAACTGGAAGATCCTGCCAATGCCCCGAACGAAGCCATGTGGCAGTGGGTCGTCTCGCCGGAGAAGGCTCCGAACCAGGCCGAAGAAGTCGAGATCGGATTCGAATCCGGCACGCCCGTCTCCGTCAACGGCTCGAAACTCGGCTCCGTCGACCTCCTTAACACTCTGAACGAAATCGCTGCCAAACACGGAATCGGCCGCACCGACCTCGTCGAAAACCGGCTCGTTGGCATGAAATCCCGCGGCGCGTATGAAACTCCGGGCGGCACGCTCCTTGTGAAAGCGCATCAGGAACTCGAGCGCCTCGCGGTGGACCGCGAAACGGCCCATTTCCAGCAAGCGCTCGCGGCCCGCTACGCCGAACTTGTTTACTACGGACTCTGGTTCTCGCCGCTGCGCGAAGCGCTCGACGGATTCTTCAACGTCGCGCAGCAGCGCGTCACCGGCGCCGTCGGCTTGAAACTTTGGAAGGGTACGCTCAACGTCACGAAGCGCGTTTCTCCTTTCTCGCTCTACCGCGCTGATCTCGCCAGCTTCACCATGGGCCGCTACAACCCTAAGGACGCCGAGGGTTTCATCAATCTGTTCGCGCTGCCTGTCACTGTGCGTCCTAAAGCCAAAGCCGAGGGCAACAAGTCTTAGGTTGTGCTTGTAGGGGCGCCCCTACAAAGAAAATGTCGCGCGAAGAATTCTTCGGCTGCGGCCGGGAAGGAAACGATGACCGAACGCAAAGACGACCGGCTGTGGGGTGGACGCTTCGAGCGCGAGCCAAATGCTCAGTTCGACGCGTTCCAGCGGTCGTTCGCGTTCGATCGCCGTCTCCTGCCTTACGAAATTGCGGTCGATCGGGCATGGGCAAAAGCGCTTGAGCCCATCGGTATTTTCACCGCGACAGAATTGAAGCAAACGCTGGCGGCGCTCGACAAAATCGCGGAGCGCGCCAAGAGCGATTCCGCGTGGCTCGAATCGTTCGGCGCCACCGCCGAAGATGTGCATCACTTCGTCGAAAAAGCTCTCGTCGAGGGACTCGGCCCGCTCGGCTGGAAATTGCACACCGGCCGCAGCCGCAACGAACTGGTGGCCACCGATTTTCGCCTTTTTGTTATCGATGCGGCCGGGCAAATCCAGCATGCCCTGGAAGCCATCCTGAATGCGTTCCTGCTGCAGGCGAAAGCCAACCGCAATGTGCCGATGGCGGGCATGACGCACATGCAGCACGCCCAGCCCATTTTGCTCTCGCACTTCCTGCTGGCGCATGCGGAAGCCTTTGCGCGCGACATGACTCGCCTGCAACACGCTTCGGCGAGCGCGGACGCGTGTCCCATGGGTTCCGGCGCGCTTGCTGGAAATTCGTTCGCCGTCGATCGCAACGCGATTGCGCACGAACTCGGCTTTTCCCGCATCACCGGGAACAGCGTGGACGCCGTCAGCGACCGGGATTTCGCGCTCGACTATCTTTTTGCACTCACCGGTGTCGCCACGCATCTCTCGCGCCTGGCCGAAGATTTCGTGCTTTTCTCGTCGCAAGAATTTTCTTACGTGATACTTCCTGACGAATATTCGACCGGTAGCAGCCTGATGCCGCAAAAGAAAAACCCTGACGCCTGGGAACTGATCCGCGGCAAAACCGGACGCATCACCGGCGCGCTGCTCGGCTTGCTCACGACGCTGAAAGGCCTGCCGACTAGCTATCAGCGCGACCTGCAGGAAGACAAGGAAGCGCTGTTTGGGGCGCACGATCAGGTCGCGGCAATGCTCGCGGTTGCGGCGGGCGCCGTCGCTGCTGCCAAATTCAACGCGGAACGATTGAAAGCGGCGGCGTCCAATCCCGCGCTGCTCGCCACCGAAGCCGCCGACTATCTTGTTCACAAAGGCATTCCCTTCCGGCAGGCGCATGACATTGTCGGCAAAGTGCTGCGCGAAGCCGAGAAACAAAACATTCCGTGGACCACGTTGCCGCTTGACGCGTTGAAAAAAATATCGCCTGCATTTGAAGCCGATTTCGCAAAAAGCCTTAGCGTTGACGCGGCGCTTGCCTCGAAAAAAGTTCCCGGCGGCACCGCGCCCGAAAGCGTCGCCGAGACCATTGCGAATTTGGAAAGACGTCTCAACAAAAAAGCCAGCAAAACAGGAGCCAAGCCATGAACGCAAGCCAAGCAACGAAGCAACAATCTTCCTTCGCCGCGGTCGCGGAGGATCGGAGGTCCCTTCCGGGGGCGGCGCGCTAGTCATACGGACGTTCCGTTGATAAAGCACGCACTTTCGGAAGCGTCTTTGCCGCGCGGATTCCGCTTCGCCGCGACCGCCTGCGGATTGAAGAAAACCGGCGCGCTGGATCTCGCGATTCTTTCGAGCGACGTGCCGGCCTCGGCCGCCGCAGTCTTCACGCAAAACCTCGTCGTTGCCGCCCCAGTTCTCATTTCCAAGGAAAACCTGCGCGCCTCGAAGGGCCGCATGCGCGCCGTCGTTGTGAATGCCGGCAACGCCAACTGCGCCACCGGCGAAGCGGGCCACGCCGCGGCGGTGCGTACAGTTGCGGAAGCCGCCAGACGCCTCGGCTGTAAACCGCAGGAATTGTTTGTCTGCTCGACGGGGGTCATCGGTGTGCCGCTGCCGCTCGAAAAAATTCTGCGCGCCCTGCCGGTGGTTGCGCGCTTTCGCCGTACTTCAGCGCGCTCCTTTGCGGAAACTTCTCTCGCGATTTGCACCACGGACACGCGTCCGAAAACCGCGGCAGCTTCGTTCAAAATGGGGGGGAAGCGAA
>DATKEV010000134.1:0-11858 GCA_035511855.1 Candidatus Udaeobacter sp.
GTTTTGCGGCTCCGGTGCGTGGACGGAGCCAAGATTCCCGCGCATTGGCACCCTACGGATGAAAACGTGACCGTCTTGAAGGGAACTTTTCTTGTCGGCATGGGAGATAAGCTCGACGAGACCAAGCTCCAAACGATGAACACCGGAAACTTCGCCACCATGCCCAAGGAGGCGCATCACTACGGGATGTGCAAGGGCGAGACGATAGTCCAGGTTCATGGCGCAGGCCCGTTCAAAGTGAACTGGGTCAATCCGTCCGATGTAGAGCCGCCGGATGCCCCCGCGGCAGCGAAGCCAAAATCGTAGTCCATCCTTCGGTTGTGCGGGGTCATCAAAACAAAAGAAGTTTTTGGAACGTACAGGCTTATTCGGCGAGGACGCGCATTCTGGCTGGGTGAGGAACGCTGTGCTAGTATTTTCTTTGCGCTCGCGGAAAATCTGCGTGAGCGCCGGAGCGTGGAACTTCGGGCTCTGTGCAACGAGGTCCCGCGAACCCCGCCAGGCCCGGAAGGGAGCAACGGTACCGGGAACGCCTCGGGTGCCGCGGATCACCCGAAGTTCCTCTCCCTGAAAAGTCTTGAGTTGTTAGTTTCTTAGTCTCTTAGTTGCAAGTCAGGTGCAGAGATATTCAGGAATGATCAGATTTTTTTGTTTAAACTAAGAATCAAAACGGACAACTAAGAACCCGCAAATGAGCTACCAAGTCATAGCCCGCAAGTGGCGCCCGCAAACATTTAACGATCTCGTCGGGCAGCAGCACGTAACAGAAACGCTTGCGAATGCGATTAAGAACAATCGCGTGGCGCATGCGTATATTTTTTCGGGCGCGCGTGGTGTAGGAAAAACGACGGCGGCACGGATTCTGGCGAAGGCGCTGAATTGCGTGAAGGGGCCGACGCCGGAGCCGTGCGGCGAGTGCGATGCGTGCAAAGAGATTGCGGCGGGAACTTCGCTGGACGTGATTGAAATCGACGCAGCCTCGAATCGCGGCATCGATCAGATCCGCGAATTGCGCGAGATGGTGCGGTACGCGCCAGCGGCATCGCGCAGCAAAGTTGTGATTCTCGACGAAGCGCACATGCTGACGGGAGAAGCGTCGAATGCGCTTTTGAAAACGCTGGAAGAGCCTCCGGACCGCGTCATTTTCGTGATGGCCACGACGCAACCGGAAGATCTGGTGGATACCATCCGGTCGAGGTCACAACACTTTCATTTTCGCGCACTGACGTTCGCGGAGATCTCGGGCCGGCTCGAAGAGATAGCAAAAAAAGAAAACCTGAAGATTGCGCCGGGCGCAATGGCCGTGATAGCGCGGATGGCGGAAGGCAGCTTGCGGGACGCCCTGTCCCTGCTCGAACAAGCTCGAGCCTTCTGCGGCGACAATATTCCGGACAAGGAAGTTCGAGAATTGCTGGGCGTAGTGCCAGAGGATGCGCTCGATGAATTGGTGGGGGCCATCGCGGAAGGGTCCGCGGACCGGGCGCTTGGACTGGTGCACACATTTCAGAGGGAAGGGCGCAACCTGCAGCATTTTTGCCGGGAGGCGATCCGGCACGTGCGCAACCTGCTGATTGCGCGGGTGTGCGGCGCGGATTCGGATTTGATTGCGGCGACACCGGACCAGCGGCCGGCGCTCACGAAGGCGGCAGCGCGATTCAGCGAAGAAGACCTTACGCGGTTTTTCCAGATTTTGCTACAAACGGATGACGATTTGAGGCGCAAGCCTGACCCGCGAGTGCACCTTGAAATGGGATTGTTGCGGCTCATCAACGCGTCGAGACTTGCACCCATGGAAGAACTGCTGGCGGAACTGAAGAGCGGAGTGCCGGGAGGCGAAAGTGCGGCGCGAATTTCGCGCAGCATGACTGCTGCGAGCACATTCGCATCCGCGCCGGCCTTGAAGAGTCCTGGGCCCAGTGTCAGTGCGCCGCCTACAGCGCGACCCATAGCGAGCTCGGCGATCGTGAAGGATGAAATCGAGCAAAGGGTGGAGGCGGTAGGGGCAAAGAGCAATGGCACGGCGACGCGCACGATCGGCCTTACACCGGAACAAGTTGCAGAAATAAAGACGATGGTCCAAGCGCAGCAGAAGTTTCTGGGCGAACTGTTGGAACAGAGCAGCCAGTGGGAGCTCGATGGCGCCGAGCTGCGGATTTATTTTTCTCCGGACAAGCGGCCGTTCGCGGAAATGATGGAAGGAAGAGAGGCGCTGGAGAAGATCCGTGCCATTTCGAGCAAGGTGTTGGGCCGGACGGTAAGAGTCTGTGCTAGACTGGAATCAGTTGCAGCGGCATCCGCGTCGCACGAGGCGTCCAGCACGCACGGACTGCGCGCACAATTCGAGCGCGACCCGATGGTGCGGTCGATGCTGCAACGCTTCGGAGGAAAGATTTCCGAAGTGAAGCGGCGCCAAGAGGAATCTTGATGGAAGTCAGCGCTCTCCAACAGATGCTTTCACGATTCCGGCAACTGCAGGAAGACTTGCAGAGGCAGGTGAATTCCGTGACGGTCGAGGCTTCGGCGGGCGGTGGCATGGTCACCGTAAAAATGAATGGTCAGAAGCAAATCGTGGACGTGAAGATCGAGCCCGATGTATTTGCGAATAAAGACCAGGAGATGCTCCAGGATTTGATTCGCGCGGCTGTCAATGAAGCTTCACGCCGCGTCGATGACGAACTGGCCAATCAGATGAAAAATCTCGCGGGCGGCATTCCGGGAATCGCGGGGATGAAAATCCCCGGTCTCTTTTAGTCCTTCCGCAGTTTTACTTCCATCCAAAAAAGCTACGCGACTAACTTGCGTTAAACGTTTTTCCATCCTCAACGTTGAACGCGATTTTTGATCGGTTCACTTCTCTCCCTCATCGGCATGCGACGGGAAACGTGGCAAGATACCGCCATGCTGATTCGAGCCGCGAGCAAGGGCGACAATGAAGCAATCTGGGCCATCATGGAGCCGATTATTCGGGCTGGCGAAACCTACTCCTTGCCGCAAGACATGGACAAGCGGAGCGCGCTCGCGTATTGGAGAGCGGCCGAACACGAAGTATTTGTGGCAGAAGGCAACCGCGAGATCGTCGGCACGTATTTTCTTCAGGCGAATCAAAAGGGCGGCGGAGCGCACGTCGCGAATTGTGGATACATGACGTCTTCGTCCGCAACGGGGCGCGGCGTCGCACGAGCGATGTGTGCGCATTCTCTAGATCAGGCGCGCGAACGCGGATTTCGGGCCATGCAATTCAATTTTGTCGTGAGCACGAACGAGCGGGCCGTGCGGCTTTGGCAAAGCTTTGGATTCGAGATTGTAGGGCGGCTTGCGGGAGCATTTCGTCATCCTTCGATGGGATATGTGGACGCCTATGTGATGTTCAAGCAGTTGTGAACTGCTACAGCGTGGAGAGGACGTAGCCCTACCGCGCGTCTATTCGCTTTCGATAAATGAGTTGTGCGGTTTGCGCGGATGCGCACGGCTATGCTACACATGCTGGATGCCTGATTTTGCCGCCCCCGTCGAACGACTCATCGATGAACTGAAACGCCTCCCCGGAATCGGCCAGAAAACCGCCCAGCGGCTGGCGTTTCATTTGCTCCGGGCAGCGCCCGAGGACGCGTTAGCATTGGCAGATGCCATTCGCGACGCGAAAGAGAAGATTCGGTCGTGCTCCGTCTGCTACAACATCACGGATACCGACCCATGCCTTTATTGCGTGGGACCGTCGCGCCATAAGAAAACGATCTGCGTGGTGGAAGAAGCGCATAACATTCTGGCAATCGAGAAAACGCGAACCTACACCGGGATGTACCACGTACTAGGGGGGTCGTTGTCGCCTTTGTCCGGGCGGGGTCCGGAGCAACTCCACATTAAGTCGCTCATCGAACGTCTAAAGGGAGGAACGGTCGAGGAGATCATCGTCGCCACGAACCCCACGGCGGAAGGCGAAGCGACGGCGGTTTACCTTTCAAAGTTGCTAAAACCCCTGGGCGCGCGCGTGACGCGCATTGGTGTGGGCATTCCGGTTGGCGCGGATTTGGAATATGCCGACGAAGTGACAATGCTGAAGGCCATGGAAGGCCGCCGGGAATTGTAGAGAGCTGTTTCTGGCTCGAATCCATCCAGATTCCGACGATGCGGTGCCACGCTCGCGAATGAAAACAACCCTCGATAGATCATCGCTTGAAAACCTCCATGAAACAGCGGAGCTAGTTTAGGTAGGCAATAGCCGAAGAGCCTTACGACTCTCAGTACTTCCAGGACGCTCTAGCGAATCGTCTCATTTCAGTATAAAGTCTGAATGCTACGGTGGCGGTCCTCCCGCCGACTAAATGACAGACAGCTGCCCCGCGGCTGACAGGAGGTGCGCTTATGCCGAGCCTGGCGCACTATATGGCACAGTACGATCACGAGCACGAATCTGCCTGGAACAAGTTCCTGCACGGCGTTGGAATCCCGATGATATTCGCGGGAATCATCCTTCTCATTCTCGCGAAATGGATTTGGGGAGCAGGATTTTTTCTGGGTGGGTGGGTATTTCTCTTTCTCGGCCACCGGATAGAAGGAAATCATCCGGCGTTTTTTCAAGGAGCGATTTATTTGCTGGTAGGGCCAATCTGGGTCGCCAAAGAAGCATGGATGGTCCTGACGGGAACGCACCGCAGACCGGCCTCGGAAACTACTCCGCAGAGTAACACAACGAAGTAGCAGTGGTTTTGCCACTTGGAAGCGCGGGATTTGAAAAACTGAAGGACGGTGGCAGTTTGCATGGACGAGTCAGGCGGCAACTATGCCGATGAGACAACCGAGATGCTGTCCGAAAGCGCGGCCAACCCAAGCACGGAATTAAGGAAGCGCCGCAGCACGCGAATCGTGCAAGCGGTTCCCCTGGGGGTGTCCGGCGTCGATGCACTTGGGCGGCCCTTTGTGGAACGGACCTCTTCGCTGATTATCAACTGCCACGGGTGCCGCTACCAATCGAAACACTACGTCCTGAAAAACATGTGGGTGACGCTGGAGATTCCTCACCCGGAAACAGGACAGCCTCCAAGAAGCGTGCGCGGCCGAGTGGCGTGGATTCAACGGCCGCGAACCGTGCGACAGCTTTTTCAGGTCGCCCTGGAGTTGGAGGTTTCCGGAAATGCCTGGGGCATTGCGTTTCCGCCCGAGGATTGGTTTGCGTTCCCTGACGTGGCTCAGGGTCCGCCGAAGCCGGACGCAGTGCATCAGCCACCGGAACTGCCGCCAGAAGCGCCCGAGACGGAAATCACAGTTTCGCTGAGCGACCTTGAACCGCCAGCACCGGGCGCACCCGACAACGTGCGAGTCTTCCCTTCCCCGACCAGTACTACGGATGCGTCTTTGCAGCTCGCGCGGCAAGTTGCACGCCTGGTGGCCGACGCTAAGCAGCAGATTCAGGCGGCCACGCGCGAAGCGGCATCCCAGGCAGTCTCCGCGGAACGGCGGCTGTCCTTCGAGCAATGGGAGCAAAAGTTTGCGGCTGGGCGAGCAGAGATTGGCAATGAGACCGAACGCGCCATCGAGAAGCTTCACGAGCACGCGGACGAGAGCTCGCGCACTGCCCACGCTGCCGCTGCAGATGCTTTGCGAACCGAATTGCCCCGCTGGCTGGCGCCGCAACTCCAACAACTTACGCGGGATCTGACAGCGAAGCTCTCCGAAGAGGCTGTAGCGCAGGGCAGTGAGCAGGCGCGGCAACTGCAAAGCGCGGCTGCGGCTTTGCAGGATGTTCGCCAGCAGGCCGAGGAAACAGCCGCGCGACTGCAGGTTCAGCTTCAACAGACGGAGGCGCAAATTGGCGCGAGCGTCAAATCTTTGGGACAAGCCCTCGATGAAGCGGCGAAGCAGCGCGAGGAAACGGCGGCCACTCAGCATGGGATGAGAAGCGCGGAAGCAAAACAAGTTCAAGAAGAATTGGCGGCCAGCCTTTCTCGAGCACAATCGTTTTTGCACGAGCAGGTTGCGAGTGAGCTGGAGGCGGCTAAGGCACGATGGCAGCAGACGATCGAGGGCAGCTTCACGGAGGCCCAGGATCGCATGGCCGGCGGTTTGAACGAGCAAACACGCGGTTTGATCGCGCAATTGCAGGATGAGATGGCGCGCCATGCAGCCGCAGCGCGCGATTCGGCCGCTGGTGTTGCGGCTGAATCAGAACAGCGGCTTGTGGCGTTGCAACAATCGCTGCAGGAGCAATTGCAACGACTGGAAGAAGCTCTGGGGCGGGCCCGGGAGTCTTCAGAAAGACTTGAGCACTTTTCGGAACGGATCGAGAACGCGCAGCAACAGGCTCTAGGCGGATTCCGTTCGCAACTGGATGACGTGCTCAGCCTCCACCGCAACGAACTTCACCGGGGTTCGGAATCTTCTTTGGAGGAGATTAACAATCGCATCCGCGCCATGTTTGAGGAGTCTACGCGGCAAGCGCTCGAGCAATTCCAACAGAGAATCGAAGAGATGGTTCAGCCTCAGGTGTCGCGGACGGAGGAGGCCCTTCATCGCCTTGCGGGAGGGCGGTCGCTGCTGGATGCCGCACTGGCGCTGCAGCAAGATCGCATTCGCAATTCCGCGGATGAAGCGTTCGCGGAGTCGCTGGCGCGCTTCCGGGAAAATCTGGGCAGCGTCGAGCAGATTCTGCAGGAATCCGCGCAGACGATCACGGGCCGCAACCTGACGGAGCTGGAAGGAAAAATCAGCGAAATAAAACATCAAGTGATTGAAGAGCTCTTCAAATCCGCGGAATGGTACGAAAAAAAAGCGCAGACGCAGATTCAGAATCAGGCGGACCGCGCGGTCGAGCAGACCGCGAATCAGTTGCGGGAGAAGGCCGGCGAGATTTCCAGCGTCTTCGCGAGCGAGATAGATCATTCGAGCCGTAATTTCGTGGGACACGCGCAAACTCAAATGGAAGAAACCGTCCGCGAATCGTTCGAACGGGCTCGGGCTCTCTTCGCAGAGGCTGCCGATACCACGGCGGCCGCATTCACCGACGAAATCCAGCGCACTGGCCGGCAGGAGCTTGAGGGATACGGCGAAGAACTCCGCCGGTCAACCGAAGAGGCTCGTACGGAAATGCACGCGGCTCGCGCGACATGGGCTGAGCAAGTAACGGGCGAGCAAGCAGAGTTTCTACAGCGTTTCCAGGCGGCCATCGGTGGAACCGTCGAAGCGGGCGTAGTTGAAGTACACAAGCGCGTTCAAGAGGGATTCGGGCCACTGCTGGAGGCTTGGAAGTCCATGACCGAGGAACACCAGAAAAAGATGCAGGAAGTCTACAACCAGGCGAGCGAACACGCCGCCGAGAAATACACAAATCGCCTGGAAAATGTATCGAATCAATGGATTCTGGCGACTGTGGCGTCGCTCGATCACCAATCGAGGGGCATAATTTCGGGAATAGCGGCCAACGCCCAAGAGCGATTGCGCGAAGTCTCCGCCCAGGTTTTTGCGGACATCGGAGAAGCCTTGCGCGAGCGGCTGAAAGAGATCGCTTCAAGCTTCACTTCGCCACCTGACGCCTCCCTTCGGGCAAAGACCGCGAATACCGGAAACTGAGCACCCGAACCCGGGCCAGCTTGTAGTCACTCTTCTTTCAACCGTGATCTGCCCCGTACTGTTTATGAGATTCACCTCTACTTGGTTCGCCGTCTTCTTGCGAGCCCGGTATAATTCGAGAGACCTCATTCGCTATGGCCAATCATGCGTATTTGCGCGTTTGGACGCGCGACTTTTCCCTGGAAACAATGCTGGCGCAGTTCGCCAGATTCCTGACGACCGCGCCCCTTTCTGCGGCAAAAAATGCTTTTGATGAGTTGATAGTTCAGGCCGTGGGCCCGTCGGAAACTCCTGTGGCAGAGTGGGACTTGCGCCCCTTGAATACGGGCCCCGCGGAAGTCGCCGCTCTGGCCGTGCAGAACTTAAACGCAGACACAGCTTATTTCGTCAGCGCAAAATGGGATCTGTGGGAATTCGACATCGAAAGTCTGAAATGGCAACACAAGCCTCAACCGCTTGAACTGTCGTGTCACGGGCCTGACTACGATGATGGAATTGCGGCCTCAGCGGGGCATTTCATGGCGGACCTGGGTTTAGAGCACTTTTTTACCGGCCATGGCGGGCTGCTCGCGCCGGGGACGGCGTCGAATCCGTTTCCCACGTCCGATCATCCGATAGAGCATCGGTTTCGGCAATGGATGGCGGCGAGCGGCAACTTGAAGGAATATCACGCAAAGACGCGCGAAAACATCCAACAATTATTCAACTGGGTCGAAAGCGTGGAACGCGCTTTGCCGGTGGAACGTAACGAGTTGTCGAGCGAGGGGGAAGAGAATTTTGAAGCGCGGCTGGATGCGATCATGGCGCAACGGTAGCCAGTTCACGGCCTGAGCAATCGGGAATGGCGGAGTCCTTCCAGGAAGGGCGGCCAACGGCTAGAATTAGTCTATCAAGAGGCAGGTTGGCCGCGTCCGGCTCTGCCGCGGATGGGGATACCCTCTTGCACCCAGGAAAAGGATCGGAAGATCGGGCGAGGCCCGGAAGCGACGCCTGCGACACCAAATTTTAGATGGGAAAAACATCGCAAAGCGATTGTTCGTGTGCTAACGAGGCGGGTGTAGCGCCGTCCTTTCTGAATAGGGGCGGCGGCTTCGGCGGGGCCCGAACCTGGAGAAACCCACCTAAATTCTCGTGTGGTGTTTTGTCGCTGGCTATTTTTCTGGGCGGATGTGGCACGGAAGCGCCGAAGCCAGCGCTCCTCGCCGAGACCAAGCCGGTTGAGCCCGCGATTCCGGAGGAGATCGATTTGGCGGCGAAGGCACTGCTGGGAAGCGGGACGCAAGTGCTTCTATTCGGCGACCTGGCAAAAAACGGGAAGCAGGAGCTGTTGGCAGCCAACGTGGTTCCGAAAACACCCGCTAATAGTCTGCCCGGAACCATCGTGACGCGCGCCGTGGTAGCAGAAAACATTGACGGAAAATGGGCGGAAGTGCTGCGCTGCGATGAGCACCTGAAAAACCAAAAAGGGTTTCTCGGTTTGACGCCTTTGGTGGCGGTGACCGGCTGGCGGCTGCAGTACGAGCAAAGCGACGAGAAGGGGCTGCAGCTTTACTTTACCCCGCTGAAAGGTACTGCCGATTTTCACGTGCTTCCTATCGGTGTGCGATTCAATCCCCAAACGAAGCGCTATCAATCGTTGGACCGCACCTATGAGCACTTTCTCCTTGAGTCACCGTCAATGCAGAATGCGAGGTCCGTCCTAAAATGAGCGCGGTCCCGCCAGCCACCGGTAATCGAGCGGCCAAGAACTCCGGGGAGGCTCTTCCCAGTAAGGACTTGCGCGGCCTGATGCCATATCTACGGCGCTATCCCGGCGGAATTGTTTTCGGCTTGCTCATGGTCGTGCTGATGGGCGTTGTCGGCAACGTGCTCCCGCTCGCCACCGGCGTTATGACGGACACGCTCGCTGGCAATGCGGTTCCTTTTCAACACTCCACGCAGACCGGAAGTCCGCTCGTTGTGGCTCTGAACCCGTCGAAGCTGAGCGGTTCGATTCCCTACTACGCCCCGAGCAGCCGCCGCACGCTGGGCATCTATTGCCTCATCGTCGTTTTATGCGTCGCGATTAAGGGCGCTCTTTCTTTCTCGGCGCGCTGGACGCTGATCGGAGTTTCGCGCGACATCGAATTCGATATTCGCAATGATCTTCTGAAGCGTCTTCTCCTTCTCGAGCCGGAATTCTACGTTCGCAATCGCACCGGCGAGTTGATGTCGCGCGCCACCAACGACCTGAACGCCGTCCGCATGGTGCTGGGTCCCGGCATCATGTACAGCGCCACGACCATCATCACCATGATCATGGCCATCCTGGTCATGGTCACGCTCTCACCTTCTCTCACCCTATGGGTTCTGCTGCCCGCGCCAATAGTAGCCGTCGCCGTATGGTTTTTTGGAAAAACGATCCACGACCTCTACGAATCAATCCAGGCCGCGCTTGCCACTCTCACCGCCCGCGTTCAGGAGAATCTTGCCGGTGTGCGCGTCGTGCGCGCCTACGCCCAGGAAGAACCGGAAATTCGTGGCTTCGACGAGCCGAACCGTGAGTATGTCTCACGTAACATTCGCCTCATCCGCACCTGGAGCATGTTTATGCCGTCGCTTCAGGCTCTCATTGGCACTACCTTCTTGATCGTGCTTTGGCAGGGCGGCCATCAGCTCCTCCACGGCCGGATTTCCCTGGGTGCGCTGATTGCCTTCAACGGCTACCTTGCCGTGCTGGTCTGGCCCATGATCGCCCTTGGATGGGTGACAAATATTTTTCAGCGCGGCGCGGCTTCCATGGGCCGGCTGAATTACATCCTCACCGCCCAACCGAATATCGATGATCGCGACGCAAAAGTCCCGGAAGGCACCAAGCCTCGCGGCGAAATCGAATTCCGCCATCTCACCTTCACTTATCCGACCACTCTCTCCGGGGCCGGGTCGAACGGGTCCTCCAAGCCCAATGGCAGCGGTTTTCATCCTGTGCTCCACGACATTTATTTGAAAGTTTCCGCCGGCTCCACGCTCGCCATCGTCGGCCCCACGGGCAGCGGCAAGACCACGCTCGCCGCTCTGATCGCGCGTCTCTGGGAAGCGCCGGATGACTCGATCTTGATCGACGGGCGCCCAATACGCGAGTGGCCTCTTACCACGCTGCGTCAAGCCATCGGCTTCGTGCCGCAGGACACCTACTTGTTCGGCGAGACCGTCGGCGGCAACATCGCCTTTGGCTTGCCGGAATATGACGAACAACGCGTCCGCGGAGCAGCCGAAATTGCCAGCCTGCACAGTGAGGTCCAGGACTTCGGCAAAGCCTACGAGACCATGGTCGGCGAGCGTGGCGTCACTCTCTCCGGGGGGCAGAAGCAGCGGGCCGCCATCGCGCGCGCCGTCGTCCGCGATCCGCGAATTCTGATCCTCGACGATTCGCTTTCTGCCGTGGACACACAAACCGAGGAGCGCATCCTCAGCGGACTGCGCGGAATCATGGAAGGCCGTACCACGATTCTGATTTCGCACCGTACCTCGACGGTTCGCGACGCAGACCAGATCGTGGTTTTGATCGACGGCGCGATCGCCGAGCGCGGAACGCATGACGAGCTGCTTGCCCGCGGCGGCTATTACGCGGATCTGTATCAGAAGCAGTTGCTGGAAGAAGAGCTCGAGCGCGCATGAGCAACCTGCACGAAGAAGAGGCCCTCGGCAAAGCGTACGATTCGCGCTTGATGCGCCGGCTTCTGCAATACATGAAGCCGTACAAATGGCACGTGGCGCTCGCGCTCGTCATGGTGGCCATCGTCACTCCACTCGAGCTTGCTCCGCCGCTGATTTTTCGAAAAGCAATCGATAGCTACTTTACTCCCGCACTGAAACACGTCATCCCGGAGGCATCCGCGTGGTCGGGCATCGTCTGGCTTAGCGCCCTCTTTTTGGCCGTGCTGGCGTTCGACTTCCTCGCGCAATACATCCAGATTCGCATCATGCAGCGCGTCGGCCAGCAAACGATGTACGACATGCGCACCGCCATCTTCCGTCACATCCAGCGCCTGCCGATGTCCTACTTCGACCGCAACCCAGTCGGCCGCCTCGTCACCCGCGTCACCACCGACGTCGATGCCCTGAACGACCTCTTCGCCGCCGGCGTTGTGACGATGATCAACGATTTCTTCCTGCTCGCCGTCCTGGCCGGGTGGCTTTTCTCGATCGATCACAAACTCGCATTCGACGCGCTCGCCGTTCTGCCGTTCATCCTCGTCGTCACCTTTTTCTTCCGCAAGTATGTTCGCGACGCCAACCGCCGCATTCGCACCGCC
>DATKEV010000135.1:0-15452 GCA_035511855.1 Candidatus Udaeobacter sp.
CTGGTAGGCATCCATCGTCCCGAACGCGGGAACCGGGTGGTCGAAAAGATGATCGCGCAAGTCATCCTGAGTGGTCTTGACATACTCGATGGCATGCGCCCGGCTGTCTAGGAAGCTCTTGATCGTTTCTTGTGGCGTCATGGCCGCCTGTTTCGCGGGGTCGATCTGCTCCGGCGCCGTCCCCTTGTGGGTGCGGTCCTGGACCATCTTCACGATCAGTTCGTCCTTGCCCTTGGCGGCTTCGCGCTTCTCCGGATTTGCCGGGGCTTTCATGATCTTTTCGCTGACAACGCCAAAGATGAATCCTTCCGACAGCGCGACGTGTTCGGAACACTCCACTACCGACCAGCGTTCCGGTGCGGGCTTGAAGTCCCACTGCGCCGGGGACAGGCCCTTTGTAGCGTCCAGAAAGGCTTTCTTGGAGCCTTCCAGTTCGGCTACGGCTCGGTCCCTTTCTTCTTGCGTCAGCGTTTGGGTGGTGTCGGCCGCCAAAAACAAAGCGATTGCCAGAAAAATACTTTTCATCCGTACCCTCGAGGAAATTTATCCTACCGCGTCACCGGGCATTGTATCGCATTACTTGGCGCGGACGTACGTTACACCTTCCGTGAACGCGTCCTTCTGCTCTTTCTGGAACGTCCAGGTGGTCTTGAGATGATCGTTGTCGATGAACGTGTACACCGCGTGATGCATATGCCCATCGCCGGGATTCTTCAGGTTCGAGATGCTCACCAGGTCAAACGTAATCGTCTTCGTTTCCGGCGCGTAAGAACCCCTCATCGTCGGCTGATTTCCCGCCATGCAATAGTGCGTCAGCTTGATTTGGTCGCCGTCAAGGTAATACAGCGTGGTCATTTCTACCGGCTTGCCGTTATCCACCATGTGGAACTTCTCCAGCACGGCTGTGCCTCCGGAGGTCAGTTCCAGGTCCAGCGTCGCTTTGTTCATGTTCGTCTTGTCGGTCTCCCAGTGGCCAACCAACGATTTGAGTTTCTCAAACGCCTCCGCGCCACCACTGGTTCCCGCATTCGACGCGTGCGGCATGATTCCGATGCTCAACACCATCACTCCCAGAATTGTTACCAGCCCTCTCATGGATCGTTCTCCTTTCAACAAATAAACCAACACAAGAAAATAACCACTCGAAATTCAAAACTGCCGCGCCGCGGCGGGGACTTCCGCTTTCCTTCCGAATCGCTGGGTGGCAAATCCCACGATCGCTCCGAGCAGCATCCCGGGAAGCAGGATGTCCCAAAACAAGGCCATCCCGGCACGTAGAATCACCAGCAAGCTCAGCACCGCCGCGATCGCGATTCCCGCAAGAACTGCCAGCAACATCGAATGGACTCGCTGCGAAACATACCCGGTCGCGATTCCTGCTACCAATTCTTTCAGCAGCGAAAACGTGATTACGCTCGCCATCACCGGCGCGAGCGACGGTTCGAAGAATCCGCTCAGGCCATCGAGCAGTCCGAGGATTCCTCCCACCGCCAGTCCCAGCACCGGTTTCGTGAGGCTCATCGCTCCCTCCGGCAAGAGCTCCTGCACATCGGTCATCCACTCACTTGGCATTCGTGTCGGCCTGCATCACACCGAAGAGATTTCCTTCTGTGTCTTCGCAGTAGGCGAAGTAACCGACTCCGGGAATCGGAGATTTCGGCATCACGAGTTTGCCCCCGGCGCTCTTCGCCGCCTCGATGGCCACATCGACAGACCCCACACCGATCGTGTTGGTCGTCACGCTCACCGGGCCTGGCTTCCTCAACATTCCGCCGTTGATCCCCGGTACGCCATCCGCGCCGGTAGTTACCATCCAGTACTCCATCGGCCCGGCCCACTTGTCGAATTTCCAGCCGAACACTTTCTGATAAAACTTCGACGCGCGCTCCGGATCAGCCGCCGGTATTTCGAAATGGATGACACGTGACATGGTTCTCTCCCTTGTTTTCACAGTTTTTTTGCGAACAGATCCCTTGCTCATGCTCAGCTCACCTCAGCTCTTTTTCGTGCCGCTCCGCGTCAGCTTCTTGCGGTTGCCGATGCTGGAGCAGCACCGTATTTCTGCGTGGCGTATCCGACAATCAATCCCACGATGCTCCCCGGCAAAATGATTTCAAAATAGTAGCCGTGCTGTAGGTAGGCCACGAGAAAGGCCAAAATGAATCCGATCGCCAAGCCAAAGAGAATGCCGAGCGGCACCGAATTTACTTTACGGGCAAAAATGCCCGCCGCGACTCCGGCAATCAATCCCTTGATCGTAGATCCCACAACAATCCCCACCATCATGGTCCGGACGGCGGGCGTAAACCACGCCGAGCCACCATCAATCGCGCCCAAAACCGCACCGAGCAGGAGCCCCAGCAGCACTTTGTTCATGACGTCCCTCCGTCGATAATTATTCTTTTCATTGCCGTTCTTTACAACGAGTCCCCCAATTTCTTTAAAACTATCTGTGGAGAAAAATCAGAATGGCCACGCGCATCACCAAGTACGCTGCAATCAGCAAGATAAAGAAGCGATAGCGCCGGTAGAAACGAGCGGTTTTCTCGAAAAAAGATTCGCGGTGGGCTCCGACGGCGAGGCCGTCGAGGTAGCGCGAGGCGTCGAGAGCCATCTCCTGAACATTTGGATAACGCTCCGCAGGAGTCGCGGCCGTAGCCTTCGAACAGATGGCTTCGAGCGACTTTTCGAGGCGGGGTGCACCGGCGGCTTTTTCCGGGTGATTCGAAAGGAGGAAGCGGAGCAAGGCACCAAGAGAAAAAATATCGCTACGCGCGTCGAGATGCTCGACGTCTCCGCGCGCTTGTTCGGGGGACATGTAGCCGGGCGTGCCCATCACCGTGCCGTGGCCGGTGATGACCGAAAGTTCCGTGGCGCTGGCTTGTTCGCTTGAGGGATTTGTTTTTTCAAAGACGGTGGCATCGGGGTCGGCGGCATTCGAATCGCCGGCATTTGTGCGCAAGATTTTCGCGAGGCCCCAATCCATGACCAGGACTTCGCCGAAGGGGCCGACCATGATGTTTGCGGGCTTCAAATCGCGATGCAGCACGCCGCGGGCGTGGGCGAATCCGACGGCATCGCAAATGCGCAAAAAAAGCCGCAGCCGGTCGGGCACAGAATCGACCGTGGCGACGTATTTGTCCAACCGCTGGCCTTCGACAAATTTCATGGTATAAAAAACGCGGCCATCGGCGAGCGTTCCCACATCATGGACGGGAACAATTCCGGGGTGCTCGAGCCTGGCCAAGACGCGTGCTTCGAGGATCAGACGGCTTGCAAGTTCCCCATCGGTACCCGGAATATCAAGGACCTTGAGCGCGACGCGCCGTTGGAGTTTTTCGTCTTCAGCAGCGTAAACGATGCCCATGCCGCCACGGGCCACGCGTTCGAGCAAACGGTAGCGGGTGCCGGAAAGATCGGGGAGCTCGGCACTATCGCGCAAGCGTTCCAGCGCCTTGTCCGTGAGAAACTTCATTTGGAATCCCAACCGAAGGCGGCGCGCGCCTCGCGCTGAAATTCTTCTTCGCTGCCGCAGAGCTCGCGCAGGCGCTCGAGGGCGATTTTTCGAAACTCGCGGCGCGCCCAAGCCAGCGCGTTGGTGACGTCGGTGACGGCAATCCCATATTCTTTCGAGAGCTGATCGTAGGAAATCTTTTCGTTGCCCTCCAGGTCGTAGGCTTCGAACAGGTGAAACGTGCGCTCGCGTTCGCGGTCCACGCAGAGCTGGCGCAGGTCCTCGACCGCCAGAGCAAAAAGGCTGCGCACCCATTCCTTTTCGAAAAATTCTTCGAACGATTCGGGTGAGGCAATGGCCGATGGATCTATAACTGCTCCGCCCAATTCTTTTTCGGCGGCAGAAAAATCCAGGGCGACGTGCAACGTAGTTCCGCCGCGTTTCTGACGCTTGGAGGCCTTGTCCGCATTCATCACCAGGCTGTCCACGCACACGCGGAGGTAGGTGCGCAGGCGGCTCTTGTTGGGATCGAATTTTTCGAGCAGTTCGCGTTCCAGCAATTCCAGGAAGAATCCTTGCGTCAAGTCCTGGGCTTCCTCCGCAGGCCGGTTCCATCGCAATCGAACATATTTATATATGGGCTTCCAGTACGCGGCGCAGAGAGCTTCCAGGGCGCCTTCCCGCTCTTCCGCGTCGATACTGCGAACGGCTTCAAGCACCGAGCGCCGCGTCGGCGGAAAGCGATCTCCGCCGCTGGGGAATTCTTCCTGGCTCATTCTGTTGGCCTATTCGAAGTGGGCTGGCTGCCGCGAAAGAAGTCTATGCAGGAAGGCCAAAGCTGACAAGCGGGTTTGCAGGGAGCGCCGGGAAGGCGGAGACCCGGTAACGGCTCGGAGGTCGAAGAGAAGGAGTCGGAAAGGATGCCGGCGCTAAGGATGCAGGGCTTTTTGGATTTTATCGATCATTTGGCGCGCCCCTGGCGCCATAGAGCCATTGGGATCCAGCCGCAGATACTCTTGATACTCATGAAGCGCCTCCTGGAGATTGTTTTCCTTGAGGAGAATATTCCCTAGCAGGACATGGGGCGAAGCGAGGTCGGGAATGTCCGAGACGGCTTTGCGCGCGTGCGGGGCAGCTTCCTGCCAGCGGCCCAAGGCCCAGTAGGTCTTGGCAAGTTCGTAGTGGCCGCCCGGGGCGTCGGGCTTCAACTCGAGGCCGCGTAGAAGAGCTGTCTCCGCCTGGGGATAGTCCTTCGTTTGATTGAACACGGCACCGAGGGCGAGGTAGGCTTCCGCAGACTTGGAATCCAGACTTGCGGCTTTCACCAAAGCTGATTCTGCGTCCTTCCAGTTTTTCTGCTCCAGATACGCGGTGCCCAAGAGCGTGTAGGCCGAGGGGAAGGCATCGTAGAGCTTGATGGCTTTGCGGAGATGGGAGATGCCGGAGTCCAGTTTGTTGTCTTTCAACGCGCTTTGGCCTTTATCGAATTCCAGGCGGGCATTCTTTGGAACACTAAGGTCCGCGGCAGATACGGAACCGCCCGACACTCCTTCGGGGACATCAGCGGCGGCTTCCGGTGGCGCTTCTGCTGGGATTGGTTTCAATTCCAGGGTCGCGAAGCCCCTCGAGTTGCCGATCAGCTCTACGCGAACGCTTACATCCTTGTAGCCTCGCTCGCTCATGCGGACCATGTAAACGCCGTTGGAAGGCACGTTGAACTGGCACTTGCCGCCTTCTATTGTTTGGCAATCCCCTGCCGAACCGCTTTCTGGGGATTCCAGTCGCACATGAATTCCGCTGGGTCCAGGCGCGCCGTTGGCATAGCGTACTTGAACATCGATCACGCCACCGACAACGCGTCCGCCCATTCCACTTCTTTGTGCATAGAGTAAGGAAGGAACTGCAAGCAAGAGGAACAACAGAGGAAGCCCGCGCGAAGGACGTAACATCAGATCACCTCCGCATCGCGCAACTAATCGCTTTGCAGCCATGTCTACAAAGGCGCGGAAGAAAAGCAATGGCGCAATGTGTTTTCATTCGAAACCTTTTAAAGCATGCAAATCCAATCATACGCTCAGAGCAGAAAGCCGCCGCAAATAAGAAAGGAGGGCGCCCGCCACGGCGGGTGCCCTCCCGAGCTTATGGTCATAGTTAGAACGTTAGCTTGATCGAAGCCCGCGAGTTGAATGGATCGATGAAGCCCTGGTTAACAAGCGTCGTGACAGGCTTTTTGAAGTCCGCATTGTTGAGCCCGAAGCCCTGGTCGAAGAACTGCTGGATCGTGGTCTGGCGCTTGGAGTTGGCGATGTTGAACACATCGAATCCAAAGTTCAGGTGCACCCGCTCGGTTATTCTCCACGGATATTCGACGTGTGCATCTACTGTTCCAGTTACGGGGGAGCGGCCCAGGTCACCGCGACCGAAGAAAGGCACTTCACCTGGGTTCTGATAGGCCTGCTGGGCGATCAGGGTGGTCAAGGGGACTCCGGACTGGACGGTTACACCCGTGCCGAGCACCAAGCCCTTCACTCTGCCGTTAGGGACAACGTAAAAGGAGTGCATATTCAGCACGTGCTTGCGATCATTGTTCAGGAACCCGATACTCTGCTGGTTTCGGATAAGTCCGAACACGCCTTCGGTGAGGTCAAACAACGAGCTGATGCCGGGGTCGGCCTGGCCGTTGTCGTTGCGGAACGCGCCTTCGTAATTGCCGCGGAGCTGAGATATGCGGTAATTGACGCTGAGTGCCCAGTTGCGGCTGAAGGACTTGTTAACTTCAAATTCAACAGCTTCGTATTCGCGCTTCGGGTCCTTGTAGGTATCTGGCTTGCCATCTGCGTAGAACTCGCCGCCAAACGACGCGCACTTCCCCGCCACTTTGCTGTCGGCGGCGTTAGTGCAGTGTGGCAGGAGAACGAATTGTGGATTTGTCTCGCTGGCAGGCTTTGTCTTATCAAAGTTGGGGTTGGGCGTCGACCACGTCGAAGTGGTCACCGCCGGGAAACACACGCTTCCGGCGGGGCTACCTCCATTGACGGCGGTGACACCATCGGTTTGATTGAACGCTACGAAGGGTGTCGCGAAATTGTTGCCGTCAATGCAAGACGCTGGGAAGCCCAGGGCCACCAACGCTGCCGCGTTCGCTGCTGTCGGATTCGCATTGTTTGCGTCGATTGCTGCCTCGATGGTGGAAGAATCGACGGTGGTACCCGCACCAAACACGGTTTCGTGTGGATTGACGAAGATGTCTTGTGCCGCGTTGGGGTTGCCGATGAAGTAGCTCAGAGGAACGCCTGAGTTGAACTCCTCGACGGAAATGCCACCCTGGTCTTCGACGACGCGCTTCATTCTGCGGTCAATATAGCGCACGCTGGCCACGATGCCGCCGCGAAACTCGTGGTCATATCCCACGACGAACTCGTCGGTGTATTCCATGCGCGTGCCCGGAGCGAATGGTTCGCCACCGCTGACGAGCGTGCCTGCGGCGATTGGGATTCCCCCATTCGCTTGGTTGAGAAGGTGAGCTTGATCTGGTTGAAAGGTAGCCGTGCCCTGTGCGTTCAGCACGACGTTGCCGCTGGCATCGGACGCTGGGGCCCAGTAGGTATTCTGGAGGTCATCCTCGGAGCTCAGCGAGCGGACCGAGACGTCCAATGGCAGAACGAAAGCATAGCGGCCGTAATTGGCATAGAACTTCGATTTGCGATCGCCCTTCGGGTCCACAACAACCCCTATGCGGGGGGACCACATGTCGTTGAAGACTTTCTGCACGACGTTGCCGATGAGGCGCTGCTGTTCCCAACGCACGCCGAGGTTTAGGGTTACGTGCTTGCCCATCTGCCAGGCGTCGTTCAAGAACGCAGCATGGTACCTGCCCGTGCTGGTGGTCACTCCTTTGTCAAAACGTCCGCGCACCTGCTGAAGGACAACGGCCACAGGACTTGCGTAGCCTGGCACATTCATCAACGGACAGAACGTGCAGGTGGTGGCTTCGCTGGTTGTCCCGCAATTCTGACCCACACTGGCCGCTGTGGGTGCGCCTACGCAAGCGAGCTGAAGCACGAGGCTTGCATTAGAAGTCACGACCGAAGGGTTCGTCTGGCTGGCGTATCCTGGGTCGGCTCCATCTTTGTTCAACGCGGGCACGGCGAAATGTCCGCCGGAGAAGGACGTAATGTCATCGTAATGCGGGAACTGCCAGTTATATCCAGCGCTCAAGCTGTGCGTACTGCCGAACAGGTGGAAGATTTTGGTGACATCGCCTTGCAACCCCTTGGTTTGAGAGTCGTAGGGCTCCGAAAAGCCAAAGCCCTGGGCATTGAAAGTTCCGCGCTGCGAGGGCAAATAGATCTGCGTCTGGTCTACAATCTGGATGATGTCAAAGAGCGGTTTCTCATGGAAGTGGTTCCAACTCCACGTGAACGCGCCGTCCACGAGGAAGTTTGAGCCAAAGGCGCCGTCATAGCGCACGGACCAGTTCCGCGTGCCATAATTCCATGCGGAGTTCGCAGTTTTGTCGTTTGCGGTCAACGTCGCAAATGCTGTCGGGTTGGTGTGCGACGGGTCTGCTGAAACTGTGGATTCCAGAGTGTGCGAGTTGCTGATCTTGAAAGTCAACTTGCCTGCGTAGTCCCAACGAGTCGTCTGCCGGTCGACCAGGCCATTATAAATCGTGAACAGTCCGGAATTTATTGCGGGAGCATAGTAGGCGTGGTTCCATGACGGATTGAAGGTTCCGAAGAAGAACAGTCTGTTCCTCAGGCCGTGCAGTGGGACGTAACCGCCGAATTGGAAGTCGCCTTCGTAGTTGGCGTTGTTCAAACGGCTGCCCGTCAGGTTTTGCACGTTAAATTTTGGATCGTCCGCATTTTCGTAATTGGTCTGCATCCCTCTGGCGTTGAGATACGTGCCAATGGTGCCGTGAAATGCGGATGAACCCGACTTGGTGACCAACTGCACGATGCCGCCGCTGACGTGCCCGTACTGCGGCTCAAAACCTCCGGTCTTGATCTGCACTTCCTTTACGAACGAGAGGTTGATGCCCGTGCCCAGCGGTCCGTAGGCGCGCGACCACACGCCGATGCCACCGAAGGCCGGGTCATTGATCGAAACGCCATCTGCGACATACAGGTTCTCAAGGCCGGTGGATCCGGAAATCGCGGGATTCTCTACGCCGGTGCCGCCTCCCGAAACCACGCCAGGTGCCAGGTAGAACAGGCTGCTGACGCCGCGGCCAAGCGGAATTTTCGCATAGAAATCGTCAGAAAAATCCGAGTTGACCGACGTAGCGGTTGTGTCCACCGTCGTGGCTGCCGCGTTGACTTCTACCGTCTCTGAGATTTGGCCCGTTTCCAAAATCACCTCGATGCTCGTGGTCTTGTTGATAAGGACTTCGGCGCTCTTGAAGCTCGCGACCTTGAAGCCCGTCTTCTGCACCTTGATGGAATAGGTGCCGGGGATCAGTGTCGAGAAGAGGAACGAGCCATCCCCGGAAGTGGTCTGCGTCAGGCTCCCAATTGGCCCGGTGATCGTTACCTGGGCCCCCGGAACCAATGCTTGTGTCGAGTCGTAGACCAAACCACCGAGATTGCCACGCGACGAACCCTGGTCCTGGGCCATGGCCGAAACGGATAGGGCACCCCGGAGAACCAACGCCAGGCTGATTACGAGCCACTTATTCTTCATAAATCTCAAGCTCCTTCCCACTTCCGATTTTTTAGGAATTGACTTTGGCCTGCAGATGGAACAGTAATACGTAGAAGGAGTCCACCCCACCCCCTCAAACGCGGGACATATTCTCATAAACCCTGCATAAAATCTGCCAAATTCAGAAATAATTTATATAATGCTAAGATATAGAAAATCAGTGATTTATGGTTAGGTTAGGCGAAAGCGTGATAGAAGATTAGTCGTTCCTTCCCAATTCCTGGATACCAATGCAGAAATATGGATTAGCCGGGGCGGGTAGACGACCTTAGTTGCAACGAGCGCAAGGCCAATCCTTCTTATTGCTTGGCTGGATCTCCAACCAGGAAGGATTTGCCCTTTTGAGTCAGCTCCGCAGCTCGCTTCGTATTTCCAAGTTCAGTATAGTACTGGGCTAACGCCAGATAGAGAGGTCCCTCCTCAGGGCGTGATTTGAGGGCGTTTTCGATGACAGAGATGGCTTGCGGGGTGCTTCCGCGCTTTTCCAGACTGGTGGCGATACGAATAAGGGTTTCTGAGTCGGTCGTTTCCGTTACGCCAGCGTCGGAGAAGAGGCTGATGACAGCGGCGTAGTCTTTCTTTGAAAAGTAGGCGTCGACCAGCCGGGCACGGGCAGCGTCATTCGCGTGGTCCAGTTGCAAGGCCCGGCGGAACCAGACGCGCGCCTCGTCAAACTGACCGAGAGCCCAGTAGCAGAGGCCCCGTTGCTGGTCGAGGATACCTTTCTCCGCATCCTGGGCGATCCCAGGCTCAACCACATCCCAAGCCACCGGAGCCAAAGGAGTATCGAGGATTTTGAAGTTCATGGTCCCGTACGCGCCCTGCTTGGTTTCGGGGTTGCTCAGGGAGACGTTCAGAATGTAGTTGCCGCTGGGCTGTTGCTCGAGGGACAGTTTTTTCCCAGTCACCAGAGAACCGCCGGCGTCAAATTGATCCATGCTGACAACGTCCTGAACCTTTGTAACGCTGCCAGGGGCAGCAGGCCGGCCAAAGGCGTACTCCACTTGGATTTTTTTTTCCAACTTGTCGCGCGGATCCTTTACCGGCGACCAAATCTGATACATGACTTGAAGATTGGTCCCCGGGCCCATTGTCGGGGTGCTGCTTTGCATAGGAGTGAACTGCACGCCGCCAACTGTGAAAGGCATCAGGTCCGCGAGACCAGGATCTGCGTTCTCTGCGGACAGGAATGGAAGCACGCTGGGCACAACCAGAGTGTCTTTTGCGGGCAAGGGGATTGAGATTTCCCGCACCGTGTGGAAGGCCGCTTTCTTGGACCAATCCGTGAACTGAAAATCGAGGCGATACTTGCCGGGTGGGAGCGGCAAGGTTCCCTCGTAGCCGAAAACTTTGTCTTTAATCGTGTCGAAGCTCTTGCCGGTAAGGGAATCGGTAACCGGTTTTTGCTGCGTGAAAATGAGTTTATTATCTGGCGAAAAAACACCGACGCGAACTTCGAGGGAATAGGTGTAACGCCCGTCATTTTCCCTGGTCATGGTCAAGTCGCTGGGGTTGTGCAAACGGAGTGCATAGTCGACCCTTGTCAGGCCGCGGGAATCGCGAGCGGGGAAGGTGACGATATCCAGATTGCGGCCCTCGAGGAGAAGCCGGGAGGTAACCGTCTCTCTCTGGGTTCTGCGCCGGGTAATCTCATCGCGGTTTGCGGGCAGATTTGCCAGATTCTTAATGCTATCCAGCAGGATGTCAGATTGCAGGCTGACGATTGCGGTAGTCTCGTCGACCGGTTCGTCGGGCAGGAGCGACAGCGAAATTCGAGCCACCTCGGGCCCTGCGGAATCCCGAATCAAGCGCAGCGCCGTCAATCGCGAATTGATGGCCTCGACGCCAGTGACCAGCTTATCGGGGCCGTCGGCATAAGGGCTATAGAAGCGGTAATCGCCGCCTTCTCGCTGATAAAACATGACGTAGAAAAAAGGCGGCAGAGCGGAATTCGCGCCGCCGTAAAACCAGATCTCGATGGGAAAGAGATTCGCGGAGTTCCTCAACACTTGCTTTTGCTGCGGAGGCCCAAGCGTGATGTAGGTCCGGCCACGGTCCGTACGCCAGCCGTCCACACCGGAGCCAATGCCAAATCTAGCGTTGGCGAATGCGATCCGCTCATAGATTTCATCTTTGTAGGAGTTTGACGGTGCACCCGGGTTGGGGTTGCGGATTTCCCAGAAGTCCGCGAGGAACTTGTCGCGAGCCTCGTCGGTGGTCAAACGGAGAAAGGTATCGCGCTCATCTTTGGTGATGATGTAAGCAACGTCGTGCTCCAGCCAATCGCGGTAATTTTTTTCAAGTTTCTGTTTTTTCTGGCCGAAGCAGTCACCACCAAGTGCAAAAACGAAGACAGCCAGAAGCGCGAGGGCTCTGCAAGAAACAATCCTCACAAGACGACCATTGTTCAGATCTGTTCGATGCATGAAAGTTCCCCCTCAAATTCAGGCTGCCAATCGCAGAATTCTTTGAAAAATCTTCGCATTCAAGGGCGGCCTGGGCATGGGCGTACAAAGTGCATGGGGGCCATTTGTCTAGCCTTGATGGCGGATGCGTTCGGCGAGGGAGCGGGCGCGCTGGCGGGCGATGTCGACGAATCGCGAATCTCCGGCGATCTGGTCCAGGACGGGGAGTACCCGCTTGGGCTCCGGGAGGAGGCTGCGGTTCAAGTCCGTTTCGAATTGCAGCAAGGCATCGTTGATGCCCAGGCGGTCGTATTTCATGCGGCGGGAGATCAGGTCCACATGCTCCTGTTGCCGCGCCAGGCCTTCGAAGATTTGCAGGAGCTGGGTGGCCGCGGAATTCAGGGTGTAGTTGAATTTTGTTTCGTGGACTTCCGTGCCCGATTCCCAGCGAAATGTTTTCTCGCCGAGATTGGCGATCTTGCGATGGACGTCCAAGTCCTGGCCTTGAAAGTGTTTCAATTGCGCCGCCAAGTCGAACATTCTTGCACGCAGCGCGGCGCTCACTTCAAAAGGGGACGATCCGGGATCTTCATCGAGCTGGCGGATCTCGTACGTTGCCGTATCCGAATCTTGACCGACGACGATTTGGATGTATTCCGGTGAGCTGGACTTGAAGATTCGCCTGAACGTCAGCTTCGCGCTGGGCGATGCAGGAGCGGCGCTCGCCACGATTGCAAATAAACACGCGGCGCCAAAGAAGAAACAAATTCGAAGAAGGCTGGTCTTCATCGCGTAGATAAGATGCGCGGCAACCGCGTTCGCGTTGCGCTGCCGATCTGAATGGTTGCCATCGTATTCGAGGAACCGTTGGCCTTTCGCGTGGCGCGTGATTTTGGCAAAGCGTTTTTCGCTGGAAGGTCAAAACGGCGCCGCACTTTCTCCGCTTGTAAATGGCACAGGGCAACGGCTAAAGCGTCGGCGGCGTCGGAAGGCTCCGGGACTACGTTCATGGAGAGAAGTGCGCGCACCATCGTCTGCATTTGGCGTTTGTCCGCGTGGCCATGGCCGGCAATGTTTGCTTTCACTTCGCGCGGCGCATAGCTATGCACTTCCAAACCATGTTGCGCGGCGGCCAAGAGCACCACGCCACGCACTTCCGCCAGCCGAAGGGCCGTACGCATGTTCACAGCTGTGAAGACACTCTCGACGGCCAAGACATCGGGCGAATAGGCTTTGATCAATCGGCAAATCAACTCATGTACATCCCGCAGGGCAGTGCCCGAACACGCCACCTGGCGTTTTGCGTCTATCTTCAGGGCACCATAGTGCAGCATCCGGCAGCAACGACCGTCGCCTTCGACTATCCCGTAGCCCGTCGGCCCTACGGCCGCGGGGTCGACCCCCAGAACGCGCATCCATCTGTCCTTTTCGACATGCTTCTCTGAGGGGTTCATCCTGGCCACGGCCCAAGTTTACGGCGAACCCACCGGTCTCGCCACCCCTTTATACCAAACGAGCGTCGTTCGATTCTCAATGCAGAGTCTTTCGATCTCGCACGGGCTGCCAAAAACGGCGCGCAATAAAGAACCGGCCACTGCGCGGTTACAGTGGCCGGTTGGATAAACTGGAGTCCCAGAGTTTCTTTAGTTGGCGCCGACCGCCGCCTGAATTTCAGATTCGTCGATATCGAAGTTGGCGTAGACGTGCTGCACGTCGTCATGTTCTTCGAGGGCTTCGACAAGCCGCACCATCTGCGTCGCTTGCGGGCCCGTAAGCTTAATGTAGTTCTGCGGCACCATGCCGACCTCCGCCGACGCCGGCGTGATCCCCGCTTTCGTGAGCGCTTCTTTCACCTTTTCCAGCGAGTCCGGCGGGGTAACGATGTACCATGCCGAGCCATCGTCTTTCAGATCTTCCGCGCCCGCCTCCAGCGCGATGTCAAGCAACTTGTCTTCGCTGGCCGCTTCCTTGGGCACGGTGATTTCGCCTTTGCGATGGAACATCCAGCCCACCGCGCCCGCTTCGGCCATGTTCCCGCCGTTCTTGCTCATCAAGTGGCGGAACTCGCCGACGATGCGGTTGCGATTCGTGGTCACCACCTGGATCAGCAAACCCACGCCGCCCGGACCGTAGCCTTCGAACATCGCTTCTTCGAATTGTTCGCCTTCGAGCTGTCCCGTGCCGCGCAAGATGGCGCGCTCGACATTTTCATTGGGCATATTCTCGCTCTTGGCGGCAAGAATCGCTGTGCGCAAGCGCGGATTGGAATTGGGATCGCCGCCGCCGATGCGCGCTGCGATGGTGATTTCCCGGATGATTCGCGTGAAGGCGCGGCCGCGCTTGGCGTCGGTGGCCGCTTTTTTGTGCTTAATCGTGGCCCATTTTGAATGCCCGGACATGACACATCCTCATTTGTTTCGTGTGACCCCGGCGCGGCCGGGATCATCGTTGCTTGAATTTCGCGCCGCTTCGTGTGCGCGGAGAACGTCAGCACCAGTGCGGAAACTTACGGTGAACCGCCAACCCCTGGCAACCGCTTCGCGGTTGCACTTCCATCGGAACTCCGCCAGTTTAGCACAGTCCGCCGCGGAATGGACCTGGGATCGCAATGCAGTTGGCGTGTGGCAACTGCTCCAGGATGTGATCAACAAAAAGGGTGGCACGCGTCCGTCATAAGCCAGCCTTAATTCTTTGCGGCTTTTCCCGCCTGAACGGCCTTGCGGGTCGCGTCGAGTGTAAAACTCAAGGTTTCCTTGGGAATACTGGAAACAAACGGGGCGATGATCCAACCTAGTCCCGTAGGGATGTCCCGCGTCAGCGACGCCACTTCGCTCTGTACATAGACCCCGCCGTCGCCCTCTTCCATCCGCCACCAGGTTTCCATGCGCCACAAGTATCCGCTATCGTCTCCCGGCGTTTTCTCGTGCTCAGCGTTTTTCCCCGCATCCTCCACTTCGGCAATGCGCACCGCCGAGCTGCGGCTGTGTGCCTTCCCCGGCGCATCGTGGTAATAGTCCACCTCGTGTTCAGTGTTCAAGACTGCCGTGATCACCTTGTGCCGGCGGAATCGCAGATAGACACGAAAATGATCGCCCTCCCTAGATTCAAGCTTTGAACGGTCCACGTCCGGTGCGAAATAAACCGCATGCCGGTCGTAGTCCTCGAGCACGGCCAGTACGTCCTCAAGCTTCGCTCCGGGAATGAACACCACTCCGGTCCAATGGTGAATCATCCCGCTGGGGCAGCGAATCGCTTCGCCGTTCTCGCGCGTCTCGAGTTTTTGCATCTTCACTTCGCCGCGTTTCAAGGCGGCATACGCCTCCGCGCGCTTCGGCTCGGGCAAGCCATCCACCGAAAGGAGCGCCGCGCCGCGCTTCAGCTCAGTTTCGTTCCGTGCTTCGGTCAGTTTGATGTAGCGGTCGAACGCTTCCTGCGTTTCCGTTTTCAGTTTCGGCGGCGCGGGTTCCGCAGAGCGCGCAGCGGACACTGCCGGGAGAAATAAGAGAACCAACACAAGCAGACAGTCGATCGCTTGCAATCCGCCGTCGGCCGTAGCTTTCATGTGTCGGACAAACCGTGCGCTTGTCCGATCCAATACTGTTTTAGAACTTTTCATCCAATTCATTTGGCAGTGCTTAGCCACTTCTCCGCGCAACACGATTCTCTATGATGCAAGGTGATTGCCGCCCGGCGCAAAAGGCACGAGGGCACAGGATTTGTGCCCTGGTGACCTATCCAGACTGTAGAGGGAAGCTGGAAAAAAGAGTGGCGGGTTGGGTAGCTCGCACACGGCCCCTTGCGGAGCCGCTGTCCCCGCGCGGCCCCCAACCCGTTCTTAGGACTCTAGAGACGCGCCTCTATTCCCTCAATGGGTCGCCGGAGCCACT
>DATKEV010000136.1:0-5979 GCA_035511855.1 Candidatus Udaeobacter sp.
AAGGAATCCGAGAGCTCGAATTGACCGCTGCCGGGAAACGGGCCAAACGCAAAACTCCCAAACTGGAAGCGGTCGATTCCCAGGCTGCCGCCGGGCTGGACAATGCCCAGTTGCGCTGCGGTAGCTGTGTTTTGGCCAAGCAGGTCGTCACGGATGACGTTGACGCCGAAGCGGAACTCGTTCACCAGACGGTTGCTAAGGAGGTGCGTCTCGGTGATGCTGCCGAAACGTCCGCGCAGCGGAATTTGGAGCGGAAAATTTAGATTGTTCGCGGCCGCCGGGCCGCCGGTTTGAACCTGGAAAGAATCAGCGCCGAACGGCTGAAACCTCTCGGAGTCGGACCAGAAGAAGCGCCACGCCAGGGTGTCCTTATCCCCGCGGAAATGGCGGTCCCAGTTGACCAGGAACTGATTCTCGGTGAATTTCCCGACAGCTGCGAGCGTCAGCGTGCCAGTGTTCACGCTACCGGCACTAAGACCCGGAGTGCCCGGAACGGTGGGGAAGAGGAAGGGGCCACCGAACTGGTTGCTCTGCGCGTTCAGAAGCTTCACCGCCACGGGATCTAGCTGACTGGCCCCCGTGGGAAGGCCGCTCGGAAAGAAGGTTTTCATCAACGTGCATGCGTCGCGCGGATTGGGAGAGGCGCAGCCGGGGGCCGGAGTTGTGGGGAGCACCGGGATGGTGGCATTGATGAGCGTTCCCGGCGAGCCGCCTGCGCGTTGGCGCGAGCCCTGATAATTCAAGTAGAAGTAACCAAGCTGCGCGTTCCGGCCAACCGGTCCGCCTCCGTCCGCCCCGAAAATGTTTTGCTGTATCCGGGGCCTGGGTTGGCCGGCCATGTTAAGGAAGAAGTCATTGGCATCGAGGTCGGTGTTGCGAAAAAACTCCCAGGCATCGGCATGGTACTTGTTTGTCCCGCTTTTCAGGACGGCGTCGATGTTGCCCCCGCCATTGCGGCCTTGTGTGGCGTCATAGAGGCTGGTGGAGACCTTGAATTCCTGGATGGCGTTGGCATTCGGAATGGGGGTGAAGGTCAACTCTCCGCTGGCGAAATCGGCGGAAGAGATTCCTTCGATCAGGTAATTGTTATTGGTCTCCCGCTGGCCATTCACCATGATCCTCGCGGTGCCGCGGCCCAAGTCGCCGCCGTTGTTGATATCCGAAGACGCGCCCGTCGAAAGTGAGAGCAACTGCTGAAAATTTTGAGTGGGGAGAGGCAGCGTGGAAACCGTTGTAGCACCGAGGGCTTCCCCCGTCGTCGCATTCTCCGTACTGACCGTGACGACTTCCGCCGAAACCTCCACTCTTTGGGTGGCTTGGGTTACTTTCAGCGCGGCCGTCATCCGGGTGGTTTCCGTTACGCGCACCAGGACGCCGGTAAACTTCGTCGTGGCAAAGCCGGTGGCGCTCACCTCGACGGAGTAGGGTCCCACGGGAAGAAGAGTGGCGGTGAAGGAGCCGGAAGAGTCCGTTGTCAGGTCCCGGACCAGCTGGCCCGTCGCTTCGCTCACAATCTCGACCTTAGCGCCGCCAATCACTCCCCCGGACGGGTCCTGAACAATACCGCTGATCGCACCGGTAGCGCCGCCCTGCGAGGCGACCCGCACGGCGAGAAATAGAAGAGAGAGAGTTAGACCGACAACACGACCCCAGTGCCTCATGACTGCCTCCTCAACGAAATGTGCTAGTTCTTTCTTGCCCGCAATGGCCATGGAAAGGAAAAGCTTCCCTTGCGAGAAGGGCCCAAAGACCATCGAAGCCGCGCCCCACCCCCGGGCCACAGATACAGAAAATGCCTAATCATGTGCCACCTATATACACCTAAAGGGGACAGCTTTCATCATCAAAAGTTCGTATTCGCGGGAGAGAAAATTTCTCAAGCCGAATCGGAAGTACTTAGGGCGGCGCGGTGTTGTATGGTCTGCGATTCGCAGTTGTCGCACATCACGAATCTCCGGACTGGGTACCCAGATTCGAGGAAAATTATTTTCCCGCATCAGTCTCAGCAGCAGTCGGGCGTCCTCACGGTCGGTCTTCTGCTTGCGGACTCGCTTGGTCCTAATCTCCGCCGCATCGCCGATCCATACCTCGATACCCAGTTCTGCCAGTAACCGCTCGAACCAGCGTGAGTAGCCCGTGGCCTCCATCCCCACGCGCATGCACACTCCTCGCTGCTTCAGTTGTCGGTAGAACTTCTCCGCTTCTCTATCGCTGTGGTTCAATTGCCGTTCGCCACACTCCCCTGTTTCCGTATCTACAAACGCGATGTATTGGTCGCTCGGGTGATAATCCGCGCCTATAATGATCATCTCCGGCTCCTTTCTCCCGAGCCTTTGGTCGTCAGACAGTCTACTCGGGTCTAAGGAGCCGACGTTGTTATGAGATCAATTGTACGTGGGTCGAGCCTACTCCGCGGTGTAAGTGACCTCCATCCGATGAATGAGGAAGCAGGATAAAGCAAGAATCGCAATGGTCAGGAAGAGCAAGCCGAGGACGGCAATCAATGGGGAGACGGGTTCGGCAACGACAGTGAAAAGGGCCAGGGGGCCATGAATGGGCACACTAACGGGGCAAAGATTCTTCAGATAGAAAGTGACGCTAAGCCTCTGGGCCCAGGCAGGAAAGATGGGGGCGATCCCTTCCCATCCCATAATCACCACACCGGGGACGATCGGATTTTTGAAGAGCAGGCTGAGGGCGAGAAACACGGCGCCATAGCCGAGACACGCGAGAGCCGTCACCAGGAGATACGACCACAACTGGCCAAGGCCCGGTCCATCAAAAACATACGATTTTCCCGCCGAACCAAAGCGGGCATAGGTGAGGTAGAAGCAAGCAAGGACGGCCATTTCGAAGAGCGCGATGGCCACGACCGCGCCGGCAAGAAACTTTCCCACCACCAGGACTTCTCTGCGTACCGGGACGAGAAATTGATAATGGAGGGTGCGTTCAACCATTTCGCCGCGGAATAGCCAGGTAAAGATCCCCATGCAAGCGAAGAAGACGCCCAGGCGGAAATAGTAGAGCTGGACGATTCCTGCCAGGATATCTGTATCGATCTCCATTTGGGCCACGTCGACGCTATGTCTGCCGACGATGACGTGGGTCAGGATGATGAGCACTGGGGCCAAAGCGAGCAGATAGATCCAAATCCTGCGACGCAGGTTCCGGCTGACCTCGTTGCGCACAAGGATGGAGATCTGGCTTCCAAACAGTCGCCAGGGTTGTTCCTTCGACCACTTTTGGACCCCCGCGACTAAATCTTGAGTGCTCACGCCGGTCCACCGTCCGATCCAATGAGATATTGATAGATGGAATTGACGTCATCGTCGGCGGGCGCAACGGCATCGACTTCGACGAGACCGCCGGAAACGATCTTGTTCAGCAAAAGATAGAACTGCTCCGCATCGCCGGTGCGCACCAAAACGCCGTGGCCATCATTCAGAATCTTGGCCTCGACCACGTGATCGAGCTCGAACGCCGCCGCCGCCAACCGCGCGGCATTCGAGCAGCGGACAAGGATCTGCATGGGGTGATCGCGGACTTCGCGGCGAACCTCTTTGATCTGGCCTTCGGCAACCACGTAGCCGCTGCTCATCAACACGACGCGGTCGGAGATGCGATCGACTTCCTCCAAAATATGACTGGAAATGATGACGTGCATGCCCTGCTTGGCAATCGCTTCGAAGAGCGCGATCGATTCGGCGCGAGCCATGGGATCAAGGCCGTTGAGCGGTTCGTCGAGAATCAGCACCGAGGGATGATGCGCAATGGCCTGAGCGAGGCGAATACGCTGCCGCATCCCTTTGCTATAGCCCGCCACCTTACGACGTGCCACTTCGGCCATGCCGGCGCGCTCCAGGGCCTCGTTTGTGAGCTTGGCAGCCTGATCGTGGCCAAAACCATGAAGACGCAGGGGCCAGTAGATGAAGTCGTAGCCATTCGTGCCAGGAGGGAAGGAGTCAAACTGGGTGCAGTAACCGACTTGGCGGAAGAACTCGATGGGTTGCTGAGGCATAAGGCCAAGGACGTAAATTGCGCCTTGAGAAGGCCTGATCAGGCCAGTCAGCAAGTTCATCAGCGTGGTCTTGCCCGAGCCATTAGGTCCTACGAGACTGGTAATCCCGGGCCCGAGAGAGAAGCTCACCTTGTTCACACCAAGAACTTCTCCGTAGAACTTGGAGACGTTCTCGAAAACGATTTGGCGAGCCTCTGGGGTCATCCGCGCACCGTCTCTCGCGCGCGCAAGCGTGCGTTGAGAATAACGAGCGAAACGAAACAGACCAAAATAAGCATGCCCCAGGCCGCGGGAACTGGAATTTCGTTCCAATCCATCGAGCCCAGGGGCCCGGATCGCTCACGAAATCCTTTTGCCAGGATCAGCCGGAACATTTCCGAGAAGTTCAGTAGCCGGCCCCAGTAGGTGCCCATGATGGCGTTGAACATTTCTCCGAGGCCCGCAGGCACTAAAAATGTGATGAAGATTACTCCTGTAGCGACAATTCGCAGCTTGACCCAGGCCGACACGGCCAGAGAAAGCAGGGAAAGCATGAGGATCCAAATCGCCGAGCACAGCACGATAGGAACGATCATCCACAGGTGAGTCCACATCCAGCCGCCTTTCGCCAACCCAGCCTGCAAGCTGAATAAGAGCAAGCAGGGAACCCAGGTGACGGCTGATAGCAGTATGCCCAGCACGGCGAATTTCCCAAGAACATAATCGGCCCTGCTGAACGGCCGGCTCAGAAAAAGCGGAAGGGCACCGTTCGTCAGATCTCCTGCGATCAAGACGGGGCCAACCCAGCAATTCAAAAGAAAGGCTGCCTGGGTCTGCACCATCATGATAATGACAAAGTACTGCGTTTCCACCGAGAACAAACCAGCCGTGCGCAATTGCATCAGCAATTGCGCGGTTTTGTTGTTGGCGATAAAGATGTAGCTCGCGAATAACAGGGTTGGAACAAGGCTGAGAACTAAGAGCAGAACGAAAAAGCGCGACTTGAACAGGTCGGCGAACGCATAGCGAGTGAGGACAAAAAAGCGCGACCATGGGGGTGTCAGCGAGCCGGTGTAGGCATTGTATCTGCGCTTATATACGGCCATTCTGCGCTCCCGCTTGTTCCATCGCGTTTAGAAAGATGTCTTCGAGTGAATCGCGCCGGTGATTCATCCGGCGAATCTGCACGCCTTTGTCCGCCGCGGCTTTGAACACCTCCCTGATTTCGATGCTATCCGGCATAACCACCTTGATGCGACCGTTGCTGAAAACCGCGCATTCGCAACCGAGGCCCTCGAGCGTGGACGTAAATGTCGCCTCGGCACCGATTGTTTCGAGCTCGAGGAACTTGCGATTGGCCCGCCGCTCCTCGACGAGGTTGCAGATGGAGGCGATTTGCCCGTTCCTCAGGATCAGCACCTCATCGCAGGTTTCTTCCACGTCGCGGAGAAGGTGCGAGGAAAGCAGCAGGCAGATATCACTGGCCTCCCGGATTTCACGAATGAGTTCGATCAAGCGCTTGCGCGCAGGCGGGTCCATGCCATTCGTTGGTTCGTCGAGGACGAGGACTTTGGGACCATGGGCGATGGCCTGGGCAAACTTCGCGAGCTGTTTCATACCGAGAGAGTAGGTTCCCAACGGGCGGTAACGCGCTTCGCCTAATCCCACATAGACGAAAGCTTCGTGCGCGCGCTCCATCGCTTGATCGGGGGGAAGACCGGAAATCTCCGCCATGTAGCGAACAAAGCGAACACCGGACATTTTTGAAATGAAGGCGTCGTTCTCTGGCATGTATCCGACGAGAGATCGAAGTGCCTTGCCGCTGGTGTGAGAGTCGAGCCCGAGAACGCGGGCGCTCCCTTTTGATGGGGAGTGAAAGCCCAAGAGGGTGTTGATGAGCGTCGACTTGCCGGCGCCGTTCGGTCCGAGCAGCCCGATAGCGCGACTCTTCAAGACGCCAGTCAGGCCGTGAAGGATTGTTC
>DATKEV010000137.1:0-23758 GCA_035511855.1 Candidatus Udaeobacter sp.
CGGCGGAGAAGGTAATGGGAATCTCTTGGCCGTGCCAGTCTACTTTCAACGACCCGAGACGTCCCAGCACAAGTTTCAACTGCTGCGATGTACATTCCGGAAGCAAGACGAGGAATTCGTCGCCGCCCAAGCGCACCGCCAAGTCGCCTCCCCGAATCACGTTATTCAGATGGGCGGCAAATTTCTGCAATACCAAATCACCGGCGGGATGGCCAAAGGTGTCGTTGATCTCCTTAAAATTGTTCAAGTCCAACGTAAGTATGGTCAGAGGATGGCCCTTGCGCTCCGAGCGAGCCACTTCCGCGGCCAGGCGTTGCTCCGCAAAGCGCCGGTTATACAGACCGGTCAAGGGATCGACCATGGCAAGATTGCGCAGAAGGTCTGAATGGCCCTGCTTCTCAGCAAGCTGGCGGCGAAGCCTCTTGATGAGAATGGCTTGAGAAATCGCATAGACGTTAAAAAGCACGACCAAAGCGATCAAGCCAAAAACAACATCAGCCATGTTGATCTTGAACATGGTCTCCGCGCCACGACGCACGGCTGGGAGACTAAAAGCGATGACCGCAAGGGCGAGGAGAAGAACGACAAAAATCGAGTATCCCCAGACCCACCAATCGCGCTTCTCAATCTTCTGAAATTCGCGCGTGAGCTCTTGGTCTCTCTGCTGTACGGAGGAGGCGATGGGCTGTATGCGGGGGTCACTCATGGAGTGGAAGCAAGGGGCTGGAATCCCCATTTAACTAAACTAGGCGGTCCGAGTTTCTGGGTCAAGACTGTTCCAGTTTGGGATTACAAATTGGATACCCGCGGGTTGAATGCATGGCCAGAGCGGGCATGTGCGAGTAAACGTTCACTAACATGCTTGTAATTAGTCACTTACGAAGGACCTTCCGAAACTTAAGAGTTCTATTGGATTGGTACTCCTGTCCCATTTGCCACATTGTTACATTCTGAGAACCTTACGTTGAGCAAAATAATGGTGTCGATCTTCATCCTCGTATTTGCAGGGTTCGCCCTGGTGAAATTCGGAATCGCGCAATGGCGCGCGATTTGGATAACCACCGCGAATCAGCCCCTGTCTGAGTCGTTGCAACTGACGGCCGGAATTGACGGAGCGCACGTTGGCGCAGGTGATTTCAGCATACTGATGAATTTGTGCAATGAATTGTCCCCTGATTTGAAAAAGAAAAGCCCCTGGCTAAGGGAAGTGTCGGTTTACTACCGTGCGATTGAGAAACTGGAGCAAGCTTTCCGAGTGAAGCTTCCCGCCATTTCCGCGTGGGCCAAAAGTGAAATGCAGATCTGCTCGCGCTATGTGGCAGTGGTTCTTGACCAAAGTCTCTCCATGAACATGGACCGCCAGCTGGCCACGCGGGCCAACTAACCGCCTGACAAGACCGTGGAGCGATGCGCGGCCACCGCTCTCCACTTTCCTTCCTGTTTGATGAAGGTGTCCGTGAAAACGATCGTGGCGGCAAGCGGCTGGCCTTTGAAATTTCCTACTTGCGCGGAAGTGCCAATCATAACCGGCGCATCGCCATAAAGGCTCACGTGCATGTCTGAAAGTTTTATAGAGACAATGTGCAGATCGCCTGATTTCAAAACGGAAAGCACGCCGGGTTTGTCGCTTCGCTGACCGTGCTCATCGGTGTCCACGTAGGTGTCGGCGAAGATGGAATCCAAAGCGGCAGCGTCGGACTTCATTAGAGCGCCTACCCATTTTTTCTCAAGATCCATAAGCGCCTGCGTGGTGGCGCCGGTTCCCTGGGCCGGCCGGGTTTTCGGCGTCTGTCGAGGCGTGAGAAATGCCATGGCTAGCAATAAGCCAGCGAACGTGAACTTCTACCCTCCCGACGCGGATTGTGGAACTTAAGCCACGACACATTCTAGAACTGCCTAGAACTGGCACGCCGTGGACGGCACAATTGTGAAGCTGGTGATCGGATGGAGCTCCCAGAGCGTCTGCGAGTGCATACCCTTTTTGCCGCGAAGCTCTTTTTGTCCGTTTGCTCCTAAGTGGGCGTCGTCATAGAACAATTGGCCGGCCACGCGAACACATACGGGATGGATCATGACCGAGGCGCTGGTCGATGGCTCGTTGCCCTTGAGGATTTTCGTCTTGATGTAATCCCTGAGCGTCGTCAAACTTTGTTTCAAATCGGCGTTATCCACGAAATCCGGCCTCGGAGCTTCGACGACGACGCAATTGTCCTCGGGCGTGGGCTTATTGGTGGTAGTGCGAGGCTGATTGCTGATTTGAATGTGATAGTCGCAATCGGTTTCGGTGGCCACGAGAAAGAGCCAGCCGCTAGTCTCGAGAATGTCCCCTTCATTCACGCTCAATGAGTTGGGAAACGCCGGAATGCGAGCCTCCTGGTAACGCGGATCGTTGTGCTTGACGCCCTGGGGATCTTCCAAGGCGAACAATGCGCTCAGACCGACTGCTTTGGGACTCTGGAGTTTTGCGGTATCGACGACGCTGATTTTGACTGGCCAACGCTCCGTGCCGGGCTTGCAATTCTGCGCCGTGGCGACAGTCTGCGCCATGGCAACAGGGGCCAGAATCGAAAGAAGCAGTGCCAACAGAACGGGCCACGATCGGTTCAGCATCTTGCGCGGGAGGGAAGGGGACATTTCATGGCCTCCTTGAATGTAGCCAACGAGACGTGTTTGCTGCTGGCTAGATACTCTTCCTGGATAAGGGTGTCAAGCCTGGATTGTTTGTAGCGGGAGGTCTCGATGAGGCCGATGGCATGACTCTGAAAATGACCTAGGTCAAAGAGCGCCGGCTCTGATTCGATGATTTGGGCCAAGTTTACAAATAGCTTACAACGTTGTTGCCCTTCGGCAATGAACTCGGTTGACGTTGCGGCGAATGTGGTAGCCATCGAGGCGAGATCATGAATCGAACCCTCGCCATCGGGCCGTTCAGCGCTGCGACCGCGTTCCTCCCTGTCCCCTGGAGCAGGCTTCGCCACCGCCCGATCTGCCACAGGGAGGAGATTAGATGCTATCGCTCTATGACGAAAGTCCGATTCAGGAACAAGAATCTTCAACGAGCATACGAAAGAAAATCGCGATAGCGATTGTCATTCTGGCGGCTTGCGGCATCGGACTCTGGATGTTCATTCAGACGGCCCTGCGTGCGACATCTGGCCACTCGTGAAACTGTAGCCCGGGGAGAGCGGCAGGTGCGTGGCGCCACGATGGAAGTGCTGTTCATTCTGCGAAATTCGCGTGCACGGAATTTGCACCTACGAAATTCGTGTACGCCAAACCAGTGCATGCTTCGCTACATTTCTTGCGGTCCGCGCGCAAACTAGTTTGCGCCGCAAAGCAGATCAGCCCGGCACCGCACGTCTAGACGCACGATAACTCGTGTCCCCACAAAGAGATAGCGGCTGCGGGCCCCTCGAACAGCTTCAGCAACGTGCTAGGGATGGGAGGCGGCGCGGTCGCGGATGGCCTTTTCGGTGAGGAGGGCTTGCTGGCGGACGCGGTCGGGGACTTCCGGCAATTCGCGTTCGTAGGGGCGAACCGCGGGGAGATCTTCGGCCTGACCGATCAGATAAAGGGCGCGCAAAGCCTCCCAGACCTGCTCGTCGCCCGGATCTACGGTCGCAACTGCGCTGCCGGCGGAGACGTTAGCGCCTGCCACGACGGAGAGCGACCGGAGGCGGCCTGCAATGGGAGAGCGAATCTCGATTACCTGCTGGCCATGCTGGAGCTTGGCGATGAGGCCGCCTTGATGAATGGCGGTGCCGACTTTGTCGGAGTCGAGGACGCGGCCCGCGGTGGGGGCGACAATTCTGGCGGGCTGCAATAGCGCCACGATCTGCGCATGGCCGGAAGCGTCGCCAAACCGAACCAAAGAGAGCGCGGCATTTCCCCGCACCATCGCGGAAGAGTCCTGCAACATCTTCAGCAAAGTTTCACGGAAGCCGGCGACGGAAGCGTCCTGGCCCATGACCCAGGCATCGGTGTTGCGCACCTCTTCGACCGGGTGAGAAGCCAAGCGCAACAAATCCGGATACCAACGCGCGACGCCGGGGGCGCGGTGGCCCATGCGCTCTCCAATCTGCACCAGGGCATGCTGGACGTGACGGGGGTGCTTTTCGTCGTCTAAGTATTCGCTGATTTGCGTGTCCGAGAGCTGGCGTCCGAACCAGGTATTCCACCAGAAGAGGAACGGCATGAGCACGATCAGCCACGCGGTGACGAAAATGAGCAAACGATTCCGGGCGGACATGCGGTGGCGCGTCGATGCGGCTTTGGCCGAAGAATTGACGTCAGGGTTTTGCGGCTGCCCGTTTTCAGGCTGATCGTTATCCGGATGCTGGGACGTGTCCGAAGAAGAGTGGGGCGGGGCCATGTCTGGACTTGATTGCTAACTTTCGTCGGAGGCTGCCGGCGGCTTTGCAGAATCCGTTTTACCCTTGCCTACGAGGCTACGATCGCGCAATTCCCAGAACACGTTTAGAAAGAAGATTCCCGAGAGCGAGAGCATGATGAGGCTTTCGAACAGACCATCGACGGTAGTGATTGTTCCGGTGACGACAATCCAGGCGATCCCCGCGAGGGGGATGAGGCCGAGCAAGATGGAAATCAAGAGCATCACGGGAAGCAATCGCCCTCCTCAGAAAGACAGTTGTCAGTGGCCAGTTCCAAGTTCTCAATAAGACCGGAAAAATCATGTAATGTCTTCAGGCCCAGCACGTAACAGCGATTCTCTCACAAGGGCGTAGCGTGCCGCGCTCCCACAAAGCGGGAATTTTCCGATTAGGGCTTGAAAGTTACGTCGACGGTCTTGCTGTCCTTCGCCGCCAAGACAATTTTCTGGTCTTGTTCGCCCAGCTTTTCATGTACGAACGCCAGCGTGTAATCGCCCGGCGGCAGGCCCTTAATTTCAAACTTGCCGTCGGGCCCGGTGACCGCGTAGAAGGGACTCTTCGTCACGTTGACGAACATGCGCATCCACGGGTGCTGGTTGCACTTCACCGGCAGCATCAGTTCTTCGCGGGCGAAATTTTTCTCGAGCGGGGCGGCTTGCGGAGGCTGGGACTCGTTCCACTCGCGGTTGTCCTTCGGCGTGGGGTGAATGTTGTGGGTCGTGGGATCGCTGTTGACGATCTTGACGGTCTGCCCGGCCATGACACCGAGCACATGGGGATGGTACTTGCAGCCGCTCTGGTCGAGCGTAATGGCTTCCTTTGGAACGTCGAAGGTGCGGTTACCCAGACCCTCTTTGACGTAGACGAATACGTTGGCAAGGTCACCGCCAGCAACAACTACGTTTTCCGCCACGTTCGTGCCTTTGCAGGCGGGATCCTGGCTCATGTCAATCTTGGCGGCCTTTGGCGCGGCGCCATCAAACTTTACCGTCCCGCTGACCGTTGCCGCGGTGGCCGGGTCAATGGGCGTGGCTCGAGCGGCGGGCGCCGAAGCAGCAGGTGTGGCGGGCTGCATCTCCGCGCTATCTTTCTTCCCGCATCCGGCAAGCAGAACCAGACCCAACAGCACCGGCAAACCGCAGAACAATATCGCCGATTTCCTTTTCATCTTGTCACTCTTCCTCTCCCCCAATTGCTTTCCCTGGATTTGAAGCGCGCACCGCGCGAGCATTTACTTACTCCCACCGCGCCCCGCGCCTCCGGCAGATTTTTCGCCCGAAGGCGTATGGCCATTGGAAGCTCGCGCACGGCCCATTGCCGCGCCGACTCGCCGCTGTTCCTCCACGGTGAGCTGAAGGATGTAATTCACCAGCAGTTTTGTCTGATCCTTATCATAGCCCTGGAACGACGCCGGCGTCGGGCCAGAGAATACCCAGTGATTGTTTTCGCGCTTGAAAAGCCCTGACGGCATGGACGTGCCGGGGCTGATGGCTTGCGGATCGATGACCCAACGCTCCATCCAATCAGGTTTCAGTCGGCCACGAGCCTGCAAGAAGTTGGGAGCCGTTGCGTTGCGATCGTGAGCCGGGTCGCCCGTGGCATGGCACTTCAGGCAGGGAGCCGCGGGGCTGCTGAAGAGACTCCGCGCCATATCCATTTCTTTCGCCGTCAGCACCGGAACTTCTTCGGGGATGTACGGGAAAGGCTGCCGGGAAAGCGCCTGGAAGAAACGCACGAGTTTGCCGAGTTCGTTTTCGGAGAAAGAGAACGTCGGCATGTGCACCTGCAAGTACGAGCGAACGCCGTTGCGGTTCGTGTCCTTGTCATTGAGCGCAGGGTTCTTGAGGAAGCGCAGCATCCATTCGGGATCGACGCGCGCGCCCTCCGTGAGGAGCTTGGGGGGCAATTGCTCCTGGCCGTCAGGGCCTTGATAGCGCGTCATGGACATGAGCGAAGTTTTCTGGCCGGAGATGAGCTGGTGGCAGCCCATGCAGTTGTACTTTTTTACGACCCACCAGCCTTCCTGAATATCCCGGCGATAATCGAGCGGCCGGTATTGGTAGTTTGCGGGAAGCGGATTTTCTTCGCTGCCCAGCAGAAAAGTGGTGAGCGCGCGAACCTGTTCCCTGGTCAGGTGCAGATTCGGCATGCGCAATTTCTCGGTTTCCGGCTTGATTTTGCCCTTGTCCCAGATGTTGGGCTCGGCCAGCTTGTGTTCGAAGAAGCCTTTGTGGTCGTACCAAGGCTCTCGAGCGGGGCCTTCGGGAAGGCGCGCGAGATCATCGGGATCGGTGATAGGTTCGCTGCCGCCGCGCGCCGCGACTTCGGTCAACAACGCGAAGTCAAGGCGTTCCACGGGCTTGCTGCCTTCGAAGGTCAGTTCCGTGCCGATGCGTCCTTCGTCTTCGAGCCCGGAAATCTCGTGGCATCCGGCACAGCCAAAGTGCTTGATCCACTTCTTGCCTTCGTCTTTGAGGCCTGGATCCTCCATGAACGCGGCATCGGGATACGAGGAGGGTTCCTGCTTTTTCAGGGTAATCAAGTAGCTCGCGACATCCTCGGCATCCTGTGGCGAAAGCCGCAGGCTGGGCATTACCGTCATGTTCTGCACTTGCAGTTCGTGTCCGTCGTTCGGACACCGGCTGTGGTCCAGGTCAAAGACAAACGGCAAGCCCTTCTTCTTGTAATCCTCGGGGCCAATGTCTTTTTTCTCGTAGAGGCAATAGGGGCGGGTGCGTTCGCGCGCATTGTGAACCCAGCGCACAAGATAGTCGTAATGGTCCTTTTCGCCGACGCGCGTGAGGTTCGCTGCGAACGTTCCGCCTTGCAGGTCATCGCCTTCGCCGATGGAATGGCAGGCCAGGCAGCCGCGCGTTTCAAACAGTTCTTTTCCGTGAGCCGCGTTGCCGGGCTTGTGCTTGGGCAGGGGATCCATCAACGCGGATTGCCAGACGTAGGCCGCGATAGCCTTGATTTGGTCATCATTCAGCCGGAAGTTCGGCATCTTGGTGGTTGCGCGGAAGTCACTGGGTTTTTTCAGCCACACGGGAATCCAATTGCGATTCAATTTGAGGCGGACATCCTTGAGATTGGGGCCGACCTTTTTCATGTCCTGCAAAAGACTCTTGGTCGACCGGTCGAGCTGCACGATGCGCAAATCCAGCTTGCTGTTGGTGACCTTCAGGGCGATGGCGCGATCGTTGAGCCGGTTGGCTTCTTCGTTGCTCTCGGCCTTGTCGGCCTGCTTCATCAGGTCGTCGGCCTGTTTCACATTGTCTTTCTTATCCTGCTCGAGCTGCTTGATCTGCTGGCCGATGGAGAGCAGATCTTCCGGCTCCTTGTCATAGCCCTCGTAGCGATGGCATCCCACGCAACCGCGCTGCCGGTAAAGATCTTTGCCTTCGCTCAGATTCCATCCCACATCATTGGTGACCAGCACCATGTCGGCGGAATGGCAAGACTGGCAGCCCGCTTCCATGTTTCCCCGTGCGAAGAGAGGCCAGAGCCAGTGTTCATAGGTGCCATGAGCTTTCTCTACGCTTGTGGTGGCGCGGCCATTTCCCTGGTGGCAAGGCGAACAGCCATACTTTTCAGGATCGTGAGTTTTCAAAAGGTCAGGTTCAGGATGGCTGGTGAAGGCGTTGGCGTATGGGTCCGGCTTTTTGCCCTGCAACGCCATCGCCGCGGCTGTCAATTTGACCGGCTCGCGGATCCCCATGTGGCAGGATTCGCAGCGGTCGACAATGTTCGCATCCGGAACGTTGATCTGCAAAATCTTGGGAGTCCACGCCTCAGTCTTGTTCTGGAGGCCCGTGAGCTGTGAGGGCGTGAGGCTCACCATGTGATCGGTGACGTAGGCATCCTGCAATTCTTTCTTTTCGTTGACCGGCTTGATCAATTCACCGAGCTCGGCGCTGAGTTGGGTGCGCTCGTTCTTCAGGTCGTTGTAAGTTTTCTCAAGCTCGTCGTAATCCTTGAAAGTTTGTTTTTTGCCGTCGGGCATTTCGGCGGTGGTGCTTTCCTTTTTGTATTCTTCGAGGTTCCGTTGTTTGCGCTGTCTTGCCGAGCTGCTCGGCTCCGTCTCGATGTCATAGGTGGAGGCGCCCACATAAGCCCGCCGGTCAGTGAAAACGTTTTGCACGGCCAGAATTTTGGCGCTCAAATCGCGGAGCTTCTCGTTGATCTCGTTGTAGCGTGCCTCCGAATTTTTCTTGGCGGTATCGTAGTCTTGCTTGAGCTTCTGGTACTCGGGAGTGTCTTCGATTTCCTTTTGGGAATCGCCCGACTGCGAACGAGCGCTCTTCAGGAACGTCGAGTAGCGGTCTTTCCAGACGTGTTGAAAGGCTTTCCAGGGACGCTGCCCGAAGTCTTCGTCCCACAACGCCCAAAAGAGCGTGGCCATGAGAAGGACCATGGAGATGACGTAGTGCGGAGCGAGCGACTTGCTGACTACCGGATCGTTTTCGGGGAGGGACTTCTCGGGCACCATTTCCTCCTAATGCCGTTCCAACTTAGTGGGACTTTCTATGGCAATCGAGTCCCGGAGTCGTTGGCCCAGATATTTTTTTCCACGCCCCGTTTTCAGATATCGCTCTCGGCGGGCCGCGTCAGACGAGCTTAAGCAAGCCTCGTAGTAGACCAACCGGAGAAGCCGCCGATAGCGGGTCGAGTGGATAAGACCTGTTTCATGGTCGTGAGTTCGCTTTCGCAGATCACCGGCCATCCCGGTATACCATCGAGTGTCCTTCAAGCTCTGTAAAACGTATACGTAATTCATAGCCTCAATCAGTTGGAACGGCACTAAACGTTAAACCAAGGGGTGATCCACACGTATTTGATGTGGAAGAGCAGCCGCAATAGCATTTTGATGGGCAACCCTACCATGGTCAGGAAAAACACCATGAGGATGGAATATTGCAGCAGGCTCATGCGCTTGAAGTCTTTGGGATTGCTCCGCCGGAAAAAGGCGTGCACCGCCAGCCCGCCGGCGGTGAAGAATCCCCCGACGACCACGGCCCCGAAAATCCCTTTACCCCAGTTAGAGGTAATTCCGAAAATGTCCGGCAAGTCGCGGTTCACTTCATAAATGAGGCGGTTGTGATCCCAGGTCTGGCCGGGCCAGAACCATTGCCAGCCTGGTCCGCGAATAAAGGTGCCGATGAAGATCATGGAAACCCACAGGACGATGAAGCCGAATAGAAATGTTCCGATGGCAAACTTGCGCTGCTTCCAGGTGTAGTAGCCGGCGCCGAGCGGATTCGTATCTATGTATGGGATCACCATCAATCCAAAGATGATGAGAGTAGGCATCACCACACCGGCAATCCAGGGGTCGAAGTAAACCAGCATTTCCTGCAAGCCTAGGAAGTACCACGGCGCTTTCGCCGGATTCATGGTCAGGTTTGGGTTGGCTGGTTCTTCCAGCGGCGCGTTCAAGGTGATGGACCAGACCATCAAAATGATGGTGACGATGATGGCCGCCAGGAATTCCACGCGCAGCAGGAACGGCCAGACGTGTACTTCTCTGGCCCATCCCGGTTTGAATGGCCAGGCCTTGCGATGATGCGTTTTTGCCAGCGCCGCATTGCCTTCCAGTTCCGCAATGACCAGGTCATTGGCGTGCGCCTGTTTCCACGCCAGGTACATATAGAAGGCCAGCAGCGGAATCATGGCAATGATTGGCACGTTGTCCGCGGCCGAGAGGATTTCCCACAGTTGCTTCCAGTCCATGGCTACTTCTTCGCCTCCTTTACCTCGGAGTCGAGCACCACGGGGGCGGGGCCGGATATGCCTCCGTCTTTGCGAACGCGCCAGAAGTGCACGATCATGAAGACCGAAGCAATGATGGGAATCCCGATGCAGTGCCAGATGTAAGAGCGAAGGAGCGCGTTGGCGTCCACGATGGAGCCGCCGAGCAAACCGAAGCGCACGTCGTTGTAAGGCGTCATGCCCATTTGGGCGCCGAAGGGCCCTTCGTGTCCGAGCAGCGGCGTGGCACGCGCCATGTTCGTTCCCACCGTCACGGCCCAGAAGCCCAGCTGATCGTCGGGCAGCAGGTAGCCGGTGAAAGAGAGCAGCAGGGTCAACACCAGAAGGATTACGCCGACGTTCCAATTAAATTCGCGCGGCTTCTTGTACGAACCGGTGAGAAAAACGCGGAACATGTGCAGTTCGACGGCGATAACCATCAAGTGTGCCGCCCAGCGATGCATGTTGCGTAACAACTTGCCGAAGGGCACGTCATGCTCGAGGTAAAGCACATCGCGGAAGGCCTGCACTTTGCTGGGGTGGTAGTAGAACATCAAGAGGACCCCGGTCAGCGTGAGCACGAAGAACAGGTAAAACGTTATGCCGCCCATTCCCCAGGTGAAGCTGTAACGCACCGCGTCACGATTAATCTTGGCGGGATGCAAATGCAGGAAAACGTTCGAGAGAACGCCCAGGGCGCGATTGCGCGGCGTCTCATCGTGCTTGTGCCGGAAAATGGAGGTGTAGACCTGGGTCTTGGTCGGTTTCTTGAGAAGTTCGACCTGTTCTTTCGCCTTCGCAGGCAGTTCGGTCTTCAGGGACTCGAGGTCCTCTTTGACGCCTGCCTTGACGCGATCGACCAGGCCTACGGTCTTCCCATTCTTGCCGTTCGGGCTCTTCTCTTCGGGCATTGTTTGTTCCCCCGTACTCGACCCGCTATAACTCTTTCACTTGCGACTTCTTCACGCCTGCGCGTGCAGCGCCCGCTTCGGCCTACACCGGGAGGAAAGATCCCGGATCGTTGAAGTGACTCGGTTGTCCCTTGGGCCATTGATACAGCCGCGAAGTATCGACGATGATCTGGCCATCTGGGGCCGGTTCGACGTGTGCCCGGTCCATGGGGCGAGGCGCGGGCCCTTCGAAGTTCACACCTTCGCTGTCGTAACCGCTCCCGTGGCACGGACACTTGAACTTGTTCTCGCCGGCTTTCCAGTCCGGAGTGCAGCCGAGATGCGTGCAGCGCGCGTAGATTACGAAGATGCGGTCCGGAGTGCGGTCGACCCAGATGCGGTACTTCTGCTGCCACTTTGTATCCACTCCCAAGCCATAGTCAGAGGGATAGCCAATCTTGAATACCGTGGGAGGTTCGAAGAGTGTGCGCGGCAAGAAGAACCGGAGGAAGGCGATGAACCACGCGCCGAGGAAGCCGGTGACCGACACCCAAACCAGGCGGCGCCGCTTTTCGTTGATCTGGCTTGCTCCTGGTCCCACACTCGCCAAGCCCGCAGCCGCGGCGGCTTTCGAGGTCCCCACCGCAGGCGTGCCCACGTAACTTGTTGCAGATCCGCCACCGGGTGGGGACGTCTTTGCTGCTTCCGGCTTAGGTTTGACCGACTCGCTCTCCGGCCCCGCCATTCGTTGCCTCCCTGGAATGAATCTTTCTCGAATTTGACTGGCTGCTAACTTCAGCGCCGCCCGTTCTCCTTGAGATTATGGGCCTGTCGAACGACGGCAAGTCAAGAATGAAACTCCGCCGCGTTTCGCAAAAGCTCGAACGCGAGCCTCGCGGCCGTACAAAGTAATTTCGTCATAAATAGGAAAACTAAAAGGAAGGAGCCGAACGGCGTCGCGCGTCCGGAGCCCATCGAATTGGAAGAGTGTCATAAGCAAGCATCGCGAGGTCCTCAACATGGCACTGGACCCCCACAAACGAAACGGATATTACTCAAATCAAAAAAATTCGTCAATGCGTGTTTGCAATTTCTCGCCAGATATCTTGTGCGCGACTCCCGGAAAACGGCAGTGGAAGTCGAACAAACAAATCGAAGAACGCGTTTGCGCCCGGAAAAAGCTGTGATAAACTCGCCGCGTTTGTATCCCCGGCGTTTCCGATTCTGGGGAGTTCGGAAGTAGCCTTGCTGGGGAAGGTGGAAAAATCAACTCGGGAGGTCGTGCTGCATGGGCCTCGTTCTGCTGATCGTCATCTGGTTAATCACTTTTGTTAGTACCTATTTCTTTATCGCCAAGACATGGTGGTTGCCAGCCGGGGCCTCCGCCGCAGCCGCCGGCATTGACCAGCACTTCGCGACAACCTACGTGCTGATGGGTATTGTGTTCGTGGCTGCGCAACTTGCTCTCGGCTATCTTGCCTGGAGGTACCGCGCCGGCGGTTCTCCGTCCAAGGCGGAGTATTCCCACGGCAACGCCAAGCTCGAATTGATTTGGACCGTTCTGACGGCTGTCCTGTTTGTCGGCTTGAACCTGATGAGCAGCTCCATCTGGGCTTCCGAAAGATTCCGGCCGGCGGAAGAAAACGCCGTGCGCGTGGAAGTCACCGGCATGCAGTTCGCCTGGTATTTCCGTTATCCGGGGCCGGATGGAAAGTTCGGCGCGACGAAGCCGGAGCTGGAAGATGCCTCGGCCGGCGGCGAAGCGGCTCTCGGCCTCGACCCGAAAGACCCAGCTTCCAAGGACGATGTGGTCACCGGAACGATGGTCGTGCCGGTGAACCGCGAGGTCGAAGTGATCTTGCGCGCTCACGACGTCATCCACAGCTTTTTCATTCCTTCGATGCGCTTCAAGCAGGACGCCGTGCCCGGCTTGGCTATCCATATGCATTTCACGCCCATTGAAACGGGAGAGTTTGAGATTGCGTGCGCGGAGCTTTGCGGGCTCGGCCATTACAAAATGCACGGCATGCTGAAGGTAGTCAGTCCGGAAGAGTTCGATCAATGGTTGGCGGCACGGGAGGCGGAGAAGCAATAAAATGGCTACTCACGAATTTGCTGCTCAGGCATCGCACGCACACGCAGCACCTCAGGGGTTCATTCGAAAGTACGTCTTCAGTCTCGACCACAAAATCATCGGCATCCAATATTACTTCCTGGCCTTGGCCGCCGTTTTTGTCGGCATGTTTCTCTCGCTGCTGATGCGCATCCACCTGATCTGGCCGACCGTGGCTCTTCCGTTGCTTGGGGAAATCAAACCGGAAAACTACCTGAGCCTGGTGACCATGCACGGAACGATCATGGTTTTCTTCGTGCTCACAACCGCGCCTCAGGGCGGCTTTGGCAATTATTTTTTGCCCATTCAAATCGGCGCGCCGGACATGGCCTTCCCCGTGCTAAACATGCTTTCGTTCTGGACCACTTTCCTGGGCTTCATCGTGATGCTCGCGGCCTTCTTTGTGACCGGCGGCGCGCCTCTTCATGGCTGGACCGGCTATGCACCGTTAAGCGCCCTGCAGTCGGCTGGCCCCGGTGAGGGATTGGGCGCGGACCTCTGGATTATCAGCATCGCGATTTTCTGCATCGGTGCGCTCATGGGCGCGCTGAACTTCATCACCACGACGCTCGATATGCGGGCCAAAGGCATGACCATGATGCGCATGCCGCTCACTTGCTGGGCCTGGTTCATCACCGCCATCCTCGGGCTGCTGGCCTTTGGTGTGCTCCTTTCCGGCGGGATTCTGCTATTGATGGACCGCAACCTTGGCACCAGCTTTTTTGTTCCCCTGGTCACGGTCAATGGCCAACTCACCGGCCACAAGGGCGGTTCGCCTCTGTTGTGGCAGCACCTGTTCTGGTTCTTTGGCCATCCCGAGGTATACATCGCGATTTTGCCGGCCATGGGTTTATGCTCGCAGTTACTTTCGGTTTTCTCGCGCAAGCCGATTTTCGGCTACAAAGCAATGGTCTACGCCATGCTCTCGATCGGGTTCCTCGGATTCATGGTGTGGGGCCATCACATGTTCATGAGCGGCATGAGCCCGTATACGGCTTTTGCCTTCTCGATCATGACCATGGGCATCGGCGTGCCCTCGGCCATCAAAACTTTCAACTGGCTGGGCACGATGTGGGGCGGGCGTATCCGGTTCAGTTCACCGATGCTGTTCGCTATCGGCTTTGTTTCTTTGTTCGTTTCCGGCGGAATCAGCGGCCCCTTCCTGGCGCAGCCCGTGCTCGACATTCAGTTGCACGACACTGCTTTCGTGCCCGCGCACTTTCACCTGATTATGGGCGTGGCGTCCATATTTGGAATTTTTGCGGCTACCTATTACTGGTTCCCGAAAATGTTCGGGCGCATGATGAACGAAACTTTGGCGCGCTGGCATTTCTTCATCAGCCTCATCGGCACCTACGCGATATTCATGCCCATGCACTATGCCGGTATGGCCGGGCAGCCACGCCGGTACTCTCAGTTCACGGAGCTGCATTACTTGGCGCACCTGATTCCGCTGAACACGTTTATCACCTTCGCGGCGTTCGTCACGGTTGGCGGCCAGTTGATCTTCGTCGTGAATCTGTTCTGGAGCATGTTCAAGGGGAAAAAGGCCAGCGACAATCCGTGGGAAGCAACGACCTTGGAGTGGACTACCGCTACGCCCCCGCCTCACGACAATTTCGGCGGAAAAACTCCCGTCGTTCACAACGGGCCCTATGAATACGGCGTCCCCGGCGCCCCGCGCGATTACGTGATGCAGACCGACCCCGAAGTCCGAGCGGCACACTAACTAGCCTATGGCCAGTTTCTCCACAACCGCGACCATCGACGATCCCAGAATCTCCCTGGGCGAGGACAGCACTTTGCCGCCGGTCATTATCGGCGGCGGGGGCGATGATTTCGGTTCCGGAAAGCCCCACTATCCCACGCGCCTGCGCCGGGCGCGCCTGGGCTTGTTGGTAGCGCTGACGCCGATCCTCATGCTGTTTGTCTCCTTCACCAGCGCTTACGTCGTGCGTCAGGGACTCCCCACCCTTGATCCGCAAACCAATTTGCTTGTGCGCGATTGGATCCCGGTAAAACTTCCTACTCTCCTTCTGGTGAACACGTTTGTGTTGCTCCTTAGCAGCTTGGGTATGGAACTGGCTCGGCGCCAGTTTCGCCGCGAAGTCACTCCCGTGCCCGCCACGTCTGCCCCGGGGGTCTCTTCGGGAGAGCAGGGCAGGATGCCGTGGCTTGCCATGACGTTTGTCCTCGGACTTCTCTTCCTTTTCGGGCAGTGGTCGGCCTGGCGCCAGCTCGCGGCCACCGGTTTTTACGTGTCCACCACACCCAGCAGCTCCTTTGTCTATTTGCTGACGGGAGCGCATGCCGTCCACTTGATGGGCGGCGTTCTCGCGCTATTTGTGGCGAGCATGGCGTCTCTGTTTCGCAAGGCCGTGGCCACGCGCGCTATCGTGGTTGACGTGACCGCCTGGTATTGGCATTTCATGGCCCTGCTGTGGGTTTACATTTTGTGTTTGCTGGAGTTTCTAAGCTAAGCGCACGTTGACCCCGATCTGGTCGAGGTCACGCTTGATGTTCGTCAGGAGGCCGGCCGCATGGCAGATCACGCTGTGGCGCACGATAAGGCGTCGGTTTACGAACCGTCGCTGTTTGGGACCTACTCCAAGAAGATCGGGATGTGGCTGTTCCTGCTGTCGGACTCGCTGACCTTCGGCGCATTGCTCTACGCCTATAGCTACGGGCGCATTTCGACCGATGGATGGCCCACGCCGTTCCATTCCGAAAGCATCGTCAACGCCACCATCATGACGGCGTTCCTCCTTACCAGTTCGCTGACCATGGTTCTGGCAGTGAGAGCTTCAGTCCATCACGACGCCAAGGCGCAAACGCTCTGGCTGCTGGCCACCATGATCTGCGGCACGGGTTTCATTATTCTTCACGGCCGGGAATGGACCAAGCTGATCGCCGAAGGCCTGACTCTCGCGATGTTCCCTGCCGTGCCCGGGCAAGAGGCGGCCGGCGAGTTTGTCAACGTGGCCAAAAACGTGCCGCAATTCGCATCCACATTCTTTACGCTGACGGGAATGCACATGCTGCACGTTACGCTGGGAGTGGTTTATCTCGGCGTGGTTGCGCTGCGGCGGAAGTTCATCCCCATCTTGCTGGTTTGCTGGCTGGCGGCATGGCTGGGAACGCCTTCTTATAGCCCGTTCCACTACGGCTCGCACGTCCTTCTTCTAGCGGCTATCGTTTGCGCCATAATTCTTTGGCTGAAACCCAAGGTTTACGATTCATCGGACGTTGAAGTGGCTGGTTTATACTGGCACTTCGTGGATCTCGTGTGGATGTTCATTTTCCCTCTGGTGTATCTGATGTCAGCAAAGATTCTCTAGGAGCGGCGCCGCCATGGATATCATTCAGCAAGGTCTCGCGGAACGCGTTGCCGAGGAGCATCGCCATCACAAGAAGGCGCAATTCTTCTGGGTCTGGGGCGCGCTTTTGGTGATGACGGCCATGGAAGTCTATCTGACCTATCAAAACTTGGAACCCATCCGCATGCTCACCATTTTGATGGGCTTGTCGCTGATCAAGGCCGCGCTGATCATCGGCTTCTTTATGCACCTCAGGTATGAAGTTTCGCGGATGAAGTGGCTTACCATGTGTTCCGTGGTGGCGTGCCTGATCCTGATGACCATTTTTTTCTTCCCGGATGCCTATCGCATTGTTACACTGGGAGTGAAATGAAGCTTCGTATTCTATTTCTTGCCGCGGCTTTTTCGCTGTGGGCAGCGCCTGCTTTCAGCCAGGGCTGTGCCATGTGCCGAAGCTCCGCGGCAGCCACCTCTAAGGACGGCCAGAGGGCCATTGGCAAGGGCGTTCTTGTGTTGGTGGCCCCGCCGATTGGATTCATGACCCTGGGGGTAGGTTTGGCTTTTCGCTACGGCAGGAAACGGGATCTCGAGCAAAGCTGACGCGCATAAGATGCACGGGCAGTATCGATTTTCTCGATCGGCGTCCTGCGAGCCCGTGATCTACACCTCTCCCGCAAAGCTCGCTGCAAACGGCAATCCGTCTCACCAAACAAAACTAGCTGGGCGGGAGAGATCGCCTATCGTACGAGGGGTAGGTGATCTCCTCCGGCCACCGCTCTCAACGAATGCGCGAGCAGGGAAACCGCGACCCGATGCAAGTGTGGTAGTAATCGTCCTTCGATGTGGCGCTCATCAAGCTGTCATAAATCAGCGTGGGCACATTAAAGAACTGATACAGCCCTCCTTTCGAAAACTCGATTTCCAAGGTTTCCGAGTCTTCATGGTATCCGACCTGGGTAATGCCAGCCGAGGAAACGGGGATCCGACGCATGAGCAAGAGGCCCCTTTCTGTAGGTGACAGTCTCTGTAGACGGCTTGGCAGCGCGTCAACGTGTCCTAGCCAGTAATGAATGCAGGTCTTTTCCAAGATCTGCATTCCTCTGGCTGCGGCATCTGGACCGTCGCCCATTGGTTGTGGGTCAACAGCGCGGATCCTAGCAGAAGGCCATCTGCGGCTCTTTGTCCAAGATCAAACTACAGGGTCAGCCGGCAGGAGCGGTTTGGAGCCAGTGGAACGGGAGCTTCCATAATCGGGGGAACAGGCATCCTGGCAAAGTACAACGCAACAATTCCCGCCGCCGCCACCAGCGTATTGATTTTGTAGGCCAGGGAGTAGCTGCGATGGAGATCAAAAACCTTCCCGCCCAAATACCCGGCTGGACAACAAAAAATAGCTGCCAGGACCAGCAGCATGCCGCTCAGTTTTGGATAGGCGGCCGGTCCGTAATAGTGCCCCGTAATCGTGCTTAGACAGATAAAGGTCCAGCCGAATCCCGCCCCGTAGAGCATCGCTGCGCTGTAGGCCATCCACAGCGCGTCGGCAGATACGCGGATCGCCAGGAAGGAGCCAAGCACATAACAGGACAAGCCAAGCATGAACGCAAAGCGAGCCGCCATCTGGTCCATCAACCAGCCTCCAACCAGCCGGCCGAATACGGAGGCTGCCGTGAACAGGCCCATGGCCCAGGCGGCATCTGCAGGCTGAATGCCCGCGGCTTTCAGGTGCAGCAGCCAATGTGCTGTGAAAAAGAAAAACGGGAACTGGCAGGCGATGGCCCCGACCAGAAGCATCCAGTAAGAAGATGTTCCGTACGCTTGCTGTGGCTCCCAGGGGTACTTGGTGATGAGAGGATTCACTGGAGGAGAATCGGCCGAGTCTGCCGATTCCGCTGCGCCATCCGGGAGTTGTCCCAGGTCCGCTGGGCGCTCCCTCACGAACAAAAAGGCGATGACGGCGGAAAGCACGGCGATGCCCGCGACAATCGCCCAACCCTGTCTCCAATTTCCGCCATTTATGGTTAGGATCCTGTTGATCAGGGGCGAAGCAAGGAAGCCAGCGATTCCCGAAGCGGAAAGCGTCAACGCCATGGCCCTCCCGCGGTAGCGGCTAAACCATCGCGTAACCGCCGTGGTCGCCGGAATGATTGTCCCAAAACTAATTCCCGTGGCCGTGAGCACGCCGAAGCCCAGCCAGTAGTGCCAAGGCTTTGATGCCATCAGCCACATCCACAGGGCGCCGAGAAATAGCAACGCCGATCCGATCGCAAACGTCTTGCGGATTCCCCACCGTACAATGGAACCGGCCACAGCGATCGAGGGAATCCCCACGAAAATATTAAGGAGTGTGAACCCCAGGCCAAACGTGCTGCGGCTCATCGAAATTTCTTTCAGCATGTAAGTGTTGATGACCGCCCCGCCGTACAGCGGAAAGCCCATGTTGAGGAAATCCAGGAGCCAGAGCACAAGAACGAGTTTCCACCCGTAAAAACCGCGGTCTGAAGTCATAATCGGGGTCAGTGCGAATGCCGGACGCGAAATTCCTGAAGACACTTGCGGGCGGTTTCCAGTTCCGAAAACCGGCTGCCTTCCTGTTCCACAAGGTAGTATTCCACTCCGCCGGCCGCTTCCGCAGCCGCAAAAATGTTTTTCCAGTCCGCCACACCCTCACCGAACAAAACCGAATATCCCTTGCCCGGGTCCGGCGACCAATCCTTCGAATGCAGCGAGCGAATTCTCCCGGGATTCGCGCGAATCCAGGCGGCTGGGTCCGCTCCGGCCTCCAGGCATGTACCCACATCCAGCTGAAGCATGATCGATGGTTTCGTGTTTTTCGCGATAATCTCCATCGGGCGCACTTTCGTTTCCTGCTTCGCAAGCGGAGTAAACTCCAATTGATGATTGTGATACCCCGCCTTCAACCCCGCTGATTCGAATTGCCCGGCCGCATGGTTCAGCGTTTCCGCCACTTCCTTCCACCCGTCCACGCCGGGCTTCGGCGGCGCCGAAGCCATCACGATATATTGGCTTCCCAGAATCAAATTGAAGTCGAGCGCCTTCGGAAGATTTTCTTCGCTGAAGAACGCACTGTCGTTGTGCGTTGAAAAACACCGAATTCCCAAATCGTCGAGGAGCTTTCTCATCTCCTTCGTCTGACCCTCGGTCCATTCGAAATACGGTGCGTAAAATTCCACGCCCTGATAACCCATCCCGGCGACCGCCCGCACCGTGGCTTGGCGATCGCGCTTCAACTCCTCGCGGACGGAGTAGAGTTCCAACCCAACGGGAATGGATGTCGCCGCCCGCGAGGATAAAGTCCATGGCAACGCCGCCGAATAACCCAAAAACCGTCGGCGCGACAAAGTAGGTGAGGGCATTGATGAATCCTGCATCAGACTCTTCAACTTCACTTAGCGTCGTGACGATTCCTATCGATGCTGGAATCTCCGCTCCGCCGCGAATTCCTCATTCAGCGGGAGTGCGGGCCTGCGGTTTGGCGCCGGACACCACGTTTCTCACAATGACGTAGAGCACGGGAATGAAGAGCAGGTTCAGCGTCGTCGCCGCAATCATTCCGCCAAACACCGTCGTGCCCACGGAGATGCGTCCCGCGCGTCCCGCTCCGCGCGCCAGCACCAATGGCACAACTCCTAGGATGAACGCGAGCGAGGTCATCAGAATCGGCCGTAAGCGGATCCGCGCGGCTTCCACGGCGGATTCGATCACCGTGATGCCTTGCGCCCGCAGTTGCTCTGCGAACTCCACGATCAAAATGGCGTTCTTGCTGGCCAACCCGATCAGCATCACCAGCCCGATCTGGCAGTACACATCATCCTGCAAGCCGCGCAGCGCCTGCGCTCCGATTGCCCCGAGTAGCGCCACCGGCACCGCCAATAACACGATAAACGGAAGAATGTAGCTTTCATATTGCGCCGCCAGGGTCAGGTACACTACCACCAGCCCCAGCGCGAAGAGAATCAGCGCTTTCCCGCCGGATTCAATTTCTTCCCGCGACAATCCGCTCCATTCAAAGCTCATTCCATTTGGCAGGACTTTTCCTGCCAGCGCTTCCATCGCCGCGATCCCGTCGCCGGTACTCTTTCCCGGGGCCGCGCTTCCATTGATCTCCGCGGAGCGAAACAAGTTGTAGTGGCTGATCACCTGCGGATTCGCAGTTTGTTCTATCGTTACCAGGTTGCCCAGAGGAATCATTTTCCCGGTGTCCGACCGCACGTAGTATTCGCTGATGTCCTTGGGCTCGGAGCGAAACTTCATTTCCGCCTGCACGTACACGCGGTACGAGCGATTGTTGAAGTCGAAGTCGTTCACGTACACCGATCCCATGTAACCTTGCAAGGTGTCAGTCACCTGCGTGAAGGGAACCTGCAAGCTCTTGGCCTTTTCCCGGTCGATGCGTACGAGATACTGTGGGTCATTCGATGTGAAACTAGTGAAAAGTCCGACGACGTCGTTGCTTCGATTCCCTTGTGCGACCAGTTGATTCGCGGTCTTCGCTATCCCATCCAGCGTATTCCGGCCCAAATCTTCCATCTCGAATTGGAATCCGCCAAACTGCCCAAGGCCTTGCACAGCGGGCGGATTGAAGGGCACGACCAGTGCGCCAGAAATCCCCGCGAGCTGCCCGCGCAGCCGCTGAATCACCACGGCCGCCGAGTGTTCCTCCCCTTTGCGCACATCGAATCCCCCGAGGTTGGCGAAAATCATGCCCCGGTTTGGAGCATTGCCGGTAAAGCTGAAGCCGGCCACGCTGAACGCCCCCGTGATTTCCGGAACTTTCGAGAGTTGTTCCTCCACTTTGGCGCAAATGTCACGCGTGTAGGTCAGCGAAGCCCCCTGCGGCGATTGCACGATGAACATGATATAGCCCTGATCGTCTTCCGGAATAAATGCCCGCGGCACCCGTTCGTAAACCAGGTAGGTACACCCGAGAAGTGCGAGAAAAACCACGGTTGCCGCGAGTCGCCAGCCGAGAACGTGCCGAAGTGCCGCTCGGTACAGATCTGTTCCTGCCGTAACGATTTGGTTGAACAGTTTGAAAAAGCGCCCCTGCGCCCGTTCGCGGTGATGGCCAAGCAGGATTGCCGAGAGCGCCGGGGTCAGCGTCAGCGCATTGAAAGCGGAAATCGAAACAGAAAAAGCAATGGTCAGCGCAAACTGCCGGAACAGAATTCCGGTCGTTCCCGGGAAAAGCGCCACCGGCACGAATACCGCGACCAGCACGAGCGACGTGGCGATGACCGCGCCCGCCACCTCTTTCATGGCTACGGATGCCGCGTTGTGGGGCTCCGTAATCCCTTCGACGATGTGCCGCTCGACGTTCTCAATCACCACGATGGCATCGTCCACCACCAGGCCTGTCGCCAGCGTGATCCCGAACAGCGTCAGCGTGTTGATCGAAAAGCCCAGAATCTTCACGAAGATAAAAGTACCGATCAGCGACACGGGAATCGTGACCGCGGGAATGAATGTGCTTCGCCAGTCCTGCAGGAACACGTAAATTACGATCACCACGAGCACGATGGCCTGAAACAGCGTGATCAACACGTCCTTGATCGATTCGCCGATGACTGTCGTGGTGTCGAAAGCGACCGCATATTTCAACCCGGGCGGGAAGTTTGCCGAAAGTTTTATGAGCGCGGCTTTCACCGCTTTATCCACGTCCAAGGCATTCGCGCCGGGAAGCTGCGTTACGGCAAGTCCAATGGCTTCGTGGCCGTTGAACCGCAAGATCGATCCATAATCTTCCGCGCCTAGTTCTGCGCGCCCAACGTCCTTCAATCGGACCAGCGTTCCGTCCGTTCCCGTTTTCAGGATGATGTTTTCGAATTCCGCCGGCTCCGTCAGCCGGCCCACCGCCCGAACGCTGAATTGGAAAATTTGCCCGTTCGAAGCCGGCTGCTGGCCGATTTGTCCCGCGGCGACCAAAACGTTTTGCTCTTGAATCGCATTCAGCACCGTCGTGGCGGTCAAGCTCCGCTGCGCCATCTTCGCGGGATCGAGCCACAAGCGCATCGCGTACTTGCGCTCGCCAAAAATAATCGCGTCGCCCACGCCTGGCACGCGCTTGATCGCGTCCTTCACGTAGACGTCGATATAGTTGCTCAAAAAAAGGCTGTCGTACTCTCCGCTCTCCGAGTACACACCGGCGGCCAGCACAAAGCCCGTAGCCTGCTTGGTGATAATGACACCGGTGTTCTTGACCGCATTGGGCAGGCGGCCCAATGCCTGGCTCACGCGGTTCTGCACGTCCACGGAGGCCAGGTCCACGTCGCGCGTCACATCAAACGTCACGGTAATACTGCTGGTACCGTCGTTGCCGCTGGTCGAGGTGATGTACTTCATCCCCTGCACGCCGTTGATGGCTTGCTCCAGGGGAATGGTCACTGAGGACTCGACAGTCTGCGCATTGGCCCCGATGTAAATGCTGGTCACCACGACTTGCGGCGGCGCAAGATTCGGGAATTGCGCAATGGGCAGAGTCGGAATGGAGATGGCGCCCGCTAGAATAATGAACAGCGCGCACACCGTGGCAAACACCGGCCGCTGAATGAAGAAATCAACAAACAAGGCAGGATTCCGTTTTCGTTTGAACTTGAGTAGCGCTGCTCATCGTTTCGGCAGCGGCTACTTTGCTGCGCTGTCCTTGCCGGCGTCTTGAATCTTTTCGGCGACGAGCATGCCGTCCTGCAAAAACTGCGTTCCGGAAACAATGACGTGATCGCCCGGTTTCAATCCCTCGAGCACCGCAAAATCATTCCCGATGGTGTCGCCTAGCTTCAGCACCTTCTGCCGGGCCACTGTTCCTTTGTCTTCTTTCACGGCGAGAAAAGCAAAAAACTGTCCGTTGATCCGTGAAACCGCCAGCACGGGGATGACCGGCCCCTGGCGCGTGCCCCAGGTGATCTGCGCGCGCACCTGCTGGGCCACACGGAGCTTGCCCTGCGGATTCGCAATCATCGCTTTTGCCAGAATCGTCTGCGTGTCGGTTTCCACTTGCGGCGAGACAAAGGTGATTTGCGTTTCGATCCCCGCTCGAGCGGCTTCATCCAGCAGCCGAACGGGAAGCCCGAGCTTCAGATCCTTCCCCCGGTCGGCCGGAACATAAATGTAAGCTTCCAGCGCGCCCGGCTCGTCCACCGTCGTCAACAATGTCCCGACCGTCACCCGGTCGCCCATTCGAACCGGAATATCCCCCACCAGCCCGTCCATCGGCGCGCTCACCGAGTAGTAGTGCAATTCCACTTTCTGTTGGGTCACCTGCTCGTCCTGCGATTTCAGCTG
>DATKEV010000138.1:0-3562 GCA_035511855.1 Candidatus Udaeobacter sp.
TCCTCGCTGATGCCGCTGCCTCTGGAAATGTCGGCGATCATTCCCTTCGCGCCCGCAGTCTCGATGAAACCGGGCGAAATCGTCGTTACGCGCACCCCCTTCGGAGCAACGGCCTTTGCCAGCCCCTTGCTGTAAGTAGTAAGGGCTGCCTTGGCCGCCGCGTAGGCGAGCGTCGAATTGGGGAACGGTAGACGGTGAGCGATCGAAGAGATATGAATGACGACTCCTGACTTGCGTTCGATCATGCCTGGAAGGAAAGCGCGGTCCAAGCGAACGGAGGCGAGCAGGTTGACCTCCAGGATTCTTTGCCAGTCCTCGTCGGAGAGCACCTCGAATCCGCCTGGTTTTGTTTCTGTTCCGCCGACATTATTCACTAAGATGTCGAGCCCACCCCACTCTCGCTGAATGCAATCGACGACGTTTTGGACACCACGGGCCGTTCCGATATCCGCCTTTATAAAGAGAGCAGAATCCTGGCCGTGAGCTGTCTCAGATCGCGCGGTGGTGGCCAGCGAGGCACCGCTCACTGCGAAGCGGCGTACAATCGCTTCCCCTACACCCTTCGTGCCACCGGTCACTAGAACACGCTTGCCTTTGAACTCATCGCCAAAAACGGTAAATGGATAGCTGTTTGTCATGATCCCTCCAAGAGAAATGATGATTCGAAAGATGTTTGAACCTAAGCGGCCAGGTCGGTTACGTGCCTAGTTTTAGATCCGGGCGTTCGACCAGCCGCCGCAGCATTGGCCCGAGGTCTGGTGCCTTATAAAACGGATGTCCTCCGAAAACTTCCGCGCACTCTAGGCATTGCTGTGCGCTCCCATCAGATTGTGCTCGGACGACGAGCAAGCCGGAAGTTATGGGCCCGGGAGCCTAGTTTGTCCAGAGCTATGTGATCTCATTGCACATAATCGTTGCCAGGTTGGGTCGAGTCTGTAAACGCGAAGAAAAGTCAGGAGATTTCCAGCAGCACGAGGGAAACATCATCCGCGGCTGGACCGTTGCTTTCCAATTCACTTTGTTCCAGCGAGGGAGGCGTTCTCTCGGCCCGTCGATGGATGAGTATGGTTGACCATGGCTCGGATGTCACGGTTCTCAAGAACCCTAACCTCGCGGCCAGTTCCTTGGATGGCGACGTCCACCATGGCACGAGCCAAGTCGTCGGCCCGGATAACCAGATTTGGAAACGGCAACTGAAAGGCCGGGTAGATCGCGCGCAATAGCCGATAGCCGAAATTCGGTTCCTTGCGCGGCTCTACGGGATAGATGTACGCAGGCCGGAAGAGGTAGACACTTGGAAAGCCGGCCGCGAGAAGTGCATTTTCAGCCTCGCCCTTGTATCGCGCAAAAGCGATGCGACTTCGTCCCGTTCGGTCGGCGCCGTTTCCACTCAGGAATGAGAAGGTGGCGTTAGGGCTGTTGCCGTGCAGAATGCGCGCGAACTCGATCGTGTAGTCCACAGTTATCCTGCGGAGTTCGGTCTCTGAAACCGCGCCCGTATAGACACCCAGGCAAAAGATAGTTGCGTCCTGACTTGAAAGCACTCGTGAAAGTGAAGAGCAATCGGCGAAATCGGAGTGCAGAACTTCTCGCAGCTTTGGATGTGAGATGCCAAGCCTTCGGCGCACGATTGCAGTCACGGCCCCAACACTGGAGTTCTTCAGCGCGTAGCGAAGGGCATATCCGCCAACCATTCCAGTCGCACCCAGTAGTACAAGGCGCTTTTGACTCGGCGGCGTCATGAGAGCGCTCGCTCTTCCAGCCAGTCGACGTAAAGGATACGCTCGGAAAATAACCATGCGCCGTCCCACTTGACGAACGTGTCCAGGTAACGCAGAGAGGCAAGCATCAAGCGTCGGTTTCCGCTGTCGACCGTGATGTGATGCGCAAGGCAGTAAGCTTCGCCGGTCGCTCGGTCAGATGTGAGCGTGAAGATTGTGCTCTGTCCCACGAAATGCGTGGTGGCGTGATACTTGTTCAGATCGGCGAAGACGGGAGCGAGTTCGTCGCGCGAATGCAGTTCTTGGGAGGGCCTAGGATCCTTGGCATTCATGTACACCACGAAGTGCGTGTCGGCGGTAAAGAGAGACATCTGACCCTCGGCATCCCGACGATCGGCGCAATGGGCGTAAGCCTCGACGAGTTCCCGGATGGCGAGGCGATCCGCGGCTTCAGATGGTGAGAAGTTTACATGTTTGCTCATTTATGGATCTCCGTTCGTTCTCGATTCCGATCGCCTTCTCATTTGAGGACGACCCTTGCTCTGCTAAACGCAACGTTCAGGCACTTCTTAAGGACCGCTATCTTCAGTTCCCATACTGAGTTCTGTCTTCTTAAGCTATTGTTGGAAAATTGGTGGCGGACCGCTGACACGGCGCCACTTGAGTCGAACATTTACCTCTACGCGATTGGCGATCTTGATGAAAGGAATACCGCTCGTCATGCCGTACTCTTTCCGATCAAAAGCCATGGTGCCGTCGAGACTGCCGGTGGGTGTTCCTTTGCTATCGCTCGTGAGAGTGAGTTTCTCCGTCTTGGTAACGCCGCGAATGGTGAAGTTACCCTCGATGTCAAAAGTGTATGGTCCGGTCTGGACGATTTTCGTCGATTTGAAATTGATTAAAGGAGATTCTTTTACGTCAAAGAAATCCTTACCTTTCAACTTGTTGTCCTTCATATGACTTCCGGTGTTGACGCTACCGGCTTCAATCTCGATGTCTAACACAGCGCTCCTGATATCCCTCGACGAAAACTTGATGCTTGAGTTCCACTTCTCAAAGACACCTTGGATTGAAACAGAGGACTCGACGGCAAATTTGATATTGCTTTCGACGGGCGTAAATTCGTAGGTTGGAACCTGTGAATAGCTTGGTCGCGATGATGCGAGAAAAGCCATCAGGCACGCGGCAGACGCAAGCACGTAGCGAATTAGTGCGCTCAGGCGACTTCGCTCATTGCCTCTCCGTGACCAATTCCCGTTAGCTGTAAACATGTATGGACTCCCTCGTTCACTTTTCTCGGTAAGAACGGGTCATTCAAGAATGGCTTTTGGCTCAAGAAAAGCCTCAATGCCGTATTTGCCATATTCGCGGCCGACACCCGAGTATTTGAATCCGCCCCAGGGTGCCTGCGGATCGTCGGTCATGTTATTGATCACGACGCGGCCGGCCCGCAGCTGAGAAGCCACGCGGCGCGCGCGCTGGAGGTCAGTCCCGAGGACGGCGGCGTGCAGGCCATATTTAGAGTCGTTGGCGATGCGGATCGCCTCATCCTCGAAGTCATAAGCGATAACGCACAGCACGGGGCCGAAAATCTCTTCCTGGGCAATGGTCATATCGTTTTTCACGTTTACGAATACCGTGGGCTTAACGAAGTATCCCGCTTCGAAACCTACGGGATGACCCTCCCCACCGGCGAGAACCTCCGCGCCACCTTCGATGCCTTTGCGGATATAAGACTGAATGCGTTCGTACTGTTTCTGCGACACCATCGGTCCAATGGCGGTCTTGGGATCAGCCGGATCACCGACGGTGTAAGCGCGCATCGCTTCGCGTATGCGCCG
>DATKEV010000139.1:0-48135 GCA_035511855.1 Candidatus Udaeobacter sp.
TGATCCCTCCTCGTGCGGGCAGTATACACCTGTGAAACGATTTGGGGATCTGGGGGAGATCGCTCGCACTCCTGAGCCGAGGTGCAAACGGAAACTGCATTTGGCAAACTGGATGAGCCTTGCAGTCGAATTCCCGACGGCGTAGGATTCTTAAATATTTACTCCTCGCAGGACCTTCCCAGCCCATTCCCGAGGCGTACCAGAAGGAGGATCCCAACATGCCAACCATCAAGGAGTTCACCATCCGCTTAGAAGACCGGCCCGGAACGCTTGGCAAACTCTGCCAGGTCCTCGCTGAACAGAACGTCAACATTCTCGCGTATCAACAGTTCCCTCATGAGAAGGGCAAGGGTTCCGTCCGTCTCGTGGTGGACAATCCGGACAAGACCAGGGCGACTCTGGATCGCCAAAAGAAGGACTACACCGAGACTGAGGTTGTCAAAGTGACACTCACTCACCGTCCTGGGGAACTGGCGCGTGCTGCGGCACGTCTCGGCGAAGCGGGAATCAACATCGATTATGGGTACTGCGGAGTGGATCCCGGTACGAATGCGACCGTGCTACTTCTCGGAGTTGCAGACGCTAGCAAGGCGGCGAAAGTTCTGGAGCAGTCCGCCGCTGCCAGCGCGACCTCGTAAAGGAAACAGCGACAGAATATTTGTCACAAAATGGAAAGGGGCGATTGCCAAGAGCAGTCGCCTCGCTCTTTTTGGGATAGGATCCTACCTCGTCGGAGTTGTTTCGGATACCGTGCTACCCGGCCGGCGCGCAGCGAGTCGCCGCTCTTCCGTGGTACCGGGGCACCCCAAGAGGGCTGTCATGCCGTTCTCATCAAAAGCCCGAGAAATTCACGACCACATCGTAAGTAGCGGCAAGGCCGACTACTGGATAGCTGCCGCCAGATCGCTAGTTGAGGGTAAAGGTGCCTTTCAATCGGGGAGACCTTATGCGCGCGACGTTCCTACTCTCAAAGATAAGCTCAAAGCCGAGCTTTCAAGCGCGGTGAACGATGCCCACGATAATCACTGGGAAGAAATTGCGCACTGGCTGGTTTATGAAGCGAGATCTGGCTGAGAAGGCAACCCCGGGCCTAGTGACTGTAGTAGGTCCGTGCAAGTGGAGGTTCCGGCCCGTTCGTTCGAACTTTTCCCAAACAGCCATGTACCGGAGCCCGAATTTTCCGAGGGAGCGAGCAAGCACCCCCACAGGCCAGACCGAGTACGAAAGGAGAATTCCAATGAGGAGACGTCAGGCCAGGCTGGTATGTGTTCTCATTTTCGTTGCGGCAGCACTTATTGCATCGTGTGCGAAGCCCTACCACGAGGAAAACGAACGATACGTGTTTGTAGCCACGAATATTAGCTTGCCTTACTGGCAGGAGGCGCAGGCGGGTTTTTTGGATTCAGCCAAATCTCTCGAAGTAAAGGCTGAACTGCTTGGTCCGACGGGGTACGCTCCGAACGCGGAACTTGGAATGTTCCGCCAGATTGTGGAACAGCAACCCGCTGGAATCTGCCTCTCCGCGGCACGGCCCGAGATTTTCCTGGCGGAGATTGACAAGGCGGTGGCCCAGGGCATCCCGGTCATCTGCGTGGATGCGGACGTGCCGGATTCGAAGCGCCTGCTGTACATCGGAACGGATAACTTCAAGGCGGGCAGAGAGAGCCTGAAGCGCATGGCGGCGCTCGTTCAGAATAAAGGCAGTATTGCGGTTATCACGATTCCGGGACAGCGTAACCTCGACGATCGAGTGGCGGGCGTGGCGGATGCGCTGAAGAATTTTCCTGCTATCAAGCTGACAAAGATCCTGGATGACAAGGGCGATGCGCGAGGTGCGTTTGACCAGGTCTTGGAGCTGCTACAGAAGAAAGAAAAAGTAGACGGAATTATTTGTTTGGAGGCGACAGGGGGTTCTGGCGCCGCCGGAGCGCTGCACCAATCAAACATGGAAGGCAAGCTGCCGATTGTGGCCTTCGACAACGATCCGGAGACACTTGATTGGATCGAGCGCGGCGCAATCACGGCCACGATCACGCAAAAGCCTTACGTCATGAGTTACTACGGATTGAAGTTCCTCGACGACCTGCACCACAACGCGGTACACCAATTCAAAGACTGGCGCACGGCCCTGGCGGTGCCGATGCCGACGTTCGTGGATACTGGCACGGTGGCCGTAGACAAGAGTAATCTGAAGTTCTATCGCGAGACTCTGGCCGCGCACCCCAAGCCGCTGTAGAGATTACATTTTCAGTGCGGATCGTTGTTGGTACGCCCGGTTATTCCGCGGTTGGTTGCCGCGGGACTACTTCTCGATAAGGAGGAAACAAACGTGGCCTTGAAGATGACGGACCGCGATGTGAACGACGTGTCCGTGGTGGCGCTGGACGGCCGCGTCGTGCTCGGCGAAGAGAGCAATGCTCTGCGTGAGAAATTGAAGAGCCTGATCGCCGAAGGAAAGAAGAAAATCGTGTTGAATATGGACAACATCAAGTATATCGACAGCGCGGGGCTGGGGACACTGGTCGCGGCGCATTGCAGCGCGAAAACCAAGGGCGCATCACTACGTCTGTGCCATCTCGGCAGCAAATTCCAGGAAGTGTTGCAGATTACCAAGCTGCTGACAATATTCGACGTCTGCGTTACAGAAGCAGCCGCTGTCGCCAGTTTTTCAAAGTGAGCGCGATCTATGTTCCCGAGCGGATGGATATCGTAATCGGTGCCGCAGAAAAATGGCACGTGCGGAGAGATGCGAACTCAGGGCTTGGTCGATAGCAGTTGATAATTCCCGTGAGTGTTGAAAACGTCTTCGTGATGGGGAAACGTGCCCGAATCAAACGTACTTCTATGAACTACCCGAAATGTGAACTGGAATTCCCACAACTGGCATTCCTAGCATTCTTCTCTCGCATCCTCAACTAGTCTTGGGACCTAATCCTCTTCACTCCGCGCCTTGTTACGTGGCGATTGCAACTATAAAGATGGTTCAGCGATATCGATTGAATGCGGTCACGGCCCGGACATCGATGGCTCCTATGCGTCGCCACCCTCATCACCAGTCGGCAGCATGCACGGATGCCACTGGTCATCCTCGGCGTGGGCGTCACAGAACCACCGCCCACACGTCGTGCAGTGTACAGTCGCCGGGTAAGTGCAGGCCACACAGCCACGTGAGACGCCCTGACACAACCGCTCCAGGTCGGCGCTCTCGTCTTCCTTTCCTCCCGTCAACACGACACACCTCGTGCCGCCATTCTACACGCGAATTTGTCTAGAGATTGCCCGCATCAAGCTCGCAGACAAAGCACGGGAAGTCATCAAGTGGTGTATGCCAGAGGCTCAGAAGATCACCGCTGTACGGAAAATCGATTCCTGAATACAATCGGAAACAACGAGCGGGCATAGTTCAGTGGCAGAACAGGCGCTTCCCAAGTTTCCGACACGGGTTCGCTTTCCTCCCCGGCCCTCAGGTGGCCTCGAACCTTGAGTTGCCGCCATCCAATGTCTGAAGTGTTACGGGAGCAAGCAATGGAAAAACTACTGTCAGAAGCAGCAAAACGAGGGTCGCGATACGTCACAGAAGTGGCCAGCAGACGGATCGCGCCACGTCCAGAAGATGCCGCAAAACTTAACATCCTGGGCGGACCTCTTCCCGAGGACAACTCGGATCCCGAGGCAGTGCTCGCCCTGCTCGACGATATCGGCTCGCCGGCAACGATGGCATCTACCTCGGGTCGTTACTTCGGATTTGTCACCGGGGGCGCACTGCCTGTGACGCTGGCGGCCAACTGGCTAGCTGGTGCCTGGGATCAAAATGCCGGCCTCCACGCCACCTCTCCCGTGGGCGCAAAGATCGAGGAAATCGCTGCCCACTGGCTTTGCGATATTTTTGGACTGCCCGACACTTGCGGATTTGGATTCACGACCGGAGCTACAATGGCGAACTTCACGTGTCTCGCCGCTGCCCGGCATGCACTGCTGAAGCGCGCCGGCTGGAATGCCGAGGATGACGGCCTGTTCGGAGCGCCTCCGTTGACCGTCGTAGTGGGGTCTGAGGTTCACGTGTCCCTGTTGAAAGCTCTGTCGCTGCTGGGTCTCGGCCGGGCGCGAGTGATTACCATCCTCGCGGACGAACAAGGCCGAATGAAGCCCGCGCACCTTCCCAAGCTGAATGAGCGCACGATCGTTTGCACGCAGGCAGGCAACGTCAATACAGGCGCCTTCGATCCCGCGGCAGAGATTTGCGCCCGCGGTAATCAAGCGGGCGCATGGGTACATGTTGACGGGGCCTTTGGCCTGTGGGCGGCGGCCTCACCCTATCGCTCGTACCTCATGAAAGGCGTTTGCGAAGCGGATTCCTGGGCAACGGATTGTCACAAATGGCTGAATGTACCTTACGACTGCGGTGTCGCCTTCGTTCGCGATGCAGAGTCTCTCCGCAACGCGATGATCGTCAGCGCGGCGTATTTGCACACGGAAAACATGCGAGAACCAGCGCATTACTCTCCGGAAGCATCGCGGCGCGCGCGCGGTGTGGAAGTCTGGGCAGCGATACGGTCCCTGGGACGGACTGGTCTGGCGGAACTTATCGAGCGGGACTGCCGGCTGGCGAAGCGTTTCGCCGAGAGCTTACGGCAATGGGGCTTTGACGTACTGAACGATGTGGTGCTCAATCAGGTCCTCGTCTCCTTCGGTGATCGGGAAACGACCCGGCGGGTGATCGCCGAGGTGCAGAGTGAAGGGACTTGCTGGTGCGGCGGTACGGAATGGCATGGACACATGGCAATGCGGATCAGTGTTTCCTCCTGGGCGACCACGGAAGAGGACGTCGATGCAAGTGTGGCGGCCATCGCGCGGATCGCCAAGCGAGCAAATAGTTCGCAAAGTGCCGGCTAAACAAAATGGGCAAAAAGGATCATAGGCTGAGGATGCGGAAAGACCGCGTTCTAAGCCCTAACGTGGGTGGCCACTCGCGAGCTTGAGAACTTTGTCCCGCGAGCCGAAGATGTGGTCGTACATCAACTGGCGCGCGGCGTGGGAGTCGCGTTTTTTTATGGCGTCAAGTATGCCGCGATGCTCGCGCCCCGGGAATTCTCCGTAGTACCCGATGTCGATCGCGGCGTACATGATGCGCTCCATCTGGCAGCGCGCGGCTTCGACAGCCTGAAACAATAGGTGGTTCCTGGCGAGTTGAGCGATACTCAGGTGAAAATCCGTGTCCTTCGAAATAAAATTTTCGTAGCTCTCCCTATCGTTAACCCGATATTCCGTGTGAGCCAGCTCCTCCAAGCGCTCCAGGAGGGCAGGGTTCATGCCTTTCATGGCCGCGAGTTCGGCGCAGGCACACTCCACCGCTGTCCGGTAATCGTATAAGTCCGTCAAGTCCTGCACGGAAATCTTGGTAATGAAGTAGCCGCGGTTCGGGATGATCTTGAGAAGTTGGTCCTGTTGAAGTCGGACTGCTGCTTCGCGCACCGGAGTCCGGCTGCTGCTGTATCGCTCGGCAAGATCCTTTTCGCTCAGGGCCTCCCCCGCTGGATGAACACCAGTGATGATGTCGTGCTTCAGGGCCAGGTACACGCGCTTACTCAATGAATCCGTGGAAGTCTCGCGGATTGCGGGCTGGCGCCCCAGCAGGCGCAGGTGTTTCCGCTGCGTCATCCGCCGGCTACCTCTTTTCTTTTTCAGCTTTTCCATGCGACCTCGACTTGGGGAGCGGGGCTATCCTACTTGCTTTCCCGGGGGAACCAAGGGCTCCGAGCAAACTCGTATATCGATTGTATACCACAAGATTTTCGTTGACATGCAACTCTTTGCTGTATAAAGTGCGCGCGCCAGTGGGTCATTTCGTCCGACTCCGCTTGATCGGTCCGCCTGCCATTCGTCGCTTTCTTCGCGGATTGGTTTAATGGGGTAGACAGGTTCGGGCTTTCGCCACGATGTGGCGGGGGGAGTGTGGAGGGGTTATGAAGCGAAGTGTAAATCGGCTTGCAGCGTCCATTCTACTGACTTTCTCTGTCTTGCTTCTGCCGTCCGCAATTTTGGGGCAAGGTGGAGAGGGGAATATCGTCGGATACGTTAAAGACGCCACAGGAGGCGCAATCAGCGGCGCCAAGATCACCGTAAGCAACCCAGCCACCGGCCTGAAGCGCACGGTGCAGAGCGGCAGCGACGGCGCTTTCAGCGTGATCAACCTTCTTCCTGGCAATTACAAACTGGAGACAACCTATACGGGATTTGCCACCTTGGCCCAGGATGTGACCGTTCAGGTCTCGCAATCTCTCGACCTAAACCTTGAGCTCCGGCCCGCTGGCCAGCAGCAGCAAGTAAATGTCGAAGCCGTGGTGCCATTGGTGGAAACCACGACAGCGACGCTTCATAAGGCCATCACACCGCTACAAGTGGATGAACTGCCGATCGATGGGCGCACCTTCACGACTTTGGCGTCGCTCGTACCTGGAGTCACCAGTGGCAACGTTTCGGTAGACCAGAACTACGATCCGACCAAGCGTAATGTGCCTGCCATCTCGATCAACGGCCAAAGCGGACGCAACCTTTTCATGTCCATCGACGGCGGAGACAACACCGATCTGTTCATGGGCGGACAGAATATCAATCTGTCGCTGGAAGCAGTGCAGGAATTTGACGTCACCACGCACGATCCCAAAGCGCAGTACATGCGAGGAATCGGAGGCGTGGTGACCGTGGTCACGAAGTCCGGTTCGAACGATTTTCACGGCTCGGGGTTCGGATTTTTCCGCAACGATGCCTATGAGGCAATTGACCCGATTTCATCGAGGTTTGGCAAGCCGAAACCTCCCTTCAGCAGCCAGCAGTTTGGGGGCACCATCGGTGGCCCGGTGTTCAGAGATAAGCTATTCTTTTTCTACAGCTACGAGCGAGACCGCGACAACACATCTCGGGTCTTCAACAGCGGCGGGGCGTTTCCGACTCTCGACGGTACGGCTACGCCACAACCCTTTCGCCAGAACTTGCACACCGCACGGCTGGACGGGCGCATCAACGACAGCACCACGTGGTTCGTCCGGTACTCAGAGCAAGACAACATCAGGGCAAACGAGTTTTTCAGCGGCCTAGAAGCGCCTGGTCCCGGCGCAGGCGCCAATGAAACCAACAAGCTGCACGATGCCGTGGCGGCGCTCACCAAGTTGTTCGGGTCCAACAAGGCAAACGATTTCCGGTTTCATTATCAATATTGGCAAAACTCGCTGACCGACAATACAAGCTCGCTGGACGTGCCGACGATCATTCTTCCCGACGCATCGTTTGGCGCGAGCCAGGCAGGAACCCAAGCGCCAAGGGAGAATATGTGGCAGTGGAATGACGACTTCTCGATGGTCCACGGACGGCACAACATGCGCTTCGGTGTGACCGATGTGTACCGGCCGCGCCTGGGAATCTCTGGGGATTTCCGGCACAATCGCTACACTTTTGCCAACGACTTATACGATCCAGCGACGAATACAATTATGCCGGGGGCGCAGACATTGCCTGGGAATCCCACTCCCGTCCCACAGCAACTCGCCAACTTCAAGTCCTGGACTTCTCCCGCGTTTGACATTTTCAATCGGCCGCTCACACACCTCGGCTTCTACGTTCAGGATGACATCCGCCTCGGCAGGGTCACGCTCTCGGCCGGGCTGCGCTACGACTACTTCCACAATCTTCTGTATTTCCGCGGCACCCTGGCCGAGAGCCTGGTCACACAATTTGGGAACGTAACTCCTGGGGGGCCGCGAGGCAAGATACCTCACGATGACAAATCCAACTTCGGCCCCCGGGTCGCTGTGGCGTGGGATGTCAACGGCGATGGCCGAACCGTAGTCCGTGCCGGGTACGGACGGCTCTACGATCCTTCCTCGCTCCTCTCGGGTTCGTTGTTTGCCGATTTGGAAGTGCCGCAGGCAAACGGCAATCCCCCATTTAATTTTGTCTTTGTGCCCGGTTCAGCTGCGAAGTTCTTTCCCGGAGTCACGTGCGGCGCCACACGGCCTCTGGTCGCAAGCTGCCAGCCAGCCGTGGCCCCCACGAACATTTTTGGGGATGGATTTCCGATCGGTTTCGTGACTTCGCCCGACAGCAAAGTTGCGTATGCGGATCAGGTGCACGGCGGATTCTCCCACCAGTTCAAAGAAGGGCGCGTGGCGGGACTAACGATTGACGTGGACGGCGTTTATTCCCGCACCAGGGCGCTCACACAGGGGCGTAACCTCAATTTCTGCCTCAACAACGACCCCACCTGCGGCTCCGGAGTAAATTTCCCGCAGGCCGGGGTATTCGATCCAAACTCCATGCTTCCTCGGCAGATTTTCCTCGAGGACACCACCGGGCGCAACAACTACGAGGCCCTCATCATCTCCGCGCGGAAAAATCTGACCAAGTGGTATCAACTCTTTGCCAGCTACACGTTTTCGCAGTCGACCACGGACACGGATCAATTCGATTTCGTCGTTTTGAATCAGTTGAACCCGCACGGGCCCGGCGAGCTTGGACCATCCAACCTGGATGAACGGCATCGGCTGGTGGTTTCCGGCATCATTCGTCTGCCTTACGGCATCCAGTGGTCGAATATCCTGACCGCCGCTTCTGCCCGGCCCTACACGCCGGTCTTGTGCGGCGGCTGCGACGCCAACAACGATGGAGTGCCTACGGTCTTCGGTGCGGTCGATGACGGCCCCGGAGGCTCGCGTACGTTTAACACAGACGGTGACCGGGCGGGCCCGCGCGGTTCGCTCCGCGGCGACCCGACTTTCAGTTGGGATACGCGCATCGCCAAGATCTTCCGGTTTGAAAAATTGGGGAAGAATTCCGAACTGGAATTGCTTTTCGAGGTATTCAACCTGACGAACAAGGCTAATTACGGCCAAAACTATAACGACAATATGGCCAGCGCCAACTTCCGGAAGCCAATTAACATTATTACTCCTCCGCTGCAAGGCCAGTTCGGAGCGAGATTCCACTTCTAGACCGGGACTTACCGGGCCCTTGGTACCGGCAGCGAGAGAGCGCGACGCTCCCGCGCTGTTCGAGTTCCAAGCGGCCCGGCTCCCTGGCGCAGACTCGAGGAACCAGCAACGGTTCAACCATGCTCACGAACTCTCAAGTGCTTTCCATTCGCTCGCGATTTCCTGTTTTCAAGAACAAAATCTATCTGAATAGTTGCTCCCAGGGAGCGCTGTCAGATGCCGTGGAGGAAGGTTTCCGGGAGTACGTCTCCAGTTGGCATGAGCATGGTTCGCCGTGGGAGCTCTGGGTCGAACGGTACGAGGCTGCGCGCGCGCAATTTGCCGGCTTCATCGGCACAACCCCAGACGAAATTGCTCTCATACCCTACGCCTCGGCAGGTATCAATTCCGTCGCCAGCGCCTTGGAATACGATCAGCGAAAGAAAGTAGTTCTTGGCGAGTTCGAATTCCCAACGATGGGCCACATCTGGCTGGCCCAGCAGAAACGCGGCGCCCGGGTGGAATTCGTGCGCGCATACGGTGACGCCATTCCGCTGAAAGGATACGACCAGGCCATCGACCATGAGACTCTCATCGTGCCAATCACGGGGATCTGCTTTATGAACGGATTCCGCTCCCCGGTAAGCGAGATTGTGAGGCTCGCTCACGCGAATGGCGCCCTGGCGATGCTGGATGATTACCAGGACAGTGGCACCCGCCCCGTGAACGTGCGCACTGCGAACCTCGATTTCTACGTGACCGGAACATTGAAGTATCTTCTGGGGCCGCCGGGCCTGGCATTCTTGTATGTCCGGAAAGAGTTGATTGAATCGCTGCAGCCCACAATCACTGGCTGGTTCGCGCAAACCAACCCCTTTGCCTTCGACGTGAGACACCTCGACCTCTCTTCTTCTGCGCGCCGGTTTGAGGCGGGATCCCCTCCTGTACCCAACATTTACGCCGCCATGAGGGGCATTCAACTGCTTCAGGAGATTGGACTCGAAAACATTTCCGAGCACATTGAGGGGTTGGTGCATGCACTCCTTGCGGGCGCACATAAACTGGGGCTTTGCGCGAAAACTCCTGTAGACAGCGTTGGACCGCTATGCGTCCTGCAATGCAAGGACGCTCCGGCGCTGGTTCAAAAACTTGCTGCAAACGGAATTGTTTGCTCCAACCGCCACGATGGCCTGCGAGTCTCCTTCCACGTCTACAACACGCAAAGTGACGTCGAGGGCGTGCTCGATGTGCTCGAACGAAACCTCGACCTCTTGGCGACCGGCGCAACTTCGGTAAGCGCAAGCTAGAACTTGAGGTGCCGCAATCTTCTATGCAGGCTTTTCTGCGGGCACGTTACGGCGCAGGCGGAGACTACAAAGACAGAGATTTGTATAATCGGCGCGGGAGGCCGAATGGTGAGAAAGGTCAGTGATGGCTGAATTTCCGGTGGGCCGTCTGCGGCGGATGTTTCCGGCACTAAATCGCAGTGGAAGTTCCGTGTTTTTCGACAATGCGGCCGGAGCGCAAGTACCGCAAAAAGTTTTTGATGCGATCAACGACCACCTGCTCTGCCGCAACGTGCAGCGTGGCGGCCGCTACCGCGAAAGCAGGGAAGTAGATGCGGAAATCGCCCACGCCCGGGAAGCGGTTGCCGCGTTCCTGAATGCCGCCGAATCTGACGAAGTAGCCTTCGGCATGAACGCGACCTCCTTCATTCGCCTGGTGAGCCTCGCGCTCAGTCAAACACTAAGAGACCGCCGGGAGATCATCGTCAGCGACCTTGACCATGAGGCCAACATTGCAACCTGGATGGCTCTGGAGCAAGAGGGCGCGGTCATCCGCTGGTGGAAAGTGCGCGACGATGGCAACCTGCACTTCGCCGACCTCGAGCCGCTTCTTTCTTCGAAGACGCGTCTAGTCGCGTGCACGGTCACGTCGAACGCCCTCGGCACGATCATTGATGTTGCCGGCGTGGCCAAGAGAGCTCATGCCGTTGGTGCCGAGGTCTTCCTCGACTGCGTGCACTACGCGCCCCACGGCTCCATCGATGTTCAGGAATGGGGCTGTGATTACCTCGTATGTTCGGGTTACAAAATCTTTGCTCCGCACATGGGATTTCTGTGGGGCCGCCGCGCTGCTTTGGACGCATTACCGACCTTCCGGGAGGACTTTATCCCGAATGTTCCACCTCTCAAAATCGAAGTGGGAACGTTTGTATATGAAAACGTCGCCGGAATGAGGGCCGCCATAGAATACCTGGCCGACCTGGGCAGTCGTTCCGGCGGGAACGATGCTCCGAGTTCATGGCGCAAGTGCTTGTCCGCCGCCATGAAAGCGATCCGCGAGTATGAAACGGCGCTTTCTACCGAGCTCTTGCAGGGATTGCGTTCGATTAAAGGCGCGACCGTCTACGGAATACAAGATCCACAAGCTTCTCATCTGCGTGTTGCCACGGTCCTATTCAATCTCAAGAATATTTCACCCGCCGCAATCACCACGCGGATGGCTGTCAAGGACATTGCGGTCCGCGATGGCCATATGTATTCGCCCAGACTCATGACACGACTCGGGCTTTCACCGGATAGCGGCGCGGTGAGGGCTTCCTTGGTGCACTACAACACCCAGGAAGAAATCCGATTGTTTCTGAACGAGTTGCAAGAAATCGCGGGCAATTGATCCGCTCCTCATGCTTTCTCGGTGTAGAGTCTGGGGTCGAAAGGCGGTAAAGCGAGGATGACGATCACCAATGCTTCCCCTGGTAGCGAGAAACCTGCCGACACCGCACGGCCCTCCCAGAATTTGCAGCGCAAATTAACCGAGCGCCAGCTCTCCATGATTGCCATCGGCGGGGCCATCGGCGTCGGCCTGTTCTTGGGGAGCAATGTCACCATCAGTCTCGCGGGGCCTTCCGTTATTCTCACGTATCTCCTTGGCGCGGTTCTCGCGCTGATCATGGCGTACGCGCTAGCGGAGATGGCGGTTGTCCATCCCGTCGCGGGCTCTTTCGGCATTTACGCCGAGCGTTATCTAAATCGCTGGTCGGGTTTCACCGTTCGCGCTACATATGGACTGATTCAAATCATCGCCATCGGCGCAGAAGTAACGGCGGTGGCCATTTATTTTCAATATTGGTTTCCCAACACGCCGCAGTGGCTGTGGGTAGTAGTGGTTTCTGCGGGAGTCGTCGGCATCAATGCGGCCCACGTCGGGAATTTTGGAGAGTTCGAATATTGGTTCTCTCTAATTAAGGTTGTGGCGATCATTGTTTTTATCTTTGTCGGAATCGCGTTGATCACCGGCTTATCCCCGCGCCCCGCGTTGGGCATTCGAAACCTGACTGCCTACGGCGGATTTTTGCCCCACGGGTTTCGTGGCATGTGGCTGGCGTTCACGCTGACGATGGCGAGTTATATGGGAGTCGAAGTGGTGGCCGTCACAGCAGGTGAAGCTCGCCGGCCGGCAGAAGCGATCCCCCGCGCCATGCGTACGATGGTGTTCCGCCTCATCCTGTTCTATGTCCTCGCGATTGCCGTGATGGTGACCATGACACCTTGGAACCAGACGGGCGACGGCAGCATCTCGGGAAGTCCGTTCGTGCGCGCCTTCGCTTCCATTGGAATTCCGAATGCCGCGTTCATTATGAACCTCGTGGTCATCACCGCCGCGCTGTCGAGCGCCAACACCAACCTCTATCTTTCCACCCGTATGCTTTTTTCTTTGGCCCGGGGAAACCTTGCGCCCTCGTTGCTCGGCCGCCTGAGCGCCAATGGCGTGCCACACCGGGCGCTCGCAGCTTCCAGCTTGGGGATGGTAGCTGCAATTTTTCTGGCAATCTACGTTCCTAAGCGCGCATTTCTGCTGATGTACGGGTCGGCAGTAGCGGGAATGTACTTCGTATGGATCGTCGTGCTCCTCGCCCATTTGCGGTTCCGCAGCTCCATCGGCGCGAAAGTGAATGACCTGCCGCTGAAACTACATCTGTTTCCCATCGCGAACATCCTGGGCATCGCTGTCCTGGTGGCGATTGCGGGCAGCGCCTTTTTTGTCGAGGGACTGCAATACTCGGTGCCCGCGTTTGCCGTGCTCCTCGCAATCATCAGCCTTTTGTATTGGAATGTGCGGCACGGCGCAGTGGCTGGCACCGGCGATCAGCTGGAAGCGAGTCCGGAAAGTCTCCCAAGGGAGCCCTAGGCAGAGTCGACGACGGCCGCCTCGACGAGAATTGTTAGGTATGCGGATTTAAATTTTTGGTCTAGTGATATTTGGGTGGCTCATTTCGGGGAGATTTCAAATGGCACAGCTCAAGAACAGGGGCAATAATGGCGGCCGGAAATCCGCCTCGGTCCCAGTTGCGCCGTACATGGCGATCGGTCTCTCAACGGTCGTGCACGGAATCGGCAGCCGCAAAGATATCGGGAGGAACCTCGACACCATCGAGGACGGCATCCATGCCGCGATGTCCATCGTGAGCATCAACATGCCGGTTAAATTGATTACTCTTGCCGAAGGTGCCCTCACCGGGTTCACGGACGAAGCCTTTGATCTCCCTCACATCGTGGCCGCCAAAGAGCTGTTCATCGATATACCCGGCGAAGAGACCGATCGACTTGCCAAGCTAGCTACGAACTATGACACCTACGTCGTTGTGCAGTGCAAAGCGCGCTGGCCGGAAGTGATGAAGAATCGGTTCTTCAACACGCTGTTTGTAATCGATCCCCAGGGAGCAATCGTCCACAAAGCTGCGAAGAACCACATCTGGTGCCGTGAGCGTTCTTGCACGCCGCACGATGTCTACGATCGCTGGGTCGAACTGTTCGGAGAGGGGATCGAAGCCTTCTACCCCGTCCTGAAGACTAAGGACATCGGGAACATCGGCACGATTTGTTGCAGCGACGGTGAATACCCGGAAGCCGTACGCGCTCTAGCCTTCAACGGAGCCGAAGTTGTCTACCGGCCCAGCGAGGCGATCCCAATGACAAATTCCGGATATCCCGGGGGAGGCAGCTGGCTCATCCAAAATCAAGCGCATGCACACTTCAATTCGTTGTACATGATTTGTCCCAACATCGGGCCCGTTTTTCTGCATCCGGGCATGAAACACCCATTTGATATCGCCGGCGGCCACTCTCACATCGTCGATTACATGGGCAGCGTGGTTTCCTATTCGCCTTCGGGTTATAACACCGCGGTTGCCGCGACGATCGACATCGAAGCCCTGCGCCAGTTCCGAGTGAGAAACCTCAACAGCAATTGGATCAAGGATCTGCGCACCGAAATCTTTCGCAAGATGTACGAGGTTCCAATCCACCCAAAAAACCTGTGGATGAAGAAAGACCCGGAACAGCACGCGAAAGTTGACGAGTATTACCGAGACAACATCCGCCGTCTGATCGAGCGCGGCACCTACACTCTGCCTGCGAATGATTTCCCCGGCTGCGAGTACAAACCCGCCTCGAAAGACCCGGAACATGAGCAGTGGGAAAATATCAAGCAACTCTGGGAGTAACCACGAAGAGTTGATTGGCAGCCCGTGAAATATCACACAACTGGTTTTGCTATCTTTGCTGTTCCGGTAAAGGAGAGGTAGGAATGAGCAGCGCCATCGAAGACGTCTACTCTTCTCTGAAACGTCAATTCCGCGGTGACCTGCTGCGTCCTGGCCACGCCGAGTTTTCCGAAGCGCGGCGCATCTGGAACGGAATGGTTGCCCGCACGCCTGGTTTGATCGCCCGTTGTGCCACCGTGGCGGATGTGCAGGCTGTTGTCCGAGCGGCGAGTGCCGCTGGCGTAGCTCCCGCTATCCATTGTGGTGGCCACAGCCTTGCCGGATTCAGCAGTTGTGAGGGTGGCTTGGTGCTTAATCTCACACGCATGCGTCGGGTGCATGTTGATGAAGTAAATCGCCGCGCGCGATTCAACGGTGGGTGCCTTCTCGGCACGATTGATGTTGCGACCCAATCTGTAGGTCTCGCCTTTCCGGCCGGCGTTGTTTCCCATACCGGCGCTGGGGGACTGGTCCTTGGCGGAGGCACCGGATGGCTAAACCGCTTGCACGGTCTCTCATGCGACAACGTTGAGGGCTTCACCCTTGTCGTCGCTGATGGATCTGTTCTCCACACCAGCGCAGCAGAAAATCCTGACCTATATTGGGGGTTGCGCGGCGGCGGCGGAAATTTTGGAGTGGTCACCGAGTTCGAGGTCCGACTCCACCCCTTGTCCACTGTTCTGTATGGGACGGCCATGTACCTCGGCGATGACATCCCCCGTATGTTGCAGTCTTGGCGGGATTTTATGCCGGAATCTCCCGACAACTTGCGCTGGGGTTTTTCATTGACGATTGCTCCTGACTCGGAGAACATCCCTTCGCGCGTTCGGGGGCTCCCCGTCGCAAGTGCCTCTGCGTTATGGGCCGGAAACCTCGAGGAAGGCCGCCGCTATGTGGATCGCGTCCTTTTCTTCCGCAATCCTGTTGCTGTAACGAAAGAAGTGATTCCGTTCCTTACGCTGCAGACGATGGCAGATGCGGAATTTCCTCATGGGCGGCACTACTACACCAAGGCGGGCTATTTCAAATCTTTCACTGACGAGAGCATTTACACAATGGTGGAAGCGCTCGGCACCATCCCTTCTCCCACTAGTCAAATTGAGCTCGCGTACCTGGGTGGCGCCGCCGCGCGGGTTGGGGCCGATGAGACCGCCTTTGGCGATCGCAGCGCTCCATTCGTTATGAATCTGCTCGGAAACTGGCATGAGTCTGAGGACGATATCCTCAATATCTCTTGGGTTCGCAATTTGTTTGCCAGGCTGCGGCCAGCGATGGTGCCCGGAGTCTATGTCAACTTCATGAGCGGCGACGAAGCTGACCGCGTGCCCGAGGCTTATCGCAACCGCTGGGAACGCCTCGTGGCCGTCAAGACTCGTTACGACCCTAAAAACTTGTTCCGCATGAACCAAAACATTCCTCCACAAAACGCCGTAGGGAACAGCAGCCATAACTAGCCTAGCGGTCGCTAACCGGAAAGGTGGGTCGTGCTGTGCCACCTAAGAATTCCTTCCGGTACGTCCGAACTCGGCGACAAGAAAGCCATTCACTCCTGCAAGTCGGGATACCGTGCAGCTACACCATACCGTGCACAGTGGAAGCCTACTTGCAAAATTTGTGCAGTGCGGCTTCCAAAAACTCTGGTTCATTCGGCCTGAGGCGCAGTCTGATCCTCCTAGTTTAGGACATGGGTTCGACCGCAGTTGCGGCCCACCTACCCCGCAGCGACTTCGAAGGGGTAATGTCTTTGTTTATGCTGAACCGAAATCCACTTCAAAGTCGTGAATTCTTCGAGAGCCCACTTGCCGTTCAGACGGCCAATACCCGAGGCTTTTTCCCCGCCAAATGCCACTAATGGCTCATCGTTGATGGTTGCGTCATTCACATGAATCATCCCCGAATCGATCTGTTTCGCCATCTCCGCACCCCATTCCACATTGCGAGTGTGGATTGCACCGCTCAGCCCGAAGGGACTGTCATTCGCGATGCGGATGGCTTCTTCCGACGTGTCGAAGGGCATCACGCAGACTGCCGGACCGAACATCTCGGATTGCGCAATGGACATGCCAGAACGGACGTCGGCAAGAACAGTCGGGGAGACGACATTACCCTCGACTTTTCCCTGCAAGACAGCCCGGGCACCTTCCTGGACCCCTTTTTGAATCTGTTTGGAAAGAGTTTCGACCTGTGCTTTATTCATGAGCGGTCCGATATCCGTTTGGGGCTCGCGCGGATCGCCCACCTTCAGGCTTGAAACCCGCTTTACATACTTTTCCAGGAACTGCGGGTAAATGCTGCGCTGCACGAGGATCCGGTTTGCGCTCATGCAGATCTGGCCCTGGTGCGTGAAACGGCTAAATACCGCGGCATTCAGTGCATTATCCAGGTCGGCGTCGTGCATCACGATGAGCGCGCTATTTCCCCCCAATTCCAAGATCGCCCTCTTCAAGCACCGCCCAGCGACGGCGCCAATATGCCGCCCGACCCCCTCGGAGCCGGTGAACGAAATGACGCGTGACACGGGGTGTTCGACAAAAGTGTCGCCGATCTCCTTGATATCTGCGACGATGACATTCAGCAAGCCCTTGGGAATTCCCGTTTCTTCGAAAACTCTTGCGACCAGTGTTCCTCCGGTGATCGGGGTATCGTCGTGCGGTTTCAACACGACGCCATTCCCGGCTCCGAGTGCCGTGGCCACAGAGCGCATACTCAGGAAGAATGGAAAATTGAAGGGGCTGATGACGCCGACGACCCCGACCGGAACGCGATAGAGTCTGTTTTCCTTTCCGTCTACCGGTGAAGGGTAGATCTCCCCTGTCATCCGGAGCGGATACGTGGAAGCCTCTTTGATGATGTTCTTCACGATCATTATTTCGAAGAACGCTTTCAGGGCGGTGCCGCCCAGCTCTTCGATGATAAGGTCGGTTATCTCAGCCTCGTTTTTTTCAACGAATGTGATGGCCTTTTCAAGAATGCTCCGTCTCTCGAACGGGTTGACATCCGCCCAGATCTTTTGCGCCGCTGCCGCCGAGCGATATGCTTCATCCAGGTCCGCGAGACTTCCGAGCTTGAATTCGCAGATGGGCTTGTCATTGTAAGGGTTCCGATCGGTCAGCAGTTTGGAACTGGCCCCGTCACGCCAGGTTCCACTAATGTACTGTTTATTGAGTTTTATGAAGGGATTCATCGGGATTTCCATTTCTCCTCGAAAGGCATAAATGAATCAAAACCTATCTTCACATTCTTGGCCCGCACTAGAACTATTCATTCCGGGATATCGGGGTGCCGCGTAGCGATCCGGTAGCGTCCGGAATGGAAGACCAGAGGCTCGCCCTCGTTCCATTCGTACTCCTCGACTTCCCCGAGAAAAATAACATGATCACCGCCCTCGAACTGGCGGACATTGCGGCAAACAAAATGGGCCGTGGCGCCCTTCAGCAGGGGACACCCCGCGACATCCTGCAGGCAGTCAACACCCTCGAACTTGTCCCGCAGAGGGGTTGAGAATTGCCGGGACAAATGATGCTGGCTGGCCGCCAAAACGTTGATCGCAAAGCGACTCGCGCCAATAAAGTCCGCAAAGCTCGGGGTTTGACGCGACAAACTCCAAAGCACGAGTGGCGGATCGAGCGAAACCGAGGAAAACGAATTCACAGTAATGCCGATCCGCCGCCCGTCTTTCGCGCGCGTGCTGACCACGGTTACGCCCGTGGCAAATTGGCCCAGCGCCTTGCGGAAGTCCCGCCGGTCGAAGCGCTCCGCCGCGGCGCTTGCGGCCTCTTGGAGGAATGCCTCGGCCGCTTCTGCTTCCATGAACCACGGGAACAGCGAGCGCGGGTCATCGAAGCCGTTCACAAAAGCCTCGGACACTTCTCTCAGCCGCGCTGCGGATTGGAGGATCTTGGACACATGCGGCGACGCATTGAGCAACATGTTGGTCCATTCGCTCACCCAGCGGGCATATCCGGACCAGTAGCGGTCGAATGTCTGCTGCATCCATTCCGGGTCCGCCTTCCCGTCACCGTGATCGAGAATGCTCTGCAGATAAATGTCCGCGCACTTGGCGGCGTTATTCGACCCCTGACCTGTGATGGGGTCATTGAGCACCGCCGCGTCTCCGAGACCGAGCACCTGTCGCCCCGAAGGAAGCGTGGCCACCGGCTTTCGCACCACCGGCGTGAAAGACCCTGTGAGGGTCCCCTTGTCATCCGTCAATTCCACGTCCCGGCAACGTTCTGCTTCCCAGGGCAAGAATGTCTCCAGAATCCATTTGGATTTAGCGAGATGTTCATCCGGCGTTTTCACATCTCCCCAGCAATCCATGGGCCCGCCTGGAATACCCTCAAAGACCATGATTTCGCACGGTCCGGACGTTGTTAAGGCAGGAAAGACAAAGTATTCCCCGACTGCCGGAATCAGGCTGAAGGATACGGCCGCATAGGATTCACGCGGGCGCATCTTCCTTACATACGTGAGCGCGAGGACACGCTGAGGTTGGTCATAAGGTGAGCGGCTCCGATCCCGCTCGAAGAGCCACCCGAGAATCCCTTTGCCACTGGCAATAATCGTCAGGTCATGACTTCTCGAACAAGACTCTACGTCCGCCATCTGCGCTTCTTTGAAAATCAGTTCGCCGCCGCTGCTCTGGAATTCAGTCATCCATGCCGGCATCTTGATCCGTTGATCCACGGCTTGCGCATAGGCATCGAGCCGCGCCGCCCAATCGACCACCTTCGCCCTGTGCGGCCCCGAAACGCTGAAGCTGATTCCCTCGACTTTGGGGCATTCCTGCTCCCAGAAATTCAGGTGGAGGTCGCGTTCCGTCTGCAGCGCCGAGTCGAACATGCACTGGCTTGACATCACTCGCCCGGTACGAATTTCCTCAGCGGTGCGGTCCGAGAACAGCGTAACTTCGTAACCGTTGTGCAGCAGTCCTAATGCCAGCTGCAGCCCGGACTGCCCAGCGCCAATAATGGCGACGCGCTTCATACGGTCAAATGACCTGACTCCCCTACTCCATCAACTTCGGAATCGCTGGTGTCGCCATTTCCGGCCCCATGGCGGAATAGCCTCCGTCCACGGCAAGATCCGTTCCGGTAATGAAGGATGCGTGACTCGAGCACAGAAAGAGGACCGCCTCAGCTACCTCCCGTGGCTCTCCCACTCGCCCAAGCAGATGAAATGCCCCGCCCACTTTGTTCGTTTTGACCTTGTCGCCGCGGGTCAGCTCGTCCATCAACCGGCACCACGTCCAGCCCGGGGAGAGCGAATTGACACGGATTTTGTCGCCAGCCAGGTCCATTGCTTCGTTACGGGTCAACTGCAAGATCGCTGCTTTCGCGACGGGATAAAGCCAGCGTCCTGTTTGCGCCACTTTGGCGCTGATACTGCCGAAATTCACAACAGCCCCGCCACCACGCTTGATCATGTGCGGCCGTGCGGCCTTCAGCATCATCACGCCGCCGACGACATTGATGTTGTAACTCGCGAGCCATTCCTCTCGCGTGGACTCAAGAGCGTTGTCGATATACACGCAAGCGAGGTTGATCAGAAAATCGATGCCCCCGAACGCCTTGACCGTTTTTTCGACGCAGGCGGAGATCTGGCCGTCGTCTGCGAGGTCCGTCTTCACAAAGAGAACGCCGGAACCCAGCTTGTCGGCAAGTGCCTGACCGTCCTTCTCGTTGATGTCGGCGACTACGACCTTGCTTCCGACATCGTGGAACGTGCGAACCACTCCCGCGCCGATTAGCGTCGCTCCTCCGGTAACGATCGCCACCTTATTCTTGAGTCCTTCCATCGGACGGCACCCCCTTAACGCGCGGGATCGATTCTGCAGGGCGTAACCTTACCACGCACGCGCAAAAGCGACAAAGCTGCAACTCGGAACGAGCAGCAAAGCGCGCAACTTGCGGCTTCGTTGAAAAAACTGGACTAACGAAAAGATAGAAAGCAAAATAGCACGCTCTCAGAAGCAAATCGCGAGGTGAGGGATGAGGAAAATCGCAATCGTGGGCGGGGGACAGTCAGGTCTGCAGTTGGCGTTTGGCTTGTTGCGGCAGCGATACGAAGTCACCGTCGTCTCAAACCGCACCCTGGAACAAATCCGCCAGGGCCGCGTCAGTTCGAGCCAATTCATGTTCCACGATTCCCTCCAGAACGAGCGAGATCTCGGAATTAATTTCTGGGAAAAACCCTGCCCAGTTACGGAAGGGATCGCGTTTTCGATCCCCGGCCCCGAAGGCGGCCGCGCGCTTTTTTGGGAAGCAAAACTCGATCATTACGGGCAATCCGTCGACCAACGCGTCAAGTTCGCGGGGTGGATGGAAGAATTCGCCAAGCGTGGCGGGAAGCTAGTTATTGAGGATGCGGGGGTCCAAGAACTCGAGAGGTACGCCAGCACTCATGACCTCTTGATCGTGGCCGCCGGAAAGGGAGATGTGGCGCGGCTGTTCGAGACGCATTCCGCTAATTCCCCATTCACCACACCGATGCGGGCGCTTGCACTTACCTATGTAAAGAAGATGGTGCCCAGGAAGCCTTTTCCCGCGGTAGCATTCAGTCTAATACCCGGGGTTGGAGAGTACTTCGTGTTCCCCGCCCTTACGACGACGGGCGTCTGCGAGATCATGGTATTCGAAGGGGTGCCAGGCGGGCCGATGGATTGCTGGGGCGAAGTGAAGACGCCGGACCAGCACCTGGCCAAATCTAAATGGATTCTGGAGACATTTTTACCGTGGGAAGCCGATCGCTGCCGCGACATCGAACTCACTGACGACATGGGCACGCTTGTGGGCAGGTTTCCTCCCACCGTACGCAAGCCGATCTGCCAGCTGCCTTCGGGCCGTTTGGCTCTCGGCATGGCGGACGTCGTAGTCCTCAATGATCCAATCACCGGACAAGGATCGAACACTGCAAGCAAAGCCGCGAAGGTCTACATGAATCGCATCCTGGAGCATGGCAACAAACCCTTCGATGCCACATGGATGCAGCAGACTTTTGATTCTTTCTGGAACTATGCCCAGTGGGTGGTGAAATGGACCAACACCTTACTGACACCACCGCCGCCTCACATCCTGCAACTGATGGGAGCCGCCAGCCAGAGTCCAGCTTTAGCTGGCAAAATCTCCAACGGATTCAACAATCCCCCAGACTTCTCTCCCTGGTGGTTCGATCCGGCCGAAGCTCAGAAACTGCTTGGCGGGCAACAGATGCGTGCTTGACCGTTCCACGGTTGATTCTCAGTGTTCAAAACAGAATAGTCTCAATCTCTTGCTATATTTCGGAGTTGAATCAATAGCAAAGACTAGCAAACGGTGCTGATCGACCGCTCGATCCATCCTCACGTGCTTGTAGAGAGTATTGTTGACGCAACCGGTGCCTGGTGCTAGTGTCCGTCAAACTTAGCTCTGAATGCGGGGGAAACGTGCGACTTATATCCTCGGTGTTGCTCGGGGTAATATTTGTTTTACTGCTGGCCTCTGCCAAAGGCGTCTCTGCGCAGCAGTTCGCGACGTTGAATGTGACCGTGAACGACCAGTCAGGCGGGGCCGTCCTCGGCACCAACCTGATGCTCAAGAACACCGCCGCGGGTGTCGAACGCACTGCGGTCACGGGGGAGAACGGCCTCGCGGTCATCCCCAGCGTGCCGCCAGGGAGCTATGACCTAACGGCGACCCATGCTGGCTTCGCGGTGCGCACGGTCAAAGTTCAACTTGCCGTCGGTCAGATCGCCTCGGTGACCATCTCCCTGGGACTTTCTGCGAAGGCCGAGACCGTCGAGGTGACGGAGACCGCCCAGGCCGTGGACCCCGAGAAGGCGGAAGTCAGCCAGGTGATTGACACCACGAAGATCGAGGACCTGCCGATCTCGGGGCGCGACTTCATCGACTTCGTTCTGCTCACGCCTTCGGTGAGTGTTGGCCGCAGTACGGCCGTGGGGGCGCAGTCGCCGTTCACGGAGACGGTGCTGAAGCTGAGCTTCGGTGGAGTGCGGGAGAGCCACACCTCCTTCTTTTCCTTGGACGGGATCGACTACACCACCAGCATTTCCGGTGTCCAGCGCATCAGCCCCTCCCAGGACTGGGTGCAGGAATTCCGCGTCGTGAACAGTCCCTTCACCGGGGACAACGGCCGCAACCTGGGTTCCGTGGTCAACACGGTCACCAAGTCGGGTACGAATGACCTTCACGGCACGCTCTACGAGTTTTTCCGCAACAACAAGATGGATGCCAAGAATTTGCTCTCAGCCCCGGGTTTCAACACCTTGCGCTTCAACCAGTTCGGTGCCACGGCGGGCGGGCCGGTGCGGAAGGACAAACTGTTTCTATTCTCGGGCTACGAAGGGCAACGCCGTGCGGAATCACCCATCTATTCCTCCTTGATCCTGGGCTGCACCAACAACCCGGGGTGTTTTGGCCCCGGCAGTCTCAGCATCAATGATGTGAAGCGGCTTCTCGGATTGCAGCCCGAGGTGTTGAACTCTTTTCTAAGCATCGACGACTACGACAAGCTGATCTTGAAAAGCAACACTATCGTGAGCAACCGGACCTTTCTCAACCTGACCTACTTGTTCAACGACTCCCGCAAGCAGAATGTGCGCGGCGCGGCGCCAGGCGAGGGAATGCCTTCTTCCTACCGGGACAACCCCGTGCGCGACCAGACGGTCTACGGAAGCTTGGTGCACATCTTTTCTCAGACCCTCACCTCCGAAACGCTTTTCCAGTACGGTCGCCGGAAGTTCGACCTCCTCCCCAAAGGGGCTGGCCTCGAGCCCGCCATTGCCATTCCGGACTTGATATCAGCGGGGGGGTTCATTGGCAGCGTCCGGGCGTACACAGAACAGCACGTTCAGCTGGCCGACAACCTGACGTATGTGCGCGGGAAAAATACCTTCAAGTTCGGCGGCGACATCCAACCGGTCTGGATTAATACGCAGGTCACGTTGTTCAGCCCTGGGGCGGGCATCTTTTCTCCGGGTTGCTTCTTTGGAGGGCCCTCCGGGTGCGCTGGCGCTCCGCAAGGCGTATTCTCCCCGGGCACGGCGCTGGCATTCCTCTTCCTGGAGCCTCGCCAGTTCTTTGGCCAGCAGATCCCACCGAGGACACTGCCTTTCTCCACGGGCCTGTACGCGGGCCCTTCGCAGCAGGCATTCAATGACGCCACATCCTTGAAGTTCGAGCACAGCCTGTGGTCGATGTATGCCCAGGACCATTGGAAGGTGCGGCCCAACCTCACCGTCACCCTCGGCCTGCATTACGATGTGGATACATTTCCCTCCGCGGCGGACGTGAAAATCCAGGGCAAGTTTCATCCGACCTACTATGGCAATATCCAGCCGCGCGCGAGCTTGGCGTATTCCTTCCACAACGGTAAGGGCGTGGTGCGTGTCGGCGCGGGTATCTTCGACTCGGCGTTTGTGTTCAGTGACGTCCTGGTGAGTTGGATCGGCGCCTCGGAATTCACTTACATGAACCAGCCGCTCTTGCCGGAGTTCAGTGATCCCACCAACCGGTTGATTGGCTTCGGGGCGTCCGGTGTCGTAGGCGCTCCCGGGCCGGTGTTTGGCGGCAACGGGTTCAGCAATTTTACCCACAACGGCATTTATCCGGATCCGACCACAAGTCCGGTACTGCAATTCCCATTGGGGTACGCAAAACTGAAGTTCAAGAATCCCTTCTCCGAGCAGGCCAGTCTGGAAATCGAACACCAGGTAGGCAAGGATTTCTTCGTCTCGGCAGGATACCAATGGCTTCACGCCTCGCGCTTGCCGGTCTACTACAGCATTAACGGGACGCCAAATCCGGCGAACAACGGGTGCAACCCGGCCATCACCAGTGGCTGCGCGCCCTACTTCACGCCTGCCGATCCCAATTTCGGGTTTGTGTTGTACGTCAAGCCCGAGGGCTTCTCGATTTACAATGCGGGCACGCTCAGCGTGCGCAAATCCTTCTCGCACCACTATGATTTACTGGCAAATTATACCTTCTCGAAGTCCATCGATATCTCGACGACCGTCAACCTGCCCAACACGCCGGTAGATTTCCTGCGTCCGAACCTGGATCGGGCCGTCGGAGATAACGACATCCCTCACCGGCTCACCCTGGCGCTCCTCGGGGAAACCCCGGACACCTGGAATGTCGTGTTGCGCCAATTCAAGGCCTCGGTGCTCACCAACCTGCAGAGCGCGAGGCGCTACAGCATTGTTGCTGGATTTGATACCAACGGCGACATTTTCCCCTTCTCGGACCGCGTGGGGGTTCTCGGACGGAATACGTACAAGGGGGACCCCAGCCATACGGTGGACCTCCGCATCCAGCGCGGTATTCCCGTCAACGAACGCGTCACAGTCGAACTCAGCGCGGAGATTTTCAATCTGCTCAATCGTGCTAACGTCCTGGAAATCGACCACACCTACGGGTTGCCGGATTTCGTTACCCCGGTTCCCACGCATTACAAGGACGGCATTGCTCCCTCGGTGTTTTCGGGTGGCAATCCTTCGTTCGGGTCGCCGAAATTTGTCGGCCCGGCGCGGCAAGTCCAATTGTCGCTGCGCTTGAATTTCTAGCGGCTGCCGGAAGAGTGCAGGAGAACAGGCGCAAGGCCGGCGCATCCGTTCTAGCTATGTCGGCCTCGCCTAAGTCAGCAGGGAAATCCATGATCAAGCCATATACTGCCGTCGGTCTTGTGCCCACCATCCGTGGAATTCGCTCCCGTAAGGACATCAAAATCAACCTCGAGCACTTGAAACATCTCGCCAAAGCCGCCAACTGGCTTTCCGGTTTGAGCATTCCGGTGCGCCTGCTTGCGATCCCGGAAGGCGCGCTGCAAGCCTTCAATGACGAAGTGCTCGATCTCGACCACGCCAAGTTCGCGCGCGAGTGCGCCATCGATATTCCCGGTGAGGAGACCGAGGAGATCGGAAAGCTGGCCCGCGAATGGGATTGCTTCATCATGGCGCAGGCTAAGGCGCGCCATCCCGATTGGAAGGATCGCTTTTTCAACGTCGGATTCATCCTCAATCCCCAGGGCGAGATTATTCTCCAGCACTACAAAGTCTCCCCCCTTTGGCCCGTTGAACATTCCGTGTGCCCGCATGACATTTACGATTGGTGGATCGAAAAATACGGCCGGAATTTGCAAGCGTTCTGGCCGGTGGCGGACACCGAAATCGGCCGCATGGGCATCATGATGGCGAATGAGGGCTCTTATCCCGAAAACGCACGCGCCCTTGCCATGAACGGTGCCGAGATCGTCTATAGGGCCTCCTATCCCCACCCCGGCAGCGGCAACGATTATTTTGAAATTCAGAGTGCTGCTCGGGCGCTCGACAACAACATGTACATCGTCGCCCCCAATGTCGGCACCTATTACCTCTTCCCGGAAGAAACCACGCCCATAGACACGTTCGGCGGCCGCTCTTACATTTTCAATTACAAGGGCCAGAAGATGGGAAAGCTGGAATACAGCGGTGGGTCGAGCTACGTCGCTGGAGTCATCGACGTCGAGGCCCTGCGCGACCACCGCGCTCGCGCCAAGTGGGACAACTGGATGAAGGATCTCCGCACAGAGTTGTACCAAATCGTGTACGAGGAACCGATTTATCCGAAAAACCTCTACCTGAAACGCGCACCGATGAAACATGCCGAATACCACGAAAGGGTCACAAAGAAACAGATTGAATTGATGCACGAGCGCGATATCTGGAAGAAGCCCGAGCGGTAATAAAACTTTCCTACCCTCCGGCAGGTTTCGCTGTCCAGCGCCGCGTCGCGCAAGAGCTTTACTGCAACTGGATCAGGCCCGGCGAAGTCTTCGCTACGACGGACTCATTCGACGCCATCTTCATCGGCAGCGGTCGACCAGCAGCTCAAGGCTCTGCTGGATTCCCTACAGACTTTGGAGACTAGGCGGATTTAACAGAGCGTCTCGTAAGTTACGTGCTGACATATAGTTAAGCCTAGCTCGAATGCTCTCAGAGATTTTGCCAAGTTCCACACGAAAGAATGCGGCTTACAAGTCGCCGGCCACACTTTTGACAGGAGGCAAGTTCAACACGAGACTGCCAAATTTCTGGGTTGTAATTCTCCACCTTCCCGAAGAAGTTCTACCGACCTGAAAATTCTCTTAAGGACTGCCGAAGTGTATCCTTATTGCGTTTCGCGGTTTGTCGCGGAGCCTCCGAAGGACCATGGCAGTTGTGACCGGCAGAATTGCGTGTATTATCTGGGCAGTTTGAGATACCGGGTCTACCAGCGGGAAGAGTTCCGGTTCGAAGGCGGTTTGTTGCACGTTTCACCCGGATCACTGTTTCGGGTCAAATCCAGGTTTCTTGAGCGGGGGAGAAGGTCCACGTGAGCCAGGGCAATTTGCTGCTGCGAATGGAACTGCGGAGCGATCCGGAGATGCTGTGCGCCGTGCGCGGCGCGCTGGCACACTTGGCGGAGAAATTGGGATTTCCCGAAGCAGAGTGCCGAGCGGTAGTTCTGGCGGTGGACGAGGCGCTGACGAATATAATCCGTCACGCCTACGGGGGACAAACCGAGCAACCCATCGAGGCATCGTTCCGCCGCATCTCGCTCGATGAAGACGCATTGCGCGGGGAGGCTCTCGAAATTGTCCTGGAAGACCGCGGCCCGGCCGTCGACCGGGAAAAGTTATGCGGGCGTCCGCTCGAAGAGGTTCGGCCGGGGGGGCTGGGACTTCACTTCATACGCCAGAGCATGGATAGGGTAGAATTCCGTCGCAGCAACGGCAGGAATCAGCTCCACCTCGTGAAAATGTTGCGTAAGGCCGAACTTCAAAAACGCTCGTGAGGAGAATTTATTTGCAGATTGCCGCGCGCCATCTCGACAAAATCACCATCTTCGACATATCGGGAGACATCGATCTCGCGACTTCCCCGCAATTGCGGAAAGCCGTGCTGCGCGAGCTAAAAGAGCTGCGCATGCCGCGGGTCGTTTTGAACTTAAAGGCGGTGAGATACATTGACAGTTCCGGGGTTGCGTCGCTGGTCGAGGGACTCAAGGCTTCGCGCGACGTGGGCTCGCGATTCGTGTTGTTCGGTTTGAACACCACGGTCCGGGAAGTGTTGCAGCTTTCCAAGCTGGTCAAGATTTTTGAGATTTACGAGGACGAGGATCAAGCGCTCGCGATTTGAGTCTCCCGAAACCCCGAGCCGCGGAAGTCGATCGAGAGCAAAGTGGAGCTGGCGACGCAAATCGGTGAAACGGTTACGGACGGGCTTGCCTACCTCGGAGGCTTGGCCTCGCTCGGAACACGCGCCGCCTACTTTACATTCGTCGCGCCGTTCCAGGGCAAGCAGCTGCGATTGCAACGCGCCGTCTCGCAAGCCATGCAGACGGGCGTGCGCGCGCTGCCCATACTTTCACTGATCACGTTTTTCATCGGCTTGATTCTGGCGTTGCAGAGCGCTTACGAGCTACGAAAATTCGGTGCCATGAATTACGTGGCCAGCGCGGTGGCTATTTCGATGACGCGGGAACTGGGGCCGTTGATCACCGCGATCGTGGTGATTGGGCGCTCTGGATCCGCTTTTGCCGCGGAAATCGGCACGATGAAGGTCACCGAAGAGATTGACGCCCTGGAGACCATGGCCATCGATCCGGTCCACTTCCTGGTTATGCCCAAGTTTCTGGCGATGATCGTGATGTTGCCGTGCCTGACGATCTGGGCAAACGCCATGGGAGTTTTGGGCGGCGGGCTCTTTGGCGTGGCGCAGGCGGATTTCACCTGGTGGCGCTACATTCAGGCTTCGCTGGACGCGCTGTTTTTGCGCGATATCGTGACGGGTCTGATCAAGAGCGTCATGTTTGGGATTACCATCACCGCCGTGGGATGTTACGAAGGTCTGGCGACGGGCGCGGGGGCAGAGCAGGTCGGGCGCGCCACGACGCGGGCGGTGGTCGTCTCCATTTTTATGGTGATTTTAGTCGACCTTGTATTTACGGCATTGTTTTTCTTCATAAGCGCGCGGTAGAAGCACAGGGGACGATGGAACAAATCAGCAGCGCAGCCATGGAATCGGAGGCGATGATTTCACTGCGGAACCTGCGCGTCAGTTATGGCGAGCGCGAGATTCTGCATGGCATCAACTTTGAAGTGATGCGCGGCGAGACGCTGGTGATCCTCGGCGGTTCCGGCTCAGGCAAAAGCACCTTGCTGCGGACGCTGGTGGGGCTTGAAAGGCCAAGTTCCGGCGAGATTTGGCTCAAAGGAAGGAACATCGCGGCGATCTCCCGGGCAGAAATGGATGAGATCAGAAAAAAAATCGGAATGTCCTTTCAAGGGGGGGCGTTATTTGGCTCGATGACGGTGGGAGAAAATGTTGCCCTCCCGCTGCGGGAGCATACCAAGCTGGAAGATCCGACCATTGAAATCATTCTGCGCTTGAAACTGGATCAAGTGGGCTTGTCTGGATTCGAGAATTACATGCCGTCGCAGCTGAGTGGTGGAATGAAAAAGCGAGCGGCGGTGGCGCGCGCGCTGGCTATGGATCCGGAGATCCTTTTTTTCGACGAGCCTTCGGCAGGCCTGGACCCCATCATTGCCGCAGGCGTCGATGAATTGATACTTGAACTCAAGAAAGCTTTTCACATGACCATCATCGTGGTGACGCACGAATTGGCTAGCGCGTTCCTGATTGCGGATCGCATGGTGCTGATCGACAAAGGAAACGTGGTGGCGATCGGGTCCACGGCGGAGATGCGCGCGAGCACGCAACCGCGCGTGAGGCAATTCCTCGACCGCATTGCCGAACCGGAAGTTTCGCAGGAGCTGGACTACCTGCAAATGCTGACGGAAGAGAACCGCCGCCCTGGCCGTTGACGGGCCGGGAAGAGAGGTGTGACGTGGAAGAAAAACGCGAACAAGCGATGGTGGGTTTGTTTGTATTGGCCGCCGGAGCGGTACTGCTGGCCACGATTTTTGCACTCAGCGGCGCGTTTGGAGTTTCAGCGGCAACTTATCGCGCCTATTTTCCGTTTGCGGGTGGTCTAGAACCAGGTGCGACCGTGCGCTATGCGGGAGGGCCTAAAGTGGGGCGTGTGGAAAAACTGCAGCTTGATCCCCAGGATGCTTCGCGAATCGAGATCACGTTCAGCGTGCGTTCCGGCTTGCCCGTGAAGGCGGACAGCCACGTGAGGATCATGAGCTTGAGCCCTCTGGGAGACAATCATCTGGAGATTGTTCCGGGAACCGAAAAAGCGCCGCTGGCCACCGCGGGAATGGTATTGACGGCCGATCCCTATGTGGACTTCAATGCGCTGACCGCGAAGATCAATGACATCGCTCCGCAAGCGCAGCAACTCTTGAAAACCCTCAATGATCGCGCCACTGAATTGAAGGTGACCGTGGGCCGAATGAATGATTTAATTAGCGACCAAAACCGGGCCAATCTCTCCGGCACGTTGGCGGACGCACGCGGGATGATCGGGGAAAACCGCGCACAGATCAAATCCACGATCGGAAATCTGAATAATGCGAGCCAAAAACTGGAACCGTTGCTTCAGGATCTGAGAAAGACTTCTGCCGAGGCCAATGAGGCATTGAATCACGTCGATTCCCTAATCGGCGAAAATCGCGCTGATATCCGCCAGGCCGTCGCCGATCTGCGGAGTTCTCTTTCGAATGTGACGGATCTAACCGGGCGGCTGGACCAGACGCTGGACGTAAACTCCGACAACATAGACGAGTTGCTGGAGAATTTGCGCCACGTGAGCCAGAATTTGAAGGAATTTACCAACACGATCAAAACCAGGCCGTACACATTGATTCGGTCGAGTAATCCACGCGAGCACAAACCGGGAGAAAAGGAATGATGCCAGGGCGAAGTGATTGCGAAGTTTTATACGGGAAGAGTGTGCGCGCGAAACGGAGAGGGAAAACTCACGTTGCATCCCGGGTCGGCCTGACGACAGTTGTCGCGCTGGTGGCTGGGTGGGTCAGCGGCTGCGGCGCCACGCGCCCAAGCAGGTATTACCAGCTTACGGTCCCGCCCGAGGCTGCCTCGGTGGAACGTGCGGATTCCGTGCCGGTGACGTTGCTCCTCGGCGCGTTTATGACTTCGCATCTCTATCGCGAAGACCGCATCGTTTTCGGCAATGGACCCGAGCAACTGGGAACCTACGAGTATCAGCGCTGGGCGGAACCTCCCACGGAAATGATCGAAGAGGTTTTGCTGCGCGAATTGCGACGGTCCGGCCACTACCGGGCCGTCCATGTGCGGCGCAGCAACGTGCGGGGAGACTTCGCGATTCGCGGGCGTCTTTATGATTTCAAAGAAGTAACCGGCAATCCCACGTCGGCAAGGGTCACATTGGAATTGGAGATGCGTGACCTGAAGAGCGGGGCCACGGTTTGGAGCCACTATTATACTCACGACGAAGCGGCCAGCGGAAAAGAAGTGCCGGCCATCGTCGCGGCGCTCGATCAAAATGTGCACCTTGCGGTCAAGGAAGTGGTGGCTAGCCTCGATCAGTATTTCGCTACCCATCCTGTGAAGTAGGCGGAGAATGCGGCGCTTTCGTTTCACCCCGCGCAAACAAACCTGTCAGTTTTTACTAGGCGCGCCGGAGCGTGAGGAAGGTGAGGTCATCGTCCAAATCACCTTGTGCGCCACGGTAATGATGTACCCTTTCCAGTAAAGCCTCCGAGAATTCTGGTAGCGCAAGAGGCCGGCGTAAACCGTGCAGCGTTTTCGCCGCGAGCTGCAAAAAGCCTTTGGAAGTGAGTTGTGCTCCGTCCGAGGAGCGAACTTCCGTCGCGCCGTCGGAAAAGGCGAGGATCATGTCGCCTTGGTTGAGCCGCACGCTCTGCTGATTATAGGCTTCGCCCGTGATGTATCCGAGAGGAAGGCCCTCCAGGCCCTCGCCTAGTTCCAGAAAATGCCCTTCACGCTCGCGCCAGAGCAGCATGCGCGGATGCGCGGCGTAGGCGAAATTGAACTCACCGCTGGTGCCGTCAAAGGTTCCCGTGACAACGGTGGTCAGCCGAAGCGGGGCGCTCGATTTTTCATTGGAGAGTGTGAAAGCGTCATTCAACGCCGTCAGCAATCCCGCGGTGTCTCGAATATCCTGGAATTTGTGCAGCAGGCGATGGACATGGCGGGCGACGCCGCTGGCCTTGTAGCCGTGGCCGACACAATCGGCAAGAACGACGCGGGCGATGTTGTCGCTGCAGGAGAAAACCGCGGAAAGATCGCCGCCCCTTTGACTGCCGGAGGGCACCGCGATCACATCGGTCTGTAGTCCCGCCAGATCCAGCGAGCGATGCGCTTTTTCATTGCCAGCCCACAGCTCCATGCAGCCGAACGGCCGCATCGCGGTTCGCGTGCAATCGGGCAGGGCAGATTCAACTTTCCGGACCTTCATGTTTCGTTTGATGCCGGAGAAGCGGCGTCCGGTTCATTCTATTCGCCGAGCCCGGCCGCCGTCTCGCGATAATTTGGCAAACCCACTCCATCTTAACTTCCTTCATCGACGGCCTCGATGTATCTCACTTTTCAATCGACCTGCCGTATGATGCTGTCATGCGGCTGTTGCTTGTGGAAGATGACGCGCGGATCGCGCGCTTTGTGGCTAAAGGCCTGCGTGAACAGGCTTATGCGGTCGATGTGGCGGCCACCGGTGATGATGCTCTTTATCAAGCAGCGATCAATACTTACGACCTCGTGATTCTCGACGTGATGATTCCCGGACGTGACGGGTTTGAAGTCTGCCGCGAGCTGCGGAAATCCGGACAGCGCCTGCCGATACTCATGCTGACGGCGCGTGACGCCGTGGAAGACCGAATCACGGGCTTGGATCACGGTGCCGATGACTACCTCACAAAACCATTCGAATTTCGCGAACTGCTCGCGCGGCTGCGCGCCCTGTTGCGCCGCTCCGGCGAGCTGCGCCCGGCCAAGCTTACGGTGGCCGACCTCGTTCTGGATACCGGAGCGCAAAGTGCGTCCCGCGGGGGACGGGCCATCGTGCTGACCGCGAAAGAATACGCGCTGCTCGAATTTCTCACGCGCAATGCCGGACGCGTTGTCGGCCGTGCGGAGATCGCCGAACACGTCTGGGATGAAACTTTCGATCCGTTCTCAAATTTAATTGAGGTGTACATCAATCGTCTGCGGCGAAAAATCGATGGAGATTCCCCCAAACCCCTGCTCCACACGCGGCGCGGTGCAGGCTATGTGTTGGGAAGCGGCAGCGAGGTGGAAAGCGCGGAAACGGCAGAAGAGGCTGCTTCCGGACGGCGCGGCAAGGCAAGTTCTTCGATCCGGAAGGGCCATGGTTGATTCGGTCCGAGCAAGGCTCACGCTCTGGTATACTGCCGTGCTGGCAGTGGTGCTCGTCTCGCTATCACTCATTACCTATTTCATTTTTTGGCAGAGCACGGCGCAGCGCACGGATGCAAATCTCGCGGAGCTCTCGAATGCGTTCCTTACCACGCTGGATGCGGAAATCAAGGACCAGAGCGGGCCGGATGCGTTCAAGCTTGCCGCGCAAGTGGCCATCACCGAACACCGTTTTCGCGACCACGTGTTCGCGATCTTTGATGCGAAAGGAACTCTGGTCGTCAGCTCCCAGGATGTTCCTCTGGCGGCTCCGCCCATCGATTCTTCGCCCGCGGGACTCTTGACGTCGAACTCGTTTAAGCGATTTCTGGAAGCCACATCGCGGTCTGACCGTTTTTTTGGCAAAGTCAGCGGGAACAAGGCGGGCTATCGGGCATTCGCGAGACGCTTCCGTACCGGAGGAAAAGACGGGACGCTGGTGATTTTGCAATCGCTTCACGCACAACAGGAAATGCTGGAAGAGGTCACCGCGACGTTTGCGTGGGTCATTCCGATTGCCTTGCTATTGGCCAGCGGGGGCGGATACTTTCTTGCGCGCAAGAGTCTTGCCCCCGTCGTAGCCATGAGCAGCCAGGCGGGCCGCATCGGCGCCGCCAATCTTCACGAACGATTGGCCGTGCAGAACGAACGGGACGAACTGGGCCACCTGGCGCGGTCGTTCAACAATCTTTTGGACCGGCTCAGCCAGTCGTTCGAACGCCAGCAGCGATTTATGGCCGACGCCTCGCACGAATTGCGGACACCCGTGGCGATCATGCGCGGGGAAGCGGAAGTCGCGCTTTCACAGAAAGTCCGTAGCCCGGAGGAGTATCGCGAATCATTGGACACGCTTCACCATGAGGCGGAGCGCCTAACGCACATCGTGGAGGATCTTTTCACGCTCACCCGGGCAGATGCTGGTCAGTATCCGATTCAGCCACGCGACTTTTACCTGGACGAACTGATCACGGAATGCGTGCACTCGGCGCGAACACTGGCGCTCGCAAAAAAAATCTTCCTGAATTTTGTGGCTGCCGCTGAATCACCGATCCAGGCGGATGAGTCGTTGCTTCGGCGCATGATTCTGAATCTGCTGGATAACGCCATCAAGTACACGTCCGAGGGCGGGCGCGTCACCGTGGTGTGCAGCCGAGTGGGCGATGAATATGCCCTCAGCATTACGGACACCGGCGCTGGCATTCCTGCCGAGATGCAACCGCGCATCTTCGAGCGTTTTTTTCGGTCCGATAGGGCACGGTCGCGCACGGCAACCGACGGCGGAGGAGCGGGGCTGGGACTATCCATCTCACGCTGGATCGCCGAAGCGCATCACGGGCGTCTCGAGCTCACGCGATCGGATTCCACGGGGAGCACTTTCGCCGCGTATTTGCCTGCGAACCAATCGAGCGCTCCATAGGCGCATTAATCCTGCGTTTATCTCTATCTCGCTAACGTAAATTGTTCCAAGCCGGGATCAGGGGCAGACTCGGCTCAGGAGTGACGATCCATGAAATTGCAACGCATCATCGCTTGGCCGTGTGTGTTGATTGCGGCTGGAGCCCTGTTTTGCTCGGGGGGGGCGAGGCCGCAAGGTACAGAAGTGCCTGGAGGAAACGGTTCCTCTCAAGCTGCGAGTCAGGGAACCGCGAACGCAGCGCAACCGCGTCGCCTGACGCTGCAAGATGCGCTTGCCTTGGCAAGAAAAAACAGCACGCCATTTCAAGCGGCCCAAACGGAAGCCGCGATTTCCCGGCAGGATCGTTATCAGGCCGCAACCGCGTTACTTCCCAGCGTGAACTACAACAATCAGGCGCTCTACACGCAGGGCAACGGGCCGGGCAACGCCGTACGGTTCATCGCTAACAACGCGGTGCATGAATATCTCAGCCAAGCCGACATCCACGAAGCGATTGACCTTGTGAGTATTTCGAATTTTCGCCGCACTTCGGCTGCCGCGGCTGCCGCCCGCGCGCGGGCAGAGATTGCGTCGCGCGGATTGGTCGTGACTGTCGTTCAGAGCTACTACGCGGTCGCCGCCGCGCAACTGAAACTGCAGTCGGCCCAGAAAGCGGCAGACGAAGGGGATCGTTTTTTCAAACTTACCCAAGATCTCGAGCACGGCGGGGAAGTGGCCCATTCCGACGTCATCAAAGCGGAATTGCAGATGCAAGAACGGCGCCGCCAATTGCAGGAAGCACAGCTGGCGCTGCTGAACGCTCGACTTGATCTGGCGGTGCTGATTTTTCCGGATTTCAATGACAACTACGAAATCGCCGAGGATCTGCATTCTCTCGTTCCGCTGCCAACGCTTGGCGAGTTTCAACAGCAGGCCGCGCACGATAATCCTGATGTCCGTGCCGCTCTCGAAGCCGCACGTGCGGCCGGTTCTGACGTCACCAGTGCCCGCGCTGGATATTTGCCGTCGTTGAGTCTGGATTACTGGTATGGAATCGATGCGGCCCGGTTCGCGGTGAACGGGCCGAATGGGGCTTCAAACCTCGGCTCTTCTGCTTCGGCCACGTTGAACATCCCCATCTGGAACTGGGGCGCCACGCAGAGCCGCATCAAGCAAGCGGAACTGCGCCATTCTCAAGCGCAGCGCGAACTCTCACTGGCCCAGCGTAAACTGCTCGCGGAAATCAAATCGCTGTACGCCGAGGCAGAAACGGCGCTTAACGAGCTGGGCGGCCTCAATCGTTCCACGGAACTGGCCAGCGACAGCTTGCGATTGATCACCCTGCGTTACACGAACGGGGAATCGACCGTGCTGGAAGTCGTCGACGCGCAATCCACAGCGGCGCAGGCAAGCAGCGCCTACCAGGATGGAGCGGTGCGATACCGCGTGGCGCTGGCGAATTTGCAAACTTTGACGGGAGTGCTGACAACTCCATGAAAAACAACTCAAATGGCGTTCTGAAGAATCGGCGAGCGGCAATGATTGCCATCTGCACTGCGATTGCACTGGTTTTTCTAATTGGCTGCGGCGGCGCCGAGAAGGAAAAAGAACCAGTCGTCACCGTTCAAACCACCCCAGCGCAACGTGGCCCGATTTCTCAAGTCGTTTCGGCAGAAGCCGTGGTCTATCCGCTGGAACAAGCCACAGTCGCGCCGAAGATCACCTCGACCATTAAGAAATTTCATGTGCAACGAGGCACGCACGTAAAAAAAGGACAATTGCTAGCCGAGCTGGAGAATGCGGACTTATCCGGCGCGGCGTTGGCGAGCAAAGGAGATTTCAAACAGGCCGCGGCAAATTATGTGACCACGGTCTCCGCGGGTCTTCCGCAGCAAATTCAAAAAGCGGAATTGGATGCGGCTACGGCAAAGGCTACGTTTGACGCGCAACAAAAGGTCTACGACAGCCGCAAAGACCTCTTTCAACAAGGCGCGATTCCCCGGCGTGACTTGGACTCGGCGGAGGTTGCTCTGCTGCAAGCCCGCAGCCAGAACGAACAGGCGCAGAAGCTGCTCGCGGATTTGCAGCGCGTCGGCAAGGAACAAGGCCTGAAAGCCGCGGAAGGCGCAAAAGAATCGTACGAAGGCCGCATGCTCAACGCCGAGGCGCAGCTCAGTTACTCGCGGATCATCAGCCCGATCGACGGCGTAGTTACGGATCGTCCTCTGTATGAAGGCGATCTCGCCAACGCGAATCAACCCATTCTGACGGTGATGAATACCTCGAGGCTTATTGCCAAAGCACACATCGCGCAGTCTGAGGCCGCCATTCTGAGAGTTGGGAATCCCGCGCGACTGAAAATTTCAGGCCTCGACGAGCCCATCAAGGGAGACGTCACCTTGGTTAGCCCCGCACTCGATCCGGGAAGCACCACGATCGAAGTTTGGGTGGAGGCGTCCAAGCCAGACCCGGCGCTCAAGCCCGGCATGACGGTGGAAGTGGCCATGACGGCCAAAACGGTCAAGGACGCCATCGTGGTGCCGACTCCTGCTGTGTACAAAAACGCTGATGGCGCCGATTACGTGCTGCTGGCTGGTTCCGATGGGCATGCTCATCTCAAAACCGTTCAGGTGGGCGTTCGCAACTCGGAGACGACACAGATCGTAAGTGGCATCGTCGCAAATGATCCGGTGATCAGTTCGGGCGGGTATGCCCTGCCGGACAAAACGCAAATCAAAATCGAAGCGGCCGGCGAAAAAGATGCGGGAGAAAAGGCCGGCAAGGGCGGGAAAGCTGACACGGACGACGAAGCCAAACCCATGGCCAAGGGCAAGGAGTAGTCGCGCATGGACATCCAGCCCGATTCGCCGCTCGACCCGCACGCTCCCAGCAAGCGGAGCGCCCCCTGGTTTCATCAACTATCGCGTCCGATTCTTTTCTTGATTGTCACGGTGGCGCTGGGCGGAGCTTATCTCGCTTTCTCGATTCCCGTGGCGGTATTTCCGAACACGGATTTTCCGCGCGTGGTCATCGGCGTGGACAACGGCGTGATGCCCATCGACCAGATGCTCGTCACCATCACCCGCCCGCTCGAAGAAGCGGTCAACAGCGTTCCGGGATTAAACAAGGTTCAATCGATCACCAGCCGCGGCTCCGCCGAGGTCGATCTGTTTTTCGATTGGAACAGCGATATGATTTTGACGTTGCAGCGCGTGGACGCGGTCGTCGCCCGCATGCAAGCGGAATTGCCGCCCACGGCGAAAGTGGAAACCCACCGGCTCACTTTTGCGACGTTTCCGATTCTCGGGTACAGCCTGACCTCCGACACGATTCCCCCGAACAGACTTTGGGAAATCGCGAGCTACGACATCAAGCCGCGCGTGAACCGTCTCGATGGCGTTGCTTCCGTTCTCGTGCAGGGCGGGCGCGTTCCGGAGTTCGAAGTAAGCCCTGATCCGGCGCGGCTTCTCGCGGCGGGCATCACCGTCACGGATATTCTCGATGCCATCCGCCGGACGAATCTAATCGATTCACCCGGCCTGATCGAAAGCAATCATCAACTGGTATTGGGTTTGATCAGCGGCCAGGTGCGCACTCCGGAGCAGATCGGGCAAATTGTTGTGAAGAACTCGACCGCGGGCGTTCCGCTGCGTCTCGGTGACATTGCTAAGATCACGCCCTCCGTGGCGCCGGTCTACACCATCGTTACGGCGAACGGCAAACCGGCGGTCTTGCTCAGTGTGAATCGCCAGCCGGAGAGCAACACGCTGGATGTGGCCAACAAAGTCCACGCGCTGGTGGAGGCAATTCGCCCGACGCTGCCTCCGGGCCTGCACCTTGAGCCGTTCTACGACCAATCTACGATCGTGCACGATTCCATCGCCAGCGTGCGCGACGCCGTGCTCATCGGCTTGGTACTTTCGGCCATCATTTTGGTTCTCTTCCTTCGCGACTGGGGAACCTCGCTCGTGGCCGGGCTGGTCATTCCGGTCACTCTGCTTTTCACTTTCATTGTTCTGAAATTTACAGGGCAAAGCTTCAACCTGATGACCCTCGGCGGACTTGCCGCGGCGGTGGGGCTGGTCATCGACGACGCGATTGTTGTGCTGGAGAACATCGTCCTCCACCGCGATGCGGGCCAGGGCCGGTTCGAGGCCATCCAGAGTGCGCTCCGCGAATTGACCGTCCCGCTCATCGGTTCGACGATTACGCCGATCGTGGTTTTTCTCCCGCTGATCTCCACGACCGGCGTTACCGGAAGCTTCTTCCGCGCTCTCGCCGTGACGATGACCGTAGCGCTGCTCACTTCGCTCCTCCTCGCGCTGACCTGGACCCCGACGTTGAGCCAATACCTCGTGCGTCGCAAGAACGGGGCGGGATCCGAAGTGCCGCCCGAAGCGGGGACGGACGTTGCTAAGCTGCTCGCTGCGGAGGAAGCGCATCTCTCCGGCACGTTCGGCCGAATCGTCGAGTTTTATACAAACTCCATGCGGGCTTTCCTGAAGCGGCCGTGGATACTTGTCGTCAGCTCGGGGGCGATCATCGTTCTTTCTTTCGTGTGCTTCAATTTCCTGGAGACCGGCTTGCTTCCCGAAATGGACGAAGGCGGCTTTATCCTGGACTACGACACCCCACCGGGGAGTTCCCTGGCTGAATCCGAGCGCATCCTCCAGCATATCGAGGAGATCGTCCGTTCTCAGCCCGAAGTCGTAAACACCTCTCGTCGGACGGGTCTCCAGCTCGGTATCGCGGCCGTCACGGAAGCCAATCGCGGTGATTTCACCGTCAAGCTCAAGCCCCAGGGCCAGCGCAAACGTGGCATCGACGAGGTTATGGCGGACATCCGCTCGGAGATCGAGCAGACCGAACCCAGCACCAAAGTGGAGTTCATTCAGGTCTTGGGGGACATGATCGGAGACCTGACAAGCCAGCCAGAACCTGTGGTGATTAAGCTCTTCTCCCAAGACCCGAAGCTACTGGCGCAAACCGCGCCGCGCGTGGCGGAGGCTATCGGAAATATTCAAATCGGGAAAACACATCCTGTTGTGGACGTCCTCGACGGCCTCGTGAACACGACGAGCGGGCCCGCGGTGACCTATCAGATTGATCCCATGATTGCTGCCCGAGCTGGGTTTACGCCTGAAGAAGTCGCCACGGACGCCGCGGCCATTCTGGAAGGAGAGCCGGCGGCTACTCCTGTCGTGGTTAACGATCGCGCCTATCCTATCCGAGTACGCTTCCCTGAACAAAGCCGGTCCACCCTCGATCGCATGAGCAATACGTTGGTGACCAGCTCGACGGGCCGTACAGCAACGCTTGGTTCCCTGTCGACGGTCACTACCGATCCCGGCCAGACCGAGATTCGCCGCGAGAATCTTCAACGTCTCGTCGCCGTTACTGGGCGATTCGAAGGTGTGGGATTGGGAACTGGCATGGATGCAGTCGGAAAGGCGATCGCCGATCTCCACCTTCCCTCGTCGATTCGTGTCGAATACGGCGGTTTGTATCAAGAGCAACAGAAATCCTTCAGTGATCTGCTGATGGTTCTCCTCCTGGCCTTGGTGCTCTTGTTCGCGGTGCTGCTATTGGAATTCCGGACCTTCTCTGCGCCGTCCGCGATTCTGGCTTCCGCACTGCTTTCCAGTTTCGGCGGTTTTCTCGCTCTGCTCATTACGCGCACAACATTCAACGTGGCCTCCTTCATGGGCATGATCATGGTCATCGGCATCGTCGCCAAGAACGGCATCCTCCTCCTCGACGCTGAACAGAGATTTCGCGCGCTCGGCTATTCCGGTGAAGAGGCCATGATCCAGGCGGGCCGCCGCCGGTTGCGCCCGATTGCCATGACCGCGCTGGCCACGGTCGCGGGCATGCTTCCTCTTGCATTCGGCATCGGCGCCGGTTCCGCCATGCTGAAACCCTTGGCCATTGCAGTCATAGGCGGCATTCTGAGCTCCATGGTGCTCTCGCTGGTGTACACGCCCGCGATTCATTATTACCTGCTGCCGAGAACGCCAGCCGCGGAGTAAACCTCACCAAAAGCACAGGGGAGAGGCCCAGTGCTTTTGCCCTCGCGCTCCGATTCTCACCTTGGGAACAGGCCTGTTTCACATCTTTCTCACCCCCGCGTCATCTGGGATTCACACAACTGGCGTTTACTCCTTTCACCGCGCCTTCGGGGAGTGTTCAGAAACCTGCTCGCTGATATCCCTGTCGGAGGTGAACTTTGTGGCCGGTTCGCCCCTTGACCGAGAATTTATTTCAATTCAACTGCGAAGGAGTAATCATGCGAAGGATTTGCTGTTTTCTTTTCGCCCTAGCCTGCTCTCTCTGCGTAATCCCGGTCGCAGATGCGCAAATCGGGAAAGGCACGATCACCGGGCACGTCACCGATAGTTCTGACGGTGCGCTAATTGGCGCGCAGGTCAGCATTGAGTCGAAGGGCCTGAACGTTGTATCAGACGCACAAGGCCAGTTCTTCATCAACGACCTCGAACCAGGCAGCTACACGCTAACGGTCAAATATGTTGGCTTTAAGACTTTCACAAAGCAGGTGGAAGTTGCTGCAGGTCAAATCGCAAACGTCGAAGCGAAGCTCGAAGTGGAAGCGCAAAATCTGGAGGTCCTCGTCACCGCCGAGCGCGCCTCCGGTGAGGCCGAGGAGGTCAACCGCCAGGTGACCGCCGACAACATTGTTCAGGTGCTCAGTTCGGACGTGATTCGTAGCTTGCCCAACGCAAATATGGCCGACGCCCTCGGCCGACTGCCCAGCGTCACCTTGGAGCGAGACGAAGGTGAAGGCAAGTACGTGCAGGTTCGCGGCACTGAGCCACGGCTCACGAACGTCACCATCGACGGCATCAACGCGCCTTCTCCGGAATCAGGTGTGCGCCAAATTAAGCTGGATGCCATTCCGGCTGACATCGTGGAGTCCGTCGAGATCAACAAGACCCTCCAGGCCAACATGGATCCGGACGGAATCGGTGGCTCGGTAAACCTTGTCACCAAGACGGCTGGTGAACGGCCGACCATCTCCGTCAGTGGAATGGGAGGATACACTCCCATCGTAAATGGCCGCGGCCTCGTCGAGACTGCTGCCACGATCGGTCAACGTTTCGGAACCAACAAGCGATTCGGCGCTCTAATCGGAGGCACCTACGATTGGAACGGCCGCGGCATCGACGACATCGAGCCGGTGCCGGATATCGCCACCTTGCTTCCGGGGAGCCCACGCTCGTTCGATACCATCGACCAGCGCGAGTACCGCTACTATCGATCCCGCTGGGGCCTAGCCGGCAGCACGGACTACAAACTTGCCGAGGGGTCCAACATCTATCTTCGCGGTTTCTACTCTGACTTCAAGAATTTCGGTGATCGTTGGGTGTACACATTAAACGACAACACCGACCCGGTGGCCGCCGGTCTGTTGAACGGCAATGGCGGCACCCCGAGCTTCAATACCCAGATTCGGCTCCCCGACTATGGCATCGGAAGTCTGGTCCTTGGCGGCAAGCATGTGCTCAGAAGTTCATGGTTTGCCTGGGACGTCTCTGCCTCGCGTTCCCGTCAGTTGGGCGAGAACGACCCCACGGCATCCTTCCGGTCGAATCTTGCAAGCAGTGCCTGCACCTTCGATCCCGGTGCGACCAAGAGCATCTACCGGCCACAGTGGGCGCCTGTCTGCTATACGGAAGCCCACGACCCTACGACCATGTCGCTGGCCGACATTAACGGCCCCGCCGTCGGGTTAACCGCGCAGTTAAATTTGCAAGTCACCGCAGCGGTCGCCAAGAATTACCACTTGGGTTCACGCCTCTCCACCATCGAAGTCGGGGGCAAGTTTCGTAACGAGCACAAGTTTGACGATTCCTTCACGCCCGACTTTACGGTCCCGGACGGCACGACCCTGCTGCCCCTGAACGGCTTCAAAAGCGTGATCTCAAACAGCAATTACTATGACGGAGCGTATCCCTTGGGACCGAATCCGGGTTTTCGCGACGTCCTGCGAGCTTTCAACGCTGCTATGCCCGGCGCGCTTTCCGGCCCGCCCAGTCTAGGTGGCAACAACTTTGACCTCATCGAGAAAGTCTCTTCCGGCTATTTGATGAACACGATTGACTTCAGCAAAGTCCGTTTCGTGGCTGGAGTTCGTTTCGAGGGTACAAACCTCGATGCCGCAAGCTTTGATCCCGGTACGAACACGCTTTCAAGCAAAGTCGGCGGCTCGTACGTGAAGGTGCTCCCAAGCGCCTCGGTGCGGATCGCTCTTACCGGGGACACAGACCTGCGCCTGGTCTATGGGCGTGGCTTTTCGCGTCCGAACCCCCAGGATATCGCCCAGGGAGTTAGCTTCTCGACCGGCGGTGGCGTGAACACTGCTTCTCTTGGCAATCCCAATCTCAAGGCAGAAACGGCTGACAACTTTGACGTGCTTCTGGAGCATTCGCTGAAGCCCTTCGGACTCATCTCGGCCGGGTTCTTCTACAAGAACCTCACCGACCTGATCGTCACGAAAACGGTAAAAATTAACAACTATTCGCCTCCAATCTCGGGAGCGCCGCAGAATGCTACTTACAACGTGACACAACCTGTCAACGCCGGGAGCGCTTGGGTGACTGGCTTTGAAATTGCCTATCTCCAGCATCTGACGTTTCTCCCGGGATGGCTCGGGGGCTTCGGCATTTCCGCAAATTACGGCTATACCGATTCTCGAACCACTGGCCTCTTTAACCGTGCAGACAACCCAAGGCTCTCGCGGTCGGCGCCGCATACCTGGAACATCAGCCCGACGTATGATCGCGGTCGGTTCTCTTTCCGTGCAGGCTTGTCTTACAACGCCGCGAACATCTTCCAGTATAAGTATCAGGACGGCTCCGATCCGATCGCAGGGGGTCCCTCCACGGTGACCCCTGGCGGAATCAAGGGCCCAGATAGCGACATCTATCTTTATGCTCATCTGCAGGTGGACATTCAAGGCAGCTACCGCCTGGTTCATGGCCTGCAGTTCGTCATGTACGGCCTGAATCTCAACAACGAGGTCTTCGGCTTCTACCAGGGCAGCCCCCAATACATGATCCAGCGCGAATACTACAAGCCTACGATTGCCGCAGGAATGCGCTGGTCGCCCCTGCACGAGAAGTAACGAACCGTGCGTGGCCGTGACGCAACAATATTCCGTTTCGCCACGGCCTCCCCTGGCCCGATGAAACCCTTGCCATTTCTCCTCTTCCCCATTTCTTCGGAGCGTCGGCAATCCATGCATTCCGCACAGTTTTCGTCGCAACGGAGGGGGGTCGGAGTACCCCGCGCAAAGGACGCTCTTGGAACTCCAGAATCGAGAGATTTGACATGCCAAAGCACTACTTGGCGGGCGTGATATTGGCGACCGCTGGGTTCGTAACGCTTTCTCAAGGGTCAGCGATCTCATCCTCGGCCTCGGTGCCTGCGGATCAAACTGCAATCCTCGTGGGCGCGGGCGACATCGCCGATTGCAAGGATCTCTCCGGCGCGGAAGCCACCGCGAGGCTCCTCGACAAGATTCCTGGCACGGTCATGGCCGTTGGCGATCTCGCCTATCCGGACGGCTCCAAGGAAAACTTCGACTGTTATAACAAGACCTGGGGCCGCGTCAAATCGCGGACTCGGCCCGCGCCAGGTAATCACGAATTTCACGCTGCCGGCGCGGCGCCCTATTTCGATTATTTTGGCGCAGCCGCGGGCGATCCGAAGATCGGCTACTACAGCTACGAGCTGGGCACGTGGCACATCATCGTGCTGAACAGCGAATGCAAGGATGTTGGTGGGTGCGAGTCGGGCTCACCGCAAGAAAAGTGGCTGCGCGCCGATCTCGCCGCGCATCCTGCCGTTTGTACGCTGGCTTACTGGCACAAGCCGCTCTTCAGTTCCGGCAACGCGCACGGCAACGATCCCACCGTGAAACCCCTTTGGCAAGCGCTCTACAAAGCCAACGCCGATGTCGTCGTAAATGGTCACGATCATGATTACGAGCGCTTTGCGCCACAAAATTCCGACGGCGCCGCCGATTCTTCCCGCGGAATCCGAGAATTTGTCGCCGGCACCGGCGGTAAGAATCAGCGCCCCTTCGCCGCGCCAAAGCCAAACAGCGAAATCCGCAACGCTGACGCGTTCGGTGTACTGAAGCTAACGCTTAAGCCTAACTCGTACGATTGGGAGTTCATTCCCGAAGCAGGGAAGAGCTTCACCGACTCCGGCACGGCCAACTGCCACTAAACGTTGATACTTCTTGTCTGGCTTATTTCTTCTTCTTCACGGAGGCGGGCGTGCTCTCTGGCATTGCCATTTCCATCGGTGTTGACGCACCTGCCGCGAGTTCCTTTTTCACCGAGTCACCAATCTTGTCCGCATTTTTGACCAAAACGCTGACTTGCCAGATCTGCGTTTCCGTCAATTGGCCTTTAAAAGCCGGCATACCGCTCAGTCGAATGCCGTTCTCCACCTTCCAATATGATTCCCATGCATCATCGTCCGTCACCCCGACGCCGTGGAACAGCTGCGGCGGATCGGGATACATTCCCTGGGCGACGGCACTTTTGGCTTCGTTCGGAAGTCCATGGCACGTGGCGCACTGCTCTTTGTAAATCTTTGCGCCCGAGATCAGGTTGGTTTCGTCCGCGGGCACCTGCGGCTGTGGATGCGGCAGTTTCTCCAGATAAGCGTGCAATCCCATCCGTGCCATCGACGTCTCGAACGGCATAGGTGGAGCCGACGTCGCCACCGGCACTTTGCCCGATGAGAAATAGAAATAGACGCATCCCGCGACCAGCAGCACCCCCAACAGAATTCCCAGCAACAGGCCCCTAAACATTTCTCGTTTCCCCCTGGTTTCTTCGTTTAACCGCTTCGACAAACGCGCCCGTCTTTCTTGCGCCTTAGTCTACTTTCTCTCCCCCGATTCTGCACCTCGCAACTTCAAGTATCTCCAGGCTGATGACCGCTCTTCCAGATGGCCACTCGCACCCGGCGAGGATGGCTTTCTTGCAGCCCTCTTCGTAACCAATCGCCCTTAAGAACCGTCTTATCTATGCGTAGGATGAATTTTCCGGTAGGCTGCCAGCATCGGTTTGCGCGGCCCTTGCGTCTGCCCGTGAAGGTCCTGCCAGCGGCAGATACGCTCGCAAAACCGTAATTTATGACAGGAGCGAACGAATGGGCCATCCCAAGTCGATTGACCTAGCCGAACCCGGCAAAAGCGGCCCGGCCGAACTCACCGATTCGCACCCGACGAAGAGCCGCTGGTGGCTTTGGATACTTATCATTGGGTTGATCGCTGCGGGTATCTGGTACTTCCACGGCTCTCGCTCCGCGAGCCAGGCGGCGGATTCTTCCGCTCCAGCCGCAACAGGGAAAGGTAAGGGAGGGCCGGGCACAGGTGGCTTTGTCGTGCCCGTCGTGGTTTCCACCGCGCAACGCGGCGACCTGCCTGTTTATTTCAACGGCCTCGGCACCGTCACTGCGTTCAACACGGTCACCGTCCACAGCCGCGTTGACGGTCAGCTGGTCAGTGTCGCTTTCAAGGAAGGCCAATTCGTTCACGAGGGTGATCTTCTGGCGCAGATCGACCCGCGTCCGTTTCAGGTGCAGCTCGAACAGGCCCAGGGGCAATTGGCAAAGGATCAGGCCCAACGCAAGGACGCCGAAGTCAATCTCGGGCGTTACCAGCTTCTCTTCCAGGAAGGCGTCATTCCCCAGCAGCAACTCGACACTCAGGCAGCATTAGTCGGCCAATTTGATGGCGCCATTACCTCCGACCAAAGCCAGATTGACAATGCCAAGCTCCAGCTCACCTATTCGCGAATTACCGCCCCACTTACCGGCCGCATCGGTTTGCGTCTTGTGGATGTTGGAAACATCGTACACGCCACGGACGCAAATGGATTGCTGGTGATCACGCAACTCCAGCCGATCTCCGTGCTTTTCAGTTTGCCGCAGGACCAGCTTCCCCAGGTGAATGCCAAGTTGCGTGCCGGCACAACCTTGGTAGTCGAAGCTTACGACCGTGATGACACCGCGAAGATCGCTACCGGGAAACTTCTTACCATCGACAACCAGATCGATCCCACCACCGGCACGTATAAACTCAAATCCATCTTCGGCAATGCGGACAATGGGCTCTTCCCCAACCAATTCGTCAATGTGCATTTGCTTGTGGACACCAAGCACAATCTCACGATTGTTCCTGCCGCGGCCATACAACGCGGCCCCCAGGGTACCTACGTCTACGCCGTCGGCAGCGATAACACGGTAAAGATTCGCACCGTCACCATCGCGCAGACCACCGGGAACAGCATCGGCTTGAGCAATGGCTTGAATTCCGGCGATGTTGTGGTTATCGACGGCCAGGACAAGCTGCAAGACGGAAGCAAAGTCTTACCCAGCGCCGCTCGTGGCTCCAACGCTGCCTCAGCCAATGGTGGCGTGCAACCTTCTGGTCGGAACACTGTTCCTAACGGGGCGGCGTCAACGCCTCAGCAAGGTGGTTCCCGGCGATGAGCCCGTCCCGGCCGTTCATTCTGCGGCCCGTCGCCACCACGCTCTTGATGGTTGGCGTGCTACTCGTGGGCTGGGTCGCTTATCGGCAGTTGCCGGTTTCTGCGCTCCCGCAGGTCGACTATCCCACGATTCAAGTGCAAACGTTTTATCCCGGCGCCAGTCCCGAAGTAATGGCCTCTTCCGTCACGGCTCCTCTCGAGCGCCAGTTCGGACAAACTCCCGGCTTGAATCAGATGACTTCGACGAGCTCTTTTGGGAGCTCGATGATCACTCTTCAATTTGCTTTGGACTTGAACATCGACGTTGCCGAGCAACAAGTCCAGGCAGCCATCAACAGCGCTTCCAATCTTCTGCCCCAGGGTCTCCCCAATCCGCCTATCTACAGCAAGATTAATCCGGCCGATGCGCCCATTCTCACGCTGGCGCTCACCTCTCAATCGTTGCCGCTCTCCAAGGTCGAAGATCTTGCCGACACGACTCTCGCCCAAAAAATCTCACAGCTTTCTGGTGTTGGCCTCGTCAGTATCAGCGGTGGCCAGCGCCCGGCGGTGCGCATTCAGGCGAATCCCACTGCCCTTGCTTCCTACGGTCTGAGTCTCGAAGACTTACGCACCGCTCTCAGCCAATCCAACGTCGATCAGGCCAAGGGCACGTTTGATGGCCAGCATCAGGCTTACACCATCGGCGCGAACGATCAGCTGATTTCCAGTGAAGGCTACCGCCCTCTCATCATCGCCTACCGCAACGGCGCTCCCGTCCGCCTTACCGACGTTGCCACCGTTGTCGATGGCGTGGAAAACGTCATGCAAGCTGCTTGGGCCAATCAAAATCCCGCCGTGATTCTCAACATTCAGCGACAGCCCGGCGCGAACATCATCGCCGTTGTGGATCGCGTCAAAAAAATTCTCCCTCAACTTCAGGCCGCGCTTCCCGCCGCCGTTCATGTGGACATTCTCACCGACCGCACGACCACCATTCGCGCTTCCGTCGATGACGTGCAGTTCACGCTGGTCCTTACCATCGCGCTCGTCGTTATGGTGATCTTTCTTTTCCTGCGCAGCATTCGCGCCACCATCATTCCCAGCATTGCCGTCCCACTTTCCCTCATCGGCACCTTTGGCGTGATGTATCTCCTCGGCTACAGCCTTAACAACCTTTCGCTTATGGCGTTGACCATCTCCACTGGCTTCGTGGTGGACGACGCCATCGTTATGATCGAAAACATCAGCCGCTACATCGAAGAAGGCGATTCGGCCCTGGAAGCCGCGCTCAAGGGCTCCGAGCAGATCGGCTTCACCATCGTTTCGCTGACCGTCTCGCTCATCGCCGTGCTCATTCCGCTTCTCTTCATGGGCGA
>DATKEV010000140.1:0-3693 GCA_035511855.1 Candidatus Udaeobacter sp.
GGGGATGTCCTGTTCGCAAAGCCACGGAGGCACGACGCGGGTTCATTCGAAAGCGCCGAGGGGAAGGAAGTATTGGGTGCCTTTGACGGGTTCCTGGAGGCGGCGGAGGAGCTGCTGGAGATCGTCGCTGCGCTCAACGAAGTCGATGTCGGACGTGTTGATGACGAGGAGGTCGGACCCAGCGTAGCGGAAAAAGAAGTGCTCGTAGGCGCGGGCGACTTCCTCGATGTATTCGGGGGAGATGGCGGTTTCGTCGCGGGAGGCTTTCTTTGCGATGCGCGCGCGGAGGACTTCGGGCTTGGCCTGGAGGTAGATGACCAGGTCCGGGGCGGGGATGTCCGCGGTAAGCGCTTCGTAGTAGCGCTCGTAAAGCTTGAGCTCTTCGTCGCCGAGATTCAGGTTGGCGAAGATGCGATCTTTCTCCATGAGGAAATCCGAGAGAACCGGGCCGGGGGCTTCGACGGCGAGGCCTTCGCGAAGGCGCTTCTGGCGCTCGATGAGGAAATACATCTGCGCGCGGAAAGCGGAGCCGGGCTTTTCCTTATAGAAGTCGGCGAGAAAGGGATTGTCGTCGCCATCGAAGATGCGGCGGGCGTGGAGGCGTTCAGCAAGGATGCGGGCAAGGGTGGTTTTGCCTACGCGGAGAGGGCCTTCAATGGCGATGAAGCGCGGAGGCTGCGGCGCGCGCTGCGGAACCCGAGCGCGCTTGGCGGCGGAGGATTCTTTGGGCGGCATCGGCGGGATTATAGCAGAGTCGGATAGACGACGAAGTGACAGCAATTCCGTGGCTGCAATGGGCTGGAAGATGGGGCCAGGCATAACCGGAAAAATCCAAATGATTTCCCAGCTGTGGCGTAGTACGACGGCTCTAGAGGCTGAAAACGGACGGCCTAGAGAAGGGTACCACCAAGAATGAGACCAATAGGCCAGTGTGGCCTGCCCTCTTGGGCAATATTCTCTCAGCATCGCGAGTGGGGATGGACTTGCATGCCCACTGGCAATACTGAGGTGGCGAATGGTTCTTGCAGCACTTCTCCTGGTGATGTCCATCCCGCAGGTGGACGATGCGGCGAAAGCCGCGAACGTTTCGGCGGCCACAGCCGAACGATCAAACTCCTCTACGGAACTTTCCGACAGCAATAAAGAAGATGTTTCTGCTAATGCATCCTTGCCTTCCGCACCTGCACCAAAAGTGAAAACGGACGCGGAAGCGATGGAGCCGAATCCCGCCGCGCAGCCTTTCCAGCCGGTGAAGCCGGCGCTAAAAGCGATGAGGGAAACACCGAGACAGAGAAAAATTTGGTACGGGTTGATGATGGCTGGACACAGCGGAGCGGCGTTTGACGCGTGGTCAACGCGGCGGGCAATTTCCGGCGGATACGCGCAAGAGGCCAATCCCCTGCTGCGCCCCTTTGTGCATTCGAACGCGATTTACGCGGCGATACAGGTAAGTCCGGCGTTCATGGACTTTCTCGGGAAGCGGATGATGGTGAGCCAGCATCCGTTGTTGCGAAAGTTCTGGTGGCTGCCGCAGACGGCGGGTGCGGGCTTCTCGTTTGCCGCCGGCGCACATAACGTTGGCGTGGTGCACTAAAAGTTCCCTCGATCCCCAAAAGAGAGCGCCCCGACCCAGTCGGGGCGCTTCTATTTTAGGCTCGCGAGAGACGCCAGCCTCCGCGAGGATTTCCAGCAGAATCTCTCGGGCTACTTTCCAACCACAATGATGACGAAGGAACCGGGCTTCATCTTGCCACGACGCTCGCCCGGCGCGGGTGGATCAAAGTCGGCGGCTGGGAGGAAGATGTTGTGGGTTTTCATGTCGAGGCCCATGGTGCGGGCGGACTTTTTCGTGGGAACGTTTTCGACGACGGTGTACTTGTCCGGAGAATCCTCGTGGATGACGGTAAGGTTGCCATCGCCGCAGGAGGCGAACACGTAACCCGCCGAGGGATCGAAGGCGCTGGCATCCGGGCCATCGCAGATGGCCGGCGTGGCAACGACCTTGCCAGTATCCGCGTTTACCACGGCCATCACTTTTTCGTCGCAGACGGAAAACAGGCGGCGGGTGCTGAGGTCCATGGCGAGACCGGAGGGCGATTTGCAAGGCGCGAGTGGCCAGTGGTGCAGTTCCTTGAGGTTCTGGGAATCAAGATGATGAAGCTCGGAGGTATCCTCGTTGTTCACGTAGATAGTGCCCTTGCCGTCAGCGACGGCAAATTCGGGCTTACCACCAAGAGGGATAATGCCCGCCACCGTGCCGTCGGCGGCAGTGATGGCGGTGGCGTTCTTGCCGCGGCCGTTGAAGGTGAAGACGCGCTTGGTGACGAAATCGTAGATGATGGCGTCGGGATTGGCGTCCGTCTTGACCGATCCGATTGGCTTCAACGTCTTGAGATCGAAAATCGTGACGTCATTGCCGCGGCCGTTGCTGGTGAAGCCGCGCCCGAGATCCGAAGCGACGGCGATGCCGTGCACGCCTTGTGTATCAGGAATGTCGCCCTCGACCGCGTAGGTGTCTGCATTGAGCACCATCACATGAGTGCCGCGCGAAACATAGACGCGGCGCGCGTCGCTGTCAACATAGACGTAATCCCAACCACCTTCGCCACCGACCGGGATGGTCTTGATGACGTGATAGCCGGAAGCGCCGGGCGCCGGCGCGGCTGCGTGTGAGAGCGATCCAACACAAAAAAGAATCGCGATCGAGAGTGAAGCTGTGATCCCGAGAAGCGATAACGTCTTGCGCATACGATGTTCTCCCCTTAGCTTACAGTCTGTTTGTTAGACTGCGAGCGGGCAATAGATATACGACGGGGAACATAAACGCAACATAAATGAAGGCGGCGTTCCGCTGTGAGGCTGGGAATGAGCCGCGCCTAAGTGGAACTAGTCCTTCGATTTGTGCTGTTCGAACCAGCCGGCAATATACAGCATTTTGGCCACGTGATGGCTGGGGCGGCGGCTGATGCCGTGGGGCTCTTCGGGAACGCGGACCAGGACGGTGTCCACGTTCAGGAGTTTGAGGGCCTCATAGAACTGTTCGGCTTCGGAGATGGGGGTGCGGTAGTCGGCCTCACCGGTCATCACCAGAGTGGGAGTTTTCACTTTGGCGACGAGGTTGGTGAGGGAGCGCTGCATGTAATTGTCGGTGCTGTCCCAGGGAAGACCGGGGAACCAGTATTTGGTGATGAAAGGAATGTCCGAAGTGAGCGCGAAGCTGTACCAGTTGATGACGGGATAGAGCGAAGCCGCGGCCCGGAAGCGCTCGGTGTGCTCGATGGTCCAGCAGGTGAGCACGCCGCCGCCGCTGCCGCCGGTGACAAAAAGATTGTTGGTGTCAATGTAGCCCTTGGCCACTACGGCGTCCACGCCACTGTTCAAGTCGTCGAAATCGTCGCCCGGATAGGCATGGTGGATGAGATTGGCGAATTCCTCGCCATAGCTGGTGCTGCCCCGGGGATTAGTGTAGAGCACCACGTAGCCCATCGAAGCCCACACTTGCTTCTCGAAATCGAAGCGGTCCCCATAGGCTGCGAATGGGCCGCCGTGAATCTCCAGAATCAAGGGATATTTTTTTGCGACGTCAAAGTCCGGGGGATGAACGATCCAGCCTTGAATCTTGCGTTTGTCTTTGGAAGACTCATACCAGAATTCCTCAACGTGCCCGGGTTTTTTCTGCGCCAGCAGTTCTTC
>DATKEV010000141.1:0-47472 GCA_035511855.1 Candidatus Udaeobacter sp.
CCGACCGAGAGCAATCCCACGCGCGGTCGCTTGCTGCCAAAGGTGGCGCGATAATAGACCTCGCCCATGACCGCGAATTGCACCAGGTGTTCCGGCCGGGAATCGACGTTTGCGCCCACATCGAGCAGCACGGAAACGCCGCCCTTGGCGTTGGGAAACGGGGCCGCCAAGGCCACGCGATCCACGGATTCCAACGTTCCCAGCAGAAACTTCGCCACGGTCATTACCGCGCCGGTGTTGCCTGCGCTAACCATCCCGTCGGCCTTGGCCTCGCGGACGAGCCGGGCCGCCACGTGTACGGAGCTGTCCTTCTTACGCCGAAACGCCTGGGCGGGGTGATCCTGCATGGTGATCACCTCGCCAGCCGGCACAATCTCGATGGGCAGGTTGGGAGAAGCGTGCCTCGCCAGCTCCGCGCGCACCACATTCGGCTGGCCGACGAGCAAAATACGAATTCCCAGCTCCCGCGCGGCCAGCACACTCCCTTCGACCTCGGGGCGGGGCGCATGGTCCCCTCCCATAGCGTCAACGGCGATGGTGATCATGGGATTTTTGTCCGCAGACGAAGCGAGAGAAACTCCGAAATCCTTACGACGCCGGTTCTTGCGCTGCTTTGCCCTTGTAGTGTCCGCAATGCGGGCAAACCTGGTGCGGCTGTTTCATTTCGTGGCAATTCGGACACTTGGCCAGAGAAGGCTTGACCAAAAAGTCGTGCGCACGCCGCGTGCTGGTCCTGCGTTTCGAATGCCGTCGTTTTGGGTTAGGCATAGCAATACTCCTCGTTCCCGCCCAGTTGTGGCGGATTATATCGGGCTTCGCAGCCCGGGGACACTATTGTTTTTTGAGCCAGTCCTGCTTCAGTCGCGCGAGTGGGGCCATTCGCGGGTCCGTCGCGTGGGTCTCACAGCGGCACTCTTCGTGGTTCAGGTTGGCGCCGCAGCTTGGGCACAACCCCCGGCAGCCGCTCTGGCAAATCACCTTCAGCGGCAAAGCCAGAATCACCTGCTCCTTCACTACATCCGCCAGGAAGAGTCCCTCTCCTTGGTAAAACCCGATCTCCGTATCGTCGTCCTTCAGGCGGTCTTCTTTAGGCTTGGTGTCCTTGGGCAGCGGCGCATAAAACAGGTCAAACGACCGGTTCACCTCTTCCACAACCGGCTCCAGGCACCGCGCACACACCAGCTCGATCTTCGTTTCGAGATTTCCCTCGATGCGAATCTGCCGATCCAGCAGCTCCGCCGTCGCGTTCACTTCCAGCGGCTCGAGCTGCTTGATCTCCGACGAATGGTAGTCAATACTGCCCGGGGCATAGGTCTTCCGGATGCGCAGTTTTCGGACCGCCAATTCCTTAACGTCAAGGAACATCTCTTCAACGCCTCCGGCGCGTACCATCTTGCTTTACCATTATTCAGTCGGCACTCGGCCAAGTCAAGGAACCGCCCCACGCGCTTCCCGTTTTTGCACCCTGTTTGTCACCAGCCGGGTCTAGTACTAGCCTTGGGGTGCGGCCGCTTTTCCCCAAGCTTCCCCCCTGTTCGGCCACGCCCCATTCCACATGGCTGTTCCCGGCCTTCGTCTGAATGCAGCCGCAAAAACTTTTGTGCAGCGAAAACAACCGGCACCAAAACTGACCGTTGGACCAGTAGTTTTTGGAGCAGGAAACGCAGTAACCTGACAGCGAAGTGTAGCTAGATTCCCTTCCAGGGGAGAGCAACCGTGTATTGCGACCGCTGTGGACTGAATTTCTTGCCCAAACAGTCCGTGTGCACTCGCTGCAAAAGAGTGCCGACGCGCTATTGGTTTCAATTCATGAGTCTGGTGACCGTGCTGGTGGCGGTGCTGTGCAACACGCTGCTGGGGCTATTTTTGTTGCCGCGGCTGGCGCTGGGGAATCACTCGAGAATGTTGTTTCGCGCGTGGTACTGGTTTGACTTGAAGGTGGCGCTGTATGGCTGGGTGCCCCTCGCTATCGCCCTGCTCGCCTGGGATTACTTCGTGTGGAAAGAAGCACGGCCGAAAGTAAAAGGCTGGTTTACGCGGAAATTGCTGACGTTTTCGCTGGCTGCAGGAGTGGCGCCGATGATTCCGTGGTGGATTCCCGCAGGACAGCCGCCATCGCAGTTCTTCGCCATGATTGGCAGATACCCGGGTGTCCCGGCATTGCTGGCATGGGGTGTAGTGCTGACCGTTGCGATTATGTTGTGCATCGATCCGGAATCGCGCGACTACCTCCTTGGCCACGGAAGAATACTGAGCGTGGTGAGCACCGGGTTGATCCTGCTGCTCTTGAGCATGACCGTCGTTGGCTGGGCACTGACATACTGAGCCAAAGACCGGCACGAATCTTCCCCACATTCTGTAGGACGTGGCACGCAAATTCGCCGCAACGGTTACACCTTTACCATCCCGCCGTTCCTGATCGAGCGTTCAGTCCTTGTTCTCTTTCCGGTCAATCCTGGTTGGCATCCCGAGCAAACTGCGAATTTCGTCCCACCGTAGAGCCCCTCTCGTAGTGTGGCTGCAGACACTCCGGTCCAATTCCCAAAATTCACAAGGGAACGCGATACCCTAGGGCCGGAGTGTCTGATCCTCAACAGCCGATTGTTAGTGGGAAGTCTCCAGGTAGCTTCACGCTTTCCCATCATTGCTGGTGCCGTAGTCACCGAAATCGCATCCAATACAGAGCTGGCCAAGACCGGTGACCGGAGCGTCGCTTCTCAGCGGCTCGGCGACATCTGCGCTAGAGAGGAACGTTTGACACTCTTCACGCGGGACATAGAGACTGAGGAAGGTTCCCGGGGCTTCGGTAAGGAACAACAGATACGCCGTGACGACGAATGCCTAGGCCGTTATGGATACGCTTAGCAGATATGAGTCTGCCAGAAAGGACGACCGGGAGATGCAGCTGGTATCAGTGAACGTCGGACTGCCGCGCGAGGTGACGTGGCATGGCAGAAGCGTAACGACGGCTATTTACAAGGACCCGGTTGAAGGCCGCATCGCCTTGCGCACGCTGAACTTGGATGGCGACCGCCAAGCGGACCTGAGCGTGCACGGAGGACGGCACAAGGCCGTTTACTGCTACCCGCTGGCACACTACGATTACTGGACGACAGAACTGCCCGGGCAGAAGTTGCCGATGGGCAGCTTTGGAGAAAACTTCACAGTGAACGGCACTTCGGAGAACTTGTTGGAGGAGTCCGTCCATCTTGGAGACCAATTCTCCGTTGGCTCGGCGGAGGTGGTCGTGACACAGCCGCGGCTGCCTTGCTACAAACTTGGCCTGAGATTCCAATCCGACGACATGGTGAAGCGATTCCTCGCAAGCGGGCGCACAGGTTTCTACTTCGCCGTCACGCGCGAAGGAGAAGTGGGCGCCGGCAATCAGATCAAGGTGCTTGCGCGGGACGCCAACGCTGTCACGGTCTCGGAAATCACGCGTTTATACGTCGCAAAGCGGTATGGAGAGGCCGAGATAAGTTCGGTGCGGCGCGCGTTGCAAGTGGCGGCCTTGCCGGGGAGTTGGAAGGAGTACTTCCGGGAGCGGCTGCGACACGCTTCCTCGGACTGAGTTGCCCCGGGAAGGACTCCATCCACCAGGCTCATTTCTCCAATTTCGCTTTTCTAATTTCGAACTTCGCCCTCGGCCTCCGCCGTCAGGATCATCAGAAAGGCCGCGCCGGGTACCTGTCCCAGCGGTCAGGATACTCCCAAGAGACAGATGCGCACGGGACACTTGCCGCGCAAGATGGGCTGCGCCGAAAATGGAAGCACCATGAAAAATCTAAAAATTCCCTTCATTTTCGCGTCTTTGATGATCTGCGCGTTCGCCGGGCTGTCCTTTGGCCAGCAACGAGTTTTTGGCTGGCTCCCCGGCAATGACGAGAGCGTGCGGCTGGACCCCGCGAATTATCATGCGGGGCTGACCTATCACACGCTCGGAAACGGCGGCAATATTCAGGTAGATATCAAGGCGGAACAGCCAGTCACGATATTCCTGGCGCCCGCCGAGGAATGGAAAGAGGCGCTGCAGCATCCCGAGGCCATCGCCAACCTGCGACAAATGTGCCAGCGAGAGCATGTGGTGGAAGCCAGGTATGCCTGTTTCGTCCCTCCGGAGCCAATGACCCTCATCGTCCGCGATGATCGAAACAGCCCGGATACAGCGGTGTTTGCCGGACTCGGTGCAATTCTGGATCCGCATGATAAGGCCCAGCGCGCGGTGGGTGAGGGAATCGCGGCGGTGTTGACCGGTCAGGGTTCCGTCACTCGCCGCTTCAACGCTCCGAACGATGTGCACATCCAATACTTCCGCTGGGACTGCGTGGAGAATTGCGTCCAGCCGGAGTTTCAGTGGACGCGCCAGGTCAAAGAAAAATACGAGCTCACGTCGTTCCTGAAAGTGTATGGCGGGTTCACGCCCGACCATGACGGCGAGCAGGTCAGCATCAAGATCAAATCGCCCGTGCCGATGGTAGTGGCCATGCTGCCCTCGGATGTCGCCAACCAATTGCACGCAAAGCCCGAGATGTTCGAGTCCGCACTGGAGAAAAACCCCTGCCAGCAGCGCGGCGTGCAGTCCCTGGAGTTCCAGTGCACCTTTAGTGCCGGCGATGGCCCACAATCGCTCATCGTCGTGCCGGAGTCCACCGCCAGCGTGCCGAATCACAAAAAGGCCGAAATCGAGATGCAGGCGGCCAAGTGCGTTGCCAACTGCCAGCTGCTGGAAAGCAAACGATAAAGAGCGACGACGTCCACCGCTAACCATTAGTTAGGCCCTTCCCCGCGATATGATTCGGTCTGGGTGTGCCAGCCGGCTGCCGGGTCGACCCCATGGCACCCCCTCCCCTTATTTTTCACTTAGCTATCGGGCAAGCCAGCATGGCCAGCGGACGAATCCTCATGCCTCAAGGCCTGGGCTACACGTCTGGCGGCAGGGGCTTGTGGTATTCGACGAGAGGCATGCCGAAGAAATCGCTGATCCTTCCGGAACGGCGGAAGCCAAATTTTTCGTAGAAATGCATCGCGCGCTGGAGAGGTTCGGTGGTGTCCAGAGTAACGTGGGTGCAACGCTGCCGGCGAAGTTCCGCTTCGGCGTGGGCCAGCAATTGGGCGGAGATTCCCGAGCCTTGGCAATTTGGAGAAACGGCCATGCCTCGGAGGTGGCCTTCGCCGGAGCCGATGACTTGGCAGGCGATGGTCCCGACAATTTGGCCGGAAGAGTTCTCGGCCACGAAAACTTGCATGCTGGCGAGACGATCTTGCAGTGTTTCGGGAGTGAGGACGGTGTCGAGAAAAGCGGCGGGCGTGTAGAACTCGCGATACGGTGCGAAGGCAGCCTGGAGGCAGGCGAGAATCTCGGCAGCGTCGTTGTCGACGGCGCTGCGGATGGAAATTTCGGAAGCTGGCGGAGATGTTGGCATGGTCTGCCCGGCGCGAAGGTCACGATAGGAAAGCGGCGCTTAATGGCCAAGCGCCATTTTGGATTTGGGTGGAGAGCAGGCGCGTTTCGTGAGGCGAGGAACAACGAACACAAGTGGCGAGTGGAGACTGACAATTGGGGAGAGCGACGCCCGCAGGCCTGCTCAATTTCTTCCGATTCGTCTTTGTCGTCCCTTACTTGCGACGCACGATCACATAGCTGACGACGAAAGGAAGAGCGACAACGAGAATTCCTATTTCCTTGCTGTCCCAAAAATCACTGTCGCCCAAATGTGGCCAAGGGACTAGCAAAATTGCCGAAATTACCAGTAGAGTAGACACCAATACCCACAAGACGACCCCATTCGCCTGCTCCGAACAGCATCATGAGAGCACCCGCCAAAGCCAGAGGGCACGCCAGGAATGGATTCATTAGCCTTGCCCCATTGATGGAAAGGCTCTCGACGACCGCGACCCAGCAAAAACTCAACAGCCAAAAACCTCCCATGCCAAATACAACAAACCTGATGGCGATCCAAGTTTTTTGCAATGCCGTCTTTGGCGATGGGCCGCTGATGGTCATGTGGTTTTTGGCCTATGGATGGGTCATGTCCTCGGGGCGAACGAGGGCGTCGAATTCTTCGGGGGTGACGAAGCCGAGGCGGAGGGCGGCATCGCGGAGGCTGATGCCGGCCTTGTGGGCGGCTTTAGCGACCTGGGCGGCATTGTCGTAACCGATTTTGGGGGCGAGCGCGGTGACGAGCATCAGGGAGTTTTGGACGTAGCGATCGATCTGCTCGCGGTTGGCTTCGATGCCGCGGACGCAGTGCTCGACGAAGCTGTTGCAAGCGTCGGCGAGAAGTTCCACCGAGTGCAGGTAATTGAAAATCATCACCGGCTTGAAAACGTTCAGCTCGAAATTGCCTTGCGAGCCAGCGAAGCCGATGGCCGCGTCGTTGCCCATGACTTGGACGGAAACCATGGTTAGCGCTTCGGCCTGCGTGGGGTTCACTTTGCCCGGCATGATCGAGGAGCCGGGCTCGTTTTCGGGAAGCGTGAGCTCGCCGAGGCCGCAGCGCGGGCCGGAAGCGAGCCAGCGGATGTCGTTGGCGATTTTCATGAGCGAGGCGGCGAGCGTTTTCAGGGCCCCGCTGGCGAAGACGATTTCGTCGTGCGCGGAGAGCGCGGCGAACTTGTTCGGGTGCGAGCGGAAAGGCAATCCGGTGAGTTCGGAAATTTTTCTGGCGGCGCGCTCGGCGAATTCGGGATGCGCGTTGAGGCCGGTGCCAACGGCGGTGCCGCCGATGGCGAGATCGTAGAGGCCATCGAGAGCAACAGCGACGCGGCCGCCATCACGGTCAAGCATGTTGACGTAGCCGGAAAATTCCTGGCCGAGGGTGAGCGGTGTGGCGTCCTGGAGATGGGTGCGGCCGATTTTGACGACGGAGGCAAACTCTTTTGCTTTGACATCGAGAGCGTCGCGAAGCGTTTTGATAGCCGGGAGCAGGCGGCGCGCGGTTTCCGCGGCGGCGGCGATGTGCATGGCGGCGGGGAAAGTGTCGTTGGAAGACTGCGACATGTTGACGTCGTCGTTGGGATGAATGGGTTTCTTGCTGCCCATGACGCCGCCAGCGATTTCAATGGCGCGATTGGAAATCACCTCGTTGACGTTCATGTTGGTTTGCGTGCCGCTGCCGGTTTGCCAGACGCGGAGGGGAAAGTGGCCGTTGAGTTTTCCGGCGATGACTTCATCGGCGGCTTGGGTGATGAGCGCCGCTTTTTCCGCGGAAAGCTTGCCCAGATCCTGATTGACGAACGCGGCAGCTTTCTTGAGGATGCCGAAGGCGCGGATCAGCTCCGGCGGCATGGTGTCCTTGCCGATGGCGAAGTAGATGAGCGAACGAGCCGTTTGCGCGCCGTAATAGCGGCCGGCGGGGACCTCGATCTGGCCCATGGAGTCAGACTCGGTGCGAGTTGGCGTGGTCAAGACGGATTGCGTGGCTTCAGACATGGATGGCTCCTGGGAAGGGGTCAACATGAGTTTAGCAGGGTGCAGGCGGAGAGGTAAGGAAGTCGGGAAGTAAGGGCACCCCCCACCACCCCGGGGCGTGCTGTGTTTCTCCCACGTCCTTGCACCGCTTACTTCTTGAGCAGAGAGCGGACGCGGGCTTCGTCCGACATGGGAAGCGAATCGCCGTGTCCCAGGCAGGTGTATACGCTCACTTGGCGGCCTCCCACCTTCTCGCTGGAAACCGCCGAAGCCTGATCCCTATTCAGACAGAAGATGCCCTGCTGATTCTTCTCGAACTTGGGTGAGTGCACCCAGGCCACATCGTTGCGCCCTGGAAACCGGACGACGACCTTGTTCCCTTTGATTGGCCCGCCCTTGAGGACGGACTGGACCTCGACGACGGCTTCGTGCCAGTCGGGATCGTGTTCGGAGACGCGAGGAGCGGAAGACTTAGGCACATTCCAGCGGCGAACTTCCGTGACGCGCCCGACAACGACGAAGTCCGCGGAGTTCAGCCGGTTTTGAAGATCTTGATCGCTGATCTGGTCTTGAGTCTGGACGAGCGCGGCTTCGCTTGCCGCGGGTGCGCCGGCAGATGGCGCGTCGCTGAGAATGATTCTATGGCCCACTTCTTTGACGGCCACTCCGGCACCAAAGATCCAGCCATCCGTGTAGAACGTTGCTTGAGTGCCTTGCTGGAAAGCGGATGGGTCTTTTAACTCGACGGTGACGTTGTCGCCTTTTTTGAGCGAAATGGCCGGGGGTTTTTTCAGGACAGAGTCCACGCGAACAACGATGGTGTTCGGCGATTGCGGGACGCCGGCAAAAGAGGCAGCGGCGAGCTGGCTGACCGTGCCTGAAAAGACGATGCTCGATTGCTTGACCAGAGCAGCCTGGGTGCTTTGCGTTTGCGCGTGCACAAGCATGGACGACGCAAGAATGGCGGACCCGAGGAGACCTGCAAAGAAACTCGACGAAATTTTCATAGGGGCGTCTCCTTTTTCTGCGCGAGGGCGGGAAAGCACTTCAAGGTATCACCGGAACGCTAAAATAGAATGGATCGATGGAAATAGCCACAGGGTTGCCTGAGCCATCCGTTAGACTCTTGGTATTGAAATTGGCCGCGCGCTGATAGGTAACGCCTTGGGGGAAATTGGCGAGGTCAGGTGAGTTGTTGGCGCAAAAAACGCCGCGAAACTCGTTTCCCACTGAAAGCAAATAGTCATAATCCCCCAGATAAGGCAAGAACTGCTGCACCGGCGTATTCGCCGGAACCGTCGCGAGAATGAGGTCCTGAACGGTTGTGAAGCCATCGTGCGACTGCACAACATGCGTAACCCAGCGGCCGCCGGAAAGTTGCTGGTAGAGAAGACCGGCGACGCCATTGTTGGCTACCGCAAGCGCGATGTTCGTGGCGTTGCCGATCGTGGTATGGGGCAAGTCGGCTTTGGACCAGGTGAGACCGCGGTCGGTCGAACGGCGCACATGGACAGTGTAGATATTGCCCTTGCTTCCGCGATCCGCCCAACCCACGTAGACGGTGGAACTGTGATTGGGATCGACGGCGATGGAAAGCGTGGAACCGATTCGTTCCTGACCAAGAGTAGGCGCATTGGACCAGGGAATGGAGGTGCGCTTGACGACGATGCGGCCCGGAAGTTTATCGGAAGGGTCTTTGAGCGCCTGGAAAGAATTGGGGCCAGTTCCTCCGGCATCGTCACGGACAACTACGACGTCGCTGGTGGCGGTTTTGCCGTCAAATTTGCGCCAGCCGAAAAAGGCTGCGTAAACGGTATTGTCGGAGGCGACGGCTGGACGAACGGATGGCCCATCCTGTCCGGCGGTATTGCGCGCCTCGATGGAAAAGGATTTGTAGGTCACGCCACCGTCGACGGAGACGTCCACCGTCGCAGTGTGGCCGTTTGGCTGATTGAAATCGTTGACACCGACATAGATGTGGTCGCTATTGGAAATACCTAGAGCCCGGACAAAGGGCTGGTCCACGTTGGCACGAGTGGACTGCACGTTCATAACAGCACTGGAAGAAACGTCATTGGATTCCGACTCGTTGAGCGTGATGGATGCGGCGCAAGCCAGGGTGCCGGCGTGGAGATCGCCGCGCGGATGGTTCTCTCCAATGGGCATGGCATGGGTGATGTCGCAAGTCATCCGCTGAACGGGAGTGATGGCGTTCAGGAGCCAACTATTGCCGCCATCCTGGGAGACATAGACAGGGGCATTGCCTCTGCTCGAAACGGGATTGGGAGTGAATGCCGAAGCGACCATCACCTGTGGGTTGGCAGTCTGGACAGCGAGGAAAGGTTCGCTGTCTTGATTCGTTTCACCGCTGAGGCTGGCGGGTATGATATCCACAAGCTTGACCTGGATTGGCGAGGCATAAGCAGGGCGTAGAGTGCCCGGGGATCGGAGACGATCGGCGCCGATGCCAGTTTCGGGCGGAGACTGCTTCAACAAGAGTAAGGTTCCGGTAATCACAGCGATCGGAGTAAACACCAGCAGGCGCATCCAAAAAGCGGCGAGAGCTCTCATGACAATGGTCTCCCCAGTTAGGCAGCGATGTTCCAAGTAGAGGGTGGGCCAGAAGGCGGGCCGGGTTCCGCATGGCACGCACATTTAACTAGAAAAATAGTCAGCCGGGAAACCAACATACACCCGAGCGGTCCTATAGACAATGGCCTAGTCTAGCGGGCTTGTCGGCGAACATCTTTCAACGAAGCGCGGGCATTGAAAGTACGACGATGCCCACCCGTCGGACACTGATCCAGTATCACCTGAAGCGCAAGAAGAGTGGGAAACTGAGCGTTGTGTATAATAAAGGGCTGGGGTAAGCCAAAAGATTCATGGGACAGGGATACGGGAAATCGCATGCTTCGCCGAGGGTGTGGTTTTGGCGCGCGGAGCGCTTTTTTCACACGCGCGTGCGCGAACTGCACGCGATTGCGAAGGCCCTCGTTTCTACAAAGCACCCTTTCCTGGTGCATATCATCCCCACACGCCGGTGCAACCTAGCGTGCACGTACTGCAATGAATTCGATGATTTTTCCTCACCCGTGGCTCTGGAGGAAATGAAGAAGCGCCTTGATATCCTCGCGGATATGGGAACCTCGATCATTACCATCAGCGGAGGCGAGCCGCTGCTGCACGCGGAGCTGGATGGGATTATCCGGCACATCCGGCAGCGCGGGATGATCGCCGGCATGATCACCAACGGGTTCCTGCTGACCAAAGAGCGTATCGAGCAACTGAATCGCGCGGGACTGGAGCACCTGCAGATCAGCATCGACAATACGATGCCCGACGATGTATCCAAGAAGAGCTTGAAAACGCTGGACCAGAAACTCAGCCTGCTCGCGAACTACGCGTATTTTCAGGTGAACATCAACTCGGTGCTGGGGAGCGGGGTGAAAGATCCGGAGGATGCCCTGAAGATCGCGCACCGCGCGGTGGATCTGGGGCTGACGAGCACCGTAGGGATTATTCACGACCACGACGGGCAGTTGAAGCCGCTGGGGCCGCGCGAGATCGAGATATTTGAAGAGATCATGTCGCTGAGCAAGCGATCGTTCTCGCGATTCAACAATTTTCAGCACAGCGTAGCACGGGGCAAAGAGCACGACTGGCGCTGCCGCTCGGGCGCGCGATATCTGTATATTTGCGAAGACGGGCTGGTGCATTGGTGCTCGCAACAACGCGGATACCCAGGGATTCCACTGGCGCAGTACACTCCAGAAATGCGCCACCGCGAGTTTCTCACGAGCAAGTATTGCGCGGCGAAGTGCACCGTTTCCTGCGTGCAACAGGTCGGCATGCTCGACAATTGGCGAGCGCCGCAGAACTTGAAGCCGGGACCGATGGCCTCGTCCACCCCACAACCACAACTGGTGCAGATCGGCCAAGGCCGCAGCGATTCCTGATTTCTGGCCGCCGAATCTGAAGTCGGTTATTTCCCATTTTCACTCCACGCACATGTTTGCCTTTGGACGATTGACGATACGTGCGGGCTTGCCAACAATGAAGGCATGCCAGTTCCAGCGATTGAGACGGAAAATCTGACCAAGGAATATCCCTTCGGGTTTCTGCACCTCAAGAAAAGAACATCGCTCGAAGGGCTTAACATGCAGGTGGAGATGGGTGAGGTCTTCGGCTTCATCGGGCCGAATGGCGCGGGCAAATCCACGACCATCAAGTTGCTAATGGGGCTGATTTTCCCGACCGAGGGAGATGCGCGAATCCTTGGAAAACCCATTAGTGATGTGGAAATGCACCGGGACATCGGCTACCTGCCCGAGCAGCCGTACTTCTATGACTATCTGACAGCGGCGGAAGTGCTCGATTACTTCGCGAGGTTTCACGACCTTTCTGCGGCGGACCGGAAAGAGCGCGTGCAGAAGATGCTGAAAAAAGTCGGGCTGGAAACCGCGGGGAAGATCCAGCTTCGCAAATATTCCAAAGGCATGCTGCAGCGCGTGGGATTGGCGCAAGCGATTCTGCACGATCCGAAAGTCGTCATTTTGGATGAGCCGATGTCCGGGCTCGACCCGGTCGGCCGCCGCGAGGTGCGCGACATCATCCTGGAGTTGAAACGGGATGGCCAGACGGTGATGTTTTCGACGCACATCCTCTCCGATGCGGAGATGCTCTGCGATCGCGTGGGAGTGATCGTAGGTGGGAAGTTGCGCGGCACGGGTGCGCCCGGCCAGTTGGTCGAAATGAAAACGCAAGGCATGGAAGTTCTCTTCGAATTGCCGGGGACAAGCAATTCGCCTCTGGTGGCGAAGGCCACGCGAACGGGCGAGCGGTACAGGTTGGAAGTGACGGAAGAAGAATTGTACGCCGCCATCGACCAACTGCGCGCGGCGGGAGCGCGAATACTCGCGGTCTCACAGGTGAAGGCGACCCTGGAAGAATTCTTCATGAATCTCGTGGAGGCGGATCGCGCGCAAGCGGCAGCCGTCGAGGTAAGCGAAAAATGAAGCGCGTGGGCGTAGTGGCGCTGAACACCTTTCGTGAAGCGGTGCGCGACCGCGTGCTTTATAACCTGGTGTTTTTCGCGCTGCTGATGATCGCGGCGGCCATTCTGGTGGGACAAATTTCCATCGGCATCGAGCAGAGCGTGATCGTGAGCCTGGGACTTAGCGCCATTTCGTTGATCGGGCTGCTGATTTCCGTGTTCATCGGTGTGGCGCTGGTCTCGAAAGAGATGGACAAGCGAACGCTTTATGCGCTCTTGTCCAAGCCCGTGCGACGCTGGGAGTTCTTGCTGGGAAAATTCGGCGGGCTGGTGCTGACGCTGGCGGTAAACACAGCGGCAATGGCGCTGGGACTCTTTTTGGCCATGCTGTATGTGAAACATTCGCTAGAGCGGAGCGACTCATCCGTGTTGATCGCGGTTTACTTTATCTGGCTGAAGCTGGCGCTCGTTGTCGCGCTGGCGCTGCTGTTTTCCTGCTTCACGACGCCGCTACTCGCGATTCTCTTCACGACGGGATTGTACATCGTCGGCCTGTACGTCCAGGAGTTGCGGGACTTGCCGGTCGAAGTGTTGAGCCCGGCGATGGCTGCTTTTACGAAATGGCTCTCCTTCCTCTTGCCGAATTTCGAGAATTTCAACGTGATGGCTATGGCCGCACACGGCCGTGCCATTCCGGGAAGTTTGATTCTGAATAATACACTCTACACAATGATTTATTGCGCGATCGTGCTGACCGCCACAGTCGTGGTATTTTCGCGGCGAAATCTGAAATGAAGCTGCCGAAATCCATTGGGCCGCTCTTACTGCTCGTCGTGCCGCTTGGCTACACGGGGATCTGGCGGCTGCAGCACACCATTGATGCCCAGCTCAAATCGCTGGGCCAGGAGCGCGACGATGTTCAGTTGCGTTCGGGCAAGCTGGCAAAATTAATGAGCCTGGAATATGCCCCACTGATGGCCGATGTCTACTGGACTCGCGCTGTGCAGTACTACGGAAACAAACATGTGCGGGGGCAAGCCAACCTCGAACTGCTTTGGCCGCTGCTGGATATCACGACGACGCTCGATCCCAATTTGCTGCCCGCGTACCGGTTTGGAGCGATGTTTCTGAGCCAGACCGCTCCGGCGGGAGCGGGGCGCCCGGACCTGGCGGTCAAACTTATCCAGCGTGGCATTGAGGCGAATCCGGATTACTGGCGCCTCTATGAGGACTTGGGATTTGTCTACTACTTCGATGTGAAGGATTACGGGAAGGCTTCGGAGGCGTTTCTGGAAGGGAGCAAGAAGCCAGGGGCGTACGTTTGGATGAAGGTTATGGCAGCCAAGGTCGCGGCGGAGGGCGAGTCTTTCTCGACGTCTATGTTCTTGTGGAAAGACATCTACGATTCCACGCCAGATCCGTCGGTAAAAGAAAACGCTGTGCTGCACATGCAACTGTTACGAGCAAAAGAGGACTGCCGGCAGATCGATTTACTGGCAGATGAATATGCGAAGCGGTTCGGCCACCGGCCGGCGCGCATGAGCGAACTCGTGCAGGCGGGGCTGCTGCGGGGCATTCCGGGCGATCCAAAGGGCTACGCTTATGTTTTCGGGCCGGATGGAAAAGTGGAATTGAATCTGGACAGCCCGCTTCTGGAACAAGAATTGCTGCTGCAAAGATTCAAGTAGTCTTCACACCTGAATTTTCAAAGGCAAGATTCGACTGATATTCATTCCGTGGTGCAGAGCAAAGTCATCTGCGGATCGATGACGATTTTGCGCGGCACCACCGGGGTTAAGAAATGGAAGGGGGTCTCCGGACCAGCCGCCAAAACCGTATCTAGGAGCGTTCCATGGCCGGTGCGGCTGCCGGCATAGAGTGGAACGCTGGAAATGAACGAGCGCGGCACGCCAGATTGATAGAGCTTTCCTCGCACCAGGTAACCTTTCTCGGTACGGTGAACGGTGAATTCCGTCCGGTAATGCGGAATTCCCGCGCCGCGCACCCACTCTTCGAAGAACCATTCCATGGAGTGCCCGCCCTCCAGGTCCATGCCCGGCTGCATGACGGCTTCCACTTCGTGCTGCAAGTCGTCGGTGGAAAGCGCACGGTAAGCGTACTTCGTCACCAGCGTATGGAGAAGTGCCATGAATCGGGCGTCGGGGTTCTTGTTGGCGGGCTGGCGGAGCATTTCGCGCAGCATGTGAAAAATCCACGTGCCCTTCGCATAAATGATTTCGTCGTAGCCCTCGGGTGATTTGGAGGAATTGAGGCGCGTGCCCATGGTGAGCGCGCCGATGTTTCCAGCGGACGCCATGGCGCCGGGCATTCTCTGAACGAGCTTCTTGCGGTATCGTGCAAGCCAAACGCGGAGAGTGTGATCCGGATTCTTCTGGGTGTCGGCGAAGAGAACCGCAAGATAGTTCGCAATGCCCTCATCAATCCACTGATCGCGATAATTTGACCACCCCACGATGTTACCCCACCACTGGTGGGCCACTTCATGGTAAGGAACCAGCTCCGTAAAGTGCTCCTGGCCGCTGGTGCTCAAGCCGGCTTTTTGCTGCGCTTCAGGAGACAGAAAAGAAAAGGTGGAAATGTAGAGCAAGCCGGGCCAGCCCTGGGCGAAAGTCCCGGGAATCTGCGAAACGCTCAGATTATGCAGGGGAAAAGGACCACTGTAGGTTTCGTAAAACCGAATGGAAGAATCGATCTCCGTGCCCAACTGTTTAAGCGCATCGGCTGGGCTGGGCGACACCTGACTGGCAAGAGCACTTTGCACCGAGGGACCTTCGGCTGCCGAAATCCGCGGCGATGGAAGGCCGGAGAGCGTCCCGCCATCGGACGCTGAGAGCCGCTTCTTCAGGTTCTCTTCCAGATCGCGATTGGCATAGACATCGACGGAATAGCTTCCGGAGCTGATCGTTGCCGAGGCGTAATCACCGAGATTGAAGCCTGCAACAGAGATGGGGTTCTCTGTTTTCCAGTGGCCCACAAGGAAATCGCCCTCTTCGCGCTCGTCGAGCTTGGACCCCGTGGCAACCAGCCGGTATTTGCGCGGCCATCGCATAGTGAGGTCGTAACGTGCAAAATCCGCGGCGTCCCCGAGCCGCGGATACCAACATTCTCTCGCGGCGACAAACAACACGCCGTTCCCGGCGTCCTGGATGACATTGCCGTGGTAGTGAAACCGCAGCGTGAATTCTTGGCCGCGTCGCGGCGTCTCCGGAAGCACCACGTAAAGCGAGTCATTGCCACTTGCGCTGCGCTCCTCCAAATTCATCCCTTCATTTTGAAAAAAATCTAGCGTGCGATTCTGTTCGTCGGTGACCTTGTCGAGGGTGAGGAGGCGGGAGAGCTGAAAGATCAGCACGCGTTCCGAGCCCGATTCCGTGCGCAACTCGACGGAAGCCGTGGCATCCAGGGAATTGCCTGCCAAGATGGAGGTTTCGACCGCGTAATGGAAGCCGCGGAAGGCCACCGGAGGGACGGAAGAGTCCTGGATTGGATGCGAAGTCCAAACGTCGTAATAAGTCCGGCCCTCGGCCTTGTGATACTGACCGAGCGCGAACGGCTCGTCGCGCTGAAAATCAAGAAAGACGTCGAACGGCCCCGTGGCCACACCTTCCATCCCCGCGTAGAAAAAGGGCTTGGGATTCGGTGAGAGCAGGTCGAGAAGGATCCGGAGCGTGTGGATGCGGTTGAGCTGTGCTATCGCCGGTTCCCACTGCGCGTTGAGGGAAAGATCCGTTTGCCGCGCAACACCAGCGTTGCGGAATTGGTCAAGAAGTTCGTCCGCCGTGCCATCGGTGAAGCGCATGTAGGCGCTGATACAATCTTGATCGAGGACCGGGGCGCCCAAGAAATGCCCCATCTGCTGTTTTTCCCTGGGATCGCGAGGGATCGCCAGCGCATGGGCCCGGCCGACGAAGACCGCTCCCGAAATTCGGCCGTCCAACGGAGAAAAAAAAGCCAGCTTGCCTTCTTCGAGCGAAAGAACGGCATCCCCGCGGCGCAATTCGATGTGATTCGCCGGAGCGATGTGATAGACAGCGGAGGCGTCTACACGTAAGGCGCTGATGGCATCATACAATTCGTGTGGCGCACGCCCCGCGCCGGCGATAAACGCCGGCATCAGGAGACACCACAACACGAGAATTCTTGCGCCCACCCACATACTGAAAGTGTAGTCACTTTCGGCATGAACGGACAAGCGAGCCCCTGGGGATCGCGGCGGGGGAATTACAATGGTGAAATAGCGCAAATGATTTCAGGCCAGAAAATTCGCCTGTTCTCGATGGGTATTACCTTGCTTGCACTGAGCGCAGGGGCGGCCGCGGACACCATCGTCCTCAAGAACGGCCGGCGCATCATCGCGATGACCGTGGTGGAAGAGGGCGACAAAGTGAAGTATCTGACGGCCGCCGGCGAATTGAGCCTGCCGAAATCCATGGTGGACCACATCGAACGCGGCGGAGCGGTTCCGCTGGCGGAGTCCTCGGCATCCCCGGCGGCAAACCTGGCCATCTCCCCGCCTGCCGTTCAGTCCCGGCCGGCTACCCACAACGAGGAGATTGAGCGCGCGGCAGTACACGACGGGTCGGTAGACCGCGAATATATCGCGAAGCTGGAAGGCGAGGCTCGATCGGGCGGCAAACAAGCTGGCTTCAACGCGGCGATAGGGCACCACGCCGCTGCTACATTTGAACTATCGCGCGGTGACATGGAGCATGCTCTCTCCGATGAGCGCACCGCCCTCACCTTTGCACCGGAAGAGCCTGCGCTGTTGATGGACGTGGCTTACGTCCATCTTCGCCGGAGCGAATACAAACAATCGCTGGATTACCTCGACCGTGCGGGGCGGATGGCTCCTGATGATCCGAACGTGGCAAAATTGGCGGGCTGGGCTTACTACGGCATGAACAAGATGGACCAGGCCGTCGCGGAGTGGAAGAAGGCTCTGGCCTTGCGGCCGGATGCAGAAGTGCAAGCGGCGCTGGAGAAGGCGCAGCGCGACAAGAACGAGGAAGAAAGCTATAAGGAAAACGAGAGCAGCCATTTTACTTTGCGCTACAGCGGAGCAGCCGCTCCGGCGCTGGCGCGCGATGTTTTGCGCACGCTGGAGGCGCACTACTCCGCCATCGAATCCGAACTGAACTATTCGCCGCCGGATTCCATCGGCGTGATCTTATACACGCAAGAAGCGTTTGCGGACATAACCAAGGCTCCCGGATGGGTGGGCGCGCTGAACGACGGGCGCATCCGCATGCCGGTGCAGGGATTGAGCGGAGTGGACCACGAGCTGTCGCGGATTTTGAAGCACGAACTGACGCACAGCTTTGTCCAGCAGAAGACCCATGGACATGCGCCCACGTGGGTGCAGGAAGGAATAGCGCAATGGATGGAGGGCCAGCGCAGCGGCGAAAACGCGGCTGTCCTGGTCCAATTCTATAGCCAAGGGCACGCGATTCCGTTGGGCCGCCTGGAAGGCAACTGGATTCACATGGACAATAACACGGCGTCCTTTTCCTACGCGTGGGCTCTCGCGAATATTGAATACATCGTGCAAGCGGACGGCATGGGCGATATTGAGCGGATTCTCGACCGCATCGGATCGGGCACGGCCCCGGAGGCCGCGCTCGGCGAAGTGCTGCACAGTGATTACAACGATTTAATGCAATCCACCGTGGAATACTTGCGCAAAACTTACGTCCGCTGATTGGGCTGCTTTGGCTGCATGCGAGTACTTTCTGCATCCTCCTTCTGCAAAATTCCAAACGTTTTGTTCTTTAGGGCCCAATAAGCAGCGCGGCCAGGAGCGCGGAGCGGGCGGGCATGGTGTTGATGAAGATGTGCTCGTGAGCGGAGTGCGCGCCATCGCCGACGGCGCCCAGGCCGTCGAGCGTGAGGATGCCGAGCGCAGCGGTAAAGCTTCCGTCGGAGCCGCCGCCGACCGTGCACTCACCGAGATCGAGATTCATCCGTTCGGCGAGCGCCTTCGCCCGTGAAAAAAGCGATGCGCTCATTTTGCGTTCGAGGGGCGGACGGTCGAAACCGCCGCGGATTTCGAGCCAAGCGCCGCGCTGAAGCGGCCGAAGGGCGTGGAGGCGGCGTTCCAGGCTACGCATATCGGCGACGCGAAGCGCACGCAAATCAAGCACCGCGCGAGCGCGTTCGGGAATAACGTTCGTGCGCGTGCCACCTTCGATGATTCCGGCATTAACGGTAATCCCTCGGCGCCGGTCATTCCATTTCTCGATGCGCGCGAGTTGCCGGGCCAGTTCGTGAATCGCGTTGATGCCCTCTTCCGGCGCGAGGCCGGCGTGCGCGGCGCGGCCGTGCATTACGATTTCTGCTTCACCAACTCCTTTGCGGGCGGTCTTCAGCAGGCCGCTCGGGCCATAGGAAGGCTCGAGGACCAAGACCGCGTCGCTGCGGCGTGCTTCGGTCTCGAGAAGCTCGCGAGAAGATTGGCTGCCGATCTCTTCGTCAGACGTCCAAAGAAAAACAAGGCGTTTCCGTAGGTCGGGGTTCACTTGCTGAATAGCTTGCAACGCGAAGAGCGCCTGGACGATGCCCGCTTTCATGTCAAAAATGCCAGGGCCGTAAGCCCGGCTACTTTTTATGCGGAAAGGCATCTTCGCGAGTGTTCCTGTCGAGTAAACCGTATCGTAATGGCCCAGAATCAAAAGCTGGCCGGCCGGGCGGGATTTCTGCGGCCAATAGATGATCCGAAGATGATCGCCGCGATGCTTCTGAGCGATTCGCTCCACGCGCACGCCATGTTTTTTCCATTCTTGGGCGATCAGGCCACAGCAACGGTCCGCCGCAGCTTTTTCAAGACTCGGTGATTCCGCTTCCACGAACCGGCGCAGCGTCTCGAGCATCCGCGGTAAGCGAGGCTTGAGCACACGCAAGAATTCTCGCGGATGATGGGAGTCAGGCATGGTGCGGACATGCTAACAACGCAGCGAAAAAGCAGCAACGTACTCCTCCGAAACGGGAGGCGCCTTTCGCTATGGGGGCGTAGAAAGTCCTGAGCGGAGCGGACAGCCCCGGCGCCCGCATACCGCATCGACCGAAGGTTCGCATATAATCGGAAGTTTGCAGGGGAAGTACAACATGCCGCTGAAGGGGTGTGCGGCGAGACGGGGGAGTGCCGATGCTGATGGACAATATCGAAATCCAGAAATTGCTGCCGCACCGCTATCCATTTCTCATGGTGGACGCGGTTGTGGAGGTCGAGCGGCTCAAGCGCATTGTCGGCATCAAGAATATTTCCATCAATGAGTATTACTTTCAGGGTCATTTTCCCGGGAAGCCGATCATGCCGGGGGTTCTGATTATTGAGGCCATGGCGCAGACGGGCGGGCTTTTGTTGCTGCTGGATGTTCCGGATCGCGCCAATAAACTTCTTTATTTTGTCGCTGTCGATGGAGCGCGATTCCGCCGTCCCGTGGTGCCGGGCGATCAATTGCGCATCGAAGTCAATGTTCTCCATTGGCGCGGCGACTTCTGCAAGCTGCAAGGCAAAGCAACGGTTGAGGGGCAGTTGGCTGCGGAGGGAACGGTGATGTGCAAGATGATCGATCGCGAGCAGGCGGCCAAGGCGTGACCACCCGCGAAATGACCAAGCGCGAAATTCATCCGCAAGCGATCGTCGCGGGGAGCGCGAAGCTTGGCGAAGGTGTCAAGATCGGTGCGTACGCCATACTCGGTGAGGAAGTCGAACTTGGCGATGATTGCGTGGTGCATGCGCATGCGTCGGTCGGCGGGCCATCGAGGTTCGGCAAGAAAAATTTGTTTTATTCATTCAGCGCGGTCGGCGGAGACCCGCAGGACTATACGTTTCGCGGTGAACGTGCGGAACTGGTTGTGGGCGACGGCAACATTTTCCGTGAATACGTTACCGTCAGCCGGGGCACACAAAAGGGCGGCTGCAAAACGTCGATGGGCGACAATAATTTTCTTCTGGCGTATTCGCACATCGGGCACGACTGCCAAATCGGCAGCAACACGCTGTTTGTCAACGGCGCGACGCTGGCGGGACATGTCACGGTGGAAGATTTTGCAACGATTGGAGCTTTTTGCCCGGTGCACCAGTTCTGCCGCATCGGCCGTTATGCCTACATCGGCGCTTCGACCGTCATCACACAGGACGTGCCGCCCTTTTCGAAAATTGTGACCGAACGCGAGACGAAGAGTTTCGGTATCAACACGATTGGCCTGGAGCGCAATGGATTTTCACCCGAGCGCTTGCAGGCATTAAAGCGTGCTTATCGTTTGCTGCTCCGCGCGAAATTGAATACCTCGCAGGCGCTTGCGGAGATGCGGAAATCATTGGCGGATTCGCCCGACGTGCAGGAACTGATCAAATTTATCGAAAGCGCCGAGCGCGGCATCGTGAAGTAGCCTGGCCAATGGCCCAATCCATGCCGGACGCGCAAACCAATTCGACAGGCTGGGGACTCATCGCAGGGAACGGGCGGTTTCCGTTTCTAGTGCTCGAAGGCGCGCGCAGCCAAGGTATCGAGATGGCGGTGATCGCGCTGAAGGAAGAAGCCTCGCCGGAGCTGGCGAAAATTGCCAAGCACATTCACTGGGTGAGCCTCGGCGACCTCAGCGAAACCATCGATTTGCTCCATCAAGAAGGCGTGAGACACGCTGTCATGGCAGGACAAGTTAAGCACAATAAGATTTTCAGCGCCATCCGCCCGGACTGGAAACTGGCTAAGCTGCTCTTTTCTTTGCCCCGAAAAAATACGGATGCGCTCATCGGCGCCCTCGCGCGTGTGCTCGAGGACGAAGGCATCCGGCTCGTGGATTCGACGCTGTTCCTGAAGCCGCTTGTGCCAGAACCCGGCGTGCTCACGCGCCGCGCGCCAAACGACCACGAAGCCGAAGATATTGCTTATGGGCTGGAAGTCGCGAGGCGTATTGCGGGCATGGATTTGGGCCAAACCGTGGTCATCGCCGATCGCGCGTGTGTCGCCGTCGAAGCGATGGAAGGCACCGACGAAACCATCGCGCGCGCCGGACGAATCGCCGCCGGCAAGCCGCTGGTCGTCGTGAAAGTCAGCAAAGCGGGGCAGGACATGCGCTTTGATGTACCCGTGGTCGGTTTGCCCACCATCGAACAGATGAGGGGTGCCGGCGCAACCGCGTTGGCCGTGGACTCGGGACGAACACTGCTGTTTGACCGCGCAAAACTGATTGAATTGGCGGATTCCGCGGGAATTGCCGTGGAGGCATTTTCTCCAGCGGGTGCGCAGGAACCCAAAGAAGCTTCCGGGGGAATAAACAAAGAATGAGCGTGGCAGCCCGAGGAGGAAAAAGGATTCGCGTCGCTGTCGCCGGCGTCGGGGAATTCGGCCGCAACCACGCGCGCGTATACCGCGAACTGCAAGGCGCCGAGCTGGTTGGCGTTTACGATCAAAATTCGGAGCGCGCCGCGGCCGTTGCATCAGAATTTCAAACGCAGACTTTGAAGGGTCTCGATGAGCTCCGCGGGCGAGCGGATGCGGTCAGCGTCGCGGTTCCGACGGTCGCGCACGCGGAAGTGGGATGCCGGCTGCTTGAGATGGGACTCGATGTGCTCGTCGAGAAGCCGATGGCGGTGAATCTTGCCGAAGCAGATTCACTCCTGGCCACCGCGAAGAGAAACGGCCGGATCTTGCAAGTGGGCCATGTGGAGCGCTTCAATCCCGCGGTAATCGCCGTCGAGCCGATTTTGAATCGTCCGCTGTTCTTCGAGGTACACAGACTGGGAGTGTTCACGCCGCGCAGCCTCGATGTGGACGTGATCTACGATTTGATGATTCACGATCTGGATATTCTGCTGGCGCTCGTCAACGAGCCGGTGACGGAAGTCAAAGCGGTCGGGATCCCGGTCCTCACGGACAAGGTGGATATCGCCCATGCGCGCTTGGAATTTATGGGTGGTGCCGTGGCCAACATCACCGCCAGCCGCGTGTCCACCGAGCGCGTGCGCAAGATGCGCTTCTTCCAGCAGCACGAGTACATCTCGCTGGACTATGCACGGCGCGATGCCTTGCGCATTGGCGTGAAGAAGCCTGGCCCGCAGCCGGAGTTCGGATTTGAGAAACTCAACGCGCCTGCGGTCGAACCGCTACATGCCGAACTGGAAGCGTACGTCGACGCTGCGCGCACGCGCGAGGAACCGCGCACCAATGGCGCCGCGGGCCGCGCCGCGCTCGAATTGGCAATCCGCGTGATGGCAAGCATCCAAGAGCACGCCGCTCGCGTCAATCTAATGGGTGAACCTCGAGTATCCGAACCCGCGGCGTTCGCCAGCCGAGAAAAAACGACAAAATGATCGCCCGCTTTCTGGTTCCGGAAGGTGCCCGTCCACCCGCTGCGGAGGATGCCGCCACGCAGCGCCGCCGCCCCACGCCCATGGATGAGCGCACCCTCGTTCCGGCGATGTTGCCGATTGTGCCGCTGAACGGAAACTCGACCATACCGACGAATCTCCCGCTCGAGTCCATCGCCGCGCGCGTGGTCGTGCCACGCGATATCCATCGCGAAGCCTACGGTGTGAAGGAAGATTATTCCACGCCGGTGCAGCCGACGGATATGGATGAGCGCATCGCCGTTCCGGTAGGCGCAGCGCCACCAACCGTCATCGAGCCGCCGGCGCTTCAGCCGCCAAGGGAAATTGTCGAACCCGATGTTTTCCTCACCGGCGAAGTCAACTTCTCCCCGGCGTCAGCGCTTGCCGAATCCGACAAGGAACAGCTCGTCACTCGAATCTCATCCCTGGTTTTTCACATCCTGATGGGCCTGCTTCTTGTATTCGGGCCGAAGCTCTTCCCTGCCCACGCGCCAACCGAGGAACAAATGGACCTGGCGCGCAGGCAAATGACCGTGCTGCTTCCTCCCGGCGCTCTCGACGCCCTGAAAGCGCCGCCGCGTCCAGTTTCGCCAGCACCAAGGGTAAACGTGGATCCGCGGGTCTTGCGGAAGGTTGCGCCGCCCATCACGCCTATGCCGGCGCCCCAACCGGAACGTCCCGCACGGGAATTGCCAAGTGCGCCCGTCCCGCAGCCGAACGTGGCGCAACAACTACCTCAGACGCGGACCGAAGCGCCAACCCCGAAAGCTCCATTGAAGCTGGAGGCGCCGGACACGCCGACACCGCAGCGTGGCTTGATCTTGCCCAAGGAGGCTTCACCGAGCGAGACCATCGAGAATTCCATGCGTGCCAGCCGTCCCTCGGGCCCGAGAGCGATTGTGGGCGGCGGACAAGTCTCCGGTGGCGGCGGCCATGGAGGCGGAGGTGGGGGCGGGGCCGCCTACGGTGGCCTCGAGATGCTCACGCCCGATCAGGGCGTGGACTTCAATACCTACCTGCAACGCGTGTACTTCACCGTCAAGCGCAACTGGTTTGCGGTGATGCCGACTTCCGTCGAACTTGGGGAGAGAGGCGTCGTTGTTCTTACGTTCCGGATTATGCGTGATGGCAGTGTGCCAAATCCTGAACCGATCATCCAACGCAATTCCGGCAAGGAGCCGTTGGATCGCGCCGCTTTCTCATCGGTACGCGCCTCCAGCCCGTTTGAAAGCTTGCCGCCGCAGTTCAACGGCCCTTACATCGAACTGCGCTACACTTACCTCTACAATATTCCCCTCGAGAGCTATTACCAGGGACAGTGAAACGCACGCGCCAACAGATCCTCGGCAGTCTGCTACTCGCGCTCTTTGTATTGATCTTCGTTTTCATGCGCGCGCGGCATCTCCTTTTTCGATGAACCAGAAAAGTGCTTTACTGCCTCTCGTTGCCATTGTTGGTCCAACGGCTTCGGGGAAATCGGTGCTTGGCGTGCAGTTGGCGGAGCAATTTGGCGGGGAGGTCGTTGCTTGCGATTCCACTCAGCTGTACCGAGGATTTGATATCGGCACAGCCAAGCCGAATCTCTCGGAGCGCCGCGGAATTCCCCACCACTTGATCGACGTGCTGGGCCCGAAGGAGGAAGCGACCGCGGGCGGCTACCGCCAAATGGCCTTGCCGCTCTTGGACGAATTGCGGCGGAGAGCGCAACTGCCCATCTTCACCGTTGGCACGGGTCTTTATCTTCGAGTGCTGCTCGAGGGCCTCGCCGATGTTCCGCAGCGTTCCGAAGACTTACGCGTGCGGTTGCGGGCAAGCGCAAAGGACCACGCGCCGGGTTACCTGCACCGGCTTTTGAAGCGGCTTGACGCCGCCGCGACAAGAAGAATCGCGCCCGGAGACGAGCAGAAGCTGATCCGAGCGATTGAGGTTTGCCTACTGGCACGCAAACCCATCTCAGAGGCCTATCGAGCGGGCCGGGTTCCGCTGGAGGGCTGGCGGGTGCTGAAAGTTGGTTTGCAGCCGCCTCGCGAGAATCTGTACGGCCGCATTCAGGCAAGAACCGCCTTCATGTTGGAGCAGGGATGGCTCGGCGAAGTGCAATCCTTGCTCGCCGCTGGACTGGATGAAAATGCGAAGCCTTTCGATTTCATCGGGTATCGTGAACTGTGCACCGTGCTCGAGAAAAAAATCACGCTCGATGCAGCGAGCGCCGCGATTCAGCAAGCCACGCGACGCTATGCAAAACGGCAGTTGACTTGGTTCCGCAAGGAGCCGGGCGTCCGCTGGTTTCCGGGTTTTGGCGATGACCCTAGCTTGCAATCCGAAGTCGTCGGATGGCTTCGGGAAGAAGGGCTCGATACGACTCGCGGCGCGGGAATGAGAAGCGTATAATCCATTCAGGGCCGTGTCCCGCCAAAATGCTCGCTTGCGCAAGATGATTCCCGGCAAATCTAATTGATGAAAACGCAACATCAAGTTTCAATGGCCGAACGCGCCTTGCTTGTTGGCGTGGGCTGGAAACGCGCGCCCCGCTTTCCCGGGATGCCTGCCAGCGAACGAGGGCACGAATCGTTGCTCGAACTCGTGGAACTGGCGCGCAGCGCGGGCGCCGAAATAGCTGGAACCGTCTTTCAGCTTCGCGACACCGCAGACCCTGCTACTCTCGTCGGCCGCGGCAAACTGGATGAAATTCGCGCCGAAGCCATGGCGCACAAAGCTCCCCTGATCATCTTCGACTCCAACCTCTCGCCCATGCAACAGCGGAACATCGAAGCCGCCACGGAGCGCCGCGTCATCGACCGCACGCAATTGATTCTCGATATTTTTGCCCGGCATGCGCGCAGCCGCGAAGGCCAGTTGCAAGTGGAGCTCGCGCAATTGAACTACATGTTGCCCCGCCTGACGGGAAAGGGAACCGCGATGTCACGCCTGGGCGGCAAGAGCGGCGGAGGTGGTGCGGGCGGAGCGGGTGGCGGCACTGGCCGCATCGGGGTGCGCGGCCCTGGTGAAAAGAAACTTGAGACGGATCGGCGCCGCATTCGCGAGCGCGTCGGCAAGATTCAATCCACCATCGAAGAAGTGCGCAAGCAGCGCACGCTGCGTCGTGAAGCGCGCAACGCCGTGCCCCTCGGAACCATCGCTTTGGTCGGTTACACAAACGCCGGCAAATCCACTCTGTTCAACGCGTTGAGCCGCGCCGAAGTGCTGGTTTCCTCGAGAATGTTCGCCACACTCGACCCCACTATTCGTGCCCTGCGGCTCCCCTCGAACCGCCGTGTGCTCGTTTCGGATACCGTCGGTTTTATCCGTGATCTTCCGAAAGGCTTGCTGACGGCTTTCCGCGCAACTCTGGAGGAAGTTCAAGAAGCGGCATTAATCCTGCACGTTAGCGATGTCTCGAACCCGCATCATGAGGAACTCGACGAAGAAGTTGAAAAGATTTTACGCGAACTCGGTGTCGACAGCCGCCCGCGGTTGCGGGTCTTCAACAAAGTCGACCGCCTCAGCGCAGAGGAACGTAAAGCGATTGCGAATAGGGGCTCAAAGAGTGGTGCGCCGATGGGCTTTCCCGTATTGGTTTCTGGTCTCACGGGGGAAGGCATCGACGAACTGCTCCGGCGAATGGACGCCAAGATGCCCACCGATCCGCTGGTCACCCTCTCGATGCGCTTGCCACTCGCGGAAGGCCGCACCCTGGCTTTGATCCATGCGCTCGGGCGAGTCCTGCACTCGGAAGTGGACGACTCGCACATGCGCCTCGATGCCGAAGTGCCCGCATCCGTCGCCAAACGCTTAAAGCTGAGCAGTTTCAGTCGCAAGGAAACTTCTACGCTCGCAGTTTCGTAGATAGAATCAGGGATGCTTGCCGTGCGGTCATCGAGCTGATCGACGCCGACGGGGTCATCCCCAGCGAGGTGGTTATGGCTGCCTTCTTTCTTTGGTGCATTCTGTTCATTCTGTGCTGGCCACTAGCGCTCCTGGCTCTGGTGCTCTATCCCATCGTGTGGCTCCTGACGCTCCCATTCCGCATCTTGGGAATAGCCGTTCATGGCGTCTTCGGATTGTTGAGCGCCGTTCTTTTTTTGCCAGTACGGCTCTTGCGGGGCCCACGAGCCATTTGAGTCCGGCCCTTCGAGTCCCGATGGAATAACCTTCGGGTAAAGCTCTGAAAAAGCTGAAGTTTCGCCGCTCCCGGGCATGTTATGGAAAGCTCCTCGCGGGAGATTTGAAGATCTGTTCCTGTGGAAAACACTGTGGAAAGCTTCAAGCCATTCCTTAGGCCGGCAGCAGTTCCACGCAGAATTCGAAAAGCTCACGAATTCTCCTTATCCGTAAGATATAGAAAAATAATGGTGTTATATCTCCTTTAGATTCAACAAGACCCGCCAGCTATCTCCCACACCGTGTCTGGGCCTCTGGTAGAATTTGCACAGCTTTGCAGCAAGTCTGTTACGAAAGAGTATAGCTTCCATCCCGCTCTTCTCGATTTTCTGTTAACCGGGGAGTATCTATCGTACTCCTGAATTCCGTCTATTCCGTCGAGTCTCCGCGACGCTTTGGAGGCGTTGACGCGTTCCTAACCGAAGTCTATAGTGAAACGGCGGTGACTATAGCTGCGCGGCGGCATCTCCGCCGTCATGCGCTCATGAATCTTCCTAACTCACTGACGCTGCTGCGGATCTTTTTCGTTCCTGTACTCATCGTCATCCTGCTCACGCGCAGCCCAAACATCGAGCTCTGGGGCATCTCTGTGCACTTTGAAGTATGGGGAGTCATGATCCTGCTGCTGGCTGCGGCGACCGATTGGGCGGATGGCTATCTGGCGCGCCGGCGATTGCAGGTTACTACTTTGGGAATTCTTCTTGATCCGATCGCGGACAAGCTGTTGATATCGGCCGCGTTCGTCTCTCTTGTAGACATGCACCTGGTGAAGGCCTGGATGGTGGTGATCATCATCGGGCGTGAATTCACAGTTCTTGGTTTGCGGAATATTGCCTCTGCGGAAGGGTTCACCATTGAGGCATCTACTCTGGGCAAGACAAAAATGGTCTTGCAGGTGTGCGCCGTAGCGGTGCTGATTGCCGGTGCGGGGCACCGTGAGGGACACCCTTGGCTGTACGGGCTGGCGCAAGTGCTGCTTTGGCTGGTAGTGATCAGCGCCCTGATATCTGCCGCCCAATACTTCCTCCGCTTCTGGAGCCACGTCGACGACAGCATCAAGCGGCGCAGAAAACTGCGGATGCTCGAGGCCCGCAAGAAGTCTGAGGATGCCGTTCCTCTCTGAAGCCGAGCGGCGCTCCGCGTTACAGTTGGCGCGCGCTGCAGTCCAGGCAGCCGTCTCCCACGGGAAACTCCCCGAACACATCCCAAAGGAAGGCATCTTCGAGGAGCGCCGCAGCGTTTTCGTTACGCTGTACCTGGCGGGGAAGCTGCAAGGCTGCATTGGCGTCGTCGAGGCACGCGAGCCTCTGGGGGAAGCCATCGTTCGCTGCGCTGCCAGCGCCGCGCTCGAAGATCCAAGGTTTGCGCCCATGCGTGCCGAGCAACTCGATTCTCTCACCATCGAGATCTCGCTGCTTTCGCCACCCGCGCCGATCACCCCCGAAGCGATCGAAATTGGGCGTCACGGGCTCCTCATCGCGCTTCATTCTCAACGCGGACTCCTTCTGCCCCAGGTCGCTCTGGAGCATCACCTGTCGCGCGATCAATTTCTTGAGGAAACTTGCAGAAAAGCAGGCCTCCGGCGCGAAGCCTGGCGCGATCCCGAAGCTCGCCTCTTTGGATTTACCTGCGAAGTCTTCTCAGAGAGTTCGCTGGGGGCCAAAGAAGGAGGTTCGGGCAGAGCTTAATGAATTGCTGCTACGCGCAAGTGCGAAATGGAAGGGCTCGCGCGGTCGAAACCGCGGCGGGCCTGGCTTGCTCCGAGGTCTGGTTGCCGGCTATTCGATCTCTACGTAATCGCCGGCGTACACCGACGTCGAACTGTATGTCAACACGACCGTCGACGAGTTCCTGCTGACGCTGATGACCATCGCCTCGCCGAGAATTTCTCGAGGCAGATCATTCCACTGGTAGCGCTCCGGCGTGCTACCGAACCCAAACATGGTGTACTGAAATCCCGGTTCTATCGGAACTGTTTCGGCCATCGATCCCTGATAGCGGAAGATTCGGAGGTAGTCTCCAACCTTTACCCCTTGATTGCTTCCGAGATTCACATACATTGCGTGATTCTTCCCGTAGACAAGCGCAAAATCAGTTCCTGATACCACCATCGCCACGGGTTTGCCGCTCACCGGCGCAAAATGGTCGAACGCCGCCGGATCCTTGTACGACGGCGCTGGGCGATCCTGATAAGGCTCCACGACATCGCCCCGCTGCATGTACTCGCACGAAAAGATGATCTGCGCGATCGATACTTTTGGCTGGACGTTGACCACTCGCACTTGCCCTGTATCCCGGTAGGCCGTTCCCATGGCCCTCATGAGTTTGTCTTGCCATTTGAACCACGGCACATCTGTGGGATCTTTGACGGGCCGCACGACCGTGAAGCGATCGCCAACGCGAACGCCTTTGTCCTGGCCGCGATTAATATAGACGTAGTCGCCGCGGCTAAAGATAAGTTTGGAGTTGGATTGCTCTCCCGAGATTAGCCGGATTTCGTCCGGCACTTTCTGGTCGCTGACAAATCCCGAGCAGTAAACCGAACTGAAATCGGCTTGTTGGACAGCTGGGGCGGCTTGCTGTGCCGTTTGTGCCGGCGTGACAGCAGCGCCCAGGCATCCCAAAATGAATAAAACAGCTAGTCTAGCGCGCATTCCATAACTCCTTCGAAGACACGCCTAACAGGCCGTGCGGGGGCATTCCTAAGCGAAAATATCAGGGCGGACCCTGGCCGTCAACAAATTGGCCGGGGTTGCTTTACACTTTTGATACGGCCACCGCTGATACGGCATACTAGGGTCCGTATTTTCAATAGATTGGCGACGCGTGACGAGTATGGGTCTCTTTGGCACAGGGGTCGGGCGTGTGTGCGCGGTGGTAGCGGCTTCCACTTCGACCGAGATGGTGCGGGGGGTAGGCTCTGCGCTGCGCGAGACGAGAACTGTCGAATTGCGCCTCGATTGGCTCCGCAACGATGCTGAGCGTGGCCGGTTTCTCCACTGGCTCGGCAAAAATAAACCAAAGGAGGCTACTTTTCTAGCCACTTGCCGCCGTCTTGTAGGAGGCGGCAAGTTTCCCGGCAATATCGAACACCAGCTGTCCTGGCTCGTCCAGGCGCGCGAAGCGGGTTGCCAGTGGTGTGACCTGGAAGTCGAAACGCTGCGTGAGCTCCCGAACAAATCAATCCGGGACTATCCCGTTCCAGGGCGCGTCCTGCTCTCGATCCATGATTTTGATCGCACGCCGGCTCTGCCGCGAAATCTCAGTACCCCAGCACGCGGCGAAGTCGACGCCGTGAAAATTGCCGCCAAAGCAGAAACCATCGGCGACAGCATTCGTCTCCTCGAGCTTGCTCGTCACTCAAAGAACTTCATCGCGGTGCCGATGGGAGAACTGGGCCTTCCCGCCCGAATCCTGGCATTGCGCCAGGGGAGCGCGCTTGCCTATGCACCAGTGGCCGAAGCAACCGCTCCAGGCCAGGTTTCGTTGCATGAGCTAAAGCATCTTTACCGCGCGCACAAACTCGGCAAACAGACGCAGGTCTACGGGGTTATTGGCGATCCTGTCGGGCATTCGCTCTCCCCGTTGCTACATAACACAGGTTTTGTTGGGCGTCGCTTAGATGCCGTTTATCTCCCATTCTTGGTGCATAGACTGAAAGATTTTCTTGCAGCCGTTCCGGAATTTGGAATCCGCGGATTCAGCGTGACGCTTCCGCACAAGCAGACGATCCTCAAGCATCTGAGCGCATGCGAGCCTCTGGCCGCGGACATTGGCGCGGTCAACACCGTGATCGTTCGCCGCAACGGCTCTCTCTACGGCCGCAATACCGATTACCTCGGCGTGCTGCGCGCGCTGGAGAAAAAACTCCGCATCAAAGGCAGCCGGGTTTTGATCTTCGGAGCTGGTGGTGCGGCTCGGGCCGCTGCTTTTGCGCTGGCGCTTGCAGGGGCTACCCTCGCCATTTGCGCGCGCCGCGAGAAAGCCGCCAAAGAACTCGCGCGGGCCGTCGGTGGAGAAATCGTGCACCATCGCGCGTTGTGCAGTGAATTCTTCGACGTCATTCTGAATGCCACTCCCGTGGGGATGTATCCGCACGACGACGTTTCTCCGCTTGCCTCCCGCGAGTTGCACTGTCGCATGGTGATGGACTTGATCTATCGTCCGCAAAGAACCCAGCTCTTGAAGATCGCTGCCCAAAAAGGCATCACCACGGTCTCCGGGGCCGAAATGTTTGTCGCACAGGGCATCGCTCAATGGGAGATGTGGATGGAAAAACGTGCCCCGGAAGCAGTCATGCGGCGCGCGGTGCTCGCGGCCCTGCGCGCCGAGGAGAAGGCCAGCCCCCACTAGCCTCAAGTGATGTAATAATGGGTCTCCGCTCACTGAGAACAGGAAACTGTCGACTGTGAAATCACTTCGATGATTCAGCCGGATTTCCGCGAATTCCAGCGCCTCGCCAAACAGGGCAATCTCATCCCCGTCTACGATGTATTCTCCGCCGATCTGCTGACGCCTGTCAGCGCCTACCTGCGGATCGCCCAGGGCGCCCGATATTCCTTTCTTCTCGAAAGCGTCGAAGGCGGCGAAAAAATCGCGCGCTACACCTTTGCCGGTGCTCATCCCGAAGAAGTCTTCCGTTACGCCAACGGCGCATGCGTCATGGAAAGCCACGATCGCATCGTCTGGGAAGAGCGCGACCCCATCTCTTTTTTGCGCGAGCGCACCGAACGCTTCCATCCCGTGCGGATTCCCGGCCTGCCGCCACTCGTCGCCGGTGCCATCGGCTATTTCAGCTACGACATGGTGCGCCTCATCGAGCGCCTGCCCAAACGCCTCCGCGACGAGATCGGCCTTTACGACGCCGTGTTGATGTTTTATCACGGGCTCATCGCCTTCGATCATGTGCAGCACCGTTTGTGGATCGTTCGCAATGTTTTTACCGAGGGAGGCAGCAGCGTCGGCGCGAAATACAACGCTGCCGTTCGCGAAATCAAGAAAACGCGCCGGCTTCTCGAAGAGCCGGTGGCGGCCGAACGCCGGGAAAAGTCTTCAAAAACCAAGAAGCGCGCCCCGCTGAAAGTGCAATCGAATTTCCGCCAGTCCGAATACCTGGCCGCCGTTCGGAAAGCCAAACAGTACATCCGCGCGGGCGATATTTTCCAGGTCGTGCTCAGCCAGCGTTTTTCCGCGGAAACGAAAGCCGAACCCTTTGAAATCTACCGCGAGCTGCGCGCGCTGAATCCTTCGCCGTATCTTTTCTATCTGCAACTGAACGATGTCGCCGTCGTCGGCAGTTCGCCCGAAATGCTTGTCAAAGTCCAAGGCCGCGATGTCTTTTACCGTCCCATCGCGGGCACTCGCTGGCGCGGCAAGGACGAAGCCGAAGACCAGCGCCTCGAAAAGGAAATGCTGGCCAGCGAGAAAGAGCGCGCCGAGCACATCATGCTCGTCGATCTTGGCCGCAACGATCTTGGCCGCGTCTGCGACTACGGCACGGTGCGGCCCGAAAAGCTGCTGACCGTCGAGCGCTACTCCCACGTCATGCATCTGGTCTCCAGCCTCCGCGGACGCCTTCGCGAGGACGTCGATTGCTTCGACGCCCTGATGGCCTGCTTTCCCGCTGGCACCGTTTCCGGCGCCCCCAAAGTCCGCGCCATGGAAATCATCGAAGAGCTCGAACGCACGCGCCGCGGCATTTATGCTGGCGGCATCCTCTACCTCGATTTCGCAGGCAACCTGGACTCCTGCATCGCGCTTCGTACCATGGTCGTCAAAAATGGCGTGGCTTACGTGCAGGCAGGCGGCGGCATCGTTGCGGATTCCACTCCCGCGGGCGAATATCAGGAGAGCGTCAACAAATCGAAAGCGCTCCGGGCCGCGCTGGAATCGGCACAGCGTGGAAGTAACTCGAGGAAGCGCTCATGATTTTACTTCTCGACAACTACGATTCATTTACTTACAACCTCGCGCAGTATCTCGGCGAGTTAGGTTGCTGCGTTGAAGTGCATCGCAACGACAAAATCACCGTCGAAGAAATCGCCCGGCGCAAGCCCGAAGGCATCGTGATTTCTCCCGGGCCTTGCACCCCGCAAGAAGCGGGCATTTCCGTTGAATTGATCGAGCGCCTCGCGGGAAAATTTCCCATTCTCGGTGTCTGCCTCGGCCATCAAGCCATCGGCGCGGCCTTCGGCGGCAAAATCGTCCGGGCCCCGAAGCTTTTCCATGGCAAGACCAGCCAGATCCACCACGACGGTAAAAATATATTTCGCAAGCTGCCCGATCCCTTCACGGCAACCCGCTACCATTCCCTGATCGTCGAGAAAAAATCCTTGCCCCGCGAGCTCACCATCACTGCACAAACCGATGACGGCGTCATCATGGGCCTCCGTCACCGCCACCACAAAATCGAAGGGGTCCAATTCCACCCGGAATCCGTCCTCACCGATTCCGGAAAGCACCTTCTCAAGAATTTTCTTTCTTTGTAGCGGTGCAGCATGCTGCACCCCACTTGGCTGAGCGCGTCCGGCCTTGAACACTCACCAGTTCAAATCCGCCAAAATCGCCCCGTAGATCTCCATCCCTCTCCAAAAATGCCCCAGCCGTAAGTTCTCATCCGAGCTGTGCTGATGGTTGTCGTAATTCACGATGGGCACGCCAATCCAGGGCAGACCAAGGTCTTCGAAAATATACATCGGCACGCTGCCGCCCAGCGTTGGCGCGATAACAGTACTTCCGCCCGTCGTATCTTGCACGAGCTGAACGAGCGCTTTTGAAACCGGCAACTCCATGGAAGTACGAGAAGCACGGTAATTCCAGACGTCCTTGACGACGCGGACGACATGGACATTTGAAAGTCGTTCCTCCTTTGTGGGCAGGGCCGAAGTTACATAGAAACCCTGTTTGCGAATGTGCGCCAACACCTGGTCGAATTTCTTGTCAGGGTCTTCGCCTTTCACTAGCCGCACATCCAGCGCTGCCTCGGCCTTCTCCGGCACGATGTTTTGCGCCTGCTCGCCGACGTAAGCACTGCGCAGGCCGCGGATATTCAACGAGGGGAGTTGAAGAAGCTCGACAAGCCGTTTGCCCCCGCCCTCCGGTTTGGCGAACTGGAGCTCTCTTTCGAGATCGGCGTCATTGTTCGGCATTTCGTCCAGCGCTCTTTTCTCGGTCTTTCCAAGTGGCACGACATCGTCGTAGAAGCCATCAATCAGGACGCGTCCATCCACAGATTTCATCGATGCGAGAAGCTGGGCCAATTGGAAACCCGGATTTGGCGCCCAATTCCCGTAGTGGCCGCTGTGCAAGGCCCGGATTGGCCCAAAAGTCGTGATTTCTAATCCGAGAATGCCTCGGTTTCCGAAAAAGACCAGCGGCCGACCGCTTTGATGCACGGGGCCGTCTCCGGTGATCAGCAAATCGCCGCCCAGCAGATTCTTATGAAGCTCCAGTGCTCGCTCGAGATTTGGCGAGCCGGCTTCTTCTTCGCCTTCCAAAACGAGTTTCAGGTTGACGGCCAGGGGAATCTTCTTATCGCGCAGAGCGTCGAGGGCGGCCAGCAGCGCCACAATCGGCGATTTGTCGTCCGACGACGAGCGCGCATAAATCCGCCAATCGTCTTGATACAGGCTCCTATGCGTGTGGTCATTTTCCGGGAAAGGAATTCGCTTTCCACCCGCTTCAATCGCTGCGTCGCGAAGCACCGGCTCGAATGGCTTTCCATCCGTCCACGCGGCGGGATCCACAGGCTGCCCGTCATAGTGCGCATAAAAAATCACCGTCCGTTTCGCTTCCGGCGAAATCAATTTGCCAAACACCACCGGTCCGCGCCCGCTGATGGGTAGCAGATGCGTTTCAATCCCGCGCGCCTCCAGCATTTCCACCAGATGCGCCGCATTCCTCTGGATATTTGGCGTGTCGCTCGCAACATTCGGAATCGCCAGAAATTCGCTTAGCTCGCGGATGATTCGATCCTCGTTGTCCATGCGGTATTCGCGCACTGCCTCAGCGACCTTCGCCGATGTCGGAGGCATCGCCTGCTGAGCCAATGCCGTGCACGGCAGAACAGCGAACAAAACCATTCGCGCCAACTTTTTCAAGGTCCCCTCCCAAAATCGCCTGCCCTCATCACAACCCACGACGACTGCGAAAAAACTTTGCGGACCGTCGCCGATTCTATCTAACGTCGGTGTGGTTTGCTCGTTTTCGGCGACTTACGGCCCACTGCATGCAACGTCTCGCGTCCGCGTCCTCGATAATCGAATTCCCCGCTCCACCTGTCCCAACGGCCAGCCTGACCCTCCGTACAGGGAACGCCCGTGCGTGTGCGGAAGCCGCCAACAGTCCTTTGCACACAGTACCAGTGCACTCCACATTTCTCCTTCCTAAGCTGAAAGTTCAATTTTCCTCGGAGGTTTCGCGCGACCATGGTCCGCCGCATTCTGGCGTTTGCAATAACCTTTATGCTCGCAGGTGCACCCCTGCCCGCCGCCCAAAACTCGCTCGGAGTCGTTACGCAGGCCTCCGGCGGTCATCTAAACAGCGCTGTCGCTTCTAGCGGCGCGACTCTCTATGTCGGCGACCGCTTGGGCACCGACGCCAAGGGTGCCATGGCCCTCCGCTCGGGAACCGTCCAGCTGATTCTTTCCGAAGACAGCACCCTGTACATGAACCACGACGAATCCGGTTTGATTCCCAGGCTTGACCGCGGCTCGGTAGGATTTCACGTGGAAGGCAATGAAGGCTTTCGCGTCACAGCGGCCGACGTGACCGTTCGCGCCCAATCGCCTGTGCCCACGGTAGGCCAGGTCACGCTGGAGAACTGCTATGTCTTGGTGACCAGCCGCGTCAAATCCCTTGAGGTAACCGCGGGCAAGGAAACCAAGATCGTGGAAGAGGGGAAGTCGTACCGCGTTTCGCTTGGTGGCCCATGCGCCATGGCTCACAACCGTGGCCCCATTACCGCCGCCCACAGCCGTTTCTGGGCCGCTCCTATCGCCGTGGGAATTGCGGCGTACATTGGAGTCGACGAAGCCCTCGAAAGCCCCGACCGGCCCTAACTCGCAAACTGCCTTGAGATTCGTGCCCCCCCAAAGACTACTCAGTCCGATCGAGTGAATTCAACGAGACTCGCCAGCTTCTCTCTCGCCGCTCCCGATAAGATCACTCTGGACGCAAGTTCCGCACCGTCGCGGAAATTTTCAGCGGCTCCAGCTGCGACCAGCGCCGCCGCCGCATTGACCGCCACGATGTCACGCATGGGCCCCGCTTCACCTTCCAGCACGCTCAGAATCAGCACTGCATTTTCCGCGGCTGTCCCCCCGTGCAGCGCTTCCAACGGTGCGCGCGGCACTCCGAATTCTTCAGGCGTGAACTTCAAACGCCTGACGCGGCCATCTCGAACCTCCGCCACCAGCGTCTCCCCCGCAATCGAAATTTCATCCAACCCACCTGCACCGTGCACCACGAACGCCCGTTCCACGCCAAGCTCCGCCAGCGTTGCGGCAACTAAATCGATCACCTCTGCAGAAAATACTCCCACTACTTGTGCCTGCGCCCCCGCTGGATTCGTAAGCGGTCCCAGCAAATTGAAGACCGTGCGCACCCCGATCTGCTTCCGAGCAGGCATGGCATGACGCGTCGCCGTGTGCGCCGCCTGCGCAAATAAAAACCCAATGCCAATTTCGCGGATCGCTCGTCCATGCCGTTCGAACGGTAAATCAATCCTTACTCCGAGCGCTTCCAGGACATCGGCGGAGCCGCTCCGCGAACTCGCCGCGCGATTGCCGTGTTTGGCCACGCGCGCCCCCGCCGCTGCTGCCACAATCGCCGCCGCCGTCGAAATATTAAAAGTGTTCGAGTTGTCGCCGCCGGTTCCGCACGTGTCCACCATGTTCCCCGGGCGCGCTTCTCCGTCCACAAATACTTTCGTCGCATGACGCCGCATCACTTGCGCGAAGCCCGCAAGCTCTTGCACCTGCACACGCCGCTTGTTCAACGCCTCAAGCAGCCGCACAATCCCCGGTGTCTCGACACGCCCGCAAAGCAGCTCCTCCATCACCGTCTCTGCTTCCCGGCGCGTCAGGATGTGCCCATCTTCCATTCGATCGATCAGTGAAATGGTCATAAAGACGGAGCGCCGGCGTTTCGCTGCGCTCGTCGAAATAGCCTGCAAAGCGGCATGATTTTCCCACACATTTCGCGCGTCCTTGCTCCGTTTCCGCCTTCCGAGTAAACTTCTATGTTTCAAATAACGTAAAAATTCTAACACTAGCTAACTGTTTCAAACTCGAACGGAAAAACGGAACGTCGATGAAGATTCATGAGTACCAGGCCAAGGCCATCCTCGCTCGCTACGGCGTCACCACTCCCCGCGGTGAAGTGGCCTTCACCAAAGAAGAAGCGCGCGAAGCCGCGCAGCGGCTGAAATCCCACATCTGCGTCGTCAAAGCCCAAATCCATGCTGGCGGCCGCGGCAAAGCTGGCGGCGTGAAGCTGGCTCGCTCCTCCGATGAAGCCGCCGACATCGCCAGCCACATTCTTGGCATGAAGCTTGTCACGCCGCAGACGGGTCCCGGCGGCCGTATCGTCAAGCGCCTCCTCATCGAAGAAGGCCTCGACATTAAGCGCGAACTCTACCTCGGCTTGCTCGTCGATCGGGCCACTGGCCGCGTTGTGTTCATGGCCAGCGCCGCTGGCGGGATGGAAATTGAAGAAGTCGCCAAGACGAATCCCAGCGCCATTCTGCGCGAAACCATTCATCCGGCCGTCGGATTGCAACCTTATCAAGCACGCAAGATCGCCTTCGGCCTAGGTCTTCCCATCGAAGTCGTCAATCAGTCCGTGCCGTTCCTGCAAGCTCTCTATCGCGCGTTCACGGATACCGACGCGTCTTTGCTCGAAATCAATCCTTGTGTCCTCACCGGCGACGGCAAGCTCGTGGCCCTCGACGCCAAAATGACTTTTGATGACAACGGCCTCTTCCGTCATAAGGAACTTCGCGAGCTGCGCGACCTCGACGAAGAAGATCCGCTCGAAGTCGAAGCCTCCAAGCACGGCCTCAACTACATCAAGCTCGAGGGCAGCGTCGCCTGTATGGTCAACGGCGCCGGCCTCGCCATGGCCACCATGGACATCATCAAATACGCCGGCGGCTCCCCCGCAAACTTTCTCGACGTCGGCGGCGGCGCTTCTGCCGAGCAGGTGAAAAACGCTTTCCGCATTCTCATGAGCGACCCGGCCGTGAAAGCTGTTTTCATCAATATTTTCGGCGGCATCCTGCGCTGCGACGTCCTCGCCACCGGCGTCGTTTCCGCCGCCAAGGAATTGCACCTGCAAGTGCCCGTCGTCGTGCGCATGGAAGGAACCAACGTCGAAGTGGGCCAGCAGATTCTTCGCGACAGTGGCCTGAACTTTACCATCGCCGACGGCATGAAAGACGGCGCCGAAAAGGTCGTGGCCCTCGCCGGAGGAGCCCGATGAGCGTCCTCGTCAACGAAAAAACCCGCCTCATCGTCCAGGGTTTCACCGGCCGCGAAGGCACTTTCCACGCGCAGCAAATGATCGAGTACGGCACAAACGTAGTTGGTGGCGTGACGCCAGGTAAAGGTGGAACAAAACACTTAGAGCGTCCCGTCTTCAACACCGTCGCCGATGCCGCCAAAGCCACCGGCGCAAACGCCTCCGTTATTTTCGTTCCGCCCCCCTACGCCGCCGACGCCATTCTCGAAGCCGCGGACGCCGAACTCCCCCTCGTCATCTGCATCACCGAGGGCATTCCCGTTCTCGATATGGTGCGCGTCGCCTCCGCCGTGGATTTCAAGAAAACGCGCCTTATCGGCCCGAATTGCCCCGGCATCATCTCTCCCGGCAAATGCAAAATCGGCATCATGCCCGGCCGCATTCACAAACAGGGAAACGTTGGCGTCGTCAGCCGCAGCGGCACGCTCACCTATGAAGCCGTCGATCAACTGACGAAACTCGGCATCGGCCAATCCACCTGCATCGGCATCGGCGGCGATCCCATCATCGGCACAACTTTTCTCGATGCCATCAAATTCTTTCACGAAGATCCCGATACCCACGCCATCATCTTGATCGGCGAAATCGGCGGTAACGCCGAAGAAACCGCCTCGGCGTGGATCAAAGCCAACGTGAAGAAGCCCGTCGTCGGTTTCATCGCTGGCCAAACCGCGCCAGCGGGTCGCCGCATGGGCCACGCCGGCGCCATCATCAGTGGCGGCCAGGGTACCGCGAAAGATAAATACGCCGCGATGGCTGCCGCCGGAATCCGCACCATCGAAACTCCCGCGGACCTCGGCGCCACCGTCGCCGCCGCGCTGAAATGAAGAAACTGTAGCTCGAGCCTTCAGGCCCGAGGTTTTCCTGATTTTGTAGCGCGGGCTTCAGCCGGGCATCTTTGATCTAATATTTCGGGGGAATCTCTCGTGTCACTCGAACGCACCTTCGCCATCATCAAGCCAGACGCCGTTAGTCGCGGCCAACAAGGTGAAATCCTTGCCCGAATTCACAAAGCTGGCTTCAAGATCATCGCCATCAAATCCCTGCGCCTCACCAAGGCCGAAGCTGGCGGCTTCTACGCCGTGCACAAAGAACGCCCCTTCTTTGGCGAGCTCACCGACTTCATGAGCTCCGGCAAAATCTTCGCTCTCGTCCTGGAAGCCGAAGGCGCCATCCTCAAATGGCGCGACACCATGGGCGCCACTGATCCCAAGAAAGCTGCCCCTGGCACCATTCGTCACGACCTGGGCACCAGCATCGGCAACAATTGCACGCATGGCTCCGACGCTCCGGAAACTGCCGCCTTCGAAATCGGCTATTTCTTCTCCGCCCTCGAACTCATCTGACGCATTCCTAGGGGCGGGGCTTGCCCCGCCCGTCTCACGAACTCTCCGAGAAGCCAAGCCGGGCCAAAGATTTCCCGTTTCAGGGAAAGGTTCTCTCCTCATCTTAGCTCGTTACTTCTTGACTTCATTTCTTCTAGAATCTTTTCATGGATCCCCTCCGCGAAATCGGCCGCACCCTCCTCCTTCTCGGCGGCGTCCTCGTCCTCCTCGGGGCCCTTTTCTACTTCGGCGGGAAACTCCCCTTCCGCCTGGGAAGACTTCCCGGCGACATCGTCCATCGTGGCGAACACACGACCTTTTATTTCCCCATCGTCACCTGTCTCCTCCTCAGCGCCGCCCTTTCTCTGCTCCTTTGGCTCTTCTCCCATTTCCGCCGTTGACCCGTGGGAGTGATCGATTCCCAGGTTCGATTCCTCTCCTTTTCGCTCGCTTTTCGATTGCTCTGCCTCCCCAATCGCTTGACACTCAGCCTCCCCCAGGCCTAGAGTCGCTTCCAGAGATTCCCCCTCACCTCGTTCGCTCCGCCGAGCTTCATCGGAGGCCGCCATGGTCGTTCTCGTAGTCGGTTCCACGGGATTCGTTGGTGGCAGAGTCGCTCTGCAGCTCAAGCGGCGGGGTCACAAGGTTCTCGCCCTGGCTCGCCGCGGCCGCCTCCATCCCAAGTCTTGGCTACTCCTTGACGCTGGAGTCGAAGTCCTCGATGGCGATCTGACCCGCCCCGAAACACTCCTCGCGGCTTGCTCCGGCGTGGAGACCGTTGTCACCACTGCCACATCCATGCCCAGCGGCGCCAATGACGGCCTACGTCGCGTCGATCATGAGGGCGCTCTTGCCCTCATCGAGGCCGCGGAGCGTCAGGGAGTTCGCCGGTTCATCTATACTTCTTACTCGGGCAACATCCAGGAAGATTGCCCCCTGGGCACGGCGAAACGAGATTGCGAGACGCGCTTGCTCAGCAGTCCGATGGAAGCGGTCATCTTGCGGCCCTCGTATTTCATCGAAGCGTGGCTCAGCCCGGCCCTCGGCTTCGACCCCCTCGCCGGCTCGGCGCGCATCTGCGGTTCAGGAGAATCAAAAGTCAGCTACATCTCTGCGTTCGACGTGGCTGACTTCGCCGTGGCCGCGGCAACGAAGACCTATCCGCAAAAGAATGTCGTCCTGGAAATGGGCGGTCCCCAGCCTTTGTCCCAGATTGAGGCGGTCCTGCTCTTTGAACAGGCCCTCGGCAGGGAGATTAAACCGGACCATATTCCGGTCGAAGCACTCCGTGCTCAACATCAGTCCTCGGATCCGCTCCAAAAGAATTTTGCCGCGCTTATGCTCAGCTATGCCGCCGTCGACGACGCCATAGCCAACGCGCTCTTACACGGCATCACGCTCTCATCCGTCGCCGATTATGCTTGTGGCTTCCACGCCAGTGTTGCTGCTGCCGGTTCCTAAGCCCCCTTTTCTTCCTTACTTCGTCTGCACCTGAAACTCCGCTCGGATGAACTCCTTGATCCCTTCCCCGCCCGTCAATCGCAGGCACAGCAATTTCCCTTCGCGTTCCACGTCGATGTGAAAATCAAAAAACGGGCAGCACTTGCTTTCCGCTCCCACCCAGTCCGCCAGCTCCGCCAGTGACACCTCCGCTGGGCTGTATTGAAACTCGTAGCCCTTCGTCGTCTCCACGATTTCCTTCCGCGCCGCCATCAATTTTCCGCCCAATTGTTTGTGGTGCTCCCGCTCCGCCGGTGTCAGCGCCTTGATGTTGCAATAGAATTTGCTTGGCCCTGTGGTCATCTGTTTCTCCGTGTTCCCGCCCGGCGGTGGATTCTGCCCGGTCATCCCTGCCGCTCCGCCACTCCCTATCAACACCGCCAGCGCCAAACCTGCCAGGCTCTTCTTCGTCTTTCCTGCATTCTGTTCGTTCTTCATCTTCATGGCTTTCCTCCAAAATAGGATTTGCCACGTCCCATCCTCGAATGCTAGAACTTAAAGCTGACTTTAAGTCAAGGACTAGTTCACCAGTAATATGGCTGGCCGGTCCTTTGTAGGGGCGCAGCATCGCTGCACCCCAGCTGCCAGGGCCGCAAACCGCATCACCGTCGCGGCTGTCATCCTGAGCGAAGCGAAGGATCTCAACTGGTCTGATGGGGAGATTTACCGAGAGTGTCTGATATGTTCAGTTGCATAAGGAGCGAGAAGAGTGAAAATCGGCCAACTCGCCTGCCGCGCCAGCCTCAACGCCTCCGCCATCCGCTACTATGAAAAACGCGGTCTGCTCGCCCCGCCCCAGCGCCTCGGCGGCCAGCGCCGCTATCCCTCCGACGCCCTCGACCGCGTCCTTCTCATCCGCTTCGCCACCGACATGGGCTTCACCCATGCCGAAATCAAGCTCTTCCTCAGCGGCCTCCGCGATAACACTCCCGTCGGCCCCCGCTGGAAAAAACTCGCCGCCCACAAACTCGCCGAAGTCGAGCGAAACATCGCCCGCTCCCTCAAGCTCAAAACCCTTCTCCAGGGTCTCCTCCGCTGCCGTTGCGCCTCTCTCAAGCAATGCGTCTGCGCCCTCGGCCTCAGCGAAAACCTCCGCTCCCTCGCCCTTCGCGCGAAGTAGCGCCGGGATTCGGCGCACGGTGAGAGCAAAACTTGACGTTACTCAGGCCACGATCAGTAACTGGGAAATTGGAAAGATAGAACCGGACGAGGCCCAAAAAGAAAGGCTGCGATCCGTCCTGGGAGCAGACATATCCTCACTCGGAGTCACCCTTCCATGAGCCAGCTCACCTTCAACCTCATGCCCACCCGCCAGATCCTGACCGTCAGCGAACTCACCGCCCGCATCCGCGACCTCCTCACCAAAAACTTCACCGACATCCTCGTTCAGGGCGAAATCTCCAACTGCCGCGAAGCGCAATCCGGCCACATCTACTTCACTCTCAAAGACGATCGCGCCCAGGTCCGCTGTGTCTTCTTCAAGCAACAGCGCCGCGGCATCAAGTTCCGCCCGGAAGACGGCTTGCAAGTCACCGTGCGCGGCAGCATCAGCGTCTACGAACAGCGCGGCGAATATCAGATTTACGTGGAAGCTCTCGATCCCATCGGTCTTGGAGCGCTCCAGCTCGCCTTCGAGCAATTGAAAAAGCGCCTTGAAGCCGAAGGCCTTTTTGACCCCGCGCGCAAAAAATCGCTCCCCATTCTCCCCAGCCGCATCGGTCTCATCACTTCGCCGCGCGGCGCCGCCGTCCGCGACGTCGTGCGCATCCTCACCCGCCGCTTCCCCAACGTGCATCTCACCGTTTTCCCCGTGCGCGTCCAGGGCGAAGGCGCCGCCGAAGAAATCGTCAAAGCTCTGAAATTTTTCAATGCGAAAAAAATGGCGGACGTACTCATCCTCGCCCGCGGCGGTGGCTCCATGGAAGATTTGTGGGCCTTCAACGAAGAGCCTGTCGCCCGCGCCATCGCCGTATCAGAAATCCCCGTCATCTCCGGAGTCGGCCACGAAACCGATTTCACCATCGCCGATTTCGTCGCCGACGTGCGCGCTTCTACGCCTTCCGCCGCCGCCGAACTCGTCGTCGAAACGCGCCGCGAATTTGACAAGCGCATCGCCGACCTGCGCGATACGATCTCGGGCCTGATTCGCTACCGCTTGCTGGAATTGTCCCGCCGCGTCCACGAACTCTCCGCGCGCCGCGGTTTCCGCCGCCCGCTCGATCTGCTGCGCCAGCAGCGCCAGCGCGCCGATGAAATGACTTCGCGCCTGGCCGCCGGCCTCCGCGCGCGCCTCGAGCAATCGCGCAAGCGTTTCACCGCCGCGCATCTGCGCATCGCTTCCTTCGATTTTCGCGTGAAGATCGCCGCGTTTCGCCTGCGCCTCGAGAAACGCAGTGCCGAACTCGGCCTCCGCATCGAGCGGCTCGTCCACGCTAAACGCGAGCGCCTCGCTCGCCTGGCCCTGCAGCTCGAGGAGCGCAGCCCCTTGCGCGTCCTCGAACGCGGCTATGCCATCGCCACCGATGCTTCCGGCAACGTCCTCCGCTCCGCGGATCAAGTGCAGCTGGGCGACTCCGTCGCCATCCAGCTCCACCGCGGCCGCCTCACCACCGAAGTTCGAAAGAAGGAGTCAACGTGAGCTCCCTCTCCACTCTCACTCAAGGCCGGTTTGGCGCTTCCGCTCTTCTCTGCTTTATCTCTTTGATTCTATCGACCAGGTCGTCGGCCATCTGCGTCAGCGCGTCGCGCTCAGATAAGTCAGCGACTGTGTCTGCCTTCCGACGGTACAGCAAGTTCAGATAAGCCATGGCATCGTCATAGTCGGGCCTCAACTCGATCGCATTCTTCAGCGCGTCGATACCCTCGTCGATGATGGAGCCATACTCTCGCGTGTACTGCTCGCGAACTTCAACCGGGAGCGGGGCTGTGTCCAGCAATGCATCCCCCCGCACGGTTTTGTTGTAGTTTGCACGCAGCTCACCGTTCGCCCGGAAAGACAACGTCCAATCAATAACCCCGATCCAGTAATACGGTTCTGGATCATCGGAGCGCAGTTCACTGTGTTTCATGAACTGAGATTTAGATTCGGCAAATTTGTCGGGATCGTACGGCTGCCCCGCCATCTGGAACAGGATCGATCCGACTCCATCGATTGCCGAGATGTTTTGCGGATCCAGGATCATCACGCCGTTGAATTCCTCGACGGCTCGGCGCCCTTTTCGTACGTTTTCCTCGCTGGAAGCGCCGGGAATATACTGCGACGCATACGCTGTAGCCAGGTAGAGCCTCGCTTTCATGAGTTGAGGGTCGAGCTGTTTCGCCCGCTCGAATTCGGCGATGGCCTCATCGTATTGTCCATTCTTGAAGTCCTGAACGCCTTTGTCGAGTGCCGCTCGTGCCTGTTTTTGCTCCTCCGTCTGCCCCGGGGCTTCCTGAGCCAAAACAATCTCTCCGTGCGTCGCAGTGACGACGAAGAAAGTCGCTACAAGCAATCCGATGCGCACGGCCACCGGGAACACACTACCCTTGATTTGCGACATGGAAATCTCCGGTTGACCCTGCGGCAGCTTATTCTACTCTTCGTCGCTGGCGGAGGAAACCTTCAGGACAGCGAGGAATGCTTCTTGCGGAATGTCGACCTGGCCGACGCGTTTCATGCGCTTCTTGCCTTCTTTTTGTTTTTCGAGGAGCTTACGTTTGCGCGTGATGTCGCCACCGTAGCACTTGGCGAGAACGTTTTTGCGGATGGCCGCAACCGTTTCGCGCGCAATCACGCGGCTTCCAATCGCGGCTTGGATCGGCACTTCAAACATTTGTCGCGGAATCAGTTTTCGCAAGCGCGTCACCAATTCGCGGCCACGGTCGTAAGCGTGTTCGCGATGGCAAATCAACGCCAGCGCGTCCACCGGCTCGCCGCCGACCAGCACATCGAGCTTGACCAGGTCGGACTCGCTGTAGCCCGCGAGGTGGTAATCGAGCGAAGCGTAGCCGCGTGATACGGTTTTCAGGCGGTCGTAGAAATCGAGCACGATTTCGTTGAGCGGCAATTCGTAAGTGAGCATTACGCGCGTCGGCGACAGATATTCAAACTTTTTCTGCGTGCCGCGCTTGTCCTGGCAAAGTTGCAGGATGCCGCCGATGGAATCGTCATTGGTGATGATCATCGCCTTGATGATCGGCTCTTCGATCTTGCTGATGTCACCGGGACTGGGAAATTTCGCGGGGCTGTCGACTTCGGTGACTTCGCCGGTCACGCGCGTGATGCGGTATTGCACGCTCGGCGCGGTGGTGATGAGGTTCAGTCCAAATTCGCGCTCCAGCCGCTCCTGCACGATTTCCATGTGCAGCAGCCCGAGGAAGCCGCAGCGGAATCCAAAGCCGAGCGCTACGGAATTTTCCGGCTCGTAGAAAAACGAGGCGTCGTTCAACTGCAATTTGCCGAGCGCATCGCGCAAAGGCTCGTAGTCATCGGCGAGCACGGGAAACAATCCGGCGAAAACCATCGGCTTGATGGCTTCAAATCCCGGCAGCGCCGGAGCCGGTCGCGCCACTTCGATGACCGTATCGCCCATGCGCGCATCGGCGACGCGCTTGATGTTTGCGACGATGAAGCCGACGTCGCCGGCTTCGAGTTCCTCGAGCGCGACTGGCTTCGGCGTGAGGGTGCCGAGCTGTTCGACCTCGTAGGTGTCGTTCCCGGCGACGAGTTTGATTTTCACGTGATTCTTGAGGCGCCCTTCCATCACGCGCACGAGCACAACGGCACCGCGATAAATGTCGAACCACGAATCGAAAATCAGTGCTTGCAGCGGATTTTCCGCGCTCCCTTTGGGAGGCGGGATACGCGCGACGATCGCTTCCAGAACATCTTCGACGCCAACACCGCTCTTCGCGCTGATCGGCAGCGCGTCGCCCGCGGGAATGGCCAGCACGGTTTCGATTTGTTCTTTCACGAATTCCGGCTGCGCGGCGGGCAAATCAATTTTGTTGATCACCGGAAGAATCGTAAGGTTGCTCCCCGCCGCGAGAAAAGTATTTGCGACGGTTTGCGCTTCCACGCCCTGCGAAGCGTCCACCACCAGCAGCACGCCTTCGCAGGCGGAAAGCGCGCGCGAAACCTCGTAGGAAAAATCCACGTGGCCCGGCGTGTCGATCAAATTCAGGCGGTAGGTATTTCCGTCTTTCGCTTTGTAGTGCAGGCGGATGCTTTTTGCTTTGATGGTGATGCCGCGCTCGCGCTCGAGGTCCATGGAGTCGAGAAATTGTTCGTGCATTTCCCGCTGCGTGAGCGCACCGGTCATTTCCAGCAAACGGTCGGCGAGCGTGGATTTGCCGTGGTCGATGTGCGCAATAATGCAAAAATTGCGAATGAACTTTGGATCCATTTAGGCTTATAACGGCAGGAGAGTTCGGTCGCTTCGCGCTGGGCGCGTGGCGGCTGACAGATTGGCCGGACACGCTACAGCCGCGCAAAAACCATGCCGCGTAAACAATGAGTTTGCCATAAATCGGAAGGCGCGTCAGCCTGGGGATGAAATGAGTTGAAAGTTTAGTTTGGGAGCGGGGCTCGATAAAATCGGCGCGACAAGAGAGAATAGTGCCATGGAAACGCGATGCGCACGTTGCAATGCGCCCATGAGTTGCCAACCTGAAGGGGGTTGCTGGTGCGCGGAATTCCCGCACGGGCCGATGCCGGTTTTACAAGCGGGAGAAAAGACCGGGTGCCTGTGCCGGAATTGTCTGGAAGAACGAGCGCGAGAACTGGAGCGCCAAGGAAAAAGCGCTGAGTAGATCTACGGGTGGGCGAGATTTGGCGGGATTCGGAATTGATTGCAAAAAGTAGGGGTACAGCGCGGTCGGCGTGCGGTGACTCTTTGAGGCACGGATTTGGCCGCATTCTGCCAGCGGTATATAGTTAAAGAGGCTGAAACACTGCACACAGGCTGTCGTTACATACTGCATAACCGATTACACCGCAAAGGCAACTCTCTCTGATGGCCGGAGACGTAAACAAGCATCTTGACCGGGCTAAACGCTTCCTCGAAAAAAATCGGGTTGCGGACGCTATCGCCGCGTATCTGGCGGTGCTGGAAGGAGCTCCCCAGCATCAGGAGGCCACGCAGGCGCTGGGCGATCTGTATTCACGCACCGACCAACCGGATCTTGCGGCCATTCATTACGGATTGCTGTTCGACATGCTGGTCGAAGA
>DATKEV010000142.1:0-3531 GCA_035511855.1 Candidatus Udaeobacter sp.
CTGTCGACACTCGGACGGTTGGTTTTCCCTCCGTAGCTAACCTAACCATCTTTGAAAACCTCGGCTTAGCGCCAAGGCGACGTTTGGAAAGCCGCATGCGACCATTCCATCGGTCGTAGCCGCCGTAAAGCGACGGCAGAAATGAGGAAGTCCCTCAAATCCATTTTTGGATTGGTTTAGCGAACGAAACCACCTCCGTTCGTTCAAAGAGCCGCGATCTCAGATGCCTAGGAGCAGGCGGGTGTCTGCTGGAAAGTGGGCAGGGCGAGTAATTTTCGGTCTTTGATATCCTTTTCTGATCGCGGAAGTGTAAGAAGGCGGAGGGCGAATGAGATACGAGGCGACCGCGGTTGGCGACAGAGTTGTGGCACTGAAGGAGGCCTGGCACTTGAATGCCGTCCTCGAATCACGAGTGCGCAGATTCCCCCTCGGGTTTCTGACGGGTTCGGCGGGCGCACTTATCGTGTGGCTTGTCGTGCTTCTTGGTCGCCCTTTGCTTCTTTCCGCGCAGACGCTCCACTATGCGAAAAGTCCGGATGTGAGGAATGGAGAGAAAGTCTACAAGGGTGGCTGCATAGCGTGTCACGGGAGCGAGGGGAAGGGTGCTCCCATGGCGAGTACGGTTTTCAGGCGGCCAGATACGTTTCCGGACTTTACGGACTGCGCGGGGACGACGCCTGAGCCGAACGGCAATTGGAAGGCAGTGATCGTGCATGGCGGGCCATCGCGTGGACTCTCGCAGATTATGCCTGCGTTTGGGGATCTACTGACGGACGAGGAGATCAACGATGTGATCGCGTACATGCGGGGATTCTGCAAGAATGTCCACCACGATCCGCTGGGCGAGCTAAATCTGCCAAGGGCATTGGTAACGGAGAAGGCGTTTCCCGAGAACGAGATTGTGATTTCTACGGCGGCGAGTGCTTCGGGCGCGCCGGCGTGGACTACCGACATCATTGATGAACGGACGATCATTGACGCCCGGACCCAGCTTGAAACCGATGTTCCGGTGAACTACGCGGACCAGGCGCACAACTGGACGGCGGGTTTTGGGGACATTACGGTGGCGGTCAAGCGGGAGATGTTTTCCAGCCTACGGATGGGCTCGATCCTGAGTCTGCAGGGCGGTATCTTGCTGCCAACCGGGGACAGCAAGCGAGGGTTCGGTGCGGGGACGACGCAGTTCGAGCCCTTCGCGGCGTTCGATCAGCTGTTCAAGGAGAATACGTTTTTGCAAACCCAGTTGGGAGCGGACCTGCCGGCGGATACAAGCGTTGCTCCGCGCAGCATGTTCTGGCGCGTGGCGGTAGGGCAGGCGATGGCTCCGGACCACATGCTGGGACGGCTGTTTTCGCCTATGGTCGAGTTTTTGGCGGTACGTGACTTCAAGCCGGGAGCGAGTACCAACTGGGATGTTCTGCCGGAGATGCAGATCACCGTAAGCAGGCGACAACACGTCCGGATAGGCTTTGGCGTGAGGGAGCCGCTCACGAATACACAGGGGCGAACGCCGCAGGCGCTGGTCTACCTCCTCTGGGACCGGGCGGATGGGAAGTTATGGAAAGGTTGGCGATGAGACTCCGTTGGGGTAGTGCGATTTTGCTGGGGCTCGCGGTGGTAGGGGTTCCGGCAATGCTGCACGGCAAGTCGCAGACGGAGAACGCGAAGGGCGACAAGACTCCTCCGGGGACTTTTTTTCGCACATCGGAACGGTGTGTGGCTTGTCATAACGGGCTCAAGACGAGTTCGGGCGAGGATATCTCGATCGGATTCGACTGGAGCGCGAGCATTATGGCTAACGCGTCGCGCGATCCTTATTGGCAAGGAAGTGTGCGGCGCGAGTCAATGGATCATCCGGAGTCGAAGCAGGCGATCGAGGATGAATGCTCGATCTGCCATATGCCGGCCGTCCGCTTGGCGGACCGGGATGCGGGAAGGCACACTCAGGTCTTTTCGCGCCTTCCGTTGCAGAAGTTCCCCCATGGGGACCGCGCGGCAGCAGATGGGGTAACCTGCTCGGTTTGCCACCAGATTGAGAAGACGGGGCTGGGAACGGACGCGACCTTCGTCGGAAATGTGGTCTTCGCGAAACCAGTCCGGAACGACGAGCGGCCCGAGTATGGGCCCTTCGACATCGACAAAGGGCACCAGACCGTGATGCACTCCTCGACGGCGACGTACTTCCCGACCAGGGGCGACCATATGCGCGACGCGGGTCTTTGCGGGAGCTGCCATACTCTCTACACTGCAGCGCTTGGGCCGAAGGGTGAGAAGCTGGCGAAGTTCCCGGAGCAGATGCCGTTCCAGGAGTGGCAGCATAGCGACTACGCGACCAAGCAGACCTGCCAGGACTGCCATATGCCGGTGGTGGACGAGGCCGTATCCGTGACGGCGCTGTACGGCCCACCACGCGAGGGCATGCACCGGCACGTGTTTGTCGGATCGAATTTCGTTATGGAAGGGATGCTGAAAGATCATCGCGATGAATTGGCGACGGAGGCGCAGCCCGAGGAGATGGATGCGGCGATGAAGCGCACGGCCGAGTTTTTGAAGACGCAAGCGGCGAAAGTGACGATTACAAAGGTGGATACGACGCCGAATGGCCTTGCCGTTGATGTGCATGTAGAGAATCTGGGCGGGCATAAGCTGCCTACAGCCTATCCTTCGCGGCGGGCGTGGCTACATTTTGCGGTGAGGGACGGCAATGGGCGTGTGGTGTTTGAGTCGGGTGCGCTCAATCCAGACGGATCCATTATCGGCAACGACAACGACGAAGACCCTCTGAAGTTCGAGCCGCATTATCGCGAGATTACGAGTTCACAGGAAGTGGAAATCTACGAACCGATCCTGAAGGATTCGGCGGGGAAGGTTACGACCGGTCTGCTCCATGCTGTGGGGTACTTGAAGGACAATCGGCTGTTGCCGCGCGGCTTCGATAAGGCCACCGCAAACAAGGATATCGCGGTAATAGGCGACGCGGCCAACGATCCGGGATTCACGGACAGCGGAAGCTCAGTGCGGTATGTGGTCTCGACCGGGAACGCAACGGGACCGTTTAAAGTGGAGGCAGAACTTTGGTTTCAACCCATCGGGTTTCGGTGGGCGCATAATCTGGCGCCTTACCTGGCGGAGGAACCGCAACGAATGGTGCGGTATTACGAAGCAGGGGCCCGGAGGTCGGCTGTGATGCTGGCTAAGGCAGAGGCTACTCGGTAAGGACCAAACGGGGAAAGATCGGTTAGTTGGGGAACTGGATTTCGACATAGGCAAAGTTGACGAAGGGCAATCCTATCAGGAGAGAACTGGCACAGACTTTTTGGAGTTCGCCTATCGATACCAATCCGGAACTGCCCTAATTCAGATTCCGAGCACTACCGCTCGATCCGCTCGATACGCTCGATCCGCTCGATCAGCGATTCCGCAACGAAGATTGTTAACCGATTCAACCGCATGATTCCATTGGTGTTTTAATCGAGCTCGCCCGGAGAGCAAATTCGCATTGTGTTTTTGAACTTGACTTCCGCTCATATC
>DATKEV010000143.1:0-9643 GCA_035511855.1 Candidatus Udaeobacter sp.
GCGCGGATTACCGCTTCAATCCCCGTTTTTCCGGCCGCTTGCAAGGGGATTATGTGCGCACGAGTTTCTTCAGCCAGTCCCAGAACAATTTCCAGCTTTCGGCTGGTCTCGTCCTTCATTTCTGAAACCGAGCATCTTCGGCAATGAGCCAAGCCCGGAGATTGTGTCGGGAACGGGCAAGTCCCTGGCTTCACCTTAGAAGGTGTGACAGAGACTTATCCGCTCTTGACTGGCCGAGTCCGGCGCTAGATGTCCCGAAAGTGCATCCCGGAACCTACGCGTGGCAAGCAATTTTGTGATCTCCTTGGCGAGGTAGGAACGTACATCGCTCTGGGCTGCTTTAATTTCTCCAACAAGTTCTGCCCTACCATCCACGACTGCCATCAAGTCTTCTAGGTCACGGCTACCCAGGTAATCATTCTTTCCTCGGTCACCAAAGGCCTTCAATTTCGACGCGCAAAAGTACACGGGGCTGACCATCAAGATCGTTAGGCCTGGCTCCAACTCACGTTGCTCCGCCGTTTCCATTGCGGGTCCATACCACCTGTTTTTGAACGCCAAAATGTTTCCCTCGAGCGGCATCACATCAAGAGTTGTCGTTTCTTGACACCAACGACAAAGCGGGGCGCCTTCCCGCGTGTCCTGGCGAAAGCCAAGTGCCTTCAATCTCTCAGAAAATTCGGCGTACCCGACGTAAGAAGTTATCTCCGCGATTGCATCAACGTCGTGTCGGTCGCACTTCTGCAGCCGCGCTGTCCGTGATTAGCAAAGCTGTTGTGCAGCCGCCAACAAAAACTAACTCTCCGAGAATCGGCTTCCGCAGTTTTGCAGCATCTACAAGGATCTGGAAATTAGGGTTGGCCATGAGTCGCCCGTAGCCGATCTACTAAGTCGCGCTCAGCAATTTTTCGCTCTCGCGCGCGTCCGTCCCGAATAGCGTCTACAAGTGCTAAGAGTTGATACAGGTTGGGATCGCGTAACGCCGCCTGCGGAACACTTTTATAGAGCGGCTCAAGCCCAACACCCCGGGTATTTCCCTCATGCCAAGGCCACACTGGTGGAAGGTCGCTCGACATCGAGATCTCACTCTTAAGAGGTTCAGCTGCGTATGAAGTCGGAATACCTCTCGTCACCTCAGGGTGTTCGGCCGGAAAGACATATTTCAGACCGCGGACGATTTCAGAACTCTTTCCGGTCGGCTTGTACCAGCGCCAGGTTTAGCCATTCATCCGATTTGAATAGCATGAGAGAGTTACCCCGCCCTGATTAGTGAGCTAACATAGGTTAGCTAAGGAGCTGCAATGAGCGTTGTCACCATTCACCAAGCCAAAACGAACCTTTCTCGACTGATTGAGAAGGTTTCCGAGGGCGAGGAAGTGATCATTGCGCGTGGATCAAAACCCGTAGCTCGGCTCGTCCCGGTGGGAGAAGTAAGGGGTAAACGCCAGCCAGGGTCGTTGAAAGGCAAATTGCACGTTGGACCGGAGTTTTTTGAGCCCCTGCCGGCGAGCGAACTGTCGAACTGGGAGTAGTCTAATTTGCGCGCTCTCCTCGATACGCACGCTCTGCTCTGGTGGCCCTCGGACGACTCAGGACTTACGCGGGCCGCTAGGAAAATCATTGCGGAAACCAAAAACACACTGATAGTAAGCGCTGCTTCGGCTTGGGAAATCGCTATCAAGGTTAGGCTAGGAAAACTACCGACGGCCACGGACCTGGTGGCGGAATTCTGTGGCCAACTCGAACGCGAAGGTTTCCAACTCTTGGCCATTTCTGCAGAACATGGTATTCGCGCCGGACTTTTGCCTGGCCCTCACAAGGATCCATTTGACCGTATCCTCATTGCTCAGGCCCAGGCAGAGAATATGCCCATAACCAGTAATGAAGTATCTTTCGAAAGCTATGGTGTGCGGTGCCTTTGGTGAAACCTTCGTCGATTGCGTGCCTTCCGCAGCGCTCTGCGTAACTGGCTCGGGGTCAGGGAGTGCTCTCAATTCAAGGACCTGGAAACGTGTCCGAACACGGGGCATCGAGTTCTTAAGCGAAAGTTCGAAACCCACGAAAGGCTCCTCTTCCAAATCATTGAGCACAAGGCTCAATGAGATGGCGCGCCCAAGGGGACGATTTTAGAAGTCTCCTTAACGAATTCGTGTCAAGCATGCGACAGGATGAGTTTCCTAATTGGGAGACTCGCGGGACTTGATGGTCCGACTATACGCCAAAGTGAGCAAGTTCCCAGAACGGACTTCTGGGAGTCAACGAGATTTCACGTGTCTCGTTGAGCTATCGCTGGGCTATCTCCTTTGAATCGGTGAACGCCGATGGCAGATACAGCGATTTCTCTGATCCATCGAGCACGTCGCTAGCATTGATGTAAAAAATCGTGTCGAAAACTCTCTGATTCGCGACCATGCGAAATTCCACTTTCTCGCGTACGTTCGAGATCAGCGGCTTTCCATCGATCAATCTGGGAAAGGACAGTTGAAGTGCCCGAAACTTGCCGCCACGCCCGAATGCATCTGGAACGACGCGAGCGAATACTTGCCCATTGCTAGTCCTCAAGCCAGCACAAGGAAACACCCGAAAGCTACCTGATGGGAAAATGCGTCCCTTGTCAGTGTAATCATAACCGAACAGGCTCATACCATCGGGACCGGGATGCTTTAAGATTACGGCGATTGTGATCATGTCTGCGACGTTGTACCGCGAGTTCGCCAAATCCGTTGGACCGTCGGTTTCGCCAAACCGGCGTTCTGGGCCATAGGCAGACCATTTCTCTCCCATGGCAAGCAATTGTCGAACGGCCGCCTGAACGGGCTTTGCCGACTGGAACCGGATGAGATATTCAGAACCGTCTGGCTTTGGGACATCGGTGGGGATGACGGGAGCCGCAGCATCAACTACCGTAGCCTTATCTTCCGGGTAGAGGCCCGGGAAGGCAGGGTTTTGGTAAGAACACGGCGCATCCTGGGTTGTTGGTGTGACCGTGTGAGCCCAGTCAGAATCGTTCACCACCTTCAATGCTTGCTGTTCCACCGCGTCTGATGCAGGTGACGTGGATTCGTTTTCCTGGCGCGCGACAGCTGCGCACCAGACCAACAGCATGCAACAAGTGATTTGGCTCGAGGCTTTCCAAGGCGAGGGAATTGCTACTGAAGAACTCCACATCGCAACACCTCCCAGTAACACATGAGGGTTGTACGTAGCGTAATACTTTCTGCCCGCGTGTTCAAATTCTGGCGGAGCGTTGAACTTGAGTTCGAAACGAGCTAAGGGGTATCGCTTGAAGTCGTTGAAAACAAAAAGCAAAAGACGGTGGCGCGCCCGGGGAGACTCGAACTCCCGACCCTCTGCTTACGCGGCAGGTCTTTCCGAGCAATCCCACCAGAATTTCCTACCAGATCTTGCAGGTTTGCTCGCGAACCATGGGATCCCCCTTCTTGCAGCCGAAGGCCTTGGCGAATTCGGCAATGTTGGACAAGGGGCCGTTGCTGCGGAATCGCGGCAGCGGATGCGGGTTGGTGTTGGCCATCAAACGAGCGAATTCGATCCGTTCGTTGGCTCCCCAGACCTGCGTCCAGCCAAGAAAGAATCGCTGTTCCGGAGTGAAGCCGTCCTTGTCGGGTGGACGCGGCTTCCCTTGGAGTGATTTTTCATAGGCGGCGTAGGCGATCGTCAGCCCTCCGAGATCGGCGATGCTTTCGCCCAGTACCAGCTTTCCATTTTCGTGTAAGTCACCGTCGACAACGTATCCGTCGAATTGCTCGGAAACGCAGGTTGCGCGCGCATTGAAGTTCTTCAAGTCTTCCGGCTTCCACCAGTCTTTCAGGTTGCCCTGGCTGTCGAACTTGCTGCCGTGATCATCGAAGCCGTGCGTGATTTCGTGCCCGATCACCGCTCCCATCCCTCCATAGTTCACGGCGTCATCGGCCTTCGGATCGTAAAACGGCGGTTGCAGGATGCCCGCGGGAAACACGATCTCGTTCATGTTGCTATTGTTGTAGGCATTCACCGTGGGCGGCGTCATGCCCCATTCCGTGCGGTCCACGGGCTTGCCGATTTTGTTCAGCCGGCGCGCGAATTCGAATTCCGCGCTGCGCTTTTGATTCTCGGCATACGACCGGCGGTCGATTCTCAGCCCCGAATAGTCGCGCCACTTGTCCGGGTAGCCGATTTTTATGGCGAAGGCTTCGAGTTTCGCGGTGGCATGGGCGCGTGTTTCCGGGCCCATCCAGGGGAGGGTCTCGAGGTCATCGCGCAGGGCGGTAATCAGGTTATGCACCATTTCAAGCGCCCGAGCCTTGGCTTCCGGCGGAAAATACTTCTCCACGTAAACTTGCCCCAAGGCTTCTCCAAGGGCACGGTCGGTCGACTGTACGCAGCGCTTCCAGCGCGGCTGAATTTCTTTGGCGCCCGTCAGCGTCTTGCCTCTGAATTCGAAGTCCTCGGCGACGAATTTTTCCGGGAGCCCAGGCGCAGCGGCATTGACCAGGTGCCACCGAAAGTAGGTCTTCCAGTCATCCAGCGAAGTGGCGGTCAGTTGCTTGTCGAGTGCTTTGAAAAACTCCGGCTGGCTGACGTTGATCGCCTCGAGCTCCGGATGACCCACAGCCTGGAAATACGCTTCCCAGGAAAAGTTGGGTGTGAGTGTCTTCAGGTCCGTAACCGCCAGCTTGTGATAGGTCTTGTCCGGGTCGCGCAGGTCCGTATTCTTCATCGAAGCAGTTGCCAGGGCCGTTTCGATTTTGAGGATGGCATCGGCTTCGGCTGATGATCTGTCGGGGGCGTCGCCGAGCAGTTCCAGCATTTTTGCGACATGCTTCACGTAGGAATCGCGAAGTTGTTTCGACTTGTCGTCCTGCTTCAAGTAGTAATCCCGTTCCGGCAGCCCCAATCCGCCCTGAGAGGCGATCCCGATCACCTGCGTGCTGTCCTTCGGATCCTGATTGGAGGAAAAGCGAAAGAGGACGCCTACACCACGCCTTTGCAGTCGTTCGGCGTCCGCTTGTAAGTCCGGCACATTCTTGATCTCCCCTATGCGTGAAAGTTCCGGTTCAATGGGTTTCGTTCCTGCGGCATCGATGGCCGAGGCATCCATGCAACTGGTGTAGAAATCGCCGATCTTCTGTTGATTCGAACCCGGCGCTGCCTTCAGATTCGCGGCTTCCTCGAGAATCTGCCGCAAGCTCTGCTGATTCTTGTCCGCTAATTGGGTAAACGAGCCCCAACTCGAATATTCCGGCGGAATCGGATTGGCTTTCATCCATCCGCCCATAGCGAACTGGTAGAAGTCATCGCAGGGTTTGCAGGTCTTATCCAGATTCGCGGTGTCGAAGCCCCAAGAATTTGGCTTGTCGGCCGCGCTCGATGATGCCCCAAGCCCTGCTCCAGTAAGACCTATGGTGAGACAAAGAGCTGCGAGGATACCACCGCTCGAAAAAAGTCGCTTGCACATGGTGTGCCCCTGTTTGAGGTGAGTGGGGAACCGCCGCATCCCCGCTCGCTGGATTTTGCCGACTGCGAACTGCATGTGTGACGCATCGAATGTCCGCAGCGTTTCGCGAAAGTTTCGGTCTCCAACTTGGCACCCGCCTGAACGGAAATTCACCTCAGAACCGTTCCATAAAAGGCCCCTTTGCCGCTGCCGAGGTTCGGGCCATAGGAGAGCACTACCGTAAGGCTGCCGAGAAACCGAACTTTCGATTGCACGCCGGAATCCCAGAGCCAGCGGCGCGAACCGAAAATGCCGGAAGAATCCGCGATCGCGCCACTGTCGAAAAACGGTCCAAGTTCGACGCTGAAGAAACCGTTCCGGTAGATGTTCTTTTCCATTTCCCAATTGGCCAGGAAATAGCGTCGTCCGAGCGGAGCCGCCCCCTTTCGGCCATCGATGGTTCCCGCGTGGCCGCGAAGCCAAAGGTCGTTATCGCGCTCCACGCCCAATTGGAATAGCTCGTCGAGGGTGGCTTTGCCCGCCGTTCGGCCCGCCCGAACTTCTGTCTGCACTTCGTAGTCGTTGCCCTTCGCTCGAGGATACCAATGCGTGCGAAGCGATCCACGCAGCGTGGCGAACGGGCCCAGACCATTTGCAAATTCACGTCCAGCTCTTACTTGTGCCGAGGCATCAAGCGTGAATCGGCGCTCGGGCACGCGCCATAGAGTTCGTCGAGCGCCCAGCCATCCCGAGAGCGATGTGCTGTCCGTGAAGAACGGGCGTTCCGCCGGAGAAGTATGACCATTCAGATTTCGAAAATTACGATTCGCAATCTCCGTGCCGCCGCCCCAGCTCCAGCGGCCGTTCCTGACGGAACGGATCTCCGCGCCGGCCGCGGCGCGCCGCATGTTCAAATCACTCAATGGTAGGCCCGCGCTCAAGAAAGTCTCCGTTAAGTTCCAATTCTCGTTTCGCGCGTCCGCATAGAACCGCAATCGCAGGCTCGGGTCGCCATAGAGCGGCATGGACGCTGCCAGCGCAATGCGGCGCTTCTCTCTGTCCCACCGCGCTAGGGACGTCAGATTCACGGCGTCATGGCCAAGATTGTAGAACTCCGGATAGACCGTAGCGTAAGGCAACCCGCTCAAGAGCGAAACAATACCTTCCACTTTGGAATCGCCCCAGCCATTTCGTTCGGCCGTGTGCACCTTTACGTCGTAGGTTCCTGATTCTCGAGGCACAAGTTCGATGCGCCGGAGCGAGAAAATGCCCAGCTGGTCCAGCCGCGCTTCCGTCGTAATCAAGGCATCCAGTGTGAGAATTTGCGGCGCGTTGAAAGCAATAGCTCGCTCGCGGAACGGCTCCTTCAGCTGAATCGGAGGCGTGAACGCTACACTGCGAAGACGCGGCTTGTCCTCCGGGTTCCAATACTTCAGAGCGGCTTCGAGGTTTCCTTCCAGAAAATAGATCGTCGCCAGAAACTCGCGCGCGTATCGATCGCGAGGATTCAATCGCAGCGCCTCGCGCAAACGCGTTTTGGCGTTTCGATAATCATTCTGTCTGTAAGCAATCCCGGCCAATTCGACCAGGAACCGCGGATCCTTCGGGGCTTTGCTCATCCCCGCTTCGAATGCAAGTTTCGCCTCGCGCCACCGTTCGAAATGCGCCAAGGCGAATCCCAACAGAAAATCGAGCTCCGGCGGCTGATCCGTGGGACCACGGGCGAGGTTGAGCGCCTCCTCCCAGCGCCCGGTGTTGACGGCCTCCTCGGCGGAGGCCTGACGAGCGTGGTCCGACGGATGTTCCTGGGCAAACGCGGGCGAGGCCCGCAGAAGTATGGCCAGCAGAAGAAAGATCACGCGGACTTTTCGGGGACCGCCAGCAGCATCCAGTTGCGATTCGACCGCCATTCCTTCTCAAACTCAGCGCGCGCGACCCGCAGAAGCTTGCCACGTGCAGGGTCGTGGAGAAAAACCGCCTCCTGCTGCCAGTCAATTCCTGTGACGACCACGTAGTGCAGCGGTGATTTGGCATTCCCAGGCTGAAGACTCACGATCAACGGGCGCCCCTGGGTCAAGTGCTCCTGAAGGTCCTTCCATTCTCCCTGAAGGGGGAAAACGCGAAAGCCCGTGCCTTCGAGATAGCTTTCCATGTCGGAAGCGTAAATCCCGCGGGCTTTCCGTGAATAGAGCTTCCGTTGAATCGCCTGCGCGTCGCTTCGCTGCGGCGCGACAGGCGTTCCATGAGCGTTCCAGTACTGCAAGACCATGGAGATCACTGCTGAACCACAACCATCCTCGCTCTGCTTCACATAGGGCACATCGAGCCAGATTCCAGCATTTTCCTGGGTCGCTTGTGGGAGTACGGCTCCCGCGAAAAGCAAAGCCAGTAATCCCAGTGAGAACAGTTCGCTTGCCGTAGTTACGTGCCCTCGGTTCGAAGAGTTACCGCAGCGCAAGCGCCAGTACGATGATGCCCAAAGCGATCACGATAATCCAAAGCAAATCACGGTCGGAAATCCGGCCAGCGGCGAAATCGCTTTGTGCCCGGCGCGACCGCTCGGCGAGCTTGGCGAGATCGGCGTCACTCAATTGCCCCACGGCCTTATCCACTTGCTTGTAGGCGAGATTCGCGGATTTCAGCGCTTTCTGGCCTGGGTCGGAAGAAAGAAGAGTCCGAACCGCTTCTTCATCGGCCTGACGCGCCTGGGCCGGCCGCGCGGCATCAATCGTCAAATCGCTCAGGGAGACAACATGCTGGTTCTGCTGGGCCCTTGTTGGAACTGCGGTCATGCCAAACAGCGCGGCCATCGCCAGCATCGGCACACACCTCTTTCGGCGAAAACGCATTCTTCCTCCTCTGCTTGGCTGGGGTAAATCAAGTTTAAGGGCAGCTTAGAGTGCTGACAAGGGTCAACTGCAAGAATCCCCAAAATGCCTTCACGAAACGAAGCTCTTCAATTTAGAGGCAGCGGCTTCTGATACTTTGAAGCATCCACAGTCTGCCATTCGCCCTTGATGATGCCCGCCCGAATCTGCGCGGCGGTCTTGCCCTTGCGGGCCTGTTCATAACTGTAGAAATCTTCGTAGATGCAGATGTTGCATCCCGCGCCGTGCTTGCTGGCGAAACAATCGAGAAGGCTATTGTGGCCCTGGCTGCGGTCGCAATGGCAATAACAAGGTTCCTGATACAGCGTTTTCTTGATTTTCCCAGCCAGAGCGTAAGCGTTTTCGACCACGGGATCTGTGAATAATGCCGGGCTCATCGTCGCTGGCAGCTCGCCCCTTAGGGCTTGTGCATGAAAAGCGGGAACAGCTTCCTCAGCGGGCTGGGAGGTGTTGGCATCCTGTGGCATTCCCCAGGAGATGGCCGTCGGCAGAAAGAGGAGACCAGAGGCGACTCCCATTAGAAGTGCAGCGCTCACCAGTTTTCCAGTTCTCCCCATGCTTACCTCCGGTCGGGATGGTCAACCCCTCTTCTTCTTAATCATCCTCTACTTTACGGCGTTAAACGGAAGATTTCCATCGCCCGGTCGAGAAAGTGCATCGGCAGGTTTCGCCAAAGTGCCCTTTACCTGCTCCTTTTCTTTTTCCTGGGGGCGAACCGCCGCCGGAACCACCAAAAAACGCAGCAAAGATGAGGACTGTCGGAAGGATATAGAGCGATGGCGTTCGGTCGGGCATCACAGTTGGTTAGACGACCGCAACTCGCTTTCGCCAACTCCTGCCGGTTAGAGGAGCGTGAGTTCGGGCCGTGGCGGCGGTACCGCAGCGGAAGCGCTAGCTTCCAAGAATTTTGCGCGCAAATGGCGTTGCACACGGCGGCCCCAACTTCTTACAAATGCGAAATTGAGTGCTCCGCCGATCGCCGAACTGGCCAGGGGAACCAGCCGTCCAACCCATTTCTCCGCGGCTTCGGCGCCCACTCTTCGAGCAAACCGCTCGGCGACGCGCGGCGCGAGTTTTTCAAATAACTGCTTTTCCGCGAGATCTTTGCCGTAGTCAATGCCCGCGGCAGACGCCGCGGCTTTCCACATTTCAGTCCGTTCGTCGCCTCCGCGGGCCGCGAATCCATAAAGCAAAGAGAGTCGTTGAATCAGCCGCAAGGTAATGACCGTCAGAAGACTCGCGTCCGGCAAAAACGTTACCAGGCCCCCGAGCCCGAATCCCGCTCCTTCGGCAAGCGCCAATCGTTCCGCATGGCGAATCA
>DATKEV010000144.1:0-6575 GCA_035511855.1 Candidatus Udaeobacter sp.
CGCGAAGCCGTTAACCCCGACAAGACCGGGACGAAAGCTTCCGCACTCTACCGTTTGCGAATTGCTCCCGGTGCCACAGCGACACTACGCTTACGCCTTACCGATCTAGAGCCAACAATTGCTCGCATGTCTGCGCCGCGACTCGTCATGGCAGCCGCTCCCACGACCGAGCTGTTCGGCCACAGTTTTGATTCCGCCTTCGCCCTTCGCCGCACAGAAGCCGACGAGTTTTACGCCAAGCGCGCGCCTAAGGGTCTTTCTGACGACGCGAAAAACGTGCAGCGCCAGGCGTTCGCCGGGTTGCTATGGTCGAAACAGCTTTATCACTTCGATGTGCGTACCTGGCTCGACGGCGATCCGGCCGGGCCGCCGCCCCCTGAGAGTCGAAAAAAGGGCCGGAATCACGAATGGGGCCATCATCTTTATAACGCCGACGTCATCTCTATGCCCGACAAGTGGGAATATCCGTGGTACGCGGCGTGGGATCTTGCCTTTCATTGCATCCCACTGGCACAGATCGATCCCGATTTCGCCAAGGAACAGCTCACTCTGCTCTTTCGCGAATGGTATATGCATCCTAACGGCCAACTTCCAGCCTACGAATGGGCTTTCGGAGACGTAAATCCTCCTGTACACGCCTGGGCCGCGTGGCGGGTGTACAAGATCGAGAAGCGGGTAAGAGGCACGGCGGATCGCGCCTTTCTCGAAAGCGCTTTTCACAAACTCCTGCTCAACTTTACCTGGTGGGTGAACCGCAAAGACGCGGAAGGAATGAACATATTCCAAGGCGGCTTCCTCGGCTTAGACAACATTGGCGTGTTCGACCGATCCGCTCCCTTGCCTACAGGAGGATACCTCGAACAGTCTGACGGCACGAGTTGGATGGGCATGTACTGCCTGAACATGCTGGCCATCGCCCTGGAGCTTGCCCGTGAAAACCCCGCCTATGAGAATGTTGCTAGCAAATTCTTCGAGCACTTTGTCCACATCGCTCGTGCCATGAATGACCCACGTGGGGAAGGCATTGAACTCTGGGACAATCAAGACGGCTTTTACTATGACGTTCTGCACCTGCCAAACGGCGATCGCCACTATCTGAAGGTGCGCTCCCTGGTGGGGCTGATTCCACTTCTTGCGGTTGAAACTTTCGGACAGGATATTGTCGATCGGCTGCCCGGCTTTAAGCGCCGCATGCAGTGGTTTATCGACAACCACGCCGATGTGCGCAAGCACATTGAAATCTCGCAAACGGAGAAAGGTCGGCGTGGTCTGCTTTCGCTAGTGAACCGCGGCCAGCTGGAACGCGTGCTCCGTTACCTGCTGGACGAATCTGAATTTCTCTCACCCCATGGGGTCCGTGCGATCTCGAGATTCCACAAAGACAATCCCTATGTCCTGCATGTAAACGGAACAGAGCATCGCGTCGACTATGAGCCCGCCGAGTCTAGCACTGGCCTCTTTGGAGGAAACTCCAATTGGCGCGGGCCCGTGTGGTTTCCGATCAATTTTCTCCTTATCGAGGCCCTCCAGAAATTTCATCACTTTTACGGTGAGCGCCTCACGGTTGAGCTGCCAACCGGTTCCGGACGCCGAGCATCTCTCTGGGACGCGGCTACAGAGATTTCGCGCAGACTAGTGCGAATTTTCCTTCGTTCGGCGGATGGAAGGCGTCCCCTGTATGGCGGGCTCGAAAAATTTCAAAGCGATCCGCACTGGCGCGACTGCATTCATTTCCACGAGTATTTCCATGGCGACAATGGAGCTGGGATTGGAGCGAGCCACCAGACGGGATGGACTGGACTCGTTGCCAAGCTCCTTGAACAAAGCGGCGAGGCAACGTAAGGTGGCCGAGCGAAAATCCAGCAGCGAACCCTCCGGACGAAACGGTTTAATCCAATTAAGGGCAGAAGATCAAATGGGCAGGTGAAATCATAGACCTCGTTGCGGGGAGCGTCTCTTCCCCCGAACGGCGCGGTAGCCTGCCGCGCTGCATGGACAGTCCAATATCCCTCTTCCATCGCGTCTGTCGTGGGTATGCTCAGCGATTTAACAACGACTATCGAGTTGGTCTGGCCGAAGCCTCCTGCAGTGCAGTGACGCCTCGGACTGTGCTATTCACGCTGGGCCGTTCGCTCTGAGAGGTGTGATTGAAACCGATTCGAACCAAGATCTGCCGGAGGGCATCCCAGGGGAACTTTTGAAGCGATTCTTGTTGATCCTCAATGACCGGATCTTTGACTCCACGGTAGACCGTGGCATGCCGAGATTGGCGGCGGCGCCTGACGGTCCCGACACCCGTCCTTCGCTTTCTCGCAGCGCGGACTCAATCATCTCTTTCTCCTGGGTAACAAGCTTTTGCGAGAAATCAGACTGGCTATTGGACCCGCTTGCAACTGGCTTCTGAGGGAGCCAAGTCTCGTCCACACAGAAATCCTCGGTTTCGCACATGATGACGGATCGCTCAATCACGTTCTGCAATTCGCGAATGTTACCCGGCCAGGGATACGACTGAAGCAAGTCCAAACTCTTCTTGTTGATCCCCCTTATATCCTTTCCTACATTTCTCGCGCAACGATCAATGAAATACTCAACCAGCACGGGAATATCTTCGCGGCGGTCGCGCAGAGGAGGAATCTCAAGGGGAAAAACGTTAAGCCGGTAAAACAGGTCGCTACGAAAGGCGCCGGCAGCGATGGCAGCCCGCAAGTCACGGTTGGTGGCAGCAACGACGCGAACATTTGTTTGGATGGATCGAGTTCCGCCGACGCGTTCAAATTCGTGTTCCTGCAGAACACGCAAGAGAGCGATCTGAGTCGCGAGGGGAAGCTCTCCGACTTCATCGAGGAAGATCGTGCCTCCGTACGCCAATTCGAACCGGCCCAGGCGCCGCTGAATCGCTCCCGTGAAAGAGCCTTTCTCATGTCCAAATAATTCGGAGGCGATCAAGTCGCGCGGGATGGCAGCGCAGTTGACATTTACAAATGGTTTTGAGGATCGCTGGGAACGCCTGTGGATAGCGCGGGCTACCAGTTCTTTCCCCGTCCCAGTTTCGCCGGTGATCAGCACACTGGCGTCCGTGGGAGCGACCTTGGACACCAGTGACAATACTCTTTGCAGCGCCACAGAAGTTCCGACGATTTCCTCGAACCTTGATGCCTGATCCGTTTCTTCGCGCAGAGCAACGTTCTCGTGTTGGAGTCTTTCTTCAGACTGTTTTGGATCCACTACGATTACAGCCACGCTTGCCATCACTTTCCCCCTAACTAGTCAACTTGCACCCTTGCTGCACCTTTGCTCATGGCGCGCATTGTGAAGCCGGTGCCGTCCGCGGGCAAGCCCCGATGGAGTCACCGCGTACACCATATCGGAACGGGAGGAATACCCCTTTGAAGTACGGGAGGACTAGCCCAAAAGAGGTGTGAGACCTAACTCTTTCGGTCTCGAAGGTCGATGCGCTTCCATCCAAAAAGTCGCGCATCCACCGACCAACCGCCAGGTCCGAGCAGTGCCAGGGCGGCACCGAGGGTTCCTAGCATGATGCAACTCCACGGATCGCCGGGATGCGAGGAGGCGTGCCACAGCGCGAAGGCCGCCGTAAGTACTCCCGCGATGGGGGTCCATAAGCCCGCCAGCAGAAGTACCCCTACACCGGTCGTTATCACGTGCAGTATGGCTGATCCGGGGGAAGGGGTACCTCGCAGCGCGGCGATCCCATGAATCATCAATGCGCTACCTGCCACCACCCTCATCAGCAGAAGGCCGACGCCGGGCAATCCGTGGGCGAATGTCGAATAAAGCCGTCGCAATCGAGGTCCAGGTTACAAGTTTCCCGACGAGGCCTGAAACCCCCAAAAGGTTCTCCTAAAACCCCTCTTTTGAGTGAACTAAAACTCGATGATTCCGCGTTTCACGCCGATCATGGCGGCATGCGTGCGGTCGTTGGCACCCAATTTGGACAGGATGTTCCGCACCTGGCCCTTCACAGTTTCTTCGCTGACTGCGAGCTGCGCCGCAATCTCTTTGTTGGCATTCCCTTCGGCAATCAGGCGCAGGACACGGATCTCCGCCGGGGTCAGCGCGTCATCGGTGGCATGCTCGGCAAGTTGCATGGAGGCCTCGGTCGAAAGCGTCCTTTTCCCGGCATGCACGCTACGAATGGTCTCCAGCAGTTCCTTATGCAAGCTATTTTTTAGCAAGTAGCCCCGCGCGCCAGCCTTGAGCGCCCGCAGCACCTGGACGTCGCCAGCATAGGTAGTCAGCACGATAATGCGGGCCTCGGGAAATTCCCCGCGAATCGCGATAATTGCATCCAGTCCGTTCATTTCCGGCATCTGCAAGTCCATCAGCGTGACGTCCGGATGGCGTGCACGGAATTGCTGGATCGCTTCGCGCCCATTGGACGCTTCGGCGACTAACTTCATGTCCGCTTGTCCACCCAACAGCGCGGCGACCCCTTGGCGTAGCACCGGATGATCGTCCACCGAAAGAATCCGAATTGGGCTGGGATCGGCGCTCATGACTTTACCTCCGTGTCTTTCACAGAGAATTTCTCCGCCAACCACCAACGCCGTCGCACGGGCGATGTCTCATAAGCTCGCGAGGCGGGAATCCTCAGCTCAACCTCCGTACCCGAATCGCGCTCGCTCCACACCGCGAGTTTGCCGCCCAAAAGTTTGGCGCGCTCGCGCATGCCACGTAACCCATAGTGTCCGGGTTGTCCGTCTTCATTAAGATGCTTCGCGTCAATGCCCTTCCCGTCATCCCGGACCCGCAACCGGAGATGCCGCTCGTCATACCGAATTTCCACTTCGATCCGTTGCGCCTGCGCGTGCTTGAAGGCATTGCGCAGCGCCTCGCCCGCAATCCGGTAGACTTCGTCCCGCAGGATCGGATGAAGGTTCCTTGGCGTTCCTTCCACCTCCACACGAAACTCGGCAGCATCTGGGTTCGTTTCACCGGACACGAGTTCCTGACCCAAAGTGCTTATCGCGGAGACAAGATCGTTGGTCACGACCGTTGAAGAGCGCAGCCCTTGCACGGCATCCCGGCCCTCGGTAATCGCTTGTGCGGCCTGATCGATCGCGCTCTCCAGTGTCTTCCGCGCCTCCTCAGGACGCCTAGGCAACAAATTCGTCGCCGCCTGAAAACGCAGCAACAAGCCTTGAAAACCTTGCAGCAGTGTATCGTGCAAATCTCGCGCGATGCGTGCCCGCTCCGCGAGCCGCTCTTCAAAGCGCAGATTCATCTGCCTGGTCAATTGCAGCATCCGCAAACGAAACAACACCGCTACTGCGAGTGCGAATGCGACCGCGCTGCTGAGCCGAAACCTATCCTCTGCGGTGCGGTATCTCCCGTCCGTGCAAAATCGAACTCATGACTTTAGCTTCGGCTCTTTCCCTAACAACCTCTCAGCCAACCACGAGCGGCGTCGAGGGGTAGACGTCTCGTAAGCACGAGAGGCAGGAATGCTCAGCTCCACCTCCGTCCCGGACTCCGCCTCACTCCAGACCGTCAGCTTGCCGCCCATGAGCTTGGCCCGTTCGGTCATTCCATGCAGCCCAAAGTGTCCGGCGCGCCCGTCTCCACCGAGAACCTTTACGTCGATTCCCTTCCCATCGTCCCGCACACGCACTCGAAGCTGCCGTTCGTCATACCGGATTTCCACTTCGATCACCTGCGCCTGTCCGTGCTTGAAGGCATTGCGCACGGCCTCGCCTGCAATCCGGTAGACTTCGTCTCGCAATATCGGATGAAGGTCACGCGTCGTGCCTTCCACTTCCACATGAAACTCGGCTGCATTTGGATTCGATTCACCGACCGCAAGTTCTTGTCCGAGAGTCTTTATTGCATATGCCAGATCGTTGGTCACGGTCGTGGATGACCGTAACCCCGACACGGCATCCCGCCCCTCGGTTATCGCTTGAGCCGCCTGATCGATAGCATCATCGAGTTTTTGCTTGGGCTCGCCCGCCGGCAGCAGGTTGGAAACCGTTTGAAATCGCAGCAAGAGTCCGTGAAAACTTTGCAGTAGCGTGTCATGCAATTCCCTCGCGATGCGTGTCCGCTCGCCGACGCGTGCTTCCAGTCCTGCGTTGAACTCCCGCGACAACTGCCGTAGCCGTAGTTGATAAGCAGCGGCGAGCATTCCGAGGAAAGCGGCGATGCACGACAAACGGAACCAGTAAGTTTGATAGTAGGCCGGGGCGACGTTCAAAGCGATCGCAGTTTCTGGCCCGTTCCACAGCCCCTCGCTGTTGCTGGCGACTAGCCGGAATCGATAGGAGCCGGGCCCAAGGTTGGTGTAAACAGCTTCTCGCGCTGCAACCGGCTGGCTCCAGCTACTGTCGAAACCTTCGAGGAAATATCGAAACTGAATCCGCCCGGGCACCGCGAGGCTCAGCCCCGTGTACTCAAACGTGATTCGCCTGGGAGAAGGAGGAATTCGAACGGAGGCGGCGAGGTTTGCGGTGTTGTTATCGGCGGTGATCGCCTCGATGTGAGGCAGCGCGGGAAGTGAATAGTCCGTGATCTGGGATGGATTAACAACCGACAAGCCGCTCCTGAGTGAAAACCAG
>DATKEV010000145.1:0-7347 GCA_035511855.1 Candidatus Udaeobacter sp.
GTCGAAAGGAACTTAGCAATGGCTAGAATTTTGATCGGATTCGTTCTCAGTTTTCTGATCGGCGCTGCATGTCGATATTTCGACATCCCGGCCGCCAGTCCGCCTGTCATTCCAGGTGCACTCATCGTGCTGGCGATGACGCTGGGTTACAGCTCGATGGATCGCGTTGTCAGCCGCCGCCAACATGCCGCGACCACGAAGAGCCTTTGCGGAGGCCCGACCGGTCTCCCGATTGCAATCACGAGAAACGCTGGCTCAGACAAAAATCTTCCGGGAAGAGTCCAGGGCGATCCGCATAGTTAGGGAAGGACTTCGTCGAACGGCAATGCAACAACTCAACGGACTGGCGGATCTGAGAAAAAGACGTCTACGCGACTTCCCGCGACTGTGTTGGTTTTGTGGTCTGGCTCTCTTCCTTTTTCCCGGTAACGTCCACAGTAACGCGCTCTCGGGCTGTTGCTTTTTGAGTTCAAGAAGTTTTCGACCAGAGGAGACCGGTAATGCCATTCGCTAAAATCCATGTCATCGAAGGACGCTATGACGAAGCTCGCCTCGACCGCGTGTCCAACGCGATTCAACAAACACTAAGGGCCGAATTAGGAACGTCGCCTGACGAACTCTTCCACATCATTCACCTCCTGCAGCCGGTTCAATTCCGGCACACGCGGTCCTTCCTCGGACTGAACTACTCGGACGATCTGAACTGCTTGGAGCTTACGCTCATCACAGGCCGCCTTGCGAAGGACAAGCGGCTCGGCCTTTTGAAGGCCTTGAACGACAGAATTGTCGATGCCGCTCAAATTTCTCCTGACGATCTACTAATCACGTTCTTTGAGACAGCGGAAGAGAACATTTCGTTTGGTCGGGGCTTTGCTCAACGGGCCGATAACTCAAAATCTCATTCATGACGTAAGTGAGCGCGGCTTCTATATCATGACCTGCAAAATTGAACGAGTTGTCGGTCCCGATGGAATTATGGTGCTGCAGATAAGCGGGCGCATTGACGACCCCGATGTCGAGATTTTGCGCGAATTAATGGAGAGTGAGACGAAAACCAAAAGCACCGTGGCGTTGGATCTCAGAAACGTCACACTTATAAGTCGCGACGCGATCAAGCTTCTATCTGCCGTGGAGGAAAAAGGCACCGAGCTGAGAAACTGCCCAGCTTACATACGCGACTGGGTCTCGCGAGAGAAACACTCTGGGAGTATGGAAACCTAAAAGGAAGGTCGACAGCCGCTGGCACGAGCACTAGTTCAGACATTCCTGAAGAATATGCCGGGATTACGATGATTTAGCTATCCATCCGCTTACCGAGGAAGACTTGGTCACGACGACCGCGCTCCGCTTGGACAAGCCGCGGGCTGCGATTCCTTCGAGCGTGCCTTTCATAACCGCGCCGCTCGTTTTCGAGAATCGCGACATCCGCGCCATGGGGTTGAGCCTCACCACCACACGATGACCCCGTCCGGTAACTCCAGCTCAGGGCAGCTTGTCGAAAAACATATAGAGGGCAGCAATCCGACCGCCCCGGGAAATGATGAAATCAGTCCCGGCGACACGATCGATCTCGTCGCGGCCACGAATGGCGCCCTTGCTGGGATCGTAGAACACGCCATCTTCGGCCCAGAGTTCGTCGATGGCCGCGCGCCGACGCGCGGGATCGTTTTCACCGAAGACGTCGCGAAGATTGAATTCACCCTGATTAGTAACGATAGAACGCGCTAGTGTTTATCGATTCTTGTAAGTTGGTTCGGGTCCCCGTCAGGTGTCGGTCTCTCGATCAGAGCACGATGACCACGTATTTCAGGTCTGCAGAAGACAACTCGGTACAACTGAGAGCGAGATTTCAGGAGAGAGGTCCTGCAAAAAGGCAGTGGGTGGAAGCTTCTCGAAAATGGCCCTCCGAGAATTCAAAATCGCATAACCTCTTCAAAATCAATACGGATTTTGCCGGAAACTGGCTCGCGCGGTGTGGAAAACCGCCGACTCCGCACCAATCGTGGATCGTCCAGCATAGGCTAAGTACAGTTCTGGTTCGACACGTGTTCGCCGCAATCGCATGGGTACGATCTTACTCGTGAAAGTCGATTTCTCCGTCAACCTTCGTGAGTTCGTTTCTTGGGGGTTCGGGAGGGGTCGAGTATTGGTAAGCTCGTTTGTCGCAAAACAACAAACGCGCAAGCCTCCACTCCGGCACGACGCTCATTCCGGCTATCCCCTAATATACGATACAATCGGCGGCGCCATGATCCTGATCAAGTTCGCATTTGCCTTGCTGACGTTGCTTCCGATATCGTCCGCCGCTCCCGCCGAAAGAACTGAGCTTTCCGTTGTGGCGGGCGACACTCCCCGCTTCGTGCGGATCACCGGTCCGAAGAGTCTCACCGATCTCGGCAAACGCAAGTACGGTAAATGGGTGGGCTGCAGCTATTCGATACAATGGGGCGACGGCTCGCAATCGCCAGCGGGCCCTATCGGCGCCGACTGCGGACAAGGGTTGTCGCACACTTATAGGGACACAGGCACGTATCGAATTGTCGCGAAAACTTTTCATCCCGCGCCTGATGATAGCCATATTGATGACTGGGTTGGTGAAGCCAAGTTCGTGGCGAAATAGCGGAGTCCAACTCCGCGATCGAAACTGTCTCCTACCGGAGATGAATTACTAACGGAGGCGAACTATGGCCACCTCATCCCTCCCTGCTGCCCCGCAATCCCGGCCCGATGAGGTTCATGACGCCCAGACCACCGGCTGCTGTATCGTCGGCGGCGGCCCCTCTGGCGCGATACTCGCTTTGCTCCTCGCGCGTTGCGGAATTTCCGTAACGCTTCTCGAAATGCATAGAGACTTCGACCGCGAGTTCCGCGGCGACACCATTCACCCCTCCACGCTCGAAATTCTCGACCAGATCGGTCTCGCCGCGCCCTTGCACTCGATGCGGCACAGCAAAGTTTCCGGCCCCGTGATCAACTTTCCGGACGGCCCCTTTCGCCCCTTTGACCTGACCCGCCTCAAAACGCGCTTTCCCTATGTCCTGCTGGTCCCGCAATCCCAGTTTCTCGAATTCATCACCAAGGAAGCCGCGAAGTATTCGTCCTTCCGGCTGATCATGCGCGCCAACGTGCGAAAGCTTATCGAGGAAAACGGCTCTTTCCATGGCGTCCGCTATATTGGACCCGACGATAACTGGCACGAACTGCGCGCCCCCCTGACCATCGGCGCCGACGGCCGCTTCTCCCAGATTCGGCAGCTTGCCGGGATCGAGCCGGTCAAGACCGCTCCACCGATGGACGTTCTCTGGTTCCGGCTTCCAAAGTTGCCGTACGATATGGACATTCCCGGCGGACTCCTCGGCGGCATCGGTCCTGGCCGTATTCTCATTGTGCTGGACCGCGCCGACTATTGGCAGACTGGGCTCGTTTTTCCCAAGGGCCGCTATCAGGAGTTACACGCTCAAGGCATCGCCGCGATACGCCGGACCATCGTGGAGATCGAGCCGCGCTTGGCTAAAAACGTCGAGTCTCTGACCGACTGGCACCAACTTTCGCTCCTCTCCGTCGAGTCCAGTCTCTGTCCTCGATGGCACAAACCGGGACTCCTGCTCATTGGCGATGCGGCGCACGTGATGTCGCCTGTGGGTGGCGTTGGCATCAACTACGCGATTCAGGATGCCGTCGTGGCTGCCAACCTTCTCACCACCCCGCTAAAAGAGGGGCGCGTTACCGAATCTCAGTTGGCTCAGGTGCAACGCCAGCGCAAATGGACCATCCGCGTCATTCAGCGCATGCAATCGATAATGCAGAACAAGTTGCTCGCCAAGGCGCTTGCGTCCCAAGGCCCCGCGCGCGTGCCTTGGCAAATGCGCCTCCTGGTGAGCGTCCCCATTCTTCGCGACATACCCTCCAGGCTCATCGCTTTCGGCCCACGCCGCATCCGCCTCCTCAACCCCTAACGCCGTGACTCGCGCGTGGCGCATCCTTCGATCGACGCAGTCGAAGGGTGGGGTCTTTCTCTTATCCACAAACAAGGATCGTCTCAGCCTGTTAAGGGTGTGCTACGCGCCATTCGTCAATTCCGCTTGATGATAAAAACTGTCTTATCGTCAATACGATCTTCCTCGCCAATTTGTCGCAGACGATCGTCTCGTTTGAGAGCGTAGTCGAGCAGCGTATTGCAAATGTCTTTTGCTGGCAGCAGGTTGTGTTCGCGCATGACGTTTTCAAGCTGCTGTCGTTCCTCCTTGTCGCTTCCGTCATAAACCCCGTCGGTATAAAGGAAGAAAATGTCTCCCGGACTCATCAGCGTTAGCTCTCCCACATCCGAGGATTTTGCCCGCCTCTCCCGGAATTCCAAGGAAAGGTACCTGTTGCGATCCGGATCATCTTCGACAAGCTGCAGTCCGAGCGGGAGAAATTGCACCATCCGGCTTTTATCAATGTCCATGAACTTGCGATATTCGGCCGAAAAGACCAGCGGTGGAGGATGTCCAAAATTCACGAATCTAAAGTAACCATAAGGATGTACTTCACCGTAAAGCATGGTGGCAATCTCCTGGGCGCTCTCTTTTTCGCTTCTGCCGAGAGCATTACGAGCGGTGACTGACAGGGCCAACCGCAAGTTGATCCTCTCAAATAATTCCGCAGTGGTCTTCCCTCGGTGATCGAGTTCGGAAAGCATAAGGGCATGAAACCTGTCGTGAACCGTGGATGCGATTTTCGCTGAAATGATTCCGTGTCCTTGAGCATCCACTACCAGGACGCCCGCTGTGCTGTAAAGCTCAAGCAGAACTTCGGCGACCCGCACCTGCTCCGAACTTCGCGCGGCTCGATATCCGGTTTCCATTTCAGGTTTATAGCCCGGTCTCGATTTCAACCATTCCACATGGTCGTCCACTGAATTGCGTGGCGCCGCATCTCCCGGAAGCGGCTCGAGGTACTCCTTCGATCGCTTCAGTGCCCGCTGAATGCGTGCTTCGATGTCGTAACGTTGCTGAAAGTTTATGTATTCAAAGAGATCGCCGCCGACCGTTTCGGCGGGAATAGAATTGCCGTACATTTCGATTCCTTGCACATGAGGAATCGCTCCTTCCACCGGCATCAGCCGCTTGAGCAGATATTCATCGATACTTGGGGCGTTGTAAGCTTTTGCCATAGGAGAATTCCAGAATGAAGCGAACTCGCTCCTGTGATGCTTTCCGAGGACACGAGGATGCGCCACCCGCCGGAATTAGTCGACAAAGTCGCAGGGGACCGCTACTTGGTGCAATGCTGGTTCAGAAATCCGAAAACGTCTTGGGCCCAGACGTCGGATCCAAAGTAGCCAAAGCTGTGGCCGTCCCGAGCGGAGTCGCCGTAGGGGGGATAAATCTTCAGTTTGTACGTCTTGCTCACCTCGTTCATCTCCGCTGAGAGTGTCTTGCTTGGTGACAGGTCAAAATCGTTAGCGGCCTGAAAAAAGAAGATGGGTGCTTTTGCATTTCGCACCGCACGAGTCATACGCGACTGTAACTCAGGGGCCTCCGCCCAGCTCTGAGCGCCCCCCGCAGAGTCGATCCCCGCACAATATCCTCCTCGTTCTACTCCCAGCACAGTTTCGATGCCACCAAACGAGTTTCCCGCCACGGCGATGCGGCTCGGTTGAACGAAACTCTGTTTTCGCAACCACGCTAGGGCTGCGAACTGATCGTCCAAATGATCCGTCTCCAATAACCGCACCATCGTTGCGGCAGCCGCAGAGACACCTCCGGCTTTCTCAGCAGCCGCGATCTGGTCGCCAATATACAGACCTGCGGAGGCACTCAATCCCTGCCCCCGCCGGTAAGGTCCAAAGAATATCCATCCATGGCTTGCGAACACTGGACCGAGCGCGGCAAATGCCTGCTCGCTCATCATGCCCGGCGCGCTTCCGTGGTTATAAATAACTGCGGGAAAGGGTCCAGTTCCTTCGGGTTTATAGAGCACTCCGTGCAGAGTAATCTCTCCACTTGGAAATGTGACGGTTTCTGCCACAGCCAAAACGGAGCGTAAAAGCAATAATGCGAACAGGACGGAAAAATAAGGTTTAGTCATTTTTGGTTCAACCCAGCTCAAACCGTCATTCATCGATGCTTTGAGAAGTTGGAGCTGGTGCTCATGTTCGCTGAGACCGACGACCTGCGCAAGCACGGACTCCAAAGTCCCGATAAAAGTCGCGTCACCGGACGAGTCCGGCCCAGTACCTTCACGAACGATTAGACGCGTCTTGCTTCACGAGTGAACAGGTACAACAATGAGCGAATCGCTCTCCCAAGTATATTTGTAAGTCCGAACAGCTCTCCCAACTCCTGGTTTTAGTGGCGTTCTCGTCCATTTGACCGGCCAGCTTTCGCGACGGTTCCAAGTCTCCGAGTACGGCGCTTAGCAGGCTCTCATGTACAATCCCCTAGCGATCGCTCGACCGCGAACATCAGGAACGGGAACCTTTCCGCGCCAGGCAAACAGTCCGTGTATGGCCGGAATGGATGACCTCAGGTATGAAAGGACCACACCGTGCGCAAGCTACTCCTTGTTCTTCTCTTGATGGGCCAGTGTTGCTGGGCGCTCGAACGCCAGCCCAACGCCGACTACCATGCCCGCCGCGAGGCGCTGGCGAAGAAAACCAATGGCAATGTCGTAGTGCTTTTCGCGCCCATGGAAGCCGAGGGTCCGAACGCCATCTTCGGATTCCACCAGGATGAGAACTTCTATTACCTGTCGGGCTGGCCCGACCCGGGGGCAGCGCTCCTGATCGCGCCTGCCGTCGAAGCGACGGCGGACGCGCCGGCACGGCCTTACACCGAGATTTTCTTTCTTCCAGCGCGCAACTACGTGGAGGAAAAATGGACGGGGCCCAAGCTGGGCGCGGAGAATCCTGGAGCGGCCAAGATCACGGGGTTTGACCGGGTCGAGGCGCTGGACAAGCTGCGCGACGTCTTGGCCGATCTTTTACCCAAGGGCCGCTTGACCGCCTATTCGGACATAGCCGAGGGCAGCGAGACTGCAGCGTCGACCGGCCCGCTGGAATGGCTGAAGAGGACGAACGCGTTTCCCGGTTTCGTGACCTTGCGGGACATCAAGCCCATGATCGCTTCGCTTCGCACCTACAAGGATGCGGGAGAAGTTCAGCTGATCCGCAAAGCGACGGACGCCTCGGTGGCCGCGCATTTCGCCGCCATGCGCGGGATGAAGCCGGGAATCACGGAGCGCGAGATCTCGGCGCTGATGCAGTATGAGTTTGGCAAGCGAGGCTGTGAGCGTCCGGCTTACGCGCCGATCGTGGGCTCGGGGTACTACTCAACCGTCCTGCACTACTCGGAGGATTCAGCC
>DATKEV010000146.1:0-14432 GCA_035511855.1 Candidatus Udaeobacter sp.
TCAAGGCGAACCATTTTCAGAAGCATGATGACTTGCTTGCTCGGCGCGAAGAAGGTGCACTTCCCGCCGGCTCGCTTCAGTGTAGAGAAGGTCCGCACCAGGGCCCCGATGCCCGAGCTATCAAGTGCAGTGACGCCAGAAAGGTTTACAGCTACATGTGTTGTGCCGGAATCCACAAGCTGCTGAATCTGGCTGCGCAAGCATTCCTCGGCTTCGCCTAGTTTCAGCGGCCCTTCAAGATCGAGAATTGTCGCCGCGCCAGCCTTGCGGATGTTGATGTTCACGGGTGCCTCATTTGCGCGTCGCAAAGCTAACCGAATTACCTTTCCCAATCAAGAGGATGTGCTGGGAGGCGTCTTCTTGACGCATAATCGGTGCATTTGTTAGGCTGCGCCGGTCCCTCTACAAAGTCTCGGCGGAGCACTTCCCGCGATGGAAGAGCGGACCCGTCCCCGCACAGGGAGAGCCATGGAGACAACTTCGGCGCTCTTCGACCTCGCGTGCGTATCTCTGGCGTGCCGCGATCAGGCTACACTTCTGAAAACTTTCGCCGCGCGCGTGGGCCCAACGCTTGGAGCCAGGGGAGTTCTGGTCTGGATCGCCGGCCCCGGAGACGAACAACTCGTCTGCCGCACGCGCTGGACCGAGCCGGGTGATCGATTCGAGCCCGCGGGCGAAGTCCAGGACGAGGGACTGCTCGCCGAAGTCTACCAATCATTGTCCGAATCGGGCGCGACGCGGCGTGTGGCAGCCCGTGAAATTGTGCCGGACGATCTATCCCATCTCGAGGAAGCAAGCCGGACGCGCGTGAGATGCGCGCTCTACGCTTCTCTGCCGGGTGCGCAAGGCCCTGAAGGCATCGTCGAAGTTCTCAACAAGCGGGCGGGCGAATTCACCGCGGAAGACGCACATTTCCTCGAAGAAGCGAGCCGCCTCGCCGGGCAGGCATTGACGAACCTCGGCGCGATTGAGAGAGAGCGCCACACGCAGCTCGCCACACTCGAACGGCTTACGGCGCTCTACGATCTCGGCCGCACATTCACCTCAACGCTTGAGCTCGGAGAGCTTCTTCCCATCATGGCCGGGAAAATTCGCGACATCCTGAGCGCTGGCGCCTGCAACCTTTGGCTTGTGGATTCCGGCTCGCACGAACTTCACCTGGCGCAGCAGGCCGGGGAAGATCCTTCCGTCGAAGAAGGCGCGCGTGCACCGTTGGACGAAGGCTTGTTCGGCGAAATCGTGCAGCAAGCGAATCCAAAGCTTGTGGAGGAACCGGGCGAAGAGGCGGCGCTCGAGGAGCGCCGGAAAGAGGGGGGCGAATTCGAAATCCAGTCGTGGATGGGAGCGCCGCTGCGGAGAGACGACGAAGTTCTCGGCGTGGTCGAGTTGGTCAACAAAGCCGACGGCACGCCGTTCACTGAAGATGACCTGTTTTTCCTCTCCAGCGTCAGCGAACAGGCCGCGGTGGCGCTGCACAACGCTAAACTCCTCGAATCTGAACGCAAGATGCACGCGCTCGGCGCGCTCCTGAAAATCTCCCAAGAAATTACTTCCACGCTCGACCTCGACCACGTACTCACGACGGTTGTGCATCAGGCGGCATCCGTTGTGCCGTTTGACCTCTGCGTGATTGGATTCTATGACCGCGACCGCTTCGTGCTCGGCGCCGTTTCCGGAGAAGCCGAAATTCCGAAGTCGCGCGAGATGGACGAGCTGCGCGAACGGCTTGAATGGGTGGCGGAACAGGAAAATCCCGTCTCGGCGGATTTGAATGAGAGTGGCTGGCATGCGCAGCCCGAAGAGGCCAGCGCACAGTTCGCCCCCTTTCTCGAGGCCTACGAGCGGGACGGCCTTTACGCCCTCCCATTGCGCGACGATCAAGGCTCCCTTGGTGCCATCGTGCTTCTAAGCAGCTCCGCGGACTTCCTCACGGAGAGCAATAAGGAAACAGTTGCCATCCTCGCAAGCCAGACGACGGTCGCAATCCGCAACGCGCAGCTCTATCAGCAGGTTCCGCTCGCAAATCTCCTGCAACCCCTCGCGGCGAGGAAACAGAAGATACTTGCGGCTCTTCCCCAAGGCCGGTGGCGAGATTATGCGGAGCGGGCCGGGCTCATCGTCTTGCTGTTGGTGCTGGTCCCCTGGCCCATGCGCATAGGCACGGACGCAACCGTTGTACCAGCCGACCGCCGCATCGTGAGCGCCATCGCAGGAGGGGTAGTCAGGCGCGTCTTCGTGCACGAAGGTGAGGCCGTGCAGCCGGGGCAGTTGCTGGCGCAGCTCGACGACGGTGAAGACCGCGTGAAGCTAGCAGAAGCTGAAGCGGCGCAGGCGCAGGCGCGGCGCGATCTGGCGGGAGCGGAGTTCCGGAACGACCCGTCGGCCGCGGGTTCCGCCAAGATCCTCGCGGACCTTCACGCGGCCGAAGTGAACTTCGAGCAGGGGCGCGTTGGCGAAGCACTCCTGCGGGCGCCGATCTCGGGAATTGTCGTTACCCCAAAAGTGGAGGAAAAAGCCGGGATGATGGTGAGGCCCGGCGAAGTATTCTGTGAAATCTTCGCCCAGGACCGCATGGCTGCCGAGATGAGCGTTGAGGAAGCAGACCTGGGGCTCGTCCGGTTGGGCAAGAACGTTGCGTTGAAACTGAACGCTTTTCCAACGGCAACTTTTCAAGGGACAGTCGAACGCATCGGGGAGCGGACAAAGGCCGAGGCGGGTGAGCAGTTTTTCCTAACACGCGCTGTATTCGAGAATCCTGGCGGGCGCGCGCGCCAAGGGATGGTCGGGCGCGCGCGGATCCGCCCTGGCGGCGGCTGGTTCCAGAGCGGGTGGTATCCAGTCGGCTATGTCCTTTTGCGCTCGCCGTTCCGTTGGTTCTGGCAGAAAGCCTGGAGTTGGCTGCCTTAGCCTAAGAAAAGAGATCACGATGAAACGCTCGAGTTCGCTTATCACTGTGGCCCTGGCAATCGCCGGCTCCGGCTGCGGAAATTCCTCGGTGGCCTCGGGCCCCGATCCTGCATCCAACCGCACGCCAAATCCTTCCTCCGCTGCGTCTGGCTCACAGCAGGTAGTTTCACAGACGCCCGCGAAACTTAGCGACACAGCCGATATCCTGAGCGTGCTCTCGGTCGAGCATCAGGTGGACGTTTCAACCCAGCGCGACGGCGTAATCGTCTCGATTGCAAGAGACGAAGGGAGCGCGGTCAAGGCCGGAGACATTATGGGCCAGCTCGATGACCGTAGTTTGCAGATGGAACTCGTCAAGGCGCGCGACGACCTTCAGGTTTCGCAGAACAATGTCAAATATAAGGAAGCGGAACTCAAGGCCAAAACTGCGGCCCACCGCCGCCAGCAACAGCTTCGCGAACTGGGCCTTTCGAGCGATGCCGACCTCGAGGCCGCCGAGTTCCAAGCCAAGGGCGCCGAATTCGATCTGCGCGGCTGGCAAGCCCTGGTCGAAAGCGGCCAGGCGGAAATCCGTCGTTTCGAGATTGAAATCGATCAAACTCGTTTGCGTGCTCCGTTTTCCGGCGTCGTTGTGCGACGCTACGTTCGGGAGGGCCAAGGGGTGGCAAAGGAAGAAAAATGCTTTCGAGTGAGCCAGCTTGCGCCTCTTCAAGTGCTGTTCCAGGTGCCGGAATCCTCGGGGCGGCGCCCGGAGCGCGGCGCCCCTGTCGATCTGTTTCTTGTCGTTGATTCGAAACGCTTGCTAAATGCGCGAGTCGTCAAGGTGAGTCCGACGATTGACCCGGCCGGTGACAGTTACAATGTGACCGCCCAGCTCACCGGCACGGGCCAGTCGGATTTGCGTCCAGGGATGGCCGTGCGCGTCGGGTGGCCGGGAACTGCGCACCCCAAACCGTAGCGGAACCGCCATGCGTTTCGGTCCCACCAGCCTGCAAGTCTCAAGCGTCCTTGCGAAAGGATTGCGCCGCCCCAAGCTGCGGGCGGACCTGCGCATCAGTGAACAAACTGTCGGCGGCGAGACCAGCTACGTCATCAAGGTCTTCGAGACTAATTCTTACAACCGCTATGGCGCCTCCGAATACGAGCTCCTGACGCTGTGCGATGGCACGCGCACTCCCGCCGAGATTGCCTGGGAACTGAGCAAGCGCCATCCAGATGAGCCGCTCGAAGAGGCTGAAGTGCTCGAGTTCCTCGATGGTGTCGAGCCGGCCATGTGGGAGCGGCCGCTCGGGGAGAAAAATCTCGCCGTCCTCGCGCGCATTCGCGACGAGCGCAAGAGCCGGATCGATCAATCGAACGTCCTCTATCTCAGCTTCAAGGCCTGGGACCCGGACAAGGTACTGTCGAAATTGGACCCGTACCTGGGCTGGATGTTCACCCCAGGCTTTGTCTTTTTCTCGGTTGCATTGTTCATCGCCACGCTCTATCTGCTGGCCAGCGACTGGACTCGAATCCAGAACGACACCCTGGCTTTGTATTCCTTTAGTGGCAAGACCGCCTACGACATTTGGGTCTTCTGGTTCCTGCTCCTCGGGTTGGGCGGGGTCCACGAATTTGGTCACGGACTCACTTGCAAACATTTCGGCGGAGAGGTCCATCAGATGGGCTTCATGCTCATTTACTTCACACCCGCCTTCTACACGGATACGACGGACATTCTCTTGTTCGACCGCGGCAGCCGTCGCCAGTGGGTGATTTTCGCGGGCATGTGGATCGAACTCGTCGTGTGCGGAATCGCGACACTGATCTGGCATTTTACTCTTCCCGGCTCGCTCATCAATGATCTTGCATACAAAACGCTGTTGCTGAGCGGAATTTCGGGTACGCTTCTTAATCTCGATCCTTTGATCAAGGCCGATGGTTACTATGCGCTTTCCCAGTACCTATGCATCGATAACCTGCGGGAAGACTCTTTTGCTTACTTGCTCGCGTGGGCGCGAAAATACTTGCTGCGCGACGATTTGGATTTGCCGGCGGCCAGCCGCCGCCAGCGCCGCATCTATTTGGTCTACGGCATCGTCGCTCTCATCTATGGGGTGGTCCTCCTTACCCTCTTCATCGTCTTTGTAAAAAACGTCCTGGTGAGCAGGCTGGGCGGCTGGGGATACCCCCTGACCGGTGTCGTCGCTTATTTTTTAACCAGAAAAAAACTGCGGAAGACTTTGCCGGCGATCCGCGCGTGGGTGCGAGAAAAGAAGGAGGAATACATGGCCTGGAAAATCACCCGGGCACAGCAGGCGGGCATTCTGGGTGTGCTGCTTGTGGTGCTCCTGCCACCTGTTCCCTCGAAAGTCGTCTCAGATTTTGTCCTCGAGCCCGGCAAGGAGGCCTGGATTCGCGCTGAAGTTCCCGGCGCGGTCCGCCAGGTACTTGTCCGGCAAGGAGACGAGGTGAAGGCTGGTCAAGTTCTGGCCCTTCTCGGGAATCCCGAAATCGAAGCGGACGCCCAGGTACTGACGCAGCAGCTCGCGCTTGCTGACGGCCAGGTCCGCAATGCCCAGGGTCGTTCGGACTTGGATAAAGCCGCTGCGGCCGTGCGTGAGCGTGCGCGGCTCCAAAAACAGTTGGCGGTGGCGCAGAAAAAAGTCGAAGCGCTAGAAATCCGGGCCTCGTTTGACGGCGTTGTGAAGACGCCAGAGGTGGAACAGAAGGCTGGCGAATACCTGGCCGCCGGTGATGAATTCTGCCAGGTCGTGAACCGCAACCAAATGAAAGCGCGCATCCTGGTTCGCGACGCGGAGCTCGAGCAGGTTCGCCTGGGCGCACCGGTTCAAGTAAAGGTCCGTCCCTTCCCTTATCGCACGTACTCTGGCCGCGTCGAGCAAATCCTCCCGGCTGCGGCGGCGGACCGCCCTGTGTCACAACCTCAGAAGTTCGAGCGAATGGGGCAGGAATTGACCAACTATTTCGCCGTCGTCATGGATTTTCCAAACCCCGACTCCTCTCTACATGAGGGCATGACGGGAACCGCAAAGATCTCCGGAAAAAGCTATCCACTCGCCTGGCAGGCGGGACGCGGGATGTGGCGGTGGCTTCGTTCCCAGATTTGGTAGATGTGAAGTGCTCTGCCCTCTCGGCAGAAAAGAAAAAGGGCTGCTAGCAACAGGGCGGCAGCCCCGTAGGCCCTGCTTCCTTTCATCGAGCTGCGGTTTGCCATTGACCGGCATTCACGCAGGAAGATTACACACTTCTGGTACCGCCTAACAGCAGGATCTTTTGAGCTTCTGCACCTTCTATTCGGTGCCTCCCCGCGGCGTAGAACGAGGGCTGCGAAAAGGCTGACCCCTTAACACCAGCTAGAGATTGTGCTTACGGCAGAGGTAATTCAGCCGGTTCCGGTCGACCCCTAGAAGCCGCGCCGCGTCGGACTTCACGTTCTTCGTTTGTTCGAGGGCTTCCTGGACCCAGCGTCCCTCGAATGCCTCGATCTCCTTGTCGAGGCTGATGCCGCCGGCCGGCATACGGAAATGGTTCCGCGAGCTGCGGCCGGCCCCCTGCACGATTTCTGCAGGCAAGTCTTTCAGGGAGACGGTGTCGTCGTCGGTCATGATGACCAGCCGTTGGATCGCGTTTTCTAGCTCCCGGACGTTTCCGGGCCAGGGGTAGCGCTTGAGCGCCTGCATCGCGTCATCCGCAATGCGCTTCGGGGGCAAACTGTTGGCGGCGCAGTACACGCTGGCGAAGTACTCCGCCAAGACGGGAATATCCTCGACCCGCTCGCGCAGCGCAGGAACGAAAATGGGCACGACCTGGATGCGGTAATAGAGGTCCTCTCTGAACCGGTCCTGGCGGACCATTTCTTCGAGGTCAACATTCGTTGCGCTGATCAGCCGGAAATCGACGCGAACCGGCTTTTTGCCTCCTAGCCGGGTCAGCGCGCGCTCCTCCAGCACGCGGAGGAGTTTGCTCTGCACCGCAGGCGTGAGGGTTCCAATCTCGTCGAGGAAGAGCGTGCCGCGGTGGGCTAGCTCGATGCGCCCCTCCTTCGTGGCGCCGGCGCCCGTGAATGCGCCCTTCTCATAGCCGAAAAGCTCCGATTCCATCAGTGCTTCGGGCAGCGCGGCGCAGTTGACGCTCACGAACGCTCGGCTCCGCCGCGGGCTCTGTTCGTGGAGCGCCCGGGCAACCAGTTCCTTTCCTACGCCGCTCTCGCCGCGAATGATGACGTTGCTCGTCGCACGCGCCATGCGCTTGATGGAATCGAAAACATGGCGCATCGAGTCGGTGGCGCCGATCAAGTCGCCGAGCGCTTTCTTGCGGCTGATCTCTTCCCGGAGGATGCGGTTCTCGCGCTGGATGTGGAGCTTTTCCACGGCCCGCTCGAGCAGGTGACGCAGCACATCCGCGTCAATCGGCTTGAGGAAATAGTCATAGGCGCCGGAATCGATCACTTTCAGCGCCGTGGATTTTTTTGCGTCGGAGCTCAGAATGATGACGAGCGTATCGATTTCGCTTCCGTCCAGACGCCGAAGCAATTCGGAGCATTCCCGGACGCCACCCGAAGTCATGGGAAGCCCCAGCAGCAGAACGTCGAGCTCTGATTCTTGCAGCAGCTTGTAGGCGGTCTTGTAATCCTCACCTTCGTGGACTTCGAAATCCGCGCGCAGCGCGGGCACAAGCTTCGATCGGAGGCTCGTATCGTCATCCACGATCGCGATTTTCGGTTTCGGAGCCCCAGGCGCGATGGATAGTCTCCGGCGGAGAACACCGCAAATTCGCAGCGCCGCTGCGATGAAAAGGTGTTCTATGCCGCCGCGATTCTAGGTGCCGCGCACTCGCCATGTCAACGTCACGGTGCTGTCCAGGAGAGTGACCGCCGAGAGATCGAAAATGATTTTCTTGTGATTCTGTTTGAGGAGTTCTCCGAGAGCCCATTCCACTTGCTGGCTGTCGCTTCCCATACGGATGTTCCCGGCCGGCCATTTCGAGGACAACGATGTCCGGTTCGATCTGTTTGCGTTCAATGGTGAGGATCATTGCGCCTTTGTCTTGCCTCAAATCCGACTTGGCCGTGCCTGTTAGGCCAGTGACGGTGAAGAGTCAACGATGGTGGGTGCAGCCCAAGGCTAAGAGAACCGCAATAGTTACAACTCTCAATTCGTCGCGCAACAGCTCTCCGCAAATGGATACGGTAAATTCGTATCCGTCCGATCAACACGAGAGGTTCGTCGCCAATGTCGCATCCTGTCCATGCAGGAAGGCCTCACCCCTCAGCTAGCTCGCCGCGTTTGAGCAACGGCACCATGGCGCGGATTGTTGCGGCGGGCCCGACCTCTCTTTTTCTTTCCTTTCGGGTTCAGATCCCCCAGCATGGCATCCCGCAGCAGGGCATTTGCTCGGGTCTGATAGCCATGGCCTCGTCGTCGCGGCCAGGCGATCACATCGGCTGGTCTATTGAGCAACTCGGCCGAACAGGATCGGAAGCTTATACGGCTCACTGCGCCGCGTTAATCGGGCATTAGCGCCAACTTGCAACCTAGACGATCAGTAGCCTACCTAGCCTACCTGCTTTCGTTGACTGCCTAAGAGAGGCAACCTAAAATGGCGGCGCTAGGGCGGGTTCTGACGCACTCACAGGGCGGACCGTTTGCCCGCCACGGCGTTATTGAAAAGTTGGGGAGTGGCGACACGGGCGTGGTCTGCGAGGCTGAGGACACCCGCCTCGACCGCTTGGTCGCCCTCAAATTCATGCCTGAGGACTTGGCCCGAGAACGCCAAGCGCCGATGCGATTGAGGTTACTGCATTCTGTGAAGGCCTTATCTTCGGGAGGTTGCGATGTCAAACAAATTAAACTCGTCTGTTTTCGGCTTGTTCCCCTCGATTCTCCTTGCAGCTCTCCTCTGGTTGGTTGCCGCCCCGGAGCTCGTGGCACAATCCGCCAATCCTTACGCGCTTTTGCGCAAACCAACGGTGAGCAAGACACAGATCGCGTTCAGCTATGGTGGCGACCTGTGGATTGTGGACCGCAGCGGCGGTGAGGCAAAACGGCTCACCAGCGATGTCGGCATCGAGATTGACCCGGTGTTTTCGCCGGATGGCACGATGATCGCGTTCACCGCCGAATACGACGGCAATGAAGATGTCTACGTGGTCCCTGTGGCAGGGGGCATTCCGAAGCGCCTGACATCGCATCCAGGGGCGGATCAGGTAGTGGGCTGGACTCGCGACGGCAAGCGCATCGTGTTCCGGTCGTCGCGAGGCAGTTATTCCGGCTTCACGCAGTTGTACTACGTGAGCGTTTCCGGGGGCCTGCCGGAACTGCTGCCACTGCCGATGGCGTACGAGGGTTCATACTCGCCGGACAGCTCGCACCTGGCGTACGTGCCGTTTACGAATTTCCGGGAATCATGGCAGTTCCATCGCGGCCTCAAACACTACCGTGGCGGGACGGCGTCGCCGATCTGGATCGCCAAGCTCTCCGATTCCAGCATCACGAAGGTGCCGCGGAAGGATTCCAACGACTCCACGCCAATGTGGATTGGCGACAAGGTTTATTTTCTCTCCGACCGCGATGGGCCTGTGAATCTGTACGCCTATGACGTCAAGACCAAGCAGGTGAACGAGGCGCTACCCAGCAACGGCGTGGATATCAAGTCCGCTTCCCCGGGTCCAGACGCGATCGTGTACGAACAGTTCGGGTCGATTCATCTGTTTGACCCGGCCACGGGCAAGCAGAACGTGGTGAATATCCAGGTGAGCGGCGATTTTTCGGCGGTGCGGCCACATTTCGTGAATGTCGGTGATCGCATCGAGAACGCCAACATTTCCCCGACGGGTGCGCGGGCCGTGTTTGAAGCCCACGGCGAAATTCTGACCGTGCCGGTGGAACACGGCGACGTGCGCAACCTGACCAACACGACGGGAGTGGCGGAACGCGATCCCGCGTGGTCCCCCAATGGAAAATGGATTGCCTATTTCTCCGATGAGTCCGGGGAATACGCACTTCACCTGCGCCAGCAGGATGGCCTGGGTGAAGTGAAGAAAATCAAGCTCGGCGATCCGCCGTCGTTTTACTATTTGCCGACGTGGTCACCGGACAGCAAGAAGATCGCCTACAGCGACAAACGCTCGAATCTTTGGTATCTGGACGTTGACGCCGGGAAGCCGACGATCCTAGTGGACACCAATCCGTACGCCGACGGCCCGGGGTCGGGCTTCAATCCCGTGTGGTCGCCAGACAGTCGCTGGCTCGCCTACACGCGGCAACTCGATAGCTCGCTGCGAAGCGTGTTTGTGTACGGGGTCGAGGACAAAACCGCACACCAGGTGACGGACGGATTGAGCGATGCGGCTTCGGCGGCGTTCGACAAAAACGGGAAATATCTCTACTTTTTCGCTAGCACCGACGTTGGGCCCGTAATCGCCAGCAGTATGGGCGGGTTCAGGGTTCCTGTGACGCGCAGTGCTTACGTGGTTGTACTGAGGAAGGACTTGAAATCGCCTCTGGCTCCGCAAAGCGACGAAGAGAAGGTGGCATCGGACAAGTCCGCCGGGGAAGACGAGTGCAAACCGGAGGGCGAAGGCAAGCCGGAGGAAAGGCCGACCGGAACGACGTCGGATAAGGGTGGAGACAAGGCAGCCGAAGAGAAGAAGGACCAGAAGAAAGACGAGCAAGGAGGGAAAGAAGGCAAGGAGACACCCGAAGTCAAGATTGATTTCGAGAACATCGGCCAGCGCATCCTGGCTTTGCCAATTCCGCCGCGAAATTATGACAAGCTGGTCGCGGGAAAAAAGCACGTACTGTATCTCCTCGAGGGCCCGATTGTCTTCGATGGCGGGGCGGCAGGGCGGATCGTGCACAAGTTCGACGTCTGCACGCGGAAGACCGACAAGCTGCTAGATAACATCGGCTATTTCTCCATTTCCTCCAATAGCGAAAAAGCTCTTTACGAGCAATTGCCGCCGCGCAATCCGTCTGGGGCAGGCGGAGGCGGACCGCCGCCACATGGAATATGGGTGATCAAGCCCGTGGACACACTCGGCAAACCTAGTGAGCCGGCCAAGCCGGACGGCACGCTGCACCTGGAAGGCATGAAGGTGTACGCGGACCCGCGCACGGAGTGGCGGCAGATGTTCCACGATATGGTCAGGATTGAGCGCGACTTCTTCTACGACGCGAATCTGCACGGCGCGAATTTGAAGGCGCTGGTGGCCACGTATCAACCATACGTCGACAATGTGATGTGCCGAGCTGACTTGAACTACATTTTTGCCGACATGCTGGGGGAGATCACCGCGCAACACGTCTATGTGTTCGGCGGCGATCGGCCGGAAGTGAAGGGCGTAAGCGTGGGCCTGCTGGGCGCGGATTATACGATTGACCACGATCGCTACCGTTTTTCCAAGGTCTACTTCGGCGAAAACTGGAACCCGGACTTGCGCGCGCCGCTTACAGAACCCGGCGTGAACGTCCGCGAAGGCGAATACCTGCTGGCCGTGGACGGGCGCGAAGTGCACGGCAGCGACGAAATCTACAGCTTCTTTCTGGAGCGGGCCGGGAAGGCGGTGCAGTTGAAAGTGGCACCGGACGCTACGGGAAAGGATGCGCGCACGGTGACGGTGGTGCCAATCGCCAACGAATCGTCACTCCGCCAGCGCGACTGGATGGAGAACAACCGGCGCAAGGTGGAGGAGTTGAGCGGCGGCAAGTTGGCGTACGTGTACCTGCCAAACACGGCCATCGCTGGTTTCACGAATTTCAATCGCTACTATTTTGCACAGAACGCCAAACAGGGGGCAGTCATCGACGAGCGCTTCAACGGCGGCGGGGCGATCGCGGATTACATCGTGGACTGGCTGAAGCGCCCGCTACTGATGGTGGCAATGACTCGCGAGGGTAAGGACCAGTCTATCCCGCGGGTGATCTTTGGGCCCAAGGTGATGCTGATCAACGAGTACGCGGGCTCCGGCGGCGACGCGCTGCCGTGGATGTTCCGCAAACTGGGCACAGGCCCGCTGATCGGTACGCGCACGTGGGGCGGGCTCATCGGTATCGGCGGGTATCCGACGCTGATGGATGGTGGTCTAGTCACCGCGCCGCGTATTGCGCTTTTCAATCCGGATACCGGCGAATTTGACGTCGAGAATAAGGGTGTGTCGCCGGACATTGAGGTGGATCTCGATCCCGCGCTCTGGCGCCAGGGCCACGATCCGCAGTTAGAGACGGGCGTGTCGGTCGCGCTCCAAGAGTTGAAGGATCATCCCGTACCACCCATCAAGCGGCCGAAGTATCCGGTGTACAACTGGCAGAAGGTGCGCGCCGAAGCGGCCAAGGGGCAACCACCTTCCGGTTCGGGATCAAGCGAAAGGCGGTAGGGGCCAGCGCCCGTGACTCAGTTCTTCTTGACTTCGCCTCATTCCGCAGCTAAGAGTCCACGTCAGCGCTTCACAATCTACGAGCGTGCAACTGCAGGATGCAGTGAACTACGCATCTCTCACGGGGGATATGCACAGAAGGAGGTATTCATGTTTGGACGCAGCACAAAGAAGAGTCTTCGACACTGGACTCGGGCAGGAGTCCCTTGGCTTGTGGTCTTGGCCTTCGTTTTCTCGCCGGTTTCAGTTGGGGTGAAGGCCGCCGGTGACGGCGAGGATGACGGAGGGTTTCGTCATGTGTTTGTGATCATGATGGAGAACACCGGCTTCAAAGCGTTGATCGGCAATCCCAACGCTCCCTTTACCAACTATCTGGCCGCCACGGCGGGCTTAGCCACCAATTACTTCGGTGTCACTCACCCCAGCCAGCCGAATTACATCGCCGCCACTTCCGGCTCGACCAATGGCGTCCCCGACGACAACGACATCACCATAAATGTCCCCAACATAATTGATCAGCTGGAGTCGCACAACAAGACCTGGAAAGCCTACATGCAGTCCTTCTCTCTGTGTAATGGCAACGTGCTCGCACACGCCTGTGGCAACCAACTCTACGAGCGCAAGCACAATCCCTTCGTTTCCTACCAGGACGTCCAGTCAATTCCCTCTCGCTTGGACAACATCGTGGACTTCAGCCAATTCGCCACGGATTTGGCCAACGACACGGTGCCAGATTATTCCTGGATCAGTCCTGACCAATGCAACGACATGCATGGCCGTGGTGCCACGTCCGCAGATCCGTGCGACTTCTCCCAAATTCAGCCCCTCATCGCGGCGGGCGACCTGTTTCTATCAAAAACAGTCACCGCCATCGTAAATTCCAAGGCCTGGCGTGGGAACTCCGTGATTTTCATCACCTGGGATGAAAGCGATTTCACCGGCTCGGGTCCTTTCGGCTTCGGCGACACCGGCGGCTGCTGCGACGCCAACCCGGGCGGCGGACATGTGGTCACGCTGGTTTATTCTCACGCCATTCACCACCCGCGCACTTCCGATGATGCATTCAACCATTTCTCCATGCTCGCTACGATTCAGGATGGATGGCATCTCGGCTGCCTCGGGTCCACCTGCGATAAGAAAAATGTGAAACCAATGGATGAGCTTGTCAGAGGCGAAGACTAGCTCGTGCGCTCGATGACTAAGTAGCACCGGCTCTGCACCAAGCGTTGAACCCAAAGGCTCATCCGGTTTGCTACATCCGGTGGACAAACACAGATCTGATGTTGCATCAAATGGTGTGACAGTCAGAGGCCCTAACTCACTGAAACTGCGTGTTCGCTGACCAGCTGAATCCATTGCATCAAACCATGTGTTTTGATACAGGGCAGTCGGGTCGCCTGCAAGCGTCAGCGGCGTGTGGAATCACTGCGGGAACCTTCTCACTTCAGTTGCAACAAAGTGCGCCGGGCTATTCTGGATTCGTCCACCTGCTTGGTGATTCTCGGAGCGGCGAGTGAAGTTTCGGAGATCGGGGATTTTCCGGCCGTTGCTGTCGTCAACCAAGAACTCACCGACCTTCACGACGGGATCGGCGACTGTGCTAACTCCGACATGTTCTACGCCGCCGGAGATTTTCACCCAGAGAGCTTATGATCAGTTTATAACTATTGATGTAGCGGACTGCTCGAAAGCCTTACACGGATGAGCGACCCGAGACAGTGGTGAACCGGGGAGGACTCGAACCTCCAACCCGCTGTTAAATCCAAAAACGCTAACTAGTTGGTTTTTCTAGCATTTCCTTGCGTCATGTATGACGGTTTTTCATGGTGTTTGGCAGGGTTTTGCTCCTAAACTTGTGCCTAGTTTTCGGAAGCCTTCAAATTGTCGTATGATTCTGATTGGGTTTCGGGGCAACTCATTATTTCCAATACCCTCGGCGTCCTACAGAACAGATTCGCCAGGTTGACCTTCCATGAGCAAGAAATGGAAGCCCTCGTCGCCGTGGTTGCGTAGGAGAGTCAAGCAGGGCTTTCGCGGCTATCCTATCGCCACCATCGCCTTCTACGGCCCAACGGCCGAACTCGCTACGAAAGTCGTTGTCGCCATAGTGCGTGACGAAGGCCGCGAACCCGACCCCCTTGAACGTTGG
>DATKEV010000147.1:0-5761 GCA_035511855.1 Candidatus Udaeobacter sp.
ACTGAATCGCAAGCATCCTGGGATCGATACAAAACGCCCCGCGACACATTCCTAGTGCGCAAACGAACCTGCAGTGGGTAGTTAGAAAGCGCGAGAAGGGTGGCGATGAGGGTCTGGCGGAGTTGCGGTCGTGACGTCACAGCGACCGTGTACCGGCTCCGCGTTGTTATAGCGACACCGCGAATTGAATTTGGCGATTTCCGTTGCAACACTGGCCTTATAGAAATTTGTGTTCCAGACGCAGCGCAAGCCGGCCACGTTGATTGCTGATTCCGGCTCCCGCAATCCTTGGCTGTGGACTATTGCTCGATGAGAGTCAATGCGGACCAGACGGTCCGACCCGGCCGTCGGACCTGCCCACTTCTTTGGCCAGCTTATATTCTCTGGTTCGGTCTCGCGGTTGCAGAAAAGAGGAAATGCCCCGGGGGATGGGACGCACCAACCTTCATAATCAAATCTCGCAGTCGCTGGACCGTCGAGTTTTGAGGCTGAGTACGAATCCGGGTTGAAATACGGCACTACAGTTCAGAGAGCAGGCAACAGCGTACAAACAAGATTTTATAAGCTACGAGAGGGAAACGTACCATGAGCCTAATCGATGAATTTAATGCAGCTGCGCAAAGTCTTGACAGAATCCTCGAAAAAATGGAGGAAGCCGATCCTGCTGATAAGGTGAGGTTAGAAGCTTACGTAAAATCAATGCAGGTAAAAGTGCAGCAAATTCTGAAAGCGATCTTAAGAGTTCATTGAGGTTGGTGCCGGGAACGGGACTTGCACCACCCCCCCAATACGCCTCCCGCTACTTCGGCGTTCTGGGTCTACGAATCAGGGACACGCGTGAAGCCGATGCCTCTACGAGGCTCATAATATCGAATTCCGAGGATGATGCGTCAAGCGGATCAGGACGACTTGGAAAAAACATCTCGCGACGCCCCGCGGTACGGCTCGATATTGGCAGCGTTCGTGCTCTCGTTTCCCTGTAGCACTTCGTGCGCGTGCCGGGAGTCTTTCCTTAGGCCAATGCATCACGCTTCTCAGTCCGAGTCGATTCATCCGTACGCCGGGCACGCAATGGGCGGCCGGCATACGGGGCATGACCGCCACGCGGGACATTCCGTCGCCATGTTCCGCGACAAATTCTGGTGGACCCTCGTTCTAACGATTCCGGTAGTCGTCTGGTCGGCCGACGTCCAGCATTGGCTCGGCTACACCGCACCTTCGTTCCGAGGGTCAAAGTGGATTCCGGCGATTTTCGGGACTGTCGTCTTCGCTTACGCAGGAATTGTTTTTCTCCGCGGGGCACGTGGAGAACTGGCCGACCACAAACCTGGCATGATGACTCTCATCAGCCTGGGGATCCTCGTCTCCTTCGGTGCGTCACTCGCCGCCACATTCGGCCTGTTCGAGGTGGAGGTCTGGTGGGAAGTCGCCACGCTGATCACCATCATGATTCTTGGTCACTGGCTCGAAATGCGCGCCGTCACACAAGCGCACGGTGCGCTGAACGCCCTTGCCGCTCTGCTGCCCGACACCGCGGAGCGCGTGGATGGTTCCGAAATCCGAATTGTTCCCATCGGCCAGTTGCACGCAGGCGATCTCGTGCTCGTACGACCCGGAGCGCGCGTCCCGGCTGATGGAGAAGTCGTCGAGGGCGCAGCGGAGGTCGACGAGTCCTTGATCACTGGGGAGTCCAAACCGGTCGCGAAGGGTCCGGGAGCCAAGGTGATTGCAGGAACGGTTGCGGGCGGCGGAAGCCTTCGCGTATCCGTGACAGCAGTCGGAGATGCAACGGCCCTGTCTGGGATCATGCGTCTAGTAAGCGCGGCCCAAGCTTCCGGTTCGCGTGCGCAAGCTCTCGCCGACCGTGCAGCAGCGCTTCTTTTTTACGTGGCACTCGCTGCAGGCGCGACGACATTCATTTATTGGTGGCTCGCAGGAGACAAAGGACACGGTTTGATCCGCGCCGCCACCGTGCTCATCATCGCCTGCCCGCACGCTCTTGGCCTGGCCATTCCACTCGTGATCGCCATCTCGACCTCACTCGGCGCGCAGAACGGCCTGCTTGTCAAAGACAGGCTCGCCCTCGAGCGGGCACGCAATCTGGATATGATCGTTTTCGACAAAACAGGAACGCTCACGCGCGGCTCTCCGGCGCTTTCGGGCGCAGTGGTTGCGCTGGACGTCAGCGAGGAGGTTCTGTTCACTCGCGCTGCTTCCGTCGAAATGGATTCCGAGCACTCATTGGCCAAACTCATCGTCGCCGAGGCGAAACGACGCGGGCTTCAACTTCCTGCGGCGAGGGGATTCGAAGCGCTGCCGGGTCGAGGCGCGCAAGCTCTTGTCGACGGCACAACAGTCGCGGTTGGCGGGCCGCGTCTTCTTTCGGCACGAAGCGTAGTGCCTTCCCCAGAGATAGCGAAGGCTGCAGCCGCTTGGGGCCGCGAGGGCAAAACGGTGCTCTTTGTGATCGCCGACGGAGGTGTACTTGGCGCGTTCGCTGTCGAAGATGAAATTCGTCCCGAATCGAAAGACGCGATTGACGAGCTGCATCGACTGGGAATGCGCGTAGCCATGATCACTGGAGACTCCAAGGCAGTCGCCGAATCGGTCGCGCGGCGCATCGGCATTGATGATGTCGCCGCGGAAGTTCTTCCTGCCGACAAAACGGCAGCCATCCAGCGTTTTCAAGCCGGAGGCAAACGCGTCGCCATGGTTGGCGACGGCGTGAACGACGCCCCAGCGCTCGCCACTGCCGACGTCGGGATCGCCATCGGCGCGGGGACCGACGTGGCTGTGGAATCTGCCGGAATCGTACTTGTGCGTAACGATCCTCGCGATGTGGTGGGCGCCATTGAGCTGTCGCGCGCTGCTTACCGGAAGATGATCGAGAACCTCGTCTGGGCCACCGCCTACAACCTGGTGGCGATTCCGGTTGCTGCTGGAGTATTTCTCCGCTGGGGAGTGGAGCTGCCGATGAGCGTGGGCGCCATTGTGATGAGCCTGTCCACTCTCATTGTCGCGGCAAACGCGCAACTCCTTCGCGGAGTCAAGCTCGTCCGCTGAGAATCTGCCTTGTTTGTGAGACTAAGAATGGGAGTCGGCAACGCTGGTCGGACGGCTACGCAGTTGATCTCACCAATCCGCCCTTCTCGATGACAAAGCTTGCGACTCGATCGACACCTTCGCCGCTTTTCAAATTTGTAAAGACGAAAGGCCGCTGGACGCGCATTCTCAGCGTATCCGCCTTCATTACCTCAAGGTTTGCGCCTACGAGGGGAGCCAAATCTATCTTGTTGATGACGAGAAGATCGGAGCGCGTAATACCGGGGCCGCCCTTGCGCGGAATTTTTTCGCCTTCCGCAACATCGATCACATAGATAGTCAAGTCGGCCAGCTCGGGGCTGAAGGTTGCCGCGAGGTTGTCGCCCCCGGACTCGATGAAGCACAATTCCGCGTGCGGGAATTTAAGATTCATGTCGTCAATCGCGGCGAGGTTCATGGAAGCATCTTCCCGAATCGCCGTGTGAGGACAGCCGCCGGTCTCGACGCCCATGATGCGCTCCGCTGGCAGGGCTTCCGCGCGGGTGAGAATGAGCTGGTCTTCCTTCGTGTAGATGTCGTTGGTAATCACATAAATGTCGTAGTTGTCTCGGAGCCGTTTGCAGAGCACCTCCACGAGCGCGGTTTTGCCTGAACCAACCGGGCCACCGATTCCGACGCGCAAAGGATGGTTTGAGGATTCTGTGTCGGCAAGAAGAGTCATGACCTAAATAACCTCGTATATTGGGTTTCGTGTGCCATGGAGGCGAGATCCACCATGAAAGCGGCAGACCCAAGATCGTCAATCGTGGCGTTTCTGGCTTGTGCGCTGGTGGCGAGCACCGCTTGCTCGAGCCCGGCGACGGCAAGCTGCCCGTCCGTTTGACCGAGGGGGATAAGTCGCACTCCGGCGGTCACGAAATTAGCGACATAACTTTGCATAAAGGAGGGCAAGGCGAGGCCAATCGGAATGCCCTCCCTTGCCGAGCGGACTCCCAGGACGACGGCCAGAGCAGGCGGAACATGGTGTTCCGAGAGCAGCTGCGAAAGTGAGTCCAACAGACGATCGGGCCACACTTGGCGCAGCGTCGCTCGGCAAGCGGCCGCTTGTTGCGATGATTCCAGCGCAAATTCCGATGTTCCGCGAAAGGCGGCCGCCAGTTCCGCAATTTCAAATAGCTTCGCGCAATCGGCGTCTCGGGCGAGGCGCCAGGCTTCACTGAAGAAAATCGCTTCATTTCGTCCCGAGCCGTAGCAAAGATCGGCCTCGAGCCAATCAACGAGGCTTTCGCGGTCCTTTATATATCCCGCTTCGACAGCCCATTCGAGGCTGTGGGAATAGCTGTAAGAACCTGTAGGGAATGCCGGCGAGAGCCAGCTTTGCAGTCTCAAGAGCGAGGGCGGCAAGCAATAAGGTTCCTTAGTCATGATTATGCTCACCGTCGCCATGGTTGTGATGGTGGCCGTTACCGCCGTATGCGCCGCCTTCGGGTTGGAAAGGAACCTCTACCTTCACGAGTTCCGCTCCGAAACGGTGGAGCATATCCTCGATCACATGGTCTGGGCGAATGCGAAGGGCATCATCCCGAATCTCGGTCGGAAGATGGCGATTTCCCAGGTGCCAAGCGAGGCGCATCAGTTGATGGCGATCCTTATGCCTGACTTCGACGATGAGCTCGGCGGCCGCCTGAATCCTTAGCCAGCTTCCGTCGTCGAGTTGCAAACCATCTCCGTTTGCCATCGCGACGGTTTTGGGAAGATCGAGAAGAACGTCTTCTCCGTGATCGGTGGTCAACCGAATGCGACGACGATGACGCGCGTCAAAATCTAGCCTGAGAGTGCCCACCGCCTTTTCCTCTGGCCAGTGTCCGGCGGGGCGGTGAAGGGAAGCGTTGTGCATCGTTGTTCGTCCTCAATACAAGAAATAGCGTTGCGCCAGGGCCAACACTTTCGCGGGTTCACAGGTGAGCAAACGGCCGTCCGCACGTACTTCGTACGTCTCGGGATCGACTTCCATGCGTGGCGTGGCGTCATTGAGCATCATCGAGCGCTTGCCGATTTTACGGGTGTTGGTGACGGGGAGGAGCTTCTTCGCGAGGCCCAGTGACTCACCCTTTTGAACGAGGGCTTGGCTGACGAACGTGACCGAGCTTTCCGTCATGGCGCGGCCGAACGCACCGAACATGGGGCGGTAGTATTCGGGTTGCGGATTAGGAATCGAAGCGTTGGGGTCTCCCATGATTGCCGCGGCAATCATTCCGCTCTTCAGGACCAGGGCCGGCTTCACTCCAAAAAACGCCGGATTCCAAATACTGAGATCCGCAAGTTTTCCAACTTCTATAGAGCCCACGTAATTTGAAATCCCTTGCGCGATCGCTGGATTGATCGTGTATTTCGCAACGTACCGCCGGGCCCTGAAATTATCGTTGTCGCCTTTTTCCTCGGCGCGCCGCCCAAATTGCTTCCTCATTTTGTCGGCGGTCTGCCAGGTCCGGATAATCACTTCTCCTGCGCGGCCCATGGCTTGGCTGTCGGACGACATGATGGAAAGCGCGCCGAGGTCGTGGAGAATATCCTCCGCCGCAATCGTTTCCTTGCGGATACGGCTCTCTGCGAACGCGAGGTCTTCGGGAATCCGGCGATCCAAATGGTGCGTTACCATCACCATGTCGAGCGCCTCTTCGAGCGTATTCGCCGTGTAGGGACGCGTCGGGGTTGTCGA
>DATKEV010000148.1:0-41542 GCA_035511855.1 Candidatus Udaeobacter sp.
AGACGCGAAGCAGTCGGTGACAGCGCGATAGTTTCACTTTGTGTTATGGGGGAACTGTAGTGGATATCGTACTCAAGTTCCTGTTCCCGGCGTTTATCGCAATTTACTTCTTATCGGGGGCCGTCACTGGGAAGCTAGGAAAGGGAGGCAGAGGAGGGGGCAGTGGGTTTCCTATCCCAAACTGGGCGCGACTCGTTTGCTTGTTGTTTGCTGGAGGTTTTGGTGCGTTGTCTCTGTTCGTTCTGTTGAGGTATTTCAACTACCGACTGTAGTCCTGGCGGATCTTAGGAGCTGAATTTGGGAATTGAGGGCAAGAAGAACAGGGTTTTGAGCGGGATGCGGCCCACGGGGAGGCTGCACATCGGCCATTATTTCGGCGCGCTGCAGAACTGGGTGCGCCTGCAAGATGATTCCGCATACGACTGCTTCTACTTCATTGCGGATTGGCATGCGCTGACGAGCGACTACGCCGACACGTCGGAGGTGGCGGAGAACACCCTGCAGATCATGATCGATTATTTGGCTGCGGGGCTGGACCCTGAGAGGAACAGGTGCGTCATTTTTCAACAATCGTTAGTGCCAGAGCATGCGGAGTTGCATTTGCTGCTGTCCATGGTGACGCCGCTGGGCTGGTTGGAGCGGGTGCCGACGTACAAAGAGGCACTGGAGAATGTTAAGGATAAGGATCTCCACAATTACGGATTTCTCGGATATCCGATATTGCAGTGTGCGGACATCGTGATCTACAGCAAAGTAGGCGCACCGCTGTTTGTGCCAGTGGGAGAAGATCAGGTCTCGCACGTGGAGGCAAGCCGGGAGATTGTCCACAGTTTCAATGAGTTCTATGGTTTTGAAGTCTCGCCGGAACTATTCACAACCAGCAACAAGCCTTCTTTGCTGCACGCCTTTAAGGCGCTTGACGAACCGCTGAAGGTCGACTGGAAGATCTGGGAAACGCAGGTTCTTGATGAGAACCAACGGCTGGAACTTGTTCAGCGGCTCAAGAAAATTAGGCGAGAGATTGGGACAAAAAATTTCTTTGAGAAAGTCGGCCATCCAGCCAATTTCTTTTCTGCCACAGAGAGATTAGTCGAGCCAGATGTGATGCTGACGAAGACGCCGAGGATACCGGGGCTCGACGGGCGGAAGATGTCCAAGAGTTATGGGAATACGATCACCTTGAGCGAGACAGATGAGGAGATACGGAAGAAGACGAAGGTGATGGTGACGGACCCGGCGCGGAAGCGGCGGACGGATCCGGGAAATCCGGACGTGTGTCCGGTGTATGACTGGCATAAACTGTTCTCGGCGGACGAGCCAGGGCGGTTGGAGTGGGTGCGGCAAGGGTGCACGACGGCCGGGATCGGATGCATCGAGTGCAAGGCTGCGATGGCCGAGAATTTGATTAAATGGATTGCGCCGGTGCGGGAACGGCGAGTGCGATACGAAAAGAATCCGAAGCGCGTATTAGAGATTTTGGATGAAGGGTCGAAGAGCGCTCGAGCGGTGGCGCAGGGGACAATGGAGCGGGTGAGGGAAGCGGTGTTTGGCTGGAAGAGGAAGCGCAAAGAAATAGCAGGTGACGGAAAGCAAGCAGCGGGTGGCGAGTGACGAGATGATGAAAAAAGACCAACAGAGATTTCTCGCTTCGCTCGAAATGACGGTAGTCGCGTCGGTCGGCAAAGGATAAAGGGAAGAATGGCGACGCCGTACAAAATTAATATACCGATGTATGAGGGGCCGCTGGACCTGCTGCTTGATCTGATCAAGAAGCAGGAGATGAACATTCACGACATCCAGATCTCGAAGATCACGGCGCAATACCTGGAATACCTGCACAAGCTCGAAGAGCTGGACGTGGATGTATCTTCGGAATTTATTTATATGGCGGCGACGCTGATCTACATCAAGAGCAAGATGCTGCTGCCGCCCGACCCCCTGGCGAGCCCGGACGAGCAGGCGGCGGACCCGCGAGCGGAACTGGTGCAGCGGCTGGTGGAGCACGAGAAGTTCAAGAACGCGGCGCAGCTTTTGTACCAGAAGCAGCACATTGAAGAAAACGTGTGGTCGAAGCCGGACAAGTCGCTGTACCACGACGAGGGGACCGAGGGCGAGCTGGTGGTTTCGCTCGTGGATTTAGTGAGAGTGTTCCAGCAGGTGCTGGAGCGGCGGAAGGAAGTGTCGCGAATCGAATTGCGGCACGAAGAGTTCACCGTCGCGCAGATGATCGCGGCCTTGCGGGCGCAAATCCTGGCGAGCGCGGACAATTCCGTGAACTTGATTCAGTTTTTTGAGGCGTGTCCTTCGCGGCACGCGATGATTGTGGCGTTCCTGGCAGTCCTGGAGATGGTGAAGCTGCAGGCGGTGGCGCTGGCGCAGGAGCAGCAGTTCGGGGAGATTGTGGTGCGGAGGCATAAGATGTTTGATTTGGTGTTTGATGAGAGTGGCGGGATCAAGCAGATTGATGAGGAATACAAATAGTTGAGAGTCGACAGTTGAAAGAAAAGACGAAGAATTTAACGCAGAGGGCACAGAGAAGAAGGGGAAAAGAAGCAGAAAAGAAGCAGAAAAGAACCAGAGAAGAACCGGTCTAAAGACCGGCCACTACAAAGAAGAACCATATGACGAATGAAGAACGAAAAGCGGCACTGGAAGCGATTATTTATGCGGCGGATGAACCGGCAACGCTGGAGCAGCTGGCGAAGGCGCTCGGGGAAGAGAAGCTGGTGGTGCAGGCTTCGCTGGACGAATTGCTGGCGAGTTATGCGGCGGAGGAGCGCGGGATCGAGATTCGCGCGGTGGCGGGCGGGTACAAGGTGTATACCAAGCCGCAACAGCATGACGTGGTGCGGCGGTTCATCAAGAGCCTGCGGCCGCCACTAAGGCTGTCCATGCCGGCGCTGGAGACGCTCGCTGTGATTGCCTACAAGCAGCCGGTGACCGGTCCGGAAATTTCGGAGATTCGCGGGGTGAACACGTCCGGCGTGATCGGGACGCTGCTGGACAAGCATTTGATCACCACGGCGGGGCGGAAGGAAGTGATCGGGCGGCCGATTTTGTACAAGACGTCGAAAGACTTTTTGATGCGATTCGGATTGAGTGACCTGGAGGAGCTGCCGAGCTTGAAGGAGTTTGAGGCGCTGGCGCGGGAAGCGTTGGGGAGCGATGAAGGATTCGGGCCCGTGGAGAATGCGTTGACCGACGAAGCGAGTATCGGAACAACGGCTGACAAGAGGAAAGAAGCGTGGGGGGCCCCGACTGAGTCGGGGCAGGCAAGCCGTGTCCCTACGGACTTGGCGGCGATGGAAGCGCGGGAGGAATTGCTGGAAGAGACCGCCGCGAATAATGAAGGCATGCCGGAAGGTCCGAGCGAGGACACGCGTAAAGCGGCGGCGGCGGGGGAATGAATAGGAAAAGGGAAAAGAGAAAAGAGAAAATGGAAAAGAGCTGGGCCGGGGCACGGCCTCACACACACCATCGTTAAGAAAGCCCGCCTTGGAAGGCGGCGCGACAGTATGAATGGCGGACTGAAGTCCGCCGCTGCACAGAATAGAAAAGACAAAGAAAAGGCAAGAAAGAGAAAATGCAGGAACGATTGCAGAAGATTATTGCGCGGGCGGGGATCGCGTCGCGGCGGCACGCGGAGCAGCTGATCCTGAGCGGACAGGTGCGCGTGAACGGGCACGTGGTGCGGGAGCTGGGAACGAAGGCAGACGCGGCGAAAGACCGGATCGAGGCGGCGGGGAAAGTCGCCGGAGCGGAGGAGCGGCGCGTGTACATCGTGCTGAACAAGCCGCCGGAAGTGGTGGCGACGATGGCGGACCCGGAAGGGCGCAAGACGCTGCGGAATTTTTTGCGTGGATTGCCCGAGCGCGTTTATCCGGTGGGGAATCTGGAGTACGGCTCGTCGGGGCTGGTGTTTTTGACGAATGACGGCGACCTGGCAGCGGAGATGCTGAAGAACTGGGCGCGCGTGGAACAGGTTTATCACGTCAAGGTGAAAGGGATGCTGACGCTGCCGGACCTGGAGCGGCTGGGAAAAGAGATTGGCGCGAGAATGAAAACGGTGAGGCAGCCGGACGCCACGCGCGGACGCGCGGCGAATTTCTGGTACGAAGTGCGGATGCGAGATTCGAAAAAGGAAGCGTTGCGGCGCGTGTTGTTCAAGGAGAAGCATCCGCTGGAAAAGTTGGTACGCATCGGGTTAGGGCCGTTGACGGTGGAGGGCATACCGCGTGGAAGATATCGATTGCTGCCGGAGAAGGAAGTAGCGGAGCTGCGGCGGACGACGAAAGGAGGCGAGGACAAAGGCAGGAGAAAAGCCTCACCCCTGAAGGGGTGAGCTGCAAAAGATTTTCCCACGAAATTGTGGGGACCCCCGCAGGAGTATCCAAGCACCATGGCTTCCGAAAGACTACAGAAAATCATGGCGGCGAGCGGGATTGCCTCGCGGCGCAGGGCCGAGGAGATCATTGCGGCGGGAAGGGTCACGCTCAACGGAAAAGTGGTGGTGGAACAGGGCACGAAGGCCGATCCGGAACGCGACGTAATTTGCGTGGATGGAAAGCCGTTGAAAAGCCGGGAGCGGCTCCTGTATTTCCTGCTGCACAAGCCGAAAGGTTATGTGACCACAGTGAGCGATCCCGAGGGGCGGCCGACGGTGATGGAGCTGATGAAGAAATGCGCCGAACGCGTGTATCCGGTGGGGCGCCTGGATTACGCCAGCGAAGGATTGCTGCTGATGACGAATGATGGAGCGCTGGCGCAGAAGCTGATGAAAGCCGGTTCGCATGTGCCCAAGACGTATTTGGTGAAAATCAGCGGAAAACCTGACGAGCAGGCTATCCAACGTTTGCGCGCGGGAATCACGATCGAACTGGGAGATGGGAAACGCGTGAAGACTTCGCCAGCGAAAATACGCCTGGCGGAAGACGGCACGAATCCCTGGTACGAGGTGATTCTGGTCGAGGGACGGAATCGCCAGATCCGGCGCATGTTTCAGGGCGTGGGATTTCTCGTGGAAAAAATAAAACGCGTGCAACTGGGGCCGCTGGTTCTGGATGTGCCGCCGGGAAAATTCCGCGCGCTGACGGAGCTGGAAGTGGAACAATTGAAGCGTCTGTAAGAGTGAGCGAATGGCCACCACGCGCGAGCGACGATTTGGCGGCAAACGCATTCGGGAAGTAAACTAATAGAGATGACACGCACAATTGAAGACCTGATACCGGACTACCTGCGCGGGCTGCCAGTTTACATTCCGGGAAAACCAATTGAGGAAGTGGAGCGAGAGCTGAAGATTCATGCGGTTAAGCTCGCTTCGAATGAGAATCCACTGGGGCCTTCGCCGAAAGCGGTGGAAGCGGCGCGGGCGGTGCTGGGGGATTCGAACCGCTATCCAGACGGCGGCACGCACGCGCTGCGGCAAACGCTTGCGGAGCGGCTTGGAGTTTTACCCGAAGAGGTTTTTGTGGGGTTGGGATCGAGCGAGATCATCGACTTGGCGGCGCGCGTGCTTTTGAGAGCAGGGCTGCAGGGACTGACTTCGGAGGGAACGTACGCGCCGTTCTCGATTGCGATCCGGGCGAGCGGCGCGGAACTAGTAGTTGTGCCGCAGCGGAACTTCGCGTTTGATTTGCGGGCGATGGCGAAGGCGATCACGCCGAAAACTGGTGTGATCTATCTGGCGAATCCGAACAATCCGACGGGGACGGCCTTCAGCGGGCAGGAATTCAGGGAGTTCTTAAGTTCGGTGCCGGATGGTGTGCTCCTGGTGCTGGATGAAGCGTACATCCACTACGCGACGAGCATTGGATTGGGCGACGCGATCGAGGCGTACCGGGAACGAAAAAACCTGTTGGTCCTGAGGACGTTTTCGAAAGTGTATGGGCTGGCGGGATTGCGCATCGGCTACGCGATCGGAAGGCCGGCATTACTTTCGGCGATGAATAAGCTGAAGACGCCGTTTAACACCTCGGGAGTGGCGCAAGCGGCGGCGCTGGCGGCGCTGGACGACAAGGAGCATGTGCGGCGATGCATCGAGACGAACGCCACGGAGCGGAAGCGTTTGGAAGAGGGCTTGATGCGACTGGGAACGCGGCCGGTGACGAGCGAGGCGAATTTTGTGTTTATCCACGTGGGGCCTGAAGCGAAAGACCTGAGTGATGAATTGCTGCACCTGGGCGTGATTGTGCGGCCGCTTGGATGGATGGGCTTTCCGGAAGCGATTCGCGTCTCGGTGGGCACCGCCGAAGAAAATGGCAAATTCCTGGCCGCCGTGGCCCAAGTGCTGACGAAGCGTGCGGGAACGAGCGAACTTGCGGCGCGATGAGAGTGCTTCTGCCCGATGGCGCGAAGTTTGGATTTGGACCTGGCGCCGACCCCATCACGGAAATCCTAAAAAGATATAAGACGATTGCCGTGGTCGGATTGTCTTCGGATCCCATGCGGCCGAGCTATGGCGTGACGGAATACATGCAGGAGGCCGGATACCGGATCATTCCGGTGAATCCGAATGAAACGGAAGTGCTGGGAGAGAAGAGCTGGGCGCGGCTCGAAGATGTGCCGGAGAAAATCGGGATCGTGGATATTTTCCGGCGTGCGGAGGAAGTGGCGGCGGTGGTGGAGAGCACGATTCGGGTGGGGGCCAACGTGGTTTGGATGCAGCTGGGTGTGGAAGATGAATCGGCGGCGGAAAAGGCGCGCGCGGCGGGATTGGTAGTGGTGGAGGATGCGTGCATCTTGGTTGAGCATCGGAGGAGAGTACGGGAACTGAAAAGCTGAACCATTATTGGAATCGAAGATTTGGCCGCCCGCGTGAAGTTGCGCGGGCTTTTTGATTTCAGGATAGAAGAGAAGAAAAAGATTAAAGAAAAAGACTTACTAATAACAGAGGACGCAGAGAGCGCAGAGAAGAGGAAGAAAAACGAAAAGGAAGAAAGAGAAACGAGAATCAGCGAGAGGGAAGCGGGAAGACGAGGAGGTTGCGTTTGCCAGGGATGATCACGGCGAGGAGGCGGCCGTCAGGAGAGATGGCGAAATCGCGGAAGGTGATGCCATGAAGGATGGGGATGGGTGAGGGCTGCGCGATGGGGATTTCGTGATTCGCAGGGATCGGCGCGAGCGGAGGGAGGTCGATCCATACGAGATCGCCGGATTTTTTCTCAATGGACCGCTTGAGGAGAATGCGGGATTCGTCGGGAGACCATTGGAAGACGCCGAGACCGACGCGGGCGCGTGCGACACGACTGGGTGAATTCAAGTCGCGGACCTCGAGAATTTCCTTGTCGATGAAGTAAGCGACTTTTTTGGCGCTGGGAGAAACGCTGATTCCGCCGTCATACCCGTCAAGCGTCGCGAGCTCGTTGTCGGTGTCGCTGACGAGATCGATTTGTTGGAGGCGGAAGGGGCCGGTCATGGCGTGATCCTGCTCGACGGCGATGGCGAAATTCATGGCGCGAATAGGAGAGACGTCTCGGAAGGTGCGGCCTTCGTAGAAAGATTTGAGTGAGCCAGTGGCGAGTTGCGTGGATTTGAGAGAGTAAAGAAGGCGCGGCTTCACGGCTTCGGAGAAGTAGATGATCGTGGCGTTGTCGGGGAGCCAGAAGGCATTGGCGGCGTCGGGGATGATGCTCTCACCTTTGGCGATGCGAATTTCGCGGCCGCTGTCGTCGAGGAGCAGGGTCATGAAGGAATCTTCGGTCTTGCCGGAGTCATCGACGACGGTGGTGGTGAGGAGTCCAGCTAGAATCATGCGGCCGTTGGGGGACCAGCGAAAGGAATCGACGATGTAGCTGAAGGGCTGCGTCCCACGATTGAATTTCTGGCCTTCCAGAAGACGGCGGCGCTTGCCGTTGGCGTCTTGAAGCCAGATGTCGTCGTGCTCGAGGTCGTAGAGCTTGGTTTTGAAATTGCGATGGATGGAATAGACGATGCGATTGTCGGGAGCGAAGGCGAAGGCCGTGATGTCTTCGTCGATGGATTGGAGAGGTTTGTCGAGATTCTGGGCACGAGCGGGCGAAATGGAGAGGAAGGCGAAGAAAGCGCAAACGAATGCGGCTACGTTCCGCAGCGAACGAACAAATTTGGATAGGCCGAAGCCGGTCATGGTTTCGGGTGATCTGCGGTGTAGGGATGGCAGCAGGGATCCTTGGCGGGCTTGAATTCCATGACTTCGACACGTGTACCGTCCGGGTCGTAGACATTGAGGCTCCACTTGCCGTCGCGCCCAATTTCCGGGCCGTCCAATTTTTGCAGGGCCTTCTTGTTCAATTGGCTTGCGGCGGATTGAATTTCCTCCACGCCAAGCGAGAAATGGTTTTGCACGCCGCGTTCTTTGGCGTCTGCCTTGGCGGGAATGTTGAGCATGTACTCGATCCAGTCGGTGCCGTCGGGAACCTGGATCTCCCACCAGTCGTCGGCGGCCTCCTTAAAACCACCGTGCCAGTACATGCGGAAGCCGAGGAGATCCCTGTAGAAGCGATCCTCGGCAGCGCGGTCCTTGACGATGAAGCCGGCGTGAACCATGCGCGTGCTGATTTGTTCGGCCGGAGCAGTAAACACGGTGCGAGGGTGAAGCTGCACGAAAACGATGGAATTACCTTCGGGGTCGTGGAGACTGAAATGGGCCACGGCACTGACATCCCTGGTAACCGGGCCGGCCGCGACGTCATGGGCAAGGAGGTAGGTACGCATCCGGGCAACGTCGGGTGTGGCAAAGGCGATCTCGGCGAGCAGATTTGCGGGAGAGGCAGAGCCCACTTCTGAAAACAGAATTTGCTGGTGGTCGTTGACGAGGAAACACGGGTGCGTCATGCCCGTACAGCCCCCGTTGCGCGCTGCCGCGCCCAGAACTCGGCTGTAAAAATCAGCCGACTTGTGAATATCGGTGGAATAGAGGCGGACGTGTGCGATGCCGGTGATGGCCGGACGCGTGGGCTGCTCTTGCGCCGAGAGCGGGAGCACAAACGTGGTGGCGAGGACAAGAGCGATGCGTTTCATGAGAATCTCCTAAAAGAGTTAAAAGAGTGGTGCCGCGCGATTTTATCTCAGGAGCAAGCTCTCGCACACAGTCATGGATGACCCGGGTGCGGGCCGGTGTAGGGAGCGCAGCATGGGTCTTTCGTGGGCGTAAACTCCATGAGTTCGACGCGAGTGTCGTCCGGATCGTACAAATTGAGTTGCCATTTGCCGTCGCGGCCGATCTTAGGTTGCTCGCCGCCGCTCCAACCGTTCTTGCGAAGTTGCGCTTCTGCGGCGTGGATGTCCGGGACGCCGAGCGCGATGTGGTTCATAACGCCGAGCGTGTGATGGTCTGCGTTGGCAGGAACGTTGAGCATATATTCGATCCAGTCAGTGCCGTCGGGCACTTGCATGTCGACCCAATTTGTTTCGTCATCCTTCATTCCACCGTGCCAGTAGACGTGGAACCCGAGGATGTCTTTGTAGAAGCGGTCTTCGGCGGCACGGTCCCGAACGACAAAGCCGGCGTGGATGAGCCGCATTCCGCTCGCTGATGATGGAGTTGCGGATTCTAACGACTGGAAGAAGCCGATTCGATGGCCCTCCGGGTCAACGATCGCAAAATATTGCTCACCAGAGTTCTTCTCAATCGCGATTTTCTTTGCTACTAAATACTCTTTAATCGCCTTCACGTCGTCAACTGCGAACGCGATCTCACGCAGGAGAGTAGAGGAAGGCGACTTCGGCGCCTTCTCGAGTCTCAAATGTTGCCCGGAGCAGAAGCTATGGAAATGAAAGTAACCAATCACTGGCGACATATTCCCCCACGTACAAGTGTCTGCGGGAGTGCCCTCGGAACCGAAGATTGCCGCAAAAAAGCTGCCTGCCGCCTCCGCGTTCGTGGAATACAACTCCACTTGTGTGATACCGAGAATACGCGGTCGTGCAGGTTGAGTTTGTGCAGCAACCGACGTGCAGGAAATTAGAATCGCGACGCAGACGAAATTCCCTTTGAAATTGCGTTTCATCAGGTCACCTCAAGGTTGTGACGCAGGACGGGATTTTATCTTACGGATTTCGTCGAGGCGCGCGTGGAGACGCGCCTCGAAGCCCTGGTCGGTGGGCTTGTAGTAGGTGCGGCCGGCGAGATTGTCGGGGAGGCAGGACATATCGGTAACTTTCTCGTCGAAATTGTGGGCGTATTTGTAGCCTTCGCCGTAACCGATGTTTCTCATTAGGCCGGTGACGGCGTTGCGGAGATGGAGGGGAACTGGATCGGCTTCGGTCTTGCGGACGTCTTCCATGACATTGCCGTAACCGAGATAGAGGGCGTTGGATTTTGGCGCAAGCGAAAGATAGACGGCGGCTTGTGCGAGCGCGAGATGGCCTTCGGGTGCGCCGAGAAAATCGAAGGCATCTTTGGCAGCGAGCGTGATGCCGAGCGCGCCGGGTTCGGCGAGGCCGATGTCTTCGCTGGCCATTCGCACCATGCGGCGGGCGAGATAAAGAGGATCTTCGCCGGATTCGATCATGCGCGCGAGCCAGTAGAGTGCGGCGTCGGGGTCGGAATTGCGGACGGATTTGTGCAGCGCGGAGATGAGGTTGTAATGCTCTTCGCCGGCTTTGTCGTAGCGGAGGAGCTTGCGCTGCAAGACGTCTTCGAGCAGTTGCGGGGTGATTACGCGGGCGCCGGCTTCGTTCGAACGGGCGCTCGCGACGGCGAGCTCGAGCGTGTTGTAGGCCGCGCGGGCGTCGCCGTTGGCGAAGGAAGCGATTCGAAAGAGGATGTCGTCGGAGACTTCGATCGGCTCGTTGCCGAAGCCGTGCCCTTTGTCGGCGAGGGCGCGGCGGAGAAGCTCGACGATCTGCGGCGTCGTCAGCGGATCGAGGACATAGACCTTAGTGCGGGAGAGAAGCGGCGAAATCACTTCGAACGAAGGATTCTCCGTGGTGGCGCCTATGAAAGTGATGTGGCCCGCTTCGACGTGAGGAAGAAAGGCGTCCTGCTGCGCTTTGTTGAAGCGATGAACTTCGTCGACGAAGACGATGGTGCGATGTCCGGATCGCGCCTTGTACTCCGCGGCGGCCATGACTTCCTTGATCTCCTTGATGCCCGCCAGCACCGCGCTGAAGGCGATAAATTCGGAACGTGTTAGCCGCGCGATGACCCGCGCGAGGGTGGTTTTGCCGCACCCTGGCGGTCCCCAGAACAACATGGAGCCGAGGTTGTCGCTCTCGATCTGCACGCGGAGCGGCTTACCAGGCCCGAGGAGTTTCTCCTGGCCGATGAATTCATCGAGCGTGCGGGGACGCATGCGCTCCGCGAGCGGCTGGTTCGCGGCGGGAACGTCGGGTTCAGGGTACGGGGCCGGCAGTTTGGAGAAGAGGCTCATGGATAGTCCGGGAATGCAGAGTCGGCCGACTCTTGGGTGTTTGGTCTACGAATGGAGCTTCTTTGGCGCGCCGCTTCATAAAAAAGAACAGCCGCGGCAGCAGCAGCGTTCAGCGATTCGACGCCGCTGGCCATGGGGATGCGAACGCGCGCGTCGGCGCTGCGCTCGACCTCTTCGGGAAGGCCCGCGCCTTCATTGCCGACCAGAAGTGCGATGGGCTGGCACCAATCCACTTGCCATGGAGCCAGCGGAGGCGGCTCGCTGGTGGTTGGCTCTCGGTTACTCGAAGCCAGTGTCGGGATGCCTGCAACCTTGAGCTGCGTGAGAAGAATCGCCAGGGAAATTCCGGCGAGAATCGGAAGATGCAGCGCCGCTCCGGCGGAAGCGCGGAGAGCTTTCGGCGAGTAAGGACTGGCCGTGCCGCTGATGCCAGAGGCTGCCGTGACCGCTCCGGTGGCTCCGAAGGCCGAAGCCGTGCGAAGAATGGTGCCGACGTTACCTGGGTCCTGGACGCCAGCGAGAACCACAAGAAGTGGCGAGCACGCGAAATCCGGAGTATGAATCAACCCGTCGAAGGAAATCTCGCGAGGCTTCACCAGAGCGGCAACGCCTTGCGGATGCTCGGTATCCGCGAGTCCATCGAAGAGACGGTCGGTGGTGCGAAGAACCGGGAAGGCCATTTCGAGCCGATCAATAAAGGGGGCCAGACGTTCATGGTGGCGTTGGCCTGATTCACTGAAAAGAACAGCTTCGATGGGACAGCCGGAGCGAAGCGCTTCTTCGACGAGCCGTATACCTTCCACGCCGACGAAGCCGGTTTCTGTAGGCAGGCCGCCGCGAAGAGCCATGCGAAACTCCTTCAGCCAGCGATTCTCGCGGCTGGTCAGGAGAGAAGAGTCCGTGGACGGACGGGCTTGGCGCGCGGCTTTACCGGGAGTAGCCATCACCGTGGAGCGTAGCAAATTTTCGCCATGGGAAGCTAATACCCGCTTGCCACCCGTCCCACGGAGTCCACGGAGGAGGGGAACTGGTTCATCCGCAAGCTCTTATTGCGTGGTCGGCAAGCGTGTGGTAGCGTCGCCCAAATAAGGGCAGCGGAGGCGAATCGCTGCAGGGTGGCGTCACGACCTCGCCCAAGGCCAAAAAATTGCCGGCTGAACTGCTGCGCGTCAATGCGCTATCTCCGGAGGCGGACCTGCTGCGGTATGCGGCAGATTTTATTGCTCGCGGAAGTGTGATTGCGATTCCCACGGACACTTTCTACGGGCTAGCGGCCGATCCGTTCAATCTTGCTGCTGTCGATGAAATTTACCGCGTGAAAGGGCGCCCGGAAACGAGGGCCCTGCCGATCCTCGTGAATTCGATCGAACAAGCCATTCTTCTCGCGCGTGAGGCGCCGCGCAAATTTTTGCGCCTCGCCCAGGCGTTCTGGCCGGGGGGATTAACGCTGGTGGTGAACGCGGCGCAGCGCATCCCCCTAAAAGTGACGGCAGGCACGGGCCGCATTGCCTTGCGCTGGCCCAATAGCACACTGGTGCGGCGCTTGATCGATGAATTCGAAGGCCCGGTCACGGGAACGAGTGCTAATATTTCGGGCTTTCCGTCCTGTTCGAACGCGGAACAGGTCATGAAGCAACTCGGGTTGCGCGTGCCGCTCGTGGTGGACACAGGAGAAACCGGCGGGACGCTGGCTTCTACCATCGTGGAATTGACGGGCGACACCTGGAGGATCGGGAGGGAAGGGGCGATTCCCGTCGCGGAGATCGAGAAAGCGCTGAAGTAAATCCTAGAAAATAAGCTTGGTCTGAATCGCGGCGAGCGATTGCTAGTTCCTGTCCGGATGCAGCGCGGCGAGAAAATTGTAATCGGCGGAAGGTGAGAGGTCGAGTGAGCCCAGCGAGCGGCGGTGGACGGAAACAACGTCGTTAAACCACAGCGGCAGATACGGCAGGTCTTTCGCCAGGATTTTTTGGACTTCACTGCATAGTGTTTTTCGTTTTTCCTGATCCATTTCCACGCGAACCTGGTCGGTGAGCGCGTCGATCCGCGGATTGCGGTAGTGTCCGCGGTTGGCCCCCTCGGGAGGAAAGCGCCTCGAGGAAAACGCAAACTCAAAAAAGTCCGGGTCGGTATTGGCTCCGATCCAGCGCTGGTAGGTGAGCTGGAAATTTCCCCTGGTCACGTCGGAAAACAGCGTGGCGAGTTCGAGCGGGCGGAGCTCGAGTTCGACGCCGACGCGGCGCCACTGCTCCTGGAGGGCCGCGCCGATCAAGCGCGCCTGTTCCTCGGTCGAACATTTTAGCGTGATATGAAAACGCACGCCGGCTTGCTTGCGGCGAAAGCCAGCGGCATCGAGGAGTTGTTCGGCACGCGCGGGATCGAACGGGTATTGCGTGAGATTTGATTCCGCCGCCCAGTGAACGGGAGCTAGAACGCCAGAAGCAACTCTCGCCTGGCCGTGCAGTAAATAGCGAACGAGCGACTCGCGGTCCGTGGCGTAGGCGAGCGCTTGGCGGATTTCGCGGCGAGACAAGAGGGTATCTTCGAGGTTGAAACTAAGGTAAGTGAGGTTTGTTCCGGGACGAGCAGTGACTTCCAGAGCGGATTGACGCGCGAGCGTGGGAATAATGTCGGGCGAGAGCGAACTCATCTCGAGATCAGCGGAGCCTTTGCGAAGTTCGAGGGCACGCACAATGGCATCCGGAACTACACGGAAGCGGAGGCGAGTGAGCTGCGGCGCGGCGCGAAAATATTCGGAATTGCGTTCCACGACGACTTCTTCATCTTGCGTTTGCTGCACGAATCGAAAAGGCCCGGAGCCGATGGGATGGCGCGAGAAATCGGCGGCCGCATTTGCCGGGACGATTCCCACCGCGGGGCGCACGAGATTTACCGTGAAGGACGCATAGGGTTCGCTGAGATGAAAGATGACCGTGGCTGCATCGCGAGCTTCTATGGAAGTGACGAGGCGGAAAGCCCCGCGCTTCGCGGATTTGTTCGCAGCATTCATGATGAAATCGATGGTGGCTTTGACGTCGACGGAGGTGAGCGGGCGGCCATCGTGAAAACGAACATCGCGGCGGAGATGAAAGACATAGGTCAGTGGGTTGGACGTTTCCCAGGACTCCGCCAGATCGCCGTGGAGATTCAGATGATCATCGCGCTCGAGCAAGCTGCTGAAGAGCAGGCCGTCGATACGCTGCGATTGGGAATCGGTGGCGAAACGCGGATCGAGGTTCGTGGGGCTGGATTCGATGAGGAAGGTGAGGGAGGAGGGATCGGATTTAGGCGAGTTAGAGCACGCTGTCATCAAAAAGAGAGAGAGAAAGTAAGGAAATAAGGAAATAAAGAAAATAACAAGGCGAGCGATTTTGATGAGGCGGCTACCGAGGCGGGGCATAGGAGATTTTACCGAGAATGGCAGGACCGCGGGCGCCGGTGGCCGAAGGAAGATTGCATGGCCGCTGGTGAAAAGTTTCGTAGGCGAGGAGCGCGAAGGCGAAAGCTTCCTTGGCGTCTTCGGGGATTCCGAGTCGCGACGACGGCAGGACTTCGATATTTGGCAGAGCGGCAGAGAGCTGGGCCAGGATTAAGGGATTGTGCGCGCCGCCACCAGAGACGATGAGTTGATGGATCTTTGTTTTAGGCAGCACGAAACGGTTCATGGCATCGATGACGGAAAGCGCCGTGAAGATGGTTGCGGCGCGGATGAGGTCGTTGGGATTGGCGCGATGACGACGGCCCAATTTTAGAAGTTTCTCCAGATAAGCCTGGCCGTAGTATTCGCGGCCGGTCGATTTTGGCGGCGCGAGTTTCAAGTAAGGATCGCGCATCAATTCATCAACGAGTACGGCGTTGCTGCGGCCTCGCGATGCGAGTTGAGCGTTTTTGTCAAAATGGAGCCTGCCTCCCGAGAAATGTGCGACCAGCGCATCGATGAGCATGTTTGCCGGACCGGTGTCGAACGCGACGACTCGCGCAGACTTGGCGGCGCGAGGGAGAACGGTGATGTTAGCTATGCCGCCGAGGTTCAGAGAAACGCGGCCTAGTTTGGGGTGGCGATAGAGAAGATAGTCGGCGTAGGGAACCAGTGGCGCGCCTTGGCCGCCAAGGGCGATGTCGGCCGGACGAAAATCGCCGACCGTGGTGACGCCGGTGCGGGCGGCGATCACAGATGGTTCTCCGATTTGCAGTGTTGAGGCTACATTGCGGCCAAGGAAGTAAACAGGGGCGCCTTGATGGAAGATGGTTTGGCCGTGCGAGCCGATTAGATCGACTCGCGAGGCCGAAACGCCGAAACGAGTGCAGGAGCTCATGGCTGCGCCAGCGAAAACTTCTCCCAAACGAAAATGGAGTTGGCTCAGCTCGTTGGCGGTGATCGGGCGACCTTCGGCGATGTGAAGGATCTCCTTGCGAATGGTGGGCGGGAATTTGACGGAGATATGCCCGAGAAGTTTTGCTTTGAGCCTCGGCGGCGCGCCGGAAATGCGCGCGAGCGCGGCGTCGATGCCGTCGGCGGAGGTGCCAGACATGAGGCCAAGAACCAGCATGGGCTTGGCGCTCATGAGATTTGTTTTTTCAATTCGGAGAGGAGATTGAGAGCATCAATGGGCTTGAGCTGATCGAGGTCCGCGTCGCGAAGTTTATCGAGCACCTCGCGATCGAGCGGCGTGAAGAGCACTTGCTGATTTCCATTCTTGTGAGCCAGGGCACCGGCGCCGGGGGAGAGCGTTTCGCTGAGTTCGTGCTCGCTCTGCTCATGCCCTCGTAAGACTTCGCGGGCGCGCTCGATAACGCTTCGAGGGAGACCGGCGAGTCGGGCCACTTCAATGCCGTAGCTTTTGTCGGCGCTGCCCGGTTCGACGCGGCGCAAAAAAATAATTTCGTTGGGCGTCTCTTTCACGGAGACGTGAACGTTTTTCACAGTGGGAAGGAGATCGGCCAGCTCGGTTAGTTCGTGATAGTGCGTGGCGAAGAGCGTGCGTGCGCGCGTGTGCTTCTGGAGATGCTCGACGACGGCCCAGGCGATGGATAAGCCGTCGAAAGTGGCCGTTCCGCGACCGACTTCGTCGAGAAGCACGAGGCTTGCGGGCGTGGCGTGATTCAGGATGGCGGCGACTTCGGACATTTCGACGAGGAAGGTCGAGCGGCCGCGGGCAAGATTGTCACTCGCGCCGATGCGCGTGAAGACGCGGTCGGTGATGGGCAGTTTGGCCTGGCGCGCCGAAACAAAGCAACCGATTTGCGCCATCAGCACAATCAGCGCGGACTGGCGCAGATACGTGGACTTACCCCCCATATTCGGGCCGGTAATAAGAAGAAGCTGCTGGCGGCCGGGCTCGAAACAAAGATCGTTCGGGACGAAGCGCTCGCCTTTTTGCCGAAGCAATTCCTCAATAACCGGATGACGGCCGCCGATGATGAGGAGTTCTCCGGTAGAACTGAATTCAGGGCGGATGTACCCGCGGTCGGCAGCGAGTTTTGCGAAGGCAGTGAGTACATCCAGTTGGGCGACAGCGGCTGCCGTGCGGCGCAACCGTGCCGCCTTGGCAGCTACACCTGACCGAACATCGATGAAGAGCTGGCGCTCGATTTCAAGGATGCGTTCGTCCGCAGCGAGAATCTTGCGTTCGTATTCCTTCAATTCCGTCGAAGTGAAGCGCTCGGCGTTGACCAGTGTCTGCTTGCGTTCGTAGTCGGCGGGAGCAAGATGCAGGTTCGGTTTGGAGATTTCAATGTAGTAGCCGAAAACCTGGTTGAAACGAATTTTTAGAGAGCCGATGCCCGTGCGCTTGCGCTCGCGCTCCTCCATCGCGGCGATGATCTGCTTGCTGTGCTGGCTCAGGTTGCGCAGCTCATCCAGCTCGGCGTGATAGCCGCTGCGGATCATTCCCGGATCGGTGGCGAGAGCGGGCGGCTCGTCGGCGATGGCGCGCTCGAGCCGTTCGCGGACATCGGTGAGTTCGTCAATTTCCTGATGGAGATGGCGAAGCAGTTCACTGCCTCCAGCGGGCGGAGGAGTCAAAAACTTCTTCAGGACTGGGAGTTGCGCGAGGGATCTGCGCAGCACGACAAGTTCGCGCGGTGTCGCAAGGCCCAGCGTAATGCGCCCGGTGAGCCGTTCCAGATCCTGGATGCCTTTCAGCTCTTTGCGAATCTCGCCGCGGACCACCGTTTGCTGCACGAGATGGGTCACGGCACCCAGGCGCGCCTCGATAGCTTCGCGGTCGATCAGCGGGCGGAGAATCCAGGACCGCATCAGGCGCGCACCCATGCCGGTTACGGTGACGTCGAGCGTGGCGATCAGCGTGGCGGGCCCGCTGGGGCGAGTTGCCTCCTCGGTGAAAATCGGTGTGAGCAGTTCGAGGTTTCGAACCGAGACAGGATCGAGCAAAAGGAAATCGTGCTGCTCGTAGTAGCGGACCGAGTCGAGATGGCGGAGAGCATCGATGCTGGTGGCGGCTTGATTTGCAGCGATAGAACCGTCGACTCGCGCGGCGTTCTCGCGGAGGTAGTGAACGATGGCGCCAGCCGCGGAAAGCGCCTGTGGGTGTTCGTCAAGACCGAATCCGGTGAGCTCTGCGACGCTGAACTGTTCGCGGAGAATCCGCTCGGCGTAATCACGTTGGAAAACCCAGTCTTCGAGGCGGGACTCCACGCCGCCAGTCCCTTCGAGGAGCGACGTCTTCGCCGTTTCGAATAATTGTTGCGGGCGGGGAAGCAGCGTCTCGCGCGGATGAAGCAGCTGCAGCTCGTCGCGAAGAGTTTCCTCGGCGCGGGCGCCGGCAAATTCCGTGGCCTGGAATTCTCCGGTGGAAAGATCGACGTAGGCGAGACCGATCGGAGAGCCGGAAGAATGCTTGGCTACGGCGGCAAGGAAATTGTTTTCACGGGCATCGAGGACCGCGACATCGGTGGCCGTGCCTGGGGTGATGACGCGCACGACTTCGCGGCGGACCAGCTTCTTTCCCGGGCCCGGCTGCTCCATCTGGTCGCAGATGGCGATCTTGAATCCCGCGCGAATCAGCCGCGCGATGTACGTTTCGGCAGCGTGATAGGGAACGCCACACATGGGGATGGGCTGGCCTCTTTCGCGGTTACGCGAGGTGAGCGTGATTTGCAGCTCGCGCGAGGCAATCATGGCATCTTCGTAGAAGAGTTCGTAGAAATCGCCGAGACGGAACAGCAGCAGCGCGTGGGGGTAGCGCGCCTTGATCGCGTGATATTGGTGCATCAACGGTGTGCCGGGATCGCTCATTCTCGAGTCGCCAATTCTCAGTATTCAGCTCTTAGCCACGAATTCTGGATTCTTGCCCCCGCAAGTCTCCGTCATCTGTCCCTAGGAGCACAAGTTCTGGTGTGTCCGTGAAAAAGTGCACGTCAGAATCGTGCGCTCAGGCATCGATCATTGATGAATACCGAGCTGCGTCAGCAGGAAAGCATAGTCGAGCGCGATGTCGCGCAGGTAGTCGTAACGCCCGGAAGCGCCGCCGTGTCCGGCGCCCATATTTGTTTTCAGTAACAGGGGATTCGCATCGGTCTTCAGGGTGCGCAGCTTGGCAACGTACTTCGCCGGCTCCCAGTACATCACCTGACTGTCGTTCAGCCCGGTCTTGACCAGCATTGCCGGGTAAGCCTTGCGCTCCAAATTGGTATAGGGACAATACGATTTCATTTCGAAATAATCTTCTGCGATTTGTGGATTTCCCCACTCTTCGTACTCCCCGACCGTCAGCGGAAGGGTGGCGTCCAGCATGGTATTCAAGACGTCCACGAAAGGAACGTGGGTGATAACCATGCGAAACAATTCGGGCCGCATATTGCTGACGGCACCCATGAGCAGGCCGCCAGCGCTGCCGCCTTCGATAATCAGTTTGCCGGGGGCGGCGTAACGCTGCGAGATCAGATGTTCGGCGGCGGCAATGAAATCTGTAAAGGTGTTGTGCTTTTTCTTCAAGCGGCCGGCGTCGTGCCAGGGTTTGCCCAATTCGCCGCCTCCGCGAATGTGCGCGACGGCGTAGATCACCCCGCGATTCAACAGGCTCAGACGATTCGAACTGAAACTAACCGGGACGGAGATGCCATAGCTGCCATATCCATACAAGAGAAGCGGAGCGGAGCTATCTCGCCGAGTATCCCGTCGATAGACGATGGAAAGCGGGATTTGTGTGCAGTCGGGAGCCGTAGCGAGAATCCGCTCGCTGACGTATTCCGCGGGGCCATAGCCGCCGAGCACGGGCTGCTGCTTTCGAAGCACTCGTTCGCGGGTACGCACGTCGTAATCGAATACCGAGCGGGGCGTAGTGAAGGATTCGTATTGAAAGCGAACGTGCGTGGTGTCGAACTCCGGGTTCTGGCCAATGGAAGCGTTGTAGGCTGGCTCGGCGAACTCGATGCGATGGGAAGATTCGGGCGCGCCGAGCGAGCCCGGGTTCAGGCCCACAATGCGGAGATAGGGAAGGCCTCCCTCGCGTTCTAATAGCAAGAGATGAGTGCGAAAAACTTCCGCCGCGGCGAGCATCACGTCCGGGCGATTGGGAATGACCTCGTGCCAGAATTTCCTGTGAGGATCACCCACGGGAACGGTCACGAGCCGGAAAGTGCGGCCTCCGGAATTCGTGCGGATATAAAAGACTCCGCCGCTGGAATCGCCGGGCGTTCCAGGATGATCATCGGCGTAGTATTCGTGATTGTCCTCACGCCGAGCGATCAAGTTAAATTCACCGGATGGCTTGCCGGCGCGCGAGAAGCGGACTTCGCTGGTGGTATGGCTCGCGCTGGTCAGAAACAGGAAAGCTCCGCTGCGGCTCCTTTGCACTTCAATGCGGAAGCGTTCGTCCGTTTCTTCGTAGAGCAACGCGTCTGGTTCCGAAGAGCCCAGAACGTGGCGGTACAGCCGATGAGAGCGCTTGGTGGTCTCATCCTCGACCGTGTAGAAGAGCGTTCGATTGTCAGCGGCCCACGCGACACTGGTAACCCGTTCGATGCGCTCCGGGAGCGTGAGGCCCGTCTCGAGATTCCTTACATGGAGGGTGTATTGCCGGAATCCCGTGACATCAGTCGAGTAGACCAGGAGTTGGTTGTCGTCACTCACCTCGAATGAGCCCAGCCCCAGGAAGGAATGACCCTCAGCCAGTTGATTCAAATCCAGAAGCAACTCTTCCGGAGCGCCCTCTCTATCGCGCCGCCGGGAGTGAAAATTGTACTGCTTGCCCTCTTCGGTCCGGGTGAAATAGCTGTAGCCGCGCAGGGTGTAGGGTACGGAAAGATCCGTTTGCAGGATGCGGCCAAGCATCTCCTGATAGAGCCTTTCTTGGAACGCCTCCGTGGGTTTCAGAACGGCGTTGATATAGGCGTTTTCGGCGTTCAGGTAGGCGATGACTTCGGGGTTTTCCTTTTGCCGAAGCCAGGCATAGTGATCCATGCGCCGGTCGCTGTGCAGGACATGTTCGACAGGCTCGCGCCGTGCGAGCGGTGGTTTGGGAGCGGAGCCTTCGGAAGGTCCGTTCGAAAGTACGGGCGTCGCCGTGTTCGTGTCTGGCTTCATTCTCTTAGTGTCGAGGACCGAATACGGTCCATTAGAAAGTGCTCGCGGCCGGGTTGGGCGCCGCGTCGAAAGGATTTGTTCGCCTCCGTTATACTAACGGAAGTCGGCGGCTGGAGAAAGCAGGCCGCTGCCGTAGGAGTGGCCCGCATTGGCGCAGGAAACTGAGATCAAGCTGAGGATCAGCGATACGCGCGCGCTTCTGCGCCAACTGAAGAAACTTGGAGCGCGCCCGGTCGGCGGCGGAACGGGCCGCGTGCACCAGGAAAACGTCATCTTCGACACTCCCCAAGGCGGACTCGCTAAACACGGGCAACTGCTGCGCATTCGAACAGAGACCCCTGGGTCCAAAAGGATTAAGAATTCGCCCCCACTCAAGAGGAAGTTTGTTCTGACCTTCAAGCACCCCATCGAGAAGCCGTTCGAATCGGGCCCGCAGGATAGTTCGAAGGCCATTCACAAAGTCCGCGAGGAACTTGAGCTCGAAATCACCGATGCCGCCGCGCTGTCCAAAATCTTTCAGGGGCTTGGGATGAGCGGCTGGTTCCGCTATGAAAAATACCGCACTACGCTTCGGCTTCCGGCCTCTCAAAACTGGGCCCGAGGGCTGCTGATCGAACTCGACGAGACCCCGATCGGTGCTTTTGTGGAGCTAGAAGGGCCTGCGGAAGCCATCGACCGGGCTGCGGGGCAGCTGGGCTTTTCGAAACGGGACTATATTTTGAAGAACTACCTCGTCCTCTACATCGAAGATTGCCGGAAAAAGGGCGAGGAACCACGCCACATGGTTTTTCCAGAGAAGAAAAAGCACTCGAATCCTTCGTCGCAGCCAAAATAAGGGAAAAAATTGCTGCGAACGCCATTCTTTTCTTGACAATGCACTGCGCGCGCCTTATCACTAGGCTCGGAGTGAAATCTCTCTCGATGAGTGCGAGCAGCGATCTCGAACCTGGGTCTAGTTGCTTTGGGCTACAGCACGGTCCGGGACCGATTTATCGGGCGGATTTTCAGAAAGTGTCGCGCGAGGCGCCGGCTACGGCCCAAGCAGTCGGGTGGGGAGGGTTCACCAGCGGCTAGAGGTAAGTCCATATGTTTGAGGTACTTGCCCGCAGCCGAGGATGTTCGGTTGGCGGGTTTTTTGTTGCCCAGCGTGTTTTGCAGCGCAAAGCAGTTTGCAGGTTCATAAGACGGGAAGGGGTGCGCTATGGAACTCTACGCCACGGAATTGATGGGGTCGAAAGCGTATGACGCGCAGGGAAATTTTGTGGGGAAGGTGCGCGAGTTCTTCATCGAGCCGGCGGAAGCGCCGAATCGCGTGTCGCATTTCCTGCTGTCGCGTGGGCGATTCCAGCCGCTGGTGGCCAAGCATAACCAAGTTGCCTCCGTGGCCGCGGGAAAGCTGGAACTGAATGTCAGCGAGAGGGCCTTGGAGCTTTATAGCCCGAATGAATCGTGGCTGGCAGTGCAAAAGGATTTGATGGATCAGCAAATCATCGACACCCACGGCCGCAAAGTCGTGCGCGTGAATGACGTGGACCTGACGGAGTTCCGCACGAACGGAAACGTGGAACTACGCGTGGCGCAAGTGGATGTGGGGCTGCCCGGGGCCGTGCGCCGGCTCTTGCAGGGAGTTGTTCCCCCACTGGTCATCCGGAAACTGCAGAGCCAATTGCCCCAGAGGGCGATTCGCTGGGAATTTGTGAATCTCATCGAGCCGGATCCGTTGCGCCGCGTAAAGCTCCGGATCACCCACGAAAAACTCGAAGACCTGCACCCGGCGGACCTGGCGGCGATTATGGAGGATCTCTCGGCCTCCGAGAGGCAGAGCATCATCGCTTCGCTGGATGAAGAGACCGCGGCTGCGGTATTGGCGGAGCTGGATGCGCGGCTGACGACCCAGATCGTGGAGTTCCTCGACCCCGAGAAAGCCGCGGACATCCTCGAAGAGATGGCCCCGGACGCGGCCGCCGATCTGCTTGCCGACTTGCCGAAGGAAAGGTCGGAGGAACTGCTGCATGAGATGCCCGGGCTGGAAGCGGATGAAGTCCGCGAGCTGCTGGAGTTTGACCCGGCAACAGCGGGCGGGATGATGAATACAGACTTCCTGTTTGTCGGTGAGACTTCGACCCGAGAAGAAGTGCTGACCTGGATCCGGGAACAAGAATTGAATCTGGATCAGACCGATACCATCGTCTTGCTGGACACCTCCGCAGAGTTTTCCGGCGTTGTCCCCGTGGCGCGGCTGCTTCTGGCGTCCCCCGAACAGCGCATGAATGAGTTGAAAGTGGAACCTCTGCTCAGTCTGCCGCCGAATGCGAACGAGAAAGAGGTTTTCGAGCTTTTCGACAAATATAACCTGCGCATGCTGACGGTCATTGACAAAGAGGACCGGCCGATTGGGGCGATCACGGTGGACGACGTCGTGTCGCGGCTGCTGAAGTAAGAGGAAGGAAATGCGAGCGGATCGATGAACTGGGACGCTATTTCCGCGAAGTTTGATCGCGTGAGAACCGGCGACACGGATTTGCAGAAGAAGGTCCGCGGACTGCGCCGGCGCCTGACGCTGCTGCTGGCCGTGGTGGGACCTGGGCTGATCACCTCCAATGTAGACAATGACGCCGGGGGAATCTCCGTCTACACCCAGGCCGGCGCGCAATACGGATACACGCTCCTGTGGTCGCTGGTCCCGATGACCATCGCGTTGTATGTGACCGAAGAAATGTGCGCGCGCATGGGTGTGGTCACCGGCAAAGGGCTTTCCGATCTCATCCGCGAGGAGTTCGGATTCCGCCCAACGTTTTTTGTGATGATCACCGGTTTCTTTGTGGACCTGGCAAACGTGGTAGCAGAATTTGCGGGTGTCGCCGCAGCCATGCAGATTTTTGGAATTAGCAGGTATGTTGCCGTGCCGATCGCGGCCATCCTCGTGTGGATACTGGTCATCCGGGGGACTTACCGCCAGGTTGAAGTCATCTTTTTGTTCGCTTGCGTCTTGTATCTATCTTACGTGTTTTCCGCATTTCTGGCCAAGCCGGATTGGCTGATTGCGGCAAAACACACCGTGCTTCCAAACATTCATTTGGAGTCCGGCTATTTGATTATGCTGACGGGCTTGGTCGGAACGACGATTGCCCCTTGGCAATTTTTTTACTTACAGGCAGGGTTCGTGGAAAAGAAAGTGGGACCGCGCCAGTATCCGCAGGCGCGCGCGGACGTATTATTTGGCAGTATCAGCTGCATGGTCATCGTGTTTTTCATCATCGTATGCACGGCGGCCACGCTCTATGTGTCGGGGCACCGGGACATCACGGATGCGGCACAAGCGGCGCAAGCTCTGATTCCTCTGGCGGGGAAGGGTGCGGGAATTCTTTTTGCTTTCGGACTGCTCAATGCGTCGCTGTTCGCCGCATCTATCCTGCCGCTCTCGACGGCGCACGTGATTTGCGAAGGTCTGGGGTTCGAAGCGGGGCTCGATCACAAATTCAAAGACGCGCCCATTTTCTACTGGCTCTACACCGTGTTAATCGTTGCCGGGGCGGGAATTGTGCTGCTGCCGCACGCTCCGCTCTGGAAAATCTTGATTTTTTCCCAAGTGGGCAACGGCATCTGGCTTCCCGTCGTGGTGATCTTTATTTTGCTGCTGGTGAACCGCCGCGACTTGATGGGCGAATATGTCAACACCATGACCTTTAATGTGGTGGCGTGGGTGACCGCCATCGCCATGATCGCATTGACTCTGGTCCTGACGTACACGGCGCTCTTTCAGCAGAGTCCGCCGCCATCGGGATAATGCTCGACGACGATATTCTAAAAGACACCACTCCATTGCGCGGCTGGCGGACCGTGTGTTAACTTTGCGGCGTAAAGGATGAACGCTGCGAAACTCCGTGCCGGACAATAAACTGAACAAAACCCTTCTTGTAGCATCTTCGCACCCGCTCGGCGCGATAACCGCGGAAGAAGCCTATTTGTGGGAAAAACTTGATCTGACGCGCCTGCCGAAACACGTGGCGGTGATTATGGACGGGAACGGCCGCTGGGCACGGAAACGCCACCTGCCGCGAATCGCCGGGCACCGTTCGGGAACACAGTCCGCGCGGACCACGATTGAAACCTGTGCGCGGTTGAAAATCGAAGCGCTAACGCTGTACGCGTTCTCGGTGGAAAACTGGCGCCGACCAAAAACAGAAATTGATTTCCTGATGCAACTCCTTCGCGAATATCTGCGCAAAGAGATGCCGCTGCTCCAGAAGAACCGCATTCGCATGCGCTTTCTCGGGCGCATGGACGAATTGCCCGCGGGCGTGCAGAAAGACGCGCGCGAGGCCATGGAAAAAACGGCAGGGAACCAGGGCATGGTGCTGTGCGTGGCGCTGAACTACGGCGGACGCGCGGAGATTGTGGATGCCGTGAATGCGATTCTCGCTGAGCGGAATGGCCACGGAACTTCCGGACGCATTACCGAAGAGCAGTTATCGCGGCACCTTTACACCGAGGGACTGCCCGATCCGGACCTGCTCATTCGTACCAGCGGCGAAATGCGCGTCAGCAATTTTCTGCTGTGGCAGATCGCCTATGCGGAAATATTTGTGACGGAAACGCTTTGGCCGGATTTCAGCCGCGCGCGGCTATTAGAGGCGCTGGTGGAATTTCAGACGCGCGAGCGTCGCTACGGGGGCATTGACGAAAGCGATGCCTCCTCGGAGAAGCCGGCACGCTCTGTCGGCCATTGATAGTGACTTGTGGCGCGTGTTTCGTGATCCGCGTGTCTCGTCGCCCTGGATAGAAATCCTGGGATTTGAAGAGAGACCCTTCACTCCCCCATGGTCGTTCAGACGGGCTGGTTGCTCGAAGACGCAAACTCGGCCGCTGATGCAAGCGCTTGTTTTGGTGAGTAGTCCCAAGAGCGTGGCGCTGCGCCCATGCTGAGCAGGTGCGCAAGCTTGAGATTCATTGCGGGATTCCGACGCGGTGTACTAGACCCTGGAAGCGCGGATCCAAGTGCAAGCTGTCAAATAATGGTTCCACTTTGAGATTGATCATCAGATCGTCGCGTTCCTCGAAACCCCTTTCCAGCCATTCAAATCAGCACTCCTTCTCACCAACCCGCAGGCACGCTTCTGCCACGAGCACAGGCGGCACGTAGTTTGACTTTGCGGACTGTCTGTAGTTTTCAAGTGTGCGCCTCCAATAACCTTGCCCCCCAGATTTGGTCATCGCCTCCTTGAGCTGCGCAATCTCTTTGGGGTCCGTCCCAAACAATTCGTCGGGTTTCAATGATTCTTGAGCTGCCTCCTCAGAAAGTTCCTTCGTTGGCTTCTCACCGCACGAGCGCTGTTCGCGCTTTCGGGATCCTCGCCGCCGCGCGTCGAATCACTCCCGCCAAACTCGGCGCCGCAAACAACATCATCGCGTTCGCCACGCTCGCGGCCACCGCACTGTTCCTGGCCGCCAGCAAACGACGCCGAGCCCCGCGCAAACGCTTAACCCTCGAAATTCGTGTTTTCGTCGCGGGTTTTCTCGTATCTCTTCTGTTCATCCTGCACGCAAATCTCGTGGCCCTTAAGATCTTGCCCTGGCACAACGTGGAGTTTATTGGTTTCCTGGTTTTCGTTGCGTGTCTCCGATACGTGTCCGCGTATCGTACCTTCGCGAACGAAGAACGACTCCTCGCCATCAACAAAGAGTTGGAAATCGCCCGCCAGATTCAGTCCTCCACGCTTCCGCACAGCGTCCCGACGCTCACGGGACTCGAAATTGCTGCGCGCTATCTGCCCATGAACGCCGTTGCCGGCGATTTCTACGATTTCCTTTGGATCGATGAAAAGCGCGTCGGCATTCTGGTCGCCGACGTCACTGGACATGGCGTTCCCGCCGCCCTGATCGCCTCCATGCTGAAGGTCGCTTTCGCGGGCCAAGCGGCTCACGCCCACGATCCCGCGCGCGTTCTCACGGGCTTGAACTGCTCTCTCTGCGGCAAGTTCGAAGTGCACTTCGTTACCGCCGCTTATCTCTTTGTGGATCTAGAGAAGAGCCTGCTGCACTATTCCGCTGCAGCCCACCCCACTCCGCCCGGGCTCAGGAGGACGACATTACCCCATCGTCCTCGACTTTCAGTCGGACTCTTCGCGACCCCCGTTCGGCCCAGGACTCGGCTTTGCGCGTTCAGTTTCCTGGATTTGCCGCCGGCTGAGTTGACTCGATCATTACGTTCTTGAGGGCGTGAGCGACAGCATCCTTGACGACAACCTCGTTCCGGCCGTGGTCAGTGATGGCGTCGTAGAGCAGTTGCGCCGGTCCTGGGTTTAATTCCTTGTTGTATTCATCGGTGATATCGGCGGCCATTTGTTGGAGCATTTTGCTGGACTCGGCACCCAGATCCGTGCCGGAGATCTCGACTTGTTTGCCCACGTGTTTCGCGGCAATTCGCTCGGCGACTTTGTCGGCCGTCTGGTAGTAATACTCCGAGACTTGGCGATGGCCTTGCTCATGCTCGATCACACGTTGGGTTACCTCGGCCGGCACCCAAATGCTGATGTTGAGTTGCAGCGCGACCTTGATCTGTGTGATGGTGACGGTCGCGTGTGTGGCATCCGTTTGTCGAGACTCCCCGCGGACACTGGCGCTGGACAGGAAATCGGAATCGCACTCCGCGCTCTCGCCCGGGGCCAGGGGTGGCATACCGGCTGGTGGCGAGGCTGGGTCAAACGTGTGGTTGGCAAAGGCAACCGGCTGCTTGTTGATTGTCATCACGGGAGCTTCCGTAAGCTGCCGTCGCGATGAGAAGCCCCGCCACGTGAGCCAACCGAAGATAATCACTCCCAGTAATGCGCAAAGTACGATTAAGCCGCGCGAGGGCAATACCGCCTCCGCATTCCATTTTGCGAATTGGACAGCGCCTGAACCATGAGTTTTTGGGTGACGAATGACGCGAAAGGTACCCTCATCGAGCAACCGAACCAACCCCCGATAAACGCTGCGGTAACCAGACAAAATGAAATCAACTGAAACCGTATGTCCCCTGTGAAAGGCTGCGGAGAATATGTAACCTGGTGCCGCTTCAGTCAGTAATACCTATCAGAAGCTTAGCATTAGACCCCACGGCAACTGGACGAAGTACTTGCTGACTTCTGGAGAAGCCAAGCCATGAAAACGCTATTCATTGCGCTTCGCGCCGCAATCTTTGGCACCGGATTCATTCTTCTGTGGGGCCAGGGCGCGCTAAGCCTGCACCGCCGCTATGACGCCGCACTGGGCTTCGCGCTGCCCGGCTGGACGCGCGCTTTGGGTCTTGCCCTGATGGCTGCCGGCGGGACTCTCGCATTCGCTTGTGTGGCAACGTTCGTCGCCCGCGGGGAAGGCACGCCCGCGCCATTCGACCCACCGCGCAAGTTCGTTGCCGCAGGCCCGTACAGGTTCGTGCGCAATCCGATGTATGCCGGAGGTTTCGTTGCGCTCTTGGGCTTCGGCTTGTACGAACAGGCGCTCACGATTCTGCTCTTCACTTTGCCGTGGCTCGTTTGCGCTCATCTCTTTGTCATCCTGTACGAAGAGCCGCATCTCCGCGCCACGTTTGGCGCACCGTACGACGCTTATTGCCGCTCGGTGCGGCGCTGGTTGCCCCGCCGCGCCCCCGCAGCGTAACTCACGCCTTGCACCTCCGCACGCGGCGCGACGTAAATGTCCGCCCGACTTCTCGCGCGTGATTTATTTCCTTCAATATGATGAGATGAGGCCTGCTGTTTTTCAGGGGATTCCTCGACTATGACTTGGAAGCGAGTGGCGACTGCCGCGCCATTGATTCTTATTGCCGTTGGCGTGGTTTTGTGGGGTTCCACGGCCCTGCTCGCGCTGGCGCTCGCGCTGGTGACGATGGTGGCGCTGTTCGAGTACTTCGCGCTGGGCGAAGCGATCGGCCATCGCGCTTATCGCTTTTGGACGGCTACTTGTGCGCTCCTCCTCATCTACGTGCAATGGCTGATGGGCGATGTGCCGACATACAAACTCTCCGGTGGCTTAACCGCCTATCAGAGGATCTGGTGGTTTTCCAACGGAGCTCCGTCGCTCGAAGGGGTGTTCTTTTTCTTCGTTCTTGGAATTGCGGCGATCACCTTGTTCACAAAGCGGCCGCTCGTGGAAACGCTTCCAGCAGCGGGAATTAGCTGTAGCGGCCTCATTTTAGTCGCGTTCCCATTGTCGTTTGCCGTGAGGCTTCATGGGACTGGACGCAAGGGGCCTCTCTTGCTCCTCTTTGCCTTGGTCATAACTTGGGTTGGAGATTCAGCTGCCTATTTCACCGGCCGATCGATCGGGAAACATGCTTTGGCGCCGCATCTAAGCCCTAAGAAGACCTGGGAGGGGACGGCAGCAAGTTTTGTGTGCTCACTGATCGTCGCTCTCATTTTTTCGCCCTTTATCACTGTGCCGCTGCCGCATCTGCTCGTCATGGCGGCGTTGGGCAATGTGGCGGGGCAAGTTGGCGACCTTCTGGAATCGGCGTATAAGCGCAGCGCAGGGATCAAGGATTCCGGCAGAATTCTGCCGGGCCACGGTGGAGTGCTTGACAGAATCGACGCGCTCATTCTGGCTATCCCGGTTGTCTGGTATTATTGGATCTTGATCTACTCTCCCCGGTCGTAGATCAGAAGGCTTCCAACCGGCAAATTGGTGTAATCAGCAAAACGGCAGCCGACCCCGACAAGGGCGGTGTAAACTGACCGCACTCCAAAAGGAAATCGAACGACTTCGTGAAACACCTAGCCATTTTGGGTTCCACCGGATCGATTGGGAGGCAAAGCCTTTCGGTGGTGGAAGCTCTGCCGGGAAGATTTGGGGTCGTCGCGCTGGCGGCGGGCGGAAACCTGGAAGAGTTGGCCGGGCAGATTGAACGGCACAAGCCCGAAGTCGTGTCTGTGGGTGACGCGAAGAAAGCGGACGAGCTGGCCGCGCTGTTGCGGGGTAGGGGACTATCGCCGCTGCCTGCGATTCATCATGGCCGCGAAGGAATGCTGGCGGCTGGGACGCACGGGAAGGCCGACGTTGTGATTTCCGCGGCAGTCGGGGTCGTTGGACTCGAGGCGACCTACGAAGCGGTAAAGCTGGGCAAGACGGTTGCACTTTCGAACAAAGAGGTGTTGGTGGCGGCCGGCGAATTGGTGATGGCCGCGGCGAAAAAAGCCGGGCGCGAATTGTTGCCGGTGGACAGCGAGCACAACGCCGTGCACCAATGTTTGCGCGGCGGAGCGCACGGCGAAGTGCGGCGGCTGATATTGACGGCCTCGGGCGGGCCGTTTCGAGAGACACCGTTGGCCGCGCTCGCCAGCGTCAGGCCGGAACAAGCTCTCGCGCATCCCAATTGGCGCATGGGAAACCGCATCACCATTGATTCCGCTACGATGATGAACAAGGGTTTCGAAGTGATCGAAGCGCGGTGGCTCTTCGGCATGCGGCCGGAGCAGATCGACGTGGTGATTCACCCGCAATCCACGATTCATTCGATGGTGGAATTTGTGGACAGTTCCGTTTTGGCGCAACTCGGCCCAACGGACATGCGCATGCCCATCCAATATGCGTTAACCTATCCGGAGAGGGTCGCATCCAATCAAGTGGCGCTCGATTGGGACAAGTTGAAGCGGCTGGATTTCGAGAAGGCTTCGACGCGACGGTTTCCCTGTTTGCGGCTGGCGCGAGAAGCGCTGAAAAAAGGCGGCGCGATGCCGTGCGCGCTGAACGCCGCGGACGAAGTTGCCGTAGCGGCGTTTCTGGAGCACCGGCTGCCGTTCCCCGGGATCGCGGAAGTGATCGAGCGCGTCCTCGGGCGCATGCCGCGCATCAAACTTGAGAAGATGGACGATGTGCTTAAGGCGGATTCCGAAGCGCGTCGGATGGCGAAGGAAGAGGCCACGCAGGTGAGCAGCGCTGCCGCAGTTCACGTCCGCAGCGCGTAATAAATTCTTTGAAGAGGATGTGAAAGAGGAAGGGGTTTTACCGGCGGCATGAACATCGCGATTGGCTTCACTCTCATTCTTGGCATCTTGATCTTGGTGCATGAATGGGGACACTTCATTGTGGCACGCTTGTTTGGTGTGCGGGTGGACGTGTTTTCCATCGGGTTCGGGCCGCGACTTTTCGGCTGGAAGAGGGGCGCCACGGACTATCGAGTCAGCGCGATTCCGCTCGGCGGATACGTCCGCATGGCCGGCCAGGACTTGTCCGAAATTGATTCGAACGCGGTCGCGCCGACCGGTGCGCCGGACGAATTGATGAGCAAGCCGCGCTGGCAGCGGGCACTCATCTCGTTCGCCGGGCCAATCGTGAATCTCATCTTCCCGCTCGTTTTGTTGACCGGCTATTTTCTTATCAAAGGCGATCCCTATCCGAAGTACATGGACGAGCCTCTCGTGATTCAGAGTTTGCCGAAAGACTCGCCTCTCGCGAAGGCGGGGGTCGAACCCGGCGATCGCATTACCTGGCTCGATGGCGTGAACGGTCCTACGTGGAGCACCGTGGAATCCGAGTTTGACAAGGGGCTCCCGGACAAGAAATTCCACATCAAGTTTGAGCACAAAGGAGAAATCCAAACCGCCGAAGTAAGTGCTTCGGGGATGTCGGTGCCGGAGTTGCTCTTTGGGTACACGCCCAACCGACCCATCGTTGGGTATGCCGAAAGGGACAAGCCTGCCTACCGCGCAGGAATACGTCGGGACGACGTCATCGTATCCATGAATGGCCAGCCTGTGAACAACTGGCAAGAAATGGTGACCGCGATTCAAAATGCGGCTGGCAAACCTATCCAGATTACCGTGCTCCGCAGGAGGCAGACGCTCAGCATGAGCGTGACCCCTGTGTCCGATAAGAATGAACGAGGAGAAACGGCTTGGATGATCGGCATCCGCCCGGGCCAAGAGTACTCCTTCCGCAAGGTTGGCTTCTCCCAGTCAGTGGTTTCGGCCGCGGATTTCACCGGAAGAGGCACCTGGCAGGTCGTCGCCATCGTCGGAAAGCTAGTCACCGGCAAAGTGGCAGCCAAACAGCTCCAGAGCGTCATCGGGATTGCCACCGAAGCAGGACGTGCGGTGCAGGAAGGCACGTTCGCAGTTGTCACGCTGATGGCCGCTCTCAGCTTGAATCTAGGTATCCTCAATCTGCTGCCTATTCCCATTCTAGATGGCGGCAACATCCTACTTCTCACGATGGAAGGCATCCGGCGGCGCGATTTCAGCCTGAGCTTCAAGGAGCGCTTTGTGCAGGTAGGACTGGTGTTCCTGTTGGTGCTCTTTGCCTACGTTATGTACAATGACGTGGTGCGGCTGCTTCCTTTCCATTCCTAGTTCGAAGCCTCCGCGACAGTGAAGGTGGTTCAATGGCAGCATCTCCCGCTCACCGGGCTTCGACTGGAGAGCGCCTCAATACCGCGGAAACCACCGGAAAGCTGCAACAGGCCGTAGCTGCCCGGGGCATCCGCATGACCCGCCAACGGCGCGTCATTCTGCAAGTCATGGATGATGCGGAGCAGCATCTGGATGTGGATCAAATCCTGGAACGGGCGCAGAGAATCGATTCCGGAGTTCACCTCGTTACCGTCTACCGCACGATCGATCTGCTGAAAAAACGGGGCCTTATCGACGAACTGGACTTGTTGCATCTCCGGGGCGACCGGCATTATTACGAAACGCACGGCCCGCGCGATCACATCCATGTGGCGTGTTTGCGATGCGGCAAAGTTCGCGAGTTCGAGAGCCGCCTATACGAGCAACTAAAAGAGCAGATTGCCCGCGACTTCCACATGAAGGTCACCGTTTCCCGCACGGAAGTGGGCGGCTACTGTACTGAGTGCCTGCAGAAAACCAAAGAATAGTCAACCATCGTCTTAGTGGTCTGCTAAGCAGTGTGGGACATCAGGCGGGTTTGACGGAAACGGCGCAGGCGCGAGAAGAATTTATCCGCGCTGGCAATATCGCGGGTGATCTGTGCGCGCAATTCATGGGGACCGCTGAATTTCTTTTCCTCTCGCAGACGCTTCCAGAAGCGCACTTCGATGCGCCGCGGAGTCGTCTCCGGGTGAACATCGAGCAAATGTGTTTCGACGCTAAGCGACGAGCCATTGAACGTCGGACGCATTCCGATATTCGTCACCGACCGGTGGCTGCTCGTCTCCCCTTCCAGGAGCGTGCGCGTGATGTAGACACCGCGAGCGGGGAGCAGTTCCTGCTCGGCGGAGAGATTCAATGTCGGGAACGTGAAGCGGCGGCCCGTACCGGTGCCGCTGACGACCTCTCCCGTGAGCACGAAGGGCCGCCCTAGAAGGCGCGCGGCGTGGGCTACATCGCCCGCGGCCACATCCCGGCGAATGATGGTGCTCGACACAATTTCCCTTCGAAACACCACGGGAGGAATGATCACCACGTCGAAATCATATTTCTTGCCGAGCTCGGTCAGAAGCCTTACATCGCCAGCCTGCTTGTGGCCGAAACGGAAATTCTCACCTACCAAAACGGCTTTGATACGCAGATCGCGGACTAAAATTCCCGCGACAAATTCTTCGGGAGAAAGCGCGGCGAGCTCCAACGTGAAAGGCAAAACAACAGCGGCTTCGAGGCCCACGACACTGAACCACTCCATGCGCTGGGCGTTGGTGGAGAGCCGCAGGGGAGCGGACTCTGGGCGCAAAACTTTTCGGGGCGAAGGGTCGAAGGTGAGCGCAGTGGAAACGGCTTGCGAAGCCTGAGCGCGCTCCACGGTGGCGCGGAGGATGGCTTGATGACCGAGATGGATGCCATCAAAGTTGCCAATGGCCAGCACGCTGGAGTGGCCGTAGGTGGCGTAACGGGAAGTCCACGCTTGGGAGGAGTTGAACGTCGCGAGGCGGGTGGGTTTGGCATGGGGGATTGAGGCGCTGAGGGATTCTGGATCGTGGGTTTCGGCAAAAGGCTCGTGCACGAAGTCGGTTTGAACATCGAATTGAAGACCGTCGTAGGCCAATTGCACATGCGGGAAGCCCAGGCTGGCCAAACGCTCGTTCGTGGCTGCGTGAGGCAGGTCATGAGCAATGTGGGTGAACCATGCGCGGCGAGGTTGGAGGAGTTGTACGAGCGCGAGGGCCTGGTCGACGGTCTGGTGCATAGGATGCGGGATGTCGCGGAGAGCGTCGAGGACTAGGTCGTCAAGCCCTTGGAGAAGGGCCATGGAAGATTCCGGAATCTTGCTGAAATCAGTGAGATAGGCGGAGCGGCCGAACCGAAACCCGAGGACTTCCATACCTCCATGAAGCAGAGGCACCGGCGTGAAAGAGAGGCCCAACAGATCGAAGGGTTCTCGGACAACCTTGAGGGTGACGCTGGGGACGGTGCTGAGCGTCGGTTTGTCATCAAAGACGTATGCAAATACCCGGCGGATGATTTGAAAAGTTTCTTCGTTGCTGTAGACAGGGAGTGCCGCGCGCTGGCGGATATTGAAGGGACGGATGTCGTCGAATCCCAGGATATGGTCGGCGTGCCCGTGGGTCAGCAGGATGGCGTCCAGGCGATTCAAGCCCGTGCGAAGCGCTTGCTGGCGAAAGTCAGGAGTTGTATCGATGACGGCATTTTGACCATGGCGGGAGAGCAGCAGGGAAGGGCGCAAGCGCTTATCACGTGGATCGCTGGAGCTGCAAACGCGGCACGGGCATGCGAGCGTCGGGACGCCCATGGACGTGCCGGAGCCGAGAACGGTGACTCTTAAAGGAGCCGGAGACATGTTGAATATGCCGGAATCAGGGCTCAACCCGGGACAGTTCAGGCAGCCACCCTATCTGCTAGCGAGTCTTGGCCTTGGCTTGCGTCGCCGTCTGAGCCGCAACCGCCTGATTAATTTCCAGAAAGGTCATTTTCAATTTACCCGAAAGGTCGAGGAGGAGATTGTCTTCTTCCGGGGCAAGGTTTCCCTTGGTCTTTTCATGCAGGGCGTCGAGCATGTCAATCAGTTCACGCGCCGCTTCGGGGTCGATCACGGGCTGACCCGTGCGGGGGTCGGCGTAGGCGCCGAGAACCATGGCTGCATTGCTGCCCAGCATGCGGATCAGGTTTTCAAAGGCGGGAACCCGCGGAGGTGTTTCTGCGGGAGCCGTAGCTTGCGCGGCGTTCGTGTTTGGCGTCTCGGAAGGCGGCGGAATCTTCGCGGCCTCGCGCTTGGCTTCGCGTTCTTCCTCTTCCTTTACGACTTCCTTGCGCAGTTCACCTTCGGCAGTAAAAGGCCGCCGGTCGATAACGCGGAACGATTCTTCCTGCTTATGGTCAGACAAAGTCCATCCCTCGCTGATTTATCTAGCCTTGAGTTTAGCACGAGTTATTCGTTTGAGCCGCCCTGCTAGCGATCCCATTTCAAGTTGCCCGGCTTGTCAAACATGCGCCTGCACCGTAAAGTGGAACACTTGACGGCGTCTGAAGATATTTGAAAAGGCGATGCTTATCCGCAAAGTAAAAACAAAAAACATGAAGAGAGAAGGCCGCAGGAGCAACAAGCGGACGAACCCGCAGCCATCCAGCGCAGGCGATTGGTTCGAAAAGCTGGTGGCCCTCGAGGCCCGGCTGCGTGCTGCGAATGGTTGCCCCTGGGATCGCGAGCAAACCCACCAGACGCTTCGTACCTACCTGATTGAGGAAGCCTACGAAGTTTTGGAAGCGCTCGACAGCGGCGACGACGCCAAATTCGCAGAAGAGATGGGCGACCTGTTGTTACAAATTGTTTTTCATTCGCAAATCGCCCAGGAGCAAGGCCGCTTCTCGGTGTCCGACGTCATTCGCGAGATCCACGACAAGATGATTCGCCGGCATCCCCATGTATTCGGCGAGACCCGCGCGAAGGATTCGGCGGAAGTTTTGAGGAATTGGGAGCAAATCAAAGCGCGCGAGCGGCGTTTGAAAAATGAAACCGGCAAATCACCTGCGAACAACACTGCAACGGAACCTTCCTTGCTCGACGGGGTCTCACGTGCGTTGCCGGCGACCCTCGAAGGATTCCAGCTCACGCGTAAAGCGGCGCGCATCGGGTTTGATTGGGAAGACGTGGCCGGCGTCACAGAAAAACTGGCAGAAGAGACCGAGGAACTGAAGAAAGCATTGAAGTCGGAAGACGAGAAAAGAATTGAGGAAGAACTCGGCGATTTGCTTTTCGCGGCCATCAATCTTTCGCGGTTTCTGGAGACCGACCCGGAAATCGCGCTGAAAAAAGCCAATGCGAAATTTTCGCGGAGATTTCGGGCCATGGAAGAAGCCGCCCACGCGAGTGGCCGTGAGTTCAAGGAACTTCCCCGCGAGGAAATGGAATCGCTCTGGAATGAGACAAAAAGAATCGAAAGTTCTCACAGCGAAAAGGCAACGAGCCGGGCGATTGCAAAACAATGAGCCAGGAGATTGCCGTCCGCAAGTGTCAAACACTCGAAGAGTTTCAAGGGTGCGTGGGACTCCAGCGGGAAATCTGGGGCGAGGCCGACCTGGAAGTCGAGCCGGCCACAATGTTCGTCGTGGCGGCACATACCGGCGGGCAGGTGCTTGGCGCCTATGACGGAAATCGAATGGTGGGTTATACGCTCGCCGTTGCCGGCCTTCGCGGGACCAACGTGCCCTACCTGCACTCGCATATGACGGGCGTGCAGGCGGACTACCGCGACCGGGGCGTCGGGCGCTTGTTGAAACTCTACCAACGCGAGGACGCTCTCAGCCGCGGAATCCGCTTGATTCAATGGACATTCGATGCTCTCGAAGTGAAGAACGCGCACTTCAATCTGAACCGTCTCGGCGCCATCTGCCGGGAATACCATGCCAATTTGTACGGGCTCACCACGAGTCCGCTTCACCGAGGGCTTCCCACGGATCGGCTCCTTGCGGAGTGGCAGCTCGATTCCGCGCGGGCAGTGGCAGCGATCAACAACCTGGTGAGAGATCCGGTCGAAGCTCCCGCGACTATCGAATTACCTGCAGACCTGGAGCGCTGGCAGCGGGAAGATTCGCCCGAGGTGGCCAGAACACAAGCCAGAATCCGCGAAGAGTTCAAGAAGTGGTTTGCCAAGGGATACGCGGCAGTAGCGCTGCGCACTGATCCGAGGAAGCGGGCGTATCTCCTCGCACCATGGAGCGACTTTTAGGAAAGGCATGCGACCTGGATCTCCATGAGAGTAGAAGAGATCACCTTGCGGGAACTGCGGATGAAGCTCGTCGCTCCGTTCGAAACCAGCATGGAGCGCACGGAAGTTCGCCGCATCCTGCTCATCGAAGCAAATGTCGACGGCACAACCGGATGGGGAGAATGCGTCGCGGGTGAAGCGCCTTGGTACAGTCCGGAAACCACGGAGACTGCCTGGCACGTCCTGCGCGATCACCTTTGGCCGCTTCTGAAAGGAAGGGAATTTGGTGCTGCCACCGAGGTTTGGGATCTGCTTGGCCATGTCCGTGGCCACAACATGGCCAAGGGCTCGCTCGAAGCCGCGATCTGGGATGCCGAAGCAAAGCAAGAAGGCGTGCCTCTTTCGAAACTCCTCGGAGGAACGCGCGAGGAGATTGCGTGCGGTGTCTCCATCGGAATTAAAGATTCGCTCGATGAATTGGCTTCCGCGGTGAAAAAGGAACTCGCCGCCGGCTACCAGCGCATCAAAATCAAAATCAAGCCGGGAAGAGATTTGGAGCCAGTGCGGCGCCTGCGCCAGGACTTTCCTCGCATCAAGCTGATGGTGGACGCGAATTCCGCCTACACCCTGGGCGATTGGCCGACGCTGAAGCAGCTTGAAGGCTTCTACCTCATGATGATCGAGCAACCCCTGGGCTGGGACGATCTCTACAGCCACATCGAGTTGCAGAAAAAGATGGACACGCCCATCTGCCTGGACGAATGCATTCACACCGAAGAGCATGCGCGTGCCGCCGTCGAGCTGGGCGCCTGCAAAATCATTAATATCAAGCTAGGCCGCGGCGGCGGGTATACGGTGGCGCGTCGCATTCACGACCTCTGCCAGAAACACGGCATTCCCGTATGGTGTGGTGGCATGCTGGAATCCGGCATCGGACGTGCGCACAACATTGCACTTTCCACGCTTCCAAATTTTATTCTTCCCGGCGATGTGACCGCCAGCAAGCGTTACTGGGACGAAGACATCATCGAACCCGAAGTCACTGTTTCGCCGCAGGGCACGATTCGCGTTCCTCTCGGCCCTGGAATCGGCTTCGAGCCGCGGTTGGATCGCATCGAAAAACTCGCTGTTCGAACAGAACGGCTGACCTGACGCTGTGGAGATTCATTCCTCCGCCGGACGCGTCCCGACCCGTACTGTTATCGCGGCATCCATCGCTATTTTGGTGGTCGTATGGGCCGTTAACTTCATCGCCGCAAAAATCGGTCTGTTGTACTTGCCCGCAATGGCGATGGCGTCCTTTCGCGTGGTTTTCGCTGGCACCGTCATGGTTCCCACGTATTTCCTCTGTTCGCGACTGCCAGCCTTCGCGGAATCCGCGGCTTTGCGGCGGCGCGGGTTCGCCGCGCGCGACTTCTGGATATTCCTCTATTTGGGTTTTTTCGGCGTGACCGTGAATCAGATTTGCTTCACGGTTGGGCTTCATTTCACGTCCGTCAGCCACGCGGCCGTCATCGTGGGCATGGGTCCGATCTACATCCTCGGTCTGGTGGTTCTTTTCGGTCTGGAGCGCGCGACGGGTCACAAAGTTGTCGGAATGCTCCTCGCCCTTCTGGGTATCGCGGTGCTCGCCTCCGAAAATGAGATTTCCGTCCATTCCGCCTCACTCGAGGGCGACGCCGTCACCATGACCGGTTCAATTGGCTTCGCCATGTACGTCGTTCTCGGCAAACGTGTGGCAGGGAAGTACGACACTCTGACTATGACGGCCTTCAATCATTTTGCCGGAGCACTGCTTGTCTTGCCGATCGCGATCTACGAAGCAGCCCACCTTTCCCGCGGCGGCATTTGGCCGCTTCCCTGGCAAGCCTGGGCCGCGGTCCTGTACATGGCGGTCTTTGGCTCCGCAGTGGCCTACGTCTTCTACTTTTGGCTGCTGCGTTACCTCGGAGCCTCGCAATTGGCCGCCTTCACCTATGTTCTGCCGGTCCTCGCAACCATCCTTGGGATTCTCTGGCTTGGCGAGAAAGGCTCCTGGGTTCAGGTGCTCGGCGGAGTCGTTGCGCTAGGCGGCGTTTACTGGATCGAGTCGGGCAGGGAACCCACGCCGAAAGACAATGCTGCAATGTAAAGTCTCACTCGAAGGTTTATTCCGGTTTCATTCGCCTGTATGTTGGTTTGAATGGCAGAATAGCGACCGGGAGCTTCACAGCAGAAGGTAAAGTTCAGCACGAAAAGTAAAAATGTGGGAGGCAAGCACTTGTCCGGCATTCCTTTGAGAAATGGCGGTCCGGCGGCGCGCATCGCCGTGATTCCCGGCGATGGAATCGGTAAAGAGGTCACCCCGGAAGCGGTCAAGGTTCTCAAGGTGGTTACTGCACCTGGGAAACGGCAGATGGAGTTCGTGGAATTCGACTGGGGCGCAGACAAGTTTCTCCGTGAAGGCATTACGTTGCCGTCTGGAGCGGTCGGGATGCTCCGCGACGAATTTGACACCATACTGTTTGGCGCGCTCGGGGACCCGCGGGTCCCCTCGAATCAGCATGCCGCGGACGTCCTGCTGGGTCTTCGGTTCAAGCTCGACCTCTACGTCAACGCCCGCCCCGTCGAACTGTTACACGACCGCCTTACGCCACTCCGGGACCGTACGGAGAAGGACATCCGCCTGATGGTTTTTCGCGAAAATACAGAAGGGCTCTATGCCGGTGTGGGCGGCTTCTTCAAGAAGGGAACTCCTGACGAAATTGCCGTCCAGGAAGACGTCAATTCCCGAAAGGGCGTCGAGCGCATCATCCGCTACGCCTTCGAGTATGCCCGCCAGAATGGCTTGAAGCGCCTTTGCATGAGCGATAAATCCAACGCCATGACGTTCGCTCACGACCTTTGGCAAAGAGTCTTCAAGGAAGTCCGCCCGGAATACGCGGACATCGATTCCCGCCATCTTTACATTGACACCCTGGCCATGGAAATCGTGCGCGACCCGGGCCAATTCGACATCATCGTCACCTGCAACCTCTTCGGGGACATCATTAGCGACCTGGGAGCGCAGCTCGCCGGTGGCCTTGGGCTCGCGCCTTCGGGCAATATCCATCCCGGAAAAACTTCGCTGTTTGAGCCGGTACACGGCTCAGCCCCGAACATCGCCGGGAAGGGCATCGCCAATCCGATGGGCTCTATACTTGCCTCGGCGATGATGCTGGAATTCCTTGGATGGAAGCCAGAGGCAGCCGCACTTCGTGGCGCGGTGCGAGCTGCATTGCGCGAGAATTTCGTAACACCTGATCTCGGTGGAGAAAAACGGACCATGGAGGTCGGTGACTGGCTGGCAAAGACGGGGCAAAAAATCTATGGGAATTCAAAGCTAAAGTAATACTTTAGCTGAGAATTTTGCCCTCGCAGCTATCTTTTGCGGAGCATCCCTGTCAGCAACATTCCGAGGAGAAAACCTCCCACGTGCGCCCACCACGCGACCCCACCTGAAGCGCCCGATCCGAGCGCGTTAACGCCGGAAAGAAACTGCAAGAGAAACCAGTAGCCGAGGATGAACACCGCAGGAATAGGGATCAGAAAGATGAACACGAGTGTGAGGATGCGTTCTCGAGGAAACAGAAGCATATACGCGCCCATGACCCCTGAAATCGCTCCGCTGGCGCCGAGCGCCGGTACGGTGGAGCTGAGGTTGAACAGAACATGAAGCAAGCCGGACCCAATTCCACAAATCAAGTAAAAGAGGAGATAGGGAAGGTGGCCGAAGTAGTCCTCCACGTTGTCGCCGAAGATCCAGAGGAACAGCATGTTCCCCGCAATGTGCAGTAGCCCCGAATGCAGGAACATGCTGGTGAAAAGCGGAAGAAATGCCATCTCAAAACCGAGATGCCCGGCGAGGAAGGAGGGAATGCGGGCGGGCACGGTAGAGTTGGACAGCACGAACACTTTGAACTCGGCGGGAGGCAGAGTATATTGGTAAAGAAAGACCGCGATATTCGCCATGATGAGGGAAATGTTGATGACCGGATAGCTCCGGGAGGGGTTATTGTCCTTGAGGGGAATGAACATGAGAAGGAGTCCCGAGCAGAGTAGCGAAATGCGGGCAGAATGAAAAGAGAAGACCGCACCTGGAGTGGGCGCGTCTGATAATATTGAGTGCCGTCGGCGGGTAGTTAACAGAATATTTTCTCTTCGCTGAAACCGCAGAAATCGCAGCAGTTCGAGGGTATGCCGCAGTGAGGGACTCGCCAGTCAATTGACGCGGCGTGTGCCATCCCGAATTCCCTCCAATAAGCCCTGCACGCAGCTTTCGTCGAATGCTGTTTTCCTCAAAGTGTTCACCAGGTTTTTCCAAGGAAGGATTGCTTCGCGACGGCGCGTGTGATAATTAAATTAGTTCTGCGTGCGCTGTGCGATTCGGACTTGGCGCGATGGTTTGTCCGGCGCAGCGTCGGCGCGCCGACTGCTCATGCCTGCGCGGGAGACGGAAGCCATCATTCTGAAGACATTTCCCCTAGGCGAAGCGGATCGCCTGGTGAGTTTTTTTGGCCGCTCCTCGGG
>DATKEV010000149.1:0-7919 GCA_035511855.1 Candidatus Udaeobacter sp.
CAATGGGGGATCGGCGAGAGGTCCAAAGCGCTACTTGCTGGACGAGTCGGGCCACCGGACGGAGCGCTCGGAGAAGTGCACCCCCAAGTAAAAGCCACCTTTTGGACGAGGCTGGCAATACGCAACTCGAGCCTGCCGAGGGAACTCACCTGTCAGTGGAGTAAGGAGAGGTTCTTCCCCTGGCCGCCAGGGGCGCTTGGTCACCAGGCGAGCGCCGTGCGGGCTGACGTTCCGCGTAACGACCCTTTCGGAAAAACGAGGCTCATCTGTTGTTGTTGCGAGGTAGACAGGGACGACCGCCGGTGAGCGCTTCTCAATTCTTCCGCCGAAAAGCAGCTTTCGACGACCGCAAGGTGGTGGAGTAGGAGCGTCCAAGAGTCAAACTCTCCGAATCGAGGCAGCTTTGAGAATTGTCCGGCTAGCTGCCCCCAACATTTCATAACGCTGCGTGCGGGCAAGGCAATTGCGGAAAGGCTGTATTTTCATTGCGGGTCATTACCTTAAAGACTGGAGAATATTAAGGACCCCTTGCGAGCACCTGCGGTTGCATTTCTTCGGGGGAAAACGCGGCCTCAGGATACCACTTTGGCGTGATATTGAGGCAGAACTTCGCGTCCATAGACGTCCAGGGTTTTTTCCTCGTCGCCGCACATCAGGTAAATATTGAATTGGGTGACGCCGGCCTTGCGGAGGCGGTCGAGCTTTTTGCGATGCTCGTCGATGGGGCCGATGACGCAGAAGCGATCGACGACCTCGTCGGTGACGAAACCGGCGTTGTCGCTGCCGACTTCGCAGTGGTGGAGGTAGTCGTACTTGCCGCGGTCCTTTACGAAAGAGGTCAGCGCGGGGGGCAATTCCTCGGGCTTGTATTTGGAGATGAGATCCATCACGTGATTGGAAACGAGGGCCGGAAACCAGCGGACGTGCTCGCGGGCGACTGCCAGATTGTCCGAGGCCCACACCGGCGCGGCGGCCATGACTTCGATTTTGCTGAAGTCGCGGCTGGCCTCCTTTGCGCCTTCACGGACGAAGCCGAGGCACCAGTCGATCAGGTCGGGGTCGGCGAACTGGAGGATTACGCCGTCGCCGATGCGGCCGGCGGTGCGCAACGCCTTCGGGCCGTAGCCGGCGACCCAGACGCGGGGGATTTCGCCACTGGCCCAGGGAAATTTCGTGGGGACGCCATCGAGATCGACTGTTTTGCCGGCATTCAAGTTGCGAAAGATGCGGACAAATTCCTCGAGATTTTCCAGTGTGGTGGGCTTTTTGCCGAGCACGCGGCGGGAGCTGTCGCCACGGCCGATGCCGAGCTCCATACGGCCGTGGGAAGCGAGATTGAGAGTGGCGAACAAGCTGGCGGAGACGGTGACATCGCGGACCGCAGGGTTCGTGACGCAAGTGCCGAGGCGCATTTTTTTGGTGTTGGAGGCCATCAGGGTGAGGAGCGGAAACGGCTCCTTCCAGATGACGTGCGAATCGAAAATCCAGCCAAAAGAAAAGCCGGAGGATTCGGCCTGGCGGGTGAGGGTCAGGATGCGATCGATGGTGATGTCAGGTTTGATGGTGATGCCGAAATCCATAGAAAATGATCCTCCTCAGTCCGCCGGCCGGGCGACGGGCGCGACGCGGCTCATCCATGCGAAATACGCTAGAAAACTGACCAGGAAGCCGACGAACCAGGCGTAGTTATAGAGAACGCCGACGGCCGGAACCGCCAAGCCGATGAACGCTACGCCGGCACCTGCGGCCAGTGCGGCGATTGCCGTCCAGTTGAAGCCGCGGGAGTATTCGTACTGCCCATTGTGCTGATAGAGATCTTCGACGACCAGGAATTTTTTACGCACGACGAAATAATCGCAGATGAGCACGCCCGCGATAGGGCCGAGAAAACCGGAATAGCCGACGAGCCATTTGAAAATATAATTGCTGTAGTTAGACATGAGAGTCCACGGCTGCATGACGATACCCATGGCGCAGGTGATGAGGCCGCCGGAGCGGAAACTGATGCGGCGCGGCGAAAGATTCGAGAAATCGTTGGCGGGAGAGACGACGTTGGCGGCAACGTTGACGTTTAGGGTGGCCATGACCAGGGCGATCATGGCGAGGACGACGGCGAAGGGATTGCCGAGGCGCGAGAGGACCGCGACGGGATTCCAGAGAGCCTCGCCAAAAATGATCAGGGTGGCGGAAGTGACGGCAATGCCGATGAAGGAATAGAAAGTCATCGTCGCGGGGAGGCCCAGGGCCTGGCCGACGATTTGATCGCGCTGGCTGCGAGCGTAGCGCGTGAAATCGGGAATGTTCAGTGACACGGTGGCCCAGAAACCAACGACGCCGGTGAGGGAAGGAATAAAAAACCGGAAGAATTCGCCGAAGGTTTGAAATTTCGAGGGCGTGGCGAGCATGGGGCCGAAGCCGCCGGCCTTGGTGCGCGCCCAGAGAAGAAGGGCAAGTCCGATGAGGAGCAGAAAGGGGGCGGAGATTCCCTGCAAAAAGCGGATGGTTTCGATCCCGCGGAGAACGACCAGCACGTTGAGGAGCCAGAAGAAGAAGAAGCAGACGGCCGGGCCGGAATGAAAGTTGGCCCAGGAGGGCGCCAGGGCCACGATCATGGCGTTGATGGCTTGGCCGCCGATCCAGGTCTGGATGCCGAACCAGCCGCAGGCGACCAGCGCCCGCAGAATGGCGGGAACGTTGGCCCCGAGAACGCCGAAGGATGCGCGAGCGAAAACAGGGAACGGGATCCCGTACCTCGCACCGGCATGGGCATTCAACAACATGGGGACGAGGACCAGTACGTTGCCGAGGAAAACGGTGAAGAGTGCCTGCTTCCAGTTCATGCCGCCGGCGATCATGCCACTGGCCAGCATGTAGGTGGGGATGTTGACGCTCATGGAGATCCACAAGGCGGCGTAGTTGTAGGTGCGCCAGGCGCGGCGCTCGCCGGGGACGGGAGCGAGATCCTGGTTGTAGAGCGCGCTGCTGCGAATGGTTTCGGCGCGAAACGTGGCGCTGTGAGATTCAGTCATTGCGAAGCGCGGCTTTCTTTATTGGTTCGAATGGCATGAGCGTTTGGACGGGATCGAGTGGGCGAGTCATCCTGCCGCCGCGGTATTGGCGGACAGTGTGCGCGAGATTTCGCCGTAGGATTCCGGTCGGCGGTCGCGGTAGAACTGCCAAGTGTCGCGGACTTTCTGGATTTCATCGAGGTTCAATTCGGCAACGAGCAGCTCATCCTTGTTGCGGCTGGCCTGGGCGACAATTTTCCCGCGCGGGTCGCAAAAATAGCTCTTGCCGTAGAACTCGCCGATCTTCCAGGGATGCTCGGTGCCGACACGATTGATGGCGGCGACGAAATAGGCGTTGGCGACGGCGTGAGCGGGCTGCTCGAGCTCCCAAAGATATTCGGAGAGACCGGCGACGGTGGCAGACGGGTTGTAAACAATTTCCGCGCCGTTGAGGCCGAGGATCCGCGCCCCTTCGGGGAAATGGCGGTCGTAACAGATGTAAACGCCGACGCGCGCGTAACGCGTCTGGAAGACGGGATAGCCGGCGTTTCCCGGCGTGAAATAAAACTTCTCCCAAAAGCCGGGGTGGCAATGAGGAATGTGGTGCTTGCGGTATTTGCCGAGGTAACGGCCGTCGGCGTCGATGACCGCGGCGGTGTTGTAGTAGACGCCGGTCATTTCTACTTCGTAGACGGGAACGACCAGGACCATCTGATGTTTTTTGGCGAGCTTCTGCATGAGAGAGACGGTGGGGCCGTCGGGGACGCGCTCGGTCAATTCGTACCAGCGGGTTTCCTGCTCGGCGCAGAAATACGGGCCATAGAAAAGTTCCTGTAGGCCGAGGACTTGGACTTTTTTCTTTGCCGCTTCGGCGATCAGGCGCTCGTGCTTGGCGATCATCTTTTTCTTGATGTCCGCCAGAGAAAACTTTTCCGGAGACCACTCACATTGAGCCTGAATCAGGCCGCAGCGAACCGTGCGGGGCATACCACACCTCCCGAGCAAACGCAGGCGAAGAGTCTACTCCGCGCGGGATGGGGCGACAAGTTTCGGCCAGGACCAGAACAGGAAGGCCGAGTGAGGAGGCGCACCGGGACGGAACCCATGACGGCAGGACCATCGGGGAAATACCCCAATGGGAGGGTACCAGTGGCCGCCGGGCAGGTAAATTTGCCGGGGAGGTAGAGCGTTTTTACTCAGAAGAAAGTGTCCAGTTCTCTGAAAATAAAAGAGTTATGATTGGCCGGGAGCATGCATTCTTTTTGCCAGTGGGGGAGGCGAGCCGAGGATCCCTTTAGGGGATTGAGGGCTGGGCCGGTTCGCGACTCCCCCCATTTCTTTTTGCCGATAGGTGAAGCGGCAATCTCTCCAGAATTTCGCCTAAACTCCCCAAAACCACCACCGAAACTAGGGCGAAAGTGCGCTCCCGCCGAGGCTAGAGTTTTGAAGTTAGAAGGCCAAAAATGAGCGCGTGCGCCGTTCGACGTGCCGAAACGATTATGAACTTATTAACAGGGTGGCCCAAGATTCTGATGAAAGAGACGCTCGGCCAACGGCCTTTGGTGGCATGATAGGCGCAGATCGATCCAAAAAGGAAAAGACATGAACAAGCTCTTCCCGGTTACCGTCCTCGCCCTGATCGCTCTAGCATTCGTTCCGGCCCAGGCGCATGCCCCCGGAGACACCCTCACATTGAACTGGAACGGATCAGGCCCGGACATTAGCAGCGATTATTCGCTGCTGCAAAACGTCACGGCGATGGACGACAGCGGCAATGCGATTCACGGCACGCAAATCGGCGTGACGGCGCTGTACGAAAAGCCGGCCAATCAATGGTCGGAGGGCGTCACGTGCGTCAACGGGTCCATGATTGAACTAACTTATCTGCTCACGGATGGCTCCCTGGAATCGTTGGCGCTGCCCTTGAAGTGCGCGGGGAGCGGCACAGGCATGTCTGGCACCTTCAGCGGCGAGGACAACTCCGGCAGAACAATTACCGGGAGCGTTACCGTTCTGCTGAAGGTGGAATGCGGCCGGGAATGCCGACGTAACGCCAAGAACGTGTCGGTCAGTGTGAGCTACCCTTCAGAGTAACCGCCAGGAATCAAACGCGATAGCAGGTATCGGCGGGCGCCCAGCGTCCCTCATGGGGACGTGTGTTGTAGTCAGCGAGCGTGAGGGCGAGCATGATGGCAAGCCAGAAAACCGAACAGACAATGACGAGCTGAGTGCGCTTTGGGCTGTAGCGCGCGTGCATGAAGTAGAGAACCACGAGCGTCGCCTTGAGGGTGGCGATGGCCAGAGCAATCACGATATTGAATTGGCCGAAATTCTGGAAAGCGGCCCAGACGGTGATGCCCGTGCCGAGCATCAGCGTTAAAAAGATGATGCCGTAGACTTTTGGCGAAACAATGTGCTCGGACACTTGAAGCTCTCCCAATCTCCTCTAGCGGTGCCGGTCAATCAGATATAGCAACGGGAACAGATAAATCCACACAATATCGACGAAGTGCCAGTACAAACCGACGATTTCGACAGGGGTGTTGTACTGTGGCGTGAAGCGGCCGCGGAATGAGCCTTTGATGAGCCAGATGAGCAGGCCGGCGCCGACGATCATGTGCAGGGCATGGAGGCCGGTCATGCCGAAGTACAGCGAGAAATAGAGCTGACCGTGCGCGTTGATGTCCGGATCCAGAGCAAATGCTTTTTCCACTTCCTCTTTCTCCAAGGCTAGCTCGTTCAGGTCATCGCCAGCCATGGGATGCGAAGGATGGTACTTCATATCAAAGCTTCGACCAGGAATCAGGTGATGGTCGAATTTCTGCTTGTATTCGATGACTTTGACGCCGAGGAACACGGTGCCGAGGCCCAGCGTGGCGATGAGAAAAATACTGACCAGTCGCTTTTTGCCAACCTGCGCGGACCAGACGGCCATGGCCATGGTCAAGCTGCTCAGGATGAGCACGACGGTGTTCCCGCCGCCTAGCTTGATGTCCAGCGTGTTGCTGCCAATGCCGAAGGCCGTGCTGAATGCATGGCGGTTGATGGTGTACGTCAGGAACAGGCCGCCGAAAAACAAAACTTCCGTGACCAGGAAAATCCACATGCCGAGCGTGGCCGTTTCCTTCTGCTGCTCGAGCGTTTCAAAATGTCCGTACAGCTCTCCGGTGCGATGCACGCGGCACTCCTCTTTCCCCTTCAGATGGTGGCGCCGAACGGCGCGCCCCTACAACTCAAATCACAGAACTAATCATCCCCGTGGGCTGGCGCCAAAGAGGGCGCGTCCGCGGCCAAGCCAAGATCGGGCCGGTTCTGAAAATCGTACGGCTCCCAGGTTACCTCGGGCGTGACGTCAAAATTCTCCGTGGGCGGCGGCGAAGCCGTCCTCCACTCGAGCCCGGTGGCAGGCCAGGGATTGGGCCCGGCGACGCGGCCATAACGCATGGACCAGGCGAAGTAGGCCATGGGGAGCAAGTAACCCAACGCGAGAATCGAGGCGCCCGCCGTGGACAAAACGTTCAGCACTTGAAATTCTGGGGGATAGGTGTGATAGCGGCGTGGCATGCCGAGATAGCCAAGAATGAATTGCGGAAAGAACGTCAAATTGAAGCCGAAAAACAAGGTGATGGCGGCGGCCCGCGACAAGGTCTCAGGATAGAGCCTGCCGGTAATTTTTGGCCACCAGAAATGCAGGCCGCCGACGTAACCCATGACCGCGCCGCCGACCATGATGTAGTGGAAGTGGGCGACCACGAAGTAGGTATCGTGAATGTGAATGTCCAGGCCCAGGCAGGCGAGGGAGAGCCCGGTGAGGCCGCCGATCACGAACAAGCCAATGAAGCCAAGCGCATAGATCATCGGCGGGTCCCAGGAGATCGAGCCTTTGTACAGCGTCGAAGTCCAGTTAAAAACTTTTACCGCCGAAGGGATCGCCACCACGTAGCTGAGGAACGAAAAGGTGAGCGCGGCGTAAGTGGATTCGCCGGTAACAAACATGTGGTGCGCCCAGACGAGGAAGCCGATGACAGCGATAGCGATGCTCGATCCCGCGATAAAGGAGTAGCCAAAAATGGGCTTGCGGGCGAAGGTCGGGATGATCTCGCTGACTACGCCCATGGCCGGAAGAACCATGATGTACACGGCCGGGTGCGAGTAGAACCAGAACAGATGCTGGAAAAGAATCGGATCGCCACCCAAGGCGGGATTGAAAAAGCCTAGATGGAACATGCGCTCGAGGCCGGCGAGCAGCAGGGTGATGGCGATGACGGGAGTGCCGAGGATCATCACCAGGCTGGTGGCGTAGTGCGCCCAAACGAAGAGTGGGAGCCGGAACCAAGTCATCCCCGGCGCGCGCATGGTGTGGATGGTGACGATGAAGTTCAGCCCGGTGAGAATCGATGAGAAACCGTTGATGAAGATGCCGATGACCGCGGGCGTGACGGCGGAATTCGAATAAACGCTGCTGAGCGGGGTGTAGAACGTCCAACCGGTGTCCAGGCCGCCTGTGCTGAAGGAATAGAGCACGAAGCAGCCACCGATAATGTAAATGTACCAACTGAGGAGATTGATCTTCGGAAAAGCGAGATCCTTCGCGCCGATCATCAGCGGAATCAGGAAATTTCCGAGCACCGCGGGGATCGACGGGATCAAAAAAAAGAAAATCATCGCCACGCCGTGCATGGTGAAGAGCTTGTTGTAGGTTTCCGGAGAAACCAGATAGCCGGTGGGCGTCAGCAGGTGAATGCGAATCATGGTGGCAAAAGTGCCGCCCACAAAGAAAAAGAAGGTAACGGAAGCAAGATAGAGAAGCGCAATGCGCTTGTGGTCGGTAGTGAGCAGCCAGGAACGAATGCCATAGGTGCCATTCAAATAATTGTGCTCAGGCATTTCGTACTGGCGAGAGGTGATGCT
>DATKEV010000150.1:0-17569 GCA_035511855.1 Candidatus Udaeobacter sp.
TGGTTTTGCGGGAGAGTGGGTTTCAGAAGCTGAATCGAAGACCGTGGAGCAAGGTTCCCCTGCCTTGCGGGTAGGAGATCATGGCCGGTGCCGCTCCCTCGGCCATCGGTGGGATGATTCCCGCGAAGAATGTCGAGCACCTTTGCGGGTACACGGATAAAACTCGAAACCTTTCCACCCGGCGGAAGCGGCTCGTTCTTCGTATTCCTCGGAGTTACCGCTGCCTGCACCAGGGCCACGAGGATCACGGCATGGGTTATGAGTGAGGCGCTTTGGGCGCGACCGGTCCGCTGGGGCCTCCCCCATTTGAGAAAATGAATCGGCGCGCCATTCGCCGAACTTGGAAATAACGGCGCCCCGGCGAAACGCTCGCGCAGATTTTCTCGCACTCGAGAAAACCAGGAAGACAGTAAGGAAGCGAACGAACGCAACAGCGGATCGCGCATGGCCAAACCTCACCGCACGCGCCTCAGATTTCACCCGCATCCTCGACGAGGCGTGCCACGAATGCCCAATGAGAAGCCCAGCCCCTCCGATTGGTTGCCCGAAAAATCAACGACGCGCGAAATGTCGCAGACACTTCGTCTTACGATTCTGAAGTTCTCGAGTCTGTTAGGAATCAGTAGAGGTGGAACGTAACTTCAATCTGCACGCGGCAAGTCACTGGCTTGCCGCTCGGGCCAAGGGCTGGCCGCATCTTCCAATTTTTTACTTGGGCGATGGCCTTTTCTTCCAGTCCCAGTCCGGGCCCCTTCAGGACGTGAGGCTCAAGCACCCGCCCATCCGTGGTGACCACTACGTCGAGCAGCACGGTTCCCATATATTTCGCTTTGCGCGCTTCGTCGGAGTATTCCGGCTGCGGGCAGTAGATGCAAACTGGCGAGCCGACGCCATTCACGCCCGCGCGGAACATTCCGCCACCCGTGCCGCCGCCTTCGCCAGGTCCCAGCCCTCCGCCGGAACCGCTGCCAATGCCGCCAGCTTCGCCCGTGCCGATGCCACCGCCGCCACCGGGCCCGCCCGAATAATTCACCACCGCGGCCAGCGGATCACCCATGTTGTTCAACGGCGGATTCGGCACCTTCAAATCCGGTGGGCCCAGCAGCGATGGATCCATCGCCAGCTTGGGATTCAGATTCTTGATCGTCGCTTCAGGCGGCGTGAACTGGGTGTACTTGAATTTTGGCGCGCGCCCCTTCGTCGGAGGTAACGGCGAGCGGTCTCCGCCGCCGCCACCGCCGCCTGCCTTGTCAGCGCCCGCAGGCAGCTTCGACATGTACGGCGAAATATCAAGCGGCATGACGTCGATTTGCTTGTTCTTCGCCTGCGTAGAAACCGGTAGGACATTCCAGAAGATCGGAACGAACAGCAACAGGATCAGTGCCGCGTGCATGCCGAAGGCAATCGCCTGGCTCCGGCCGAAATTTTCATCTTTCGACCAGATATCTTTCACTTTGATCGGCTTCACCGCGAAGGGAAGCGGCGCTTGCTTGGGCGGTGAGAAAAACTCTCTGAGCCGCGTGCCAAATCCGCCAAAATTCGAGCCCCAGGCCACCGCCAGCTTGCTATTGACCGGCCCCTTGGGCGCCGGACCCGAACTAAAGAAATCTCTCAGGTTGTCGCCGAGTCCCGCTCCAAAAGCTGTTCGCGTAAAAGGCGCATCCTTGCGCTCGCGTACCTTCACCGGGCGTTCGGTCAGGAACTGCACCAGGTTCGACCAAAAACGATCGGGGATTAGAATGTCTGGGCGGCCGAACTTTGGCACCGCCGAGGCAGGCACGGGCACTGCAGGCTCCGAACCCTTTCGAGACACTTTTCCTTTTGTGATTTCAGGCGGCAGAAGATTGATAAATGTGCCCGGCACCGTTTACCTCTATATTTAGACGCAACTCCCCGACATTGGATATCCCTAATTCCATAGGATTCACGCGGGCCGGGAAAGGTTGCGCGTTCCCTGCGGCTGACACCGGCTTACATTCATTGTAACATACGTCCTTACACTGCTTTCCGATGTTTCCCGCCGTGCACCTGAACCAAAGGACGGCTTGCAGGCAAATCAGGAGATATCCGAACGCTCACATCCATGGCCGAAACACTCGAATTAAAGAAAACGCTAAACCTGCCGAAAACGGATTTCCCCATGAAGGCCGGCTTGCCGCAAAACGAGCCCAAGCAGCTCGAAGCCTGGTACGGCGCAAATATCTACCAGCGCATTCTCGACTACCGCAAAGGCAAACCTCTCTTTGTCTTGCATGACGGGCCGCCGTATCCCACCGGTGAAATTCATCTGGGAACCGGATTGAACAAAATCCTCAAGGATTTGGTCGTTAGAACCAAGAGCATGGCAGGCCATTACGCGCCCTACGTTCCCGGCTGGGATTGTCACGGCCTGCCCATCGAAACTCAAGTCGAAAAAGAGTTGGGCGGAAAGGGTAAAGTGCCCCCGGCCGAATTTCGCAAGCTCTGCCGCCAATTCGCCACGCGTTACGTCGAGCAGCACAAAAAAGATTTCAAGCGCCTCGGCATTTTCGGCCAATGGAACGATCCTTACTTGACGATGAGCCATGAATACGAGGCCACCATCGCCGGCGCGTTCCTCGATTTCATGGCGAAGGGTTACGTCTATCGCGGCCGCAAGCCCGTCTACTGGTGCATTTACGACAGCACTGCGCTCGCCGAAGCCGAAGTCGAATACGAAGACCATTCGAGCCCATCCATCTGGGTAAAGTTCGGCGTCGACGGCGGTGGGAAAGGCGACGCTTCGAAAATTAGTTCAGATGTCAGCGCCGTGATCTGGACCACCACTCCATGGACCCTCCCCCACAATCGCGCGCTCGCTTTCCATCCGGATTTTGATTACGTCGTCGTCGAAACCGAAAAAGGGGCTCTGTTGCTCGCTGCCGATCGCGTCAGCGCGCTCGAAGCCGAGTGCGGCATCAAGGAGGCCAGAATCCGCGCCACCTTCAAGGGCCGCGATTTCGAGGGCATGAAATTTCAGCATCCCTTCGTGCCCATTCAAGTACCCGGCATCCTCGCGGATTACGTCACGCTCGATCAGGGCAGCGGCATCGTGCATACCGCTCCCGGCCACGGCTCCGACGACTTTTACTCCGGCCAAAAATATGGCCTCGAGACCTACGCTCCCCTGGACGACAAAGGCGTCTACCTCGAAGGCTTGCCCGAATACAAAGGCAAGGATGTCTTCGCCGCGAACCCCATCATCGTTAAGTTACTCGCCGACCGCGGCGCGCTTCTCGGCAACCACGATTACCGGCACAGCTACCCCCACTGCTGGCGGTGTCACAATCCGGTCATCTTCCGCGCCACTGAGCAGTGGTTCATCAAGATGGACCAATCCGCCAACGGCCACCAGAAAACTCTTCGCCAGGAAGCGCTCGAGGAAGTCCATCAGGTGAAATGGTTTCCCGCCTGGGGAGAAGACCGCATGTACGAAATGATCGAAAAGCGCCCGGACTGGTGCGTTTCGCGTCAGCGTTTCTGGGGCGTGCCCATCATCGTTTTTTATTGCGATGCCTGCGGCAAACGTCTCGAAGATTTTCGCGCGCTCCGCAATGTGGTGAAGTGGTTTGAAAAGGAGGGCGCCGACGCCTGGTACCAGCATTCACCCGAGGAATTGCTCCCCGCCGGCACAAAATGTTCTTGCAGCTCTTCGAACTGGCGCAAGGAAAACGACATTCTCGATGTGTGGTTCGATTCAGGCTCTTCCCATCTCTCCGTGCTGAAAGGCCCCGAGTGGCCCGCCGACATTTATCTCGAAGGCCCCGATCAATATCGCGGCTGGTTTCACAGTTCGCTTCTCGTCGCTACCGGCGTGCGCGATGCCGCGCCCTATCGCGGCGTTGTCACCCACGGCTGGACGCTCGACGAGCAGGGCCGCCCCATGTCCAAATCCTTGGGCAACACGCTCTACCCCATCGAAATCTGCGAAAAGTGGGGGGCCGATCTGCTCCGCCTGTGGGTCGGTTCGGTCGAATACCAAGCCGACGTGAAAATGAGCGAGCGCGTGATGACGCAGCTCAGCGAAGCGTATCGCAAAATCCGTAACACCTTCCGCTTCGCCCTCGGCAACATCAGCGGCTTCGATCCGTCCCGTGATGCCCTTTCGAACGATCAGCTCGAAGAACTCGATCGCTGGATGCTCGACCGCACCGCCGAGCTCGTCAAGAAATGCCGCGATTGGTACGCCGGCTACGAATTCCACCGCGTCTATCACGCCATTCACGATTTCTGTGTCGTGGACCTCAGCTCTTTCTATTTCGACGTGCTCAAAGATCGCCTTTACACCAAAGCCCCGAAAAGCAAATCGCGCCGCTCCGCGCAAACGGCCGTCTGGAAAATCACGAGTGCCCTCGTTCGTCTCGCCGCGCCCATTCTCGTCTTTACCGCCGAAGAAATTTGGAAGTATCTTCCCAAAGCCGCCGGCGAGCCCGATAGCGTGCACATGGGTTTATTTCCCGATGCGGACTCTCTCGCCTGTGGCATCGCCAAAGACGCCGCCGAAAAATGGGCGCGCCTCGCGCAAGTTCGTTCCGCCGTGCTGGTCGCCCTCGAACAAGCGCGCGCCGCAAAAGCCATCGGTGGCGGCCTCGAAGCTAAAGTTTTGCTTCACGTCGATCCTCACGGCGCTCCCCTTCAAAAGCTTCTCGAAGAAATGCGCTCCGTCCTCCCCATGCTTTTCATCGTTTCACAGGTCGAGGTTACGCCCGCGGCCATCCCCGCCTCGACCGCAGCCGAAAACTTGCCCGAGCTCTCCGTCAAAATCGGGCGCGCCGATGGCGCCAAATGCGAGCGCTGCTGGAACTATTCCGTCCACGTCGGCGAAAACCCCCGCTACCCCACCATTTGCGAACGCTGCTCCGAAGCCATCGCAGAAATCGATGCCGACAGCTCTTCACGCCTCGCGGTGTTGTAACGTGATGATCTGCGTCGCACTAATCTGTCTCCGGTGCGCCGGAACCGGCCGAGGCATTTTCCACCTGGCGAAAACTTCCTCTTCATCCTTTACTTCATTTACTTCCTTAACTTTATGACTTTCCCTCATCGCCTCCGCTGGCTCTGGCTCACCCTTGTCGTCGTTCTTCTCGACCGCGCCACGAAAGCCTGGATCGAATCCCGTCCCGCTGAATTCTTTCAAGACCCCGCCATCCCCCGCGTCTTCAAATTTGTCTATTCTCGCAACCCGGGAATCGGTTTTGGTTTTCTTGCTGGCCTTTCCTCTCCCGCCCTTCGCATTCTTCTCGTCTGCGGATCTTTCATCGTCATCGCCGTTCTCGCTTGGATGCTGGTCGCCAGCAAAACCGGCGGCGCACCCATGGCTGCCGGCCTCGCTCTGCTTCTCGGTGGCGCCACCGGCAATCTCACCGACCGCCTCCTCCACGGCGCCGTCACCGATTTTCTGGAAGTCCGGCTCCGCTTCCTGCACCTTCCCCTCTTCGATCCCTGGCCCGCCTTCAACGTCGCCGACTCCGCCATCGCCATCGGCGCCCTCCTCATTCTTCTCGAAGTCCTTTTCCCCCTCGCGTTCCGCCCCAGCAAGTCGTAAGATCCTGCCCTGGTCGGGCATGGGAGTGCGCGAGCCCAACTCCCGCTTTCTTACGTCGTGATTTGTAGCGGCCGGTCTTCAGACCGGGCTTTTGCTTTTGCAATGAAACTAAATGGGGTTAGGCGGGGGGGGTAGATTTGGTTTGCGGGTGCCCGATATTTTCCTTTGCGCCGCAGACCAATCTACAGTGCAAACTAGTTTGCCGCGCAGAGTAGTAATTCAGCGTGCCAATCCCATCCCCCTCCGATCGCTTCTCCGGAGGTCCTCGTTACGTTGGCCTGGCAAGTTTTTCAGGACCATTCTACAGTCTTTCTTTTTCACTTTGGCGTAGGCGGAGGCAGGGGCTGCTTTTTCTTCTGCGCCTCTTGCTCGGCCAGGTGCCGGGCATGCGCCTTCTCGCGAACTTCTTTCTGTTGCTCCGCGGTCAGCACTTTGAAAACCTGACCGCGCTCCATACGCTCGTACCCCTCGATAAACGCCCCTTTCTGGTCCGCGTTTAGCTTTTCGTCTTTGTTCACGGCATCTATGCGCGACTTCGTATCCTTTTGAATCTGCTCAATTTTCGCTCTCTGCTCCGCCGTGTACGTCAATCCCGCAAAATCGTCCGTTGGGCGAGCGGCCTTCTTCGGTCGAGCCATGGGTAAGGGCAAGGGCTTGGGGGTGGTCGGCACCGGACTGGGCGGACTGTTCTGTGCTGGGGTCAGCCCTGACGCCGCACACAGAAAAAAGAATCCAGCTGCCAATGCCATTCGTTTCCCAAATCGGTTCTTGTTCACGCGCGTCCCTTTCTTAAGTGAAGTGTTCTTTCATTCTAATATAGTTCTTCGGCTGCTGAAATGTCGCCCTTGACTTGAGTAATACCCCGCCGCGTGTAATTGATAGCCCTGCCATCTCCGAGTGTCTTCCTTGCGTGACCAATGGCCGCATCGGTGCATCGAATTTGACAGTCTGCCCGCCCAGGGCGGAAAAATCCGATAACGAGGTGACCACATGGCTGCTTACGGCGGAAAAGATTTGGCAAGCGCGTTTCGCACGGTGCGCAAGAACACCATTCAGGTTGCGGAGGACATTCCGGAGTCCAAGTATGGCTTCGTGGCGGCGCCGGAGGTGCGCTCCGTGGCGCGCATGCTGGCGCACGTCGCCATCTCCACGCGGATCTTCGAAGAGGTGCACAAAAAAGGGCTGGAAACGCTGGTGGGCTTCGACTTTTTCGGCATGATGGACCGCTTCAACGCCGAGGAAGCCAAGACCAGATCCAAGGCCGAGATCCTCGAGCTGCTGCGAACCGAGGGCGAGCAGTTTGCGGCGTGGATGGAGACCTTGACTCCGAAGATCCTCGAGGAAACGGTGACCGAGCCCGACGGAAAAACAGCAAAGTCGCGATTCGAGCGGCTGCTTGGCGCGAAGGAGCATGAGATGCATCATCGCGCGCAGTTGATGTTGATCGAGCGTCAATTGGGCATCGTGCCGCATCTGACGCGCCAGTTCAACGAGCGCGCCGCGCAGATGCGCGCCGCCCGCGCCTGAGCGGCGCCGCCGCCTCAGACGACAGGTAGCGCCTGGCTGTGCTCTTCGCCCTTCCACTTGTAGTGGCCGGTCTTTAGACCGGTGGTTTTTGCTTGCAGTGGCCCGGCCGGCCGGCATCTTTCTTTTCTGACGATTTTGTAGCGCCGCGGCAGAATTTATCCCGACCGAGTCGGGAGCCCGGCTCCCGCTTTTCCGCCTCCGCCCGTTTCGACTTGTCGGGGCGCACCACTGTCTGGCCTCCGCTGACCGAAGCCATGTATCTCCTCGCCGATCTGCCCAGAGCGCAAGAAGCCCTCTGGGAAATGTTGGAGCGTGGCGCCCTGCAACTGCTCACGCTTGACACCGGCGATGCTCCTCGGATCCGCGAACTCATGAAGAAATACTCCAACCGTCCCATGGACCTCGCCAATGCAGCCCTGCTCCGCGTCGCGGAGCGGGAAGGCCTCGGCAAGATATTCACTGTGGATCGCCGCGATTTCTCGATCTACCGCCTCCACGGCCGCATCCGCCTCACCATCGTTCCCTGATCGGGAAATAGAAATTCGAAAATAGAAACTCGAAAAGGACCAGCGAAAGACCCTGGCGTCGGCCTGCGGTGAGGAATCTCTCTTCTCCTTACCGCGTCACTTGATGCTGGCGAGATATTCCTGCTAAAATCCGCCGCCATTGGCCGGCAATCCAATCGGACTCCCATGAACCCTCGCTGCATTTGAAGCCGGAACGTTCGCAAGGAGGAAGTGCAATGCGCTACAGCCTGGTTGCATTATTCATTTTGCTTTCTGCCGTCATGACGCAAGCCCAGACGGGGCCGTGTGCGCAAAGTGTCATACAACAAGGCCACCTGCCTGTTGCCGATGACGCCTTCTCGTATATGCCTCCATACGGAAAGCCTGTTGTCGGCAAGCCGGCCATGGAGGATGCCAACAAAAAGAACTTCTCTGACCGGACGAACGTCAAGAGCTCGTGGGTCGGCGAACATCGGGTTGTGTCCGCGCCATCCGGCGACATGGCCTATGAATACGGCACGCGTCACGTGTCCTATGACGACAAGGAGGGGCACCACGAATTTGATGCGGTGATGCTTCACGTCTTTCAAGCTAAAGACGGTGCTTGCCAGATGGTGGCCATGACGATGCACCCGTTAGGCGAAGAAAGCAAAAAGTAAAGGCATCATTGGGCGCCAGCCCGACCCCCGATCCAGTCACCACGCTGCCCTGGCCCGGTCGGGGTCAGGGCATACGAACTTCAGATTTTTCCCACACCAGCTCATTGGGCGGAGCTTGGCGCATCTCTACGCGGTCCTCTTTCCACTTCTGCCTCGCTCTTCCCGGACCACGAGTCACCCGGCACAGTCACGTCTTTCAGCGCCCCTGCTTGTCGGCAACTTTGCGAGCGCAGTACAATGAACTGTTTGCATCCCGAGGAGGGAACCGCCATGGCCACCGCTGAAAAAACACTCCACGTCTCCGAATTCACCAACGAGCCGTTCATCGACTTCTCCAAGCCGGATAACCGCAAGCGCATGGAAGACGCCCTCAAAAAGGTCAAATCCGAATTCGGCCGCGAATATCCCATCTGGCTCGCCGGCCAGAAAGTCACCACGGCGGAAAAGCGCACCTCCACGAATCCCTCGCGGCCCATCGAGATCATCGGCGTCTTCCAGCACGCCAACGTGGACATGGCCAAGCGAGCCGTCGAAGCCGCCCACAAATATTTTGACACCTGGAAAAAAGTTCCCGCCGAGGATCGCGCCAAGTGCCTGTTCCGCGCTGCGCAAATCGTCCGCGAACGCAAATATGAATTGAACGCGCTGGTATGCTACGAAGTCGGCAAATCCTGGATCGAAGCCGACGCCGACATCGCCGAGACCATCGATTTCTGCGAATTCTACGGCCGCGAAATGCTGCGCCTTGCCGAGCCGCAAAAACTCACGCCGATGCGCGGCGAGCGCAACTATCTCGTTTATATTCCCCTCGGCGTTGGCGTCATCATTCCGCCGTGGAATTTTCCCTGCGCCATCATGGCCGGCCTCGTCGTCGCCTCGCTCGTCACCGGCAACACCGTGGTGCTCAAGCCTGCCAGCGATTCGCCAACCATCGCCGCGCAATTCATCGATATCCTTTACGAAGCAGGCATTCCCAAGGAAGCCGTGAATTTCATTACTGGTCCGGGCGGCTCCGTCGGCGACACGCTTGTGCAGCATCCGAAAACGCGCTACGTCGGCTTCACCGGCTCCAAGGAAGTCGGCTTGCGCATCAGCGAACTCGCCGGCAAAGCCAGCCCCGGCCAGATGTGGATCAAGCGCACCGTGCTCGAAATGGGCGGCAAAGACGCCATCGTCGTCGACGATGAAGCCGACATCGATGCCGCAGTGGAAGGCACCGCCCAGGCAGCGTTTGGCTATCAAGGACAGAAGTGTTCGGCGTGCTCCCGCGCGATTGTCACGGAAAAGGTTTATGACACGTTTGTACGGAAACTCGTCGACCGCACCAAGAAAATCACCCTCGGCCCCAGCGACGACCCTAACAACTATATGGGCCCGGTCGTCAGCCAGTCCGCGATGAGAACCATTCTCGATTACATCGAAGTCGGCAAGAAAGAAGGCAAGCTGCTCACCGGCGGCAAGCGCGCGCCCGGCGACGGTTACTTCGTAGAGCCCACCATCATCGCTGACGTTGATCCCAAGGCGCGGCTGGCGCAGGAAGAAGTGTTCGGCCCGGTGCTCGCCGTGATCAAGGCAAAAAACTACGATCACGCTCTCGAAATCGCCAATAACACGGAGTTCGGGCTCACCGGCGCCGTCTATTCCAAAAATCCAGAAAAAATCAAGAAGGCCGAGGAAACCTTCCACGTCGGCAATCTCTATCTGAATCGCAAGTGTACCGGCGCGATGGTCGGCGCGCATCCCTTCGGCGGTTTCAATATGTCCGGCACGGATTCAAAAACCGGCGGAAAAGATTATTTGCTTTTGTTCTTGCAAGCCAAGTCCGTCGCGGAGAAGGTGAACTGAACGAATCATGCGATTTGTTATTCGCGGTTACTCCGTCGCGCTGTCGCGGTTCGAGGCCCATTTCAAAACGCGAAACACCGGATAACTGAGCACCAGCATCAACAGCGCCAGCGGCGCGTTCTCGCGGTCCGTGGCGATCGAGCCGATTAGAAACAAAACCGATCCGGTTAGCGCGATGCCAGTTGTCCACGGATAGCCCCACGCGCGATACGGCCGCTCCATTTGCGGCTCGCGCTTGCGCAGCGCAAAAAGCGATGTATACGTGAGCGTGTAATTCGCCACGAAGAAAAATGATAGCATCGCGATGATTCGCTCGAAAGCATGTCCGCGAAGGAACGCCATGACCACGAAAAGTATGCCGACAATCGTGCTCAGCAAAAGGGAAAGCGTCGGCGTTCCCCCGGCATTCACTTTTGAGGCGCGGCGAAAAAACAATCCATCGCAGCTCATCGCATAGAGCGTGCGCGTGCAAAAGAGTTGATTGGCGTTCAGGCAGCTCAACATGGAAATCACCATGATGGACCGGATAATCGGATCGCCAAGATTTCCGAAGATGCGGTCGGCCGCCGTGCCGAGGACAAAATTATTTCCGGCGATTTCCTTCATCGGCAGGATGTACAGCGCCATGAGATTCAGCAGCAGGTAAATTCCCATGATCGAGAAAACGCTTCCAAAAATTGCCCGCGGAATATCGCGGCCCGGCTCGCGCACTTCTTCGCCGAAATAAACGATTCCGTCCCATCCATCCACCGTGTACACCACGGCCTGCAATCCCAAAAACACCGCAACGATAAACGCCCACCCCGATGGAATCGCAAGCACCGGCCCGTTCGAATTCACCGCGGCGTGATGCGCGGGACCTCCCAAAACAAAACATGCAATCACCAAAATCAAAAAAGCCCCGGTCTTAATTGCTGCGGTGGAAAGTTGCGCGCCGCGGCCCCAGCGAATGCCGCGCCATTGCAAAAGTCCAAATGCAAAAATAATTCCAACGGAAAGACTTTGCACGTATCCCGCGAGAATCGGAAAAAGATGCGCGCTGTATTCGCTGATGACAATCGCCACGGCCGCAGCTGTGCCGCAAGTAGAAAGCCAGTCGCTCCATCCGACGATGAAGCCGGCGTAATCACCAAGCGCGCGGCGCGAAAAATTATATTGTCCGCCGCTGCGCGGAATCGCCGCGCCGAGTTCCGCGATCGAAGATGCGCCGGAAAGCGCGTAGAGGCCGCCGACGATCCACACGCCAATGAACAGCCAGGCATTCGGAAGACTTTTTGCGATATCGCCAGGCGTTCGAACGATGCCCGCAGCGATGGCATTTCCGAGGGCGGCGGCAATACCAAACCACATGCCGAGAACCTGCAACAGCCGGCCGCGGCTGCGTTGTTGCATGGCTGGGGCCAGTTCTTCGGTCGTCAACGGGACCTGCTCCGAAGTGGAGTTCATGGATGGAGTAAGGCGGCCATCATAACCGCGGAGCGCGGAATTGCAAGAGGGAATTGGCGGATTCGAATGGTCCGTTTGAAGCTCAGAGCGGGGTGCCGACGAAATTCCATTTGCCCCACGCGAATGATTCGTGCACGAGAGCGAAATATTTTCGGGCGATCTTTCGAATCATCTCCGGCTGGCCGAGCCATTGCTGGTACGTTCGAATCTCGTGCTCGGTCATGGTCGCGAACGCATCCATCTTGTTCGAAAGGCGCCGCACGAGAGAAATCTCAGACACGAAGTGCGCGAAACTTAGAAAAGGTGTCCGCCAGGGCTCGACGAACATGACGCGGCCATTCTTCCGCAAGACGCGCCGCATTTCGAAAAAAGTCTGTTCGAGATCGTCCGGCAGTTTGGACAAGTGGTGCAAGCCGCCCTGGACGATCAACACATCCTTCGAGCGGTCCGTGAACGGGAGCTTCCTGCAATCGGCGACCGTGCATGTGGCGGATCCCTTGAATTGGGCGATCAGCCGGGGAGATAGGTCCACGCCTTCAAGGTGCGTGAAACCCAATCGCTGCAGAGCGATCAGGCCATTTCCGCGTCCGCAAAATAGCTCGACAATTTCCGCGTCGCGCGGCCATTGCGCCGCACCAAGCCGGTTCAGGCGTTTGATAAATTTCTGGATTTCCTCTTCTGGCGTTTCGAACCGCAAATAAGCGGCTTCCCAAGGATCGGGCATCAGCTCATTTTGAGCAGCGGTCATTACACGGGATTCGGTGCTTTGTGTTTGGGATTCCAGCATTTCTCGCAGACAAGAACTTCCAAAGCAGACTCCCATAGATTGCCATTCGTTTCAAGGTGGGGGTCTAACCATAGACTACGGATTGAGAGAAGAGTGGAGAAGAAGAGCATGGCTCGGGGTGTTTCCGGCTGGGAGCTGCGAAGCCGATTAAAGTGTCACAGAATGGAGAATGTCTTGGCGGCCGTGACGTTCGAGGAAGAAATCCTTGCGGATGAAAAGCGGGGCGGAGCGCGATATTATGGTGCCGCTCATGGAACGAGTCTCGGCTCCGGACGGGTCCCTTCAACTGAAGGTCGAAACGCGGCAGAAGGTTGAAGTGTCGGTGGTCATCCCCTGCTTGAATGAAGCCAACTCGCTGGGGTATTGCGTGGACAAAGCGGTCACGGCGTTCCGCAACGCAGGGCTCTCCGGGGAAGTCGTGGTGGCGGACAACGGTTCGACGGATGGCTCGATCCAAATCGCCGAAGAGCACGGCGCGCGTGTCGTGCACGTGACCGAGCGCGGCTACGGCGCTGCTCTGCGCATGGGAATCGCCACAGCGCGCGGTCCTTTCATTATCATGGGCGATGCGGATGACAGCTACGACTTCACCGATGTTCCGCGGTTTGTCGAAAAACTTCGCCAAGGATATGACGTCGTGATGGGCAATCGCTTCCACGGCGGCATTCGACCCGGCGCCATGCCGCGGCTGCACCAATATTTTGGCAATCCCGGACTCACAGCTCTGCTCAATCTTTTTTTTCATGTCGGCATCGGCGACAGCTACTGCGGAATGCGCGGGTTCACGCGCACCTTGTACGACCGCCTGGACGTACGCAGCTCGGGGATGGAATTTGCGCTCGAGATGATCATCAAGTCCGCGCAAATTGGTGCGCGCATCACGGAGATTCCCATCGTTCTCTGGCCCGACAAACGCGGACGCGCGCCGCATCTGCGAAGCTTCCGCGACGGGTGGCGCAGCTTGCGATTCATGCTGCTGTACGCACCGAACTGGCTGTTTCTGCTTCCTGGCGCTTCGCTGATCATAGTGGGTCTTGCGCTGGTGTGCTGGCTGCTTCCCGGACCGCGGCCGATTTCTCCAAGCGTTACGCTGGACCTCCACACGATGATTTTCGGCGTGATCTTCACGCTGCTTGGCGCGCAAATCTTGTCCATCGGCGCTTTTGCCAAGGTCTTCAGCTATGCCGAACGGTTTGACAAGCATTCCTTTTCGTTGAGAAGGATCCTAAAGCGCATCACGCTCGAATTCGGTCTGCTCCTCGGAGGAGGATTATTCCTGGCGGGTTTCGCGGGATGCGCGTGGGTGACGTGGCAGTGGGCCGCCAGCGGGTTTGGCGAATTGCACGAAGTCCGCCAGGTGCTTTTCTGGTCGATGTGGCTATTTCTTGGTCTGCAGATTATTTTCGCTTCGTTCTTCCTGAGCATGCTGGGCATCAGCCGCGGGACGTACATCGGCGATTACGATCTGAAGTAAGCTGAGTTTTCCGAGTGCAGTCGGAGTTGCGTCGGTGACTGGTGACTGGACAATCCGCCATCCCGGGGCTGCTATGGTTGAGGAGGCGACGGAGTCGGCGGCCGGTAGGGAATTAATTCCGTGTTGTCGGTGTCGGGTTCGACGAGCCAGACCTGGCGGTCCTTGAAGTAAGCGAAGAGCCTGGCGTCTTGTTCCCGGTCGAGTTCGCGTGCCCAGAGCACCTTGGCCCCGTCAAGTTCCGCCCCGTTGTAGACCCACTCATCGTGAAGATTGTGCTCTTCGGTGTAACGCACCATGATCAAATGTTTTCCGGGCGTATGCGAAAGTCTTTCCTGAATCGCGGCGCGGCTCGGATCGCCCGCGCACATCCACTCGAGCGGATCACATACACGGTGTGAAGCGGAGGCCGCGACATCCAGCGCCAAGAGGCAAACGGCAGCCCAGGAGAGAGCAAGCCCAATCGGCCGTCGCGCGAGCTTCATCGTTCGCAAGTGACGAATCGTCTGGACGAGAAGAAGTAAAATCACGCACGTCAGTGGCGCCACATAATGCGGAAACGACCAGATGGTTGCGAGAAACCCCGTTGCGCCTATGAGGAATATCAATAGGGGCAAGCGCGTCCGGCGGTCGCGGAAAACGAACGGCAATCCCGGCAACAAAAATAGGGCGCCCCACCAGAAATAGGTGTTGCCGCTGCGCGTTAGTTTTTCCGCGGACACTTTCCAGACGTCATGCCAGGAATTCTGATAGTCCTCACGTTCCCAGCCGTTGTAGAAATCTTCGAACTGCTGGTTGTGGTATTGCCGCGGAGGCTTCGGATGATCCCAGAGGAAGAGACCCGCGCTGCGGTAGGTCCGTGAGTTCAGAACATGGGGGAAGAGCAACACGTTTCCCGTCAAGCGCCAGTTGTAATAGCCCATGAAAATCAGGGTCACAAGGAGCACGGCGGCAAGGGGAATGCACGCTTTGATGAGGCGTTCGCGGCGAGGCGCGCGCGATTTTGTTTTTCCGGCCAGCCACCAGACAAACCAGCAACCGATCGGGATGCAAAAAAGTAATCCTTCGTAAGGCCGTGTGTTGGCGAGAATGGCGATGCCGAGCCCCAACAGCAGGGCGTCGCGAATTCGCGTTCGCCGGACGAGCCGTGGCATCGCGCCGAGAACCAGCGCGCCACCGGTGGCAGCCACCGCGCCGCCCCAATAGCTATTCATCCAATAGCTTGCGATACCGAGCTTCAGCGCGACAAGAATGCCGCCGAGGACCGCCCATCGTGCGGGCAACCACGCTTGCAACATCCAGAGGGTTGCCGCGCACATCGCGGCATTGCTCAGCAGCACGCCGATCCACGGATTTCCCAGTACTTGGCCCGGCGCCAGCACCGCGCCCTGCCCCGGCGGATACTTGGACGAATAGGTGGGAAACCAATTGACGTGAAAGGTCTCGAAACTGATCCACATCGGATGCGGCGGATTGGCGAGTCGTCCGTGCGCGAACGTGTCGGCCATCAGGAGGTAGCTAAACTCGTCGTGAATCGACGGCACGGGAACACGAAGCAGCGGAAGGATGGCCAGCCTGATTCCGATCACCGACAAAAACAAAACGAATACGGCGAGGGTTCTGCGATCTGCGAGGCTCGAGAAGATATTCTCTGCTGCACCGAACAGTCTATGCGTCAGCCGCGGCGAGAGCATGGCGAGAAGGGAAAAGCACAACACGACCCACAGTACGGGCACCAGGACACGAGGAAAATGCTTCACCAGAATGTGGAAGAACTCGATCATTGAGTGGATCAAGATTCAGCCTGTGATTGTGGCACGTGCGGGGCCGGGTAGAAAGATAGATACTTCGTCGCGGTCGATCATTCTCCAATTGTCGGGCGTGCGAGGCGTCGGCTTTAGAATTCCAGCAATGTGAAGCGATAGGCAAGCCCTGTTAGGCCAGCAACAATCAACGACTTCGTCCGCCGAACGCGACCAATTCGGGAGAAGTCGGTAAAACGAATCCGTTTACAAAAAGTTTACAAATTTGTTGATATTCCACAAGCGCGAAATGTGTACAACTCAGTCTAAGCTTGGCATCTGGTGAGCGCCCCACCTGTTCAGCGCAGCTTTCTGCTTATGGATTAACGAAAGGCAGATTCCTCGTTGCGCTTAGAAGGATAAATGCTATGAGAAAAATGCATGTGAGTGGATGGATGTGCTTAATTGCCTTGTTCTTGGGCACGAGCCAGAAGGTGCAGGCGCAGAGTTGGTCCTTCACCGGCAACATGGGGACCCAGCGTGCCTTTTTCACCGTAACGGTTCTGAACAATGGCGAGGTGCTAGTCGCGGGCGGGAGAGACAGGGGGCTTTACGGCATTTCGAGTGCCGAGCTGTATAACCCCTCAAGGGGAACCTTCGGCTTTACGGGTAATTTGAACGCCGGGCGCGCCAACTTTACGGCAACCCTCCTCGACAACGGAAAAGTGCTGATCGCCGGAGGCGACGCATACATCTTCATGCCAACAGGCACTCAGCATGTCTGCTATTCGAGCGCGGAGCTCTACGATCCCTCGACCGGAAAATTCGCCATAACCGGCAGCATGCATGCAGGGCGCTGCAGCTATTTGACACCTGGGTTCACTGCGACGCCGCTCAACAATGGCCAGGTCTTGATAGCCGGCGGCGCTGATCCAAATGGTTTCATTCCTGCCGCGGAACTCTACGATCCCTCGACCGGCACTTTCAGTCTCACGGGCAGCTTGAAGACGCCGCGCCTTGGCCACACCGCTACACTCCTGCCGAACGGCGACGCCCTGATTGCGGGCGGCGTCGACTCTGCGGGGAATTACTTGGCAAGCGCGGAGCTGTACAACCCCGTGACCGGTACTTTCACGATTACCGGAAGCATGAAGACCTCCCGCGAACTTTTCACCGCAACGCTGCTGGACAACGGAGAGGTCTTGGCTGCCGGTGGTCAGAACAGCAACGCCATCGCACCTTTTCTTTCCAGCGCCGAAATCTACAATCCCTCGACCGGCAAATGGACCTCCACAGGGAGCTTGAACGCTGGGCGCTATAACCACACTGCTACCCTGCTAAATAACGGCGAGGTGCTGATCGCTGGCGGCGGCGCTCACTTGGCCAGTACGGAGCTATACAATCCGGCGACCGGAAAGTTCAGCCTTGCCGCGAACCTAAACACCGGGCGCACCGACCACAGCGCCGTCTTGCTGGGGAACGGAGACGCGATGGTTGTGGGAGGCTACGACGGGAGCGGAGGCAACATTGGGTACCTCTCAAGCGCCGAACTCTTCCACTGAAGCGCAGCATTAGCACAAAACCACTCTGAACGATAATGAAGTGCTCGGAAGCTACGAGTCTGCGTGAAAGCTGCGAAAAGCAGCCCTCAACGGCTAAAGCGGATTTTGCGGCAGTTACGGCACGAGTCCGCAGAGGCCTACTGCGGCCTTACGAGCGGATGCGCTCGAGTGCAAGGCTCTGCAAAACGGATGTCTCTCCGGCAAGTGATTATCTTTCGATTTCGAGATCGGTCGTCTGGTTGGGATCCGGAGCTTTCTTCTTGTTGCTGCGATCGTCGAGGAAATCGGCCATTTCCAGCCGCAAATTTCCCGCATTCGTCGAATAGGTCAAACCGGTCTCGAAATCGACGACCCCGGCGCGGATGAGTTTTTCGATCTCGCCGTCGAAGTGTTGCATGCCTTCGGTGGTGCCATCGCGCATGGCATCCAGAAGGGTTTTACCTTCGCTTTCGCCCTTCTCC